>NZ_AYMF01000006.1:0-606442 GCF_000633435.1 Achromobacter sp. DH1f | reverse complement strand
GTAGTCGATGCTCTGGCGCAGGTAACCGTCGGACACCTCTCGCAGGCGGCCCAGCGCGTCGTAGGCCATGATGTTGTTCTGGTACACCACCCCGCCCTGGCTCGTACGCTCGCGCACCTTGTTGCCGGCGTGGTCGTACGAGAAGTCGGTGATCTTGCCCAGGCTGGCATCGTAGATGCGCGTGACCTGGCCCGTGGCGTCATAGGTGTAGTTCAGGTTCTGGCCACGCGTGTTGGTCTGCTGCAGCAGCTGGCGCGCGTTGTCGTAGCTGTAGTAGTACTTGGCGCCGCCGATGTCGGTGTGCGCGACCAGGCGGCCGAAGTAGTCGTACGCCCAGGTCGAGGCGTTGCCGTTGCCGTCGGCCTCGAAGGTCTTGTTGCCGCGCGCGTCGTAGGCGGTGCGCAGTTCCGTGGACATGCCGGGCTTGCGCACGCCGGTGACGTTGCCGCGCAGGTCGTAGCGGAAGTACACGGTGTCGCCCGCGCCGTTGGTCGAGCTGAGCTTGTTGCCCAGTTCGTCATAGCGCACGCTCTCGGTGACGGTCTTGGTGCCGGTGACCGCCAGCGTCGTGCCGTTGCTCATGACGTAGCTGGTGACGGCCGCGTTGGACGTCAGCACCAGTCGGCTGAGCTTGTCGTAGGTGTAGCTGGTGGTGTTGCCCAGCGCATCGACCCAGGTGGTCTTTTCTCCGAAGCCGTTGTAGCCGTAGCGGTAGACGCCGCCATCGGCATGCAGTTCGGCGATACGGTTGCCGCCGGCGTCGTACTGGATGCCGTTGACGTTGCCGTTGCCGTCACGCGTGGCGACGTTGTTGCCCAGGGCGTCGTAGTACAGCGTCGTGGACGGGCCGGCGCCGGCCACGCCATCGGCCGACGGCCGCACTTCGGACGTGATCTGGTTGTTGGCGTTGTAGGTGTAGCGTGTGATCCAGTACGGCGAACGCGGGTCGGTGACCGTGGCGACGTTGCCCCAGCGGTCGAAGGTGCGTTCCACGGTAGGACGGCTGGACTGCACGCCGCCGTTGGCGCCCACGGGCGTCCACGAGGCGGCCACGCCCAGGTAGCCCGACACGCTGGTGCTGATCGGGTTGGGGTTGGACCCGGTGGTGCTGGACAGCGAATACGCGGGGGGACGCCCCGGCACCGTATAGCCCGGCACGTAGGTGGCCGTGGTCTGGGACATGCCGGGACGCGGAGTGACCGCCGGGACCCAGACCTGTTCGGAACGGGTCTCGGTGCGGTACTCGGTTCTCCAGTAGCCAGGGGTCCCGCCGCTCTCGCCGCCTTCGCCGCCCTCGCCCGTGCCGGGCACGGGCGGGACCCACACCTGGTACGGGACGCTGACGTTGTAGTAGCGGGTGTAGTAGTAACCGCCCGTGGTGGCGCCCTGGGAAATGACGCCAATGCGGTGCTTGTACGGTTCGCTGGAGCCCGGCCGGGTGTAGACCAGGTCGAAGTCATAGTTGCCCGCGGGCAGCGTGCCCAGCTTGACCCAATAGGTCATGAAGCCGGTGCCGTTCTCGCCGCCCTCGTTGCCGCCTTCGGTGACGCCGCCACCCGTGCCCACCGGGCCGAACGGCACGGTGGTGGGAACCTTGTTCATGGCCACCGATGACCAGCCGCCACCGCTGCCCTGCAGGCGGTACAGCAGCGTGGCGGTGCCTTCCAGCTCGCGCCAGTCGCCGATGGTGGTCCAGGAAATGCCGGTGTTGCTGGAATCCAGCGTCAGGGCCTGGGTGATGGGCGGATAGCCCACTTGCGGCACCCAGCGGTCGGGCACGGCGGCCGATTTGTCGATGTAGCCGGTGGCGTGGGCATAGGCCGCGCCCGAGCTGCGGTCGATCAGCAGCAATTCGTATTCGAAGCGGCCGGGGCCCATGTTGACCCAGTCCACGCCATCGTGGCCCGATGCACGCGCCGACACCGGCAGCTGCACCCAGCCGCCGCCCGGCACGCGGTAGCGGAACTGCGCATCCACGCCCGCCCCGAACGACGGCCAGCTGAAGACATCGTTGCCGACGGCCCCGAAGCCCATGGCGCTGCCGATGGATGCCAGGCTGGGTGCGGTCAGCGACAGGGTGCCGTTGCCGGTCACCTTGACGACACCATCTCGGCCAATCTGCGACACGCGATATTCATAGTTGCCGATGGCCAGGCCTTCGGCGTCGTACCGCAGCGAATTGCCGTAGTTGACCAGGCCGACTTCGCTCCAGCCGCCGTTGGGCACGCGGATTTCCAGCCGCACCTTCAGGCCCGGGTCGACAGGCGCGGCAATGTCGATGAAGTTGCCGGTATTGCCAAAGGTGCCCTGCTGGTTGATGACCGCCTGCCAGGTGCCGTTGGTGTCTTTCTTGTAGACCACCATGGCCACGACGCGGCTCACGCCGCCGTCGGTGGTGTTGGTGGCAGTGCCGTCCCAACTCATCAGGACGCCCGACGTGGCCGAGGCCGCGGCGAAGTTCTGGGTAATGCTGCGGCGCGTGCCGCCGGCGCTCTGGTACGTCATCACCACGCGCACGTCGCCGTCGCCCAGGTTGGCCAGGCTGGTCCAGCTCAGCTGCACGCTGTTGGTACCGCGCCAGGCCGGCGTGCCCGGGTCCACCGGGCCATTGCCGCCTTCATTGCCGCCTTCGCCGATCTCCGAGCCGCCGCCGGTTTCCGGCTTGGGAATGTAGTACAGGGTGGCGGACGAGGTGATCGCCGCGCCGGTAAAGTCGCGGTTGACGGTCACGCCGCCTTCGTACACCGAGCGTTCCGGCGCCAGCGTCTTGACCGCGTTGCCCAGCAGGTTGTAGACCGTGTCTTCGCGCCGCAGGTTGCCCATATTGGCGGCCTGCTGGATCGAGCCGATGGCCGCGACGTTGACGTTGCCGCCGCCCGCGCCGCCGCTGGTCAGGTTGGCCGTGGCGTTGCCCTGCAGGTTGTACAGGGTGATCTGGTCCTTGCCGTCCTTGGCGTTGGTGCGAACCACGTTGCCGGCGTTGTCGTATTGGTAGGTTTCCTGGCGGCCGCCATTGACGCCGCGGCGCACCATTTCACCAAAGGCGTTGTATTCCGTGACGGTGTCCGACCAGCCGGCTTCCTGTTGCGACACGTCGAAGATGCCCGAGCCGTTGGCCTGGGCGTTGCTGCCTTCCCACTTGCTGATCCAGTTGCCCGCGGCATCCTGCTGCCAGATGCGGATATAGCTCAGTTCGGCAATGCCGCCCTGGCGGGAACGGTAGTCGTTCCAGCGGATCGACACGCCCGAGGCGGCCGACGCCGCGCCAAAGTCCACCGTGCGGCTGGTGGCCACGCTGGCCGAGCCGTAGGTGATGGTGGTGCCGCCGGTGGACACGCCGCCCTCGCCGCCTTCGCCGCCGCCACCGCTTTCGGTGGGGGTGGTTTCGCTGTAGAGCGTGCTGACCGTGCTGTAGTACACCTGCACCCGCACCAGGCCGCCGCCGGCATCGATCAGCGACGACCAGTTCAGGTTGATCGCGCTGTCGCCGGTGACGACGTATTTCTCGCGCTGGCGGAATTCCTTGGGCGCCGATGAAAAGCCGGTCTGGATGCCGTTTTTCAGGACGGCGGTGGACGCCGGGTCGATGACCCGCGTCTGGTGGCCAAGCTTGTCGTATTCGTAGGCCTGGAACCAGGTCTTGACGCTGCCGTCGTTGCCCGTCACCCCGCGCCACTGCTTGGCCATCAGGCCGGCGGCGTTGTAAGAAAAATTGGTACGCGCGCCGTTGGCGTCGATGGTCTGGATCTTGTTGCCGCGGCTGTCGTAGCCGACGTAGTTGTAGCGGTCCTGGTTGCTGGCCGCGCCGGCCGTATAGCCGGATTCCAGCACGGTCGAGGCGCCGTTGGCGTGCTGGATCGTCAGCACGGTGTTGCCCAGCGCATCGCGGTGGAAGGTCGTCAGCGGCGCATAGGCCTTGCCCGACGCATCGGTGCGCATCGGCTCGGCGGTTGCCGTGACGCGGCCCAGGGCGTCGTAATAGCTGTAGGTGCGGCCGCCGTTGGGGTTGGCGACGTAAGTCTGGTTGCCCAGGACGTCGTAGCCGAAGGTGGTCTTCAGGTCGCCGCGCTGCACGGTGCCGTTGGACTGGTTGCTGTATTCCACGTTGACGCGGGTTTCCGCGACCTTGCGGCCCAGGGCGTCAAAGGTGTAGGTGGTCAGGCGGTCGTTGGCATGCGTGACCGGCAGGCCGTAGCCCTGTGCGTTCCAGATGTTGGTGGCCGTGGCGTATTCACGTACCGACGTCTTGTTGCCCAGGCCGTCGTACGACATGGTGGTGACATAGCCCAGGGCATCGACCCGGGCCGTCATGTTGCCGACGCGGTCGTAGTACTGGGTGGTGGTGGCCCACACCTGGGACACCGGGTTGACCAGCTCGCGCACTGCCGCCACCTGGCCAAAGGCGTCGTATTCCGTACGGGTGAGCTTGTTGCTGGTGAAATACTGCGCGCCGGCCGCGGCCGATGAATCGTAGGCGTAGATCTGCGACTGGCTGGTCTCGACCGCGCGACCCAGGCGGTCGAACTGGGTCACCACGCCGCGGTCGCCGCTGTGGTCGATGCCGGCGGCGTTGACGGCGGCGGACACGGCTTCGGCGGTGATGCCGGCGTAACCGTGGCTGGTCAGCGCCGTCTTGGTGGCGTAGCGCAGGCGCAGCGTCACGTCGCCCTGGGCATTGCGTTCGTATTCGGTGACAAAGCCTTCGGCGTCGACCTCGTATTTCAACGCGCCGGTCTTGTCGTAGACCTTGTAGCTGATGGCCCCGGCCACATCGCGGCCGGCCACGGCGTTGCCGAAGGCGTCGTACAGCACGTCGGACGTCAGCGAGATCGGCGCGCCTTCCTTGCGCGCGGCCACGCCCGAAGCGCCGTTGGTCAAAAGGTTGTCGGCCGCCGCGTCATAGACATTGACCGGCGCGAAGATCGTCCGGATCTGCCGGCCGGCGGCGTCGTAGACGTAGCGGGTGGTCTTGGCTTGGGGTTGGCCGTCGGCCTCGGTCCGCGACACCAGGTTGCCCAGGCCGTCATAGACGTTGCGCGTCACCATGGAAATCGACTTGGTGGCGCCCACCACCAGGTCGCCCGCGCCCGACCAGCTGGTCTCCACCACGCTGGTCTGCGGCGTACGCTCGACCAGCAGGCGGCCCGCGGCGTCGTATTCGTACGTCCACTCGTTGCCGGCCTTGTTGACGAAGCGGACCTTGTTGCCCACGCCGTCGTAACCATAGGACTCGGACTTGCCCAGCGAGTCCGTCGAGCCCAGCAGGCGGCCGGCCGCGTCGAAGACGAAGGTATCCACCCGGTCGCGCGTGTTGTCCGCGCTGAGCACGGCGGCCACGTCCGCGGCCGACGGCGTGCTGCCCAGCAGCACGCCATTGGCATAGCGCCGGCTGCTGGTGACGTTGCCCCGGGTGTCGTAGGTCAATTGCGTCACAAAACCGGCCGCGTCGATCTTGTAGACCGGCAGGCCATTGGCGCCGTAGACGCTGCGGGTGCTGCGGCCCTGGCTGTCGGCGGCCGGCAGGCGCGCGGTCAGCGCGGCCAGCGTCAGGCTGGCCGGCGCCACGCCCGCCAGATCGGCGCCGGTCAGCGGCGCGGAATAGCGATAGGACTCCAGCAGGTTGCCCGCGGCGTCGTAGGTATTGCGTTGCACGCCCCGCTCGGCATCGATGACCAGCACGGCGCGGCCGGCGGCGTCGAACGCGGTGGTGGTGGCGCGGTCCAGCGCGCCGGGCTGCAACGAAGCCAGAATGGCCTCGCCCGTGCGCGGCACCCCGGCGCCCAGGCGAACGGCGTAGCTGATGACCTGGATCGCGTTGCCATTGGCGTCCAGCACCCGGCGCGTCACCGCGCCCGTGGGGTCGACGCTGGCAATCTGGCGGCCCATGCCGTCGTAGACCCAGTCGCTGGCGCGGTCCTTCATGCTGCCCTGCACACTGCGCGGATCGCCGCCCGCCGCCACCGGGGTGGCGTACTGGATCTGGCGCGTCCGGTTGCCGGCGGCGTCGTAGATGTTTTCCGTTACGGCGCCCAGGCCGTCCATCACGTGCGTCAAGCGGCCGATGCCGTCGTAGGCATTGACCGTACGCAAGTCGCGCGCGGCATCGGCCGCCGTGGCCAGGGCGGCCTCGATGGCGGCCGACGTCAGGGCGACGTTGGCGGGCACCCGGGCAGCAAAGGCGATGCGTTCGATGACATTGCCATTAGCGTCAAAGCGCTGGCGCACCACGGCGCCGGTGCCGTCCACCTGCAGCACGGCGCGGCCCAGGGCGTCGTACACGGTGCGCTGGCGCTGGTCGTAGGCCATGTCCACGGCCGGGGCCGCGGGCATGGCCGCCGTGCCGATGCTGGCGGCGGGAAGCCGGTTGGCATACGCCGTGCGTTCGGCCAGGTTGCCGCTGGCGTCGTAGCGGTAGGTCACCACCGCGCCCAGCGCCGATACCGTCATCGCCAGGCGAGCATCCGCGCCGTAGTAGCGGTATTCGGCCTGGTCGCCGGCTTGCGGCTTGAGCAGCGTGCGCACCTGGGCGTCGGTTACCTGCTGGCCCAGGCCCTGCAGGACGATCGGCGTGGCATAGCCCAGCGTGGCCACCACGCGGCCCGCGGCGTCATAACGGCTTTCGACCACAGCGCCCGCCGGATCGATCTGGAACACGGTGCGGCCAGCGGCATCCCGCACATAGCGGGTGGTGTTGCCGTTGGCATCCAAGGACGCCACCAGGCGATTGGCGCTGTCATAGACCCGCGACACGGTGATGTCGCCTGCCGCGGCCGGCACCGACGCCGGGTCACTGCCCGGCGCCAGGCGCGTGGCGAACACGGTCTGGCGCAGCAGGTTGCCCGAGGCGTCGTAGACGTTGCGCGTCACGGTGCCCAGGCCGTTCATCGTGTAGGTCAGGCGGCCGACGCTGTCGTACACATTGACCGCGCGCTGGTCGCGCGCGCTGTCGGCCACGGCGGCCAATGCGGTGTTGATGGCGGCCTCGGTCATGGCCGTTTCCACCGGAATGCGGCCGGCATAGGCCACGCGCTCCACCACGTTGCCATTGGCGTCGTAGCGCTGGCGCACCACACCGCCCAGGCCGTCGATCTGGAACACGGCGCGATTCAGTGCGTCGTAGACGGTGCGCTGGCGTTGATCGTAGGTCGGGCTGGCCGTGGGCGCCGCGGGCATCTGGGCCGCGCCGATGCTGGCTGCTGGCAGGCGGGCAGCGTAGGCGGTGCGCTCGATCAGGTTGCCGTTGCCGTCGTAGCGCATGGCCACGACGTTGCCGGTACCGCTGACGGTCATCGCCAGGCGGCCGGCGCTATCGTAGTATCGGTATTCGGCGATGTCGGCGGCGTTGGGCTTGAGCAGGCCGCGCAGTTCAAAGGCACTGAACCAGCCCGTGGGCTTCTTGTCCAACGGCGTCGCATAGGCGATGGTGCCGACAACCTGGTTGGCAGCGTCATACCGGGTCTCCAGCACATAGCCGGCCGGATCGACCTGAAACACCACGCGTCCACGATCGTCACGCACGTATTGCGTCTTGGCGCCACCGGGATCCACCTTGGTGGTCAGGTTGTCGCTCATGTCGTACGTATAGACAGTCTTGAGCGCCAAGCCGGATGGGTCCACCGTCTCGCTGTCTCGGCGACCGAGCTTGTCATACGTATAGACGGTGACAACGCCATTGGGGGCCGTCACCGTCAGTTGCTGGCCGGCCTCGTTGTAGGTGTACCGCGTGACGAGCTTCAGGCCGTTCGCGTCCACCGTGGACGACAAGACGCGCCCCGCCTTGTCGAACGTCACCACCGTCTGGTTTCCGCCCGGCTCCGTGGTCTGGTACTGGCGGCCAAAGGCATCGTAACGATACTGCGTCTGCAGATTCAGCCCGGTCGGATCGACCGTGCGGCTCAGACGCTGCCCGACGGCGTCATAGGTATAGACGGTCTTGACGCCGCGGCCATCGACCATTTCGATCAGGCGGTTCAGACTGTCGTAGCCTTGCGTGACGACCGTGCCGCCCTGCTCGCTGCGCACCAGGCTGCCATCGGCGTTGTAGGTATGCTTGGTGACATTGCCGTTGCCGTCGCGTACCTCCACCGTCTGGCCGAAGGCGTTGTGAACGGTCGTGACCGATACGCCATCCGGCGTGGTCATCGTGACGCTGCGGTTCTGCGCGTCATAGGCATAGCTGGTCCGACGGCCCAGTTCGTCGATACGCCACAGCACGTTGCCGAACGCATCGTAGGCGGTGGTCTTGCGGCCAATATTGTCGTAGGTCAGCACTTCGCGACCGAGCTTGTCGTACTGATAGTTGACAGACACGCCGTTGCCGTCGCGCGTCGTCGTGACCCGACCGAACGCGTCGTACTCCCGGAACGTCTTGCGACCGTATTGCAGATCGTCGATCGTTTGCGTCAACCGCCCCATGCGGTCGTACACCCGTTTGTCGGTACGGCTGATCGCCCCGGCGATCTTGGTCAGCCGCATGATTTCATTGCCGAACGCGTCGTAGCTGCGCTCGATCACCCCACCCGCCCCGTCGGTCTCCTTGGCCACCCGGCCGTCCGCCGTGTAGGTGTAGGTGGCGTGGATATCCACGTCGGCGTTGCTGGTGGCCGCGATGGCCAGGCGCAGCGCGTCGTTGACCAGGCCCCCATTCAAGCCTTGCAGCGCGATCGGCGCACCATAGCGGATGGTTTCGACCAGCTGGCCGATGTTGTCGTAGACCCGCTCCTGTACATAACCCAGCGCGTTGATCGTATGCGTGACCCGGCCGCTGGCGTCGAAGTAATACAGCGTGCGCTGACCCGCGCCGTCCATCATGGACGTGCGGCGGCCCAGGGCGTCGTAGGTGTAGGTGGTGCCGTAGGTCTTCCAGATGGCATCGATCTCGGCCTGGGTCTGGTTGCCGTCGAGCTTGGCCGCGCCTTCGCCGGACAATTCACCGATCAACCGCCCCTGCACGTCGTAACGCGACAGCACGCTGCGCGACGTCGAGGTGCCCGCGGCCTTCACCGTGGACGTCAGACGGCCCATGTCGTCATAGACGTACAGGGTCAGCGTGCCTTCGGCGTTGCGCTCGGACGACACCTTGTCCAGGCGGGTATAGGAGTAGGTCCAGACCTGATCCTGCGGCGAAGACACCGGCCGCATCTTGGCCAGGTCCGGCGTGAAGATCAGCGTATTGCGGATAGGGTTGTTGGCCCCGGTCAGCGACGTGGCGTAGCGGATCTTGGTGGTGAGGTTGCCGCTCGCGTCGTAGACCAGTTCGGTCAGGTAGCCTTCGCCATCGATGGTGCCGACCAGGCGGCCAAGGTTGTTGTAGATCTTGTAGTCGTTGATGTCGGCGGACGCCGCGGCGGGCCGAATGCTCTCGAAGGTCGTGGTCGCCTTGATGGTTGCGGTGGTCTTGGCCGAGTATGCAATCTGCTGCACCAGGCGGCCCGCGCCGTCGTACAGGTACTCGACCACCGCGCCTTCGGCATCGACCGTGCCGCGCAGCTTGCCGTCGGGGGTGTAGAACTTGTAGGTGGTTGCGTCGCCCGCGCTGGCGGTAACGACCGCATCCGCCGGGTTTTTCGGTTGGGCGACATACCAGGTCGTCATCCGCTGCGCATACTTGGTCTCGCTGACCAGACGACCCGTGCCGTCGTAGCGATATTCGGTGATCGCGTTGGTCGCATCGATGGTCTTGGCCAATCGACCTGCGCTGTCATACAGGTTCCAGACGGTGGCCGATCCGCCCGTGTTGGGCGGCAACTGGTCAATCGATGGCTTCAGCGCCTTGCCCTGCGCGTCGACCAGATATTCCTGGATCACCTTGCCGAAGTAGGTCGTCGTGCGCCACAGCTTGCCTGCCGTGTTGTAGATGTATTGCGTCAACGCTCCGCTGGCGTCCACATCCCCGACTTTGCGTCCCAAGGTGTCGTAGACCATGAAGGTACGCGCCCCACTGGGGTCTGTCGTCATTATCAGACGATCATTCTTGTCGTAGGCGTATTTGGTTTCTCCCAAATTCAGCCCCGCCGCGTCCTGCATCATCAAGCTGACGCGTTGCCCCGCCTTGTCGTAAGTCGAGATGGATTTGAGTCCATTGGCCTGCGTCACCACCACGCGGTTGCCGGCATCGTCATGCTGCGTCAACGTGATATTGCCCAGCGCGTCCTGCACCGAAAGCACTCGACCCAAGCCGTCATATGTGTAAGACGTCGCTCCTCCGGTGGGCGACACGGTGGACAGCAAACGCCCAGCCTGGTCGTAGACGTAGCGCGTCAGCACCTGATTGCCGTCCAGAATGCCCTCGCCCGCGCTGGTGACCTCCTGGTACGCAATGGTCTGCTGCAACATGCCGCGGTAGTCGTACACCGCATCAACGCGGGACACACGCTTCAGGTTGGCGGCGGCCGCCCAGGTCGTCATTTGCGCTTCAGTGGGCACATTGGACGCGCCGAACCCTGTCAGGGGATGGACATCGCCGGCATAGTTCAAGGTCGACACACGTTCGCCGCGAGCGTTGTAGCGGTACTCGGTGACATTGCCCGCCGGGCTTAACTGGAAGCGCAAGCGGCCAGCAGTGTCATAGACGTTCCGCGTCACCAACGGCCCTGAAGGCCAAGCCGTGGGCGTCTGCGGCACGGTGTAGACCGTTTCGGTCAGCACCCGGTTTTCACTGTCGTAAGAGCGCGACATCACGGTGCCGCCCGAGTCGCTCCAGTTGACCGGATTACCCTGAGCGTCATAGCCGATGTTAATGACCCTGCCGCCGGGCTCTTCAATCTTTGACAGTTCTCCGTACCAGCCATACGTGTACTTCGTCATGACGTCCGGATTGCTGCCCTGCCCAACCGTGCGCAGCGCCACAATCGCGCCCGCCGCGTCGTAATGGACGTAGGTCTGGACGTTTTCAGGATCGACAATGAAAGTGCTGTTGCTGCCCGGGTTATATACGTACCGTGTGACGCGGCCCAACGCGTCGGTCACTTGCGAGACCTTGTAGTTGTTGCCGACCTGTATGTACTGGAACGACAGCTGTGAACCGTCGCTCTGTGACACCGAAGCGATGCGATCGCTGTTGCCGTCGTAGGTGTAGAAAGTCTGGAAGACCTTGCCGTCCGCGATCGAGTTGTCCGCAGGAGACAGATCAACCACCACTGCCGACAATCGTCCCAGCGAATCGTAGCCGTACCGCACCCGGGTCTGGATGACCTGTACCCCAGCTTCCGTTGTCGCCGTGCGAATCTGCGTCAGGTTCTGGCCGACGTAATCGTAGAAAGTGACGCCACCGCCCGCGTCAGTCACGCTGGCGAGTTTCCCATTGGCGCCGTAAGCAAAGCTGCGGGTATTGCCGCTGGTGTCCGTAGAGGTCAGGATTCGACCCGCGCCGCTCCCTTCGTAACGCTCCGTCAGCCCCGTCGTACCCTTCTTCCAGACAAACTGCCCCGTACCCGCATCCATCCACAGGCTATTGCGAGCAACCCCGCCGCCCGCATTGACGTACTGTCCTTTGGCCGCGTCGTAGCCATATACCTCTTCAGAGCCATCTTCGTCCGTGCGGTACACCTTGCTGCCGGCGGTATTCAGTTGGCCTTCAAGCCGCACTTTCTTCAGCGCGGCACCAACGGCCCATGCGTCGGCATGACCGCCCGCACTCTGGCTGTTGTAGGTACGCGTAGATCCGAACATCGCGCCTACGCCGGCCAACTGATCATCGACATTGCGGAACACCAGGTTGCCGGTGGCCGCATTGACATAGACCTGTTCGGAACTACGCCCAAGACCCGCGTTGCCGAACATGCCCCGATCCCCGATCGATCCGAGCGAGGTCAGGTTAAGGCCCAGGCTATATCCACTTACGATTGCGACCATTTCTAGGTAGTCCTTGATGTCGTTGTCGGCCCCAGCAACTTTCTGGGCACACTATCCGTGCTCAACTTCTCCGACCGGCGCGCCGCGGGTTTAGCGCCGCCGCTTGCCTTTCATCAATTCCTTCCCCGCCCTAAACCGCCCCGTCTTCACCCGGACAAGTTATGCGAGCCGGCTGATACCCGGACTCTTCATCCAACGCATGCCGCAAGGCGTGCCGATGTCCTGAAACCGGAGCCACCATGAGCCAGACCCCCGTTACCACCCCCCAGCCCGTCGCCGGCCAGAACGATCCCAAGCGCTTCACCTGGACCGCGTCCAGCCAGCAGCGTCGTGGCCAGTCCGTGCCCGTTCCCGCGGGCAGCAGCGGCAAGTAAGCAGACCGAGGCCTGCGGCGGCAGCCCCGCGCAGGCGCCGCCCATGCAACTGGATCTTCCTTATGTGTTGATGCCCGGAAGCCTGCTGCATGGCGATCGCCTGCAATGCCGGCTGCCGACGCGCACACTGTCGCTGGATGCGCCGGCGCGCGTCTTGCGCGCCTTGCATGAATTCGACGGCACGCTCACCCCGCGCGATTGGCTGCAACGTCGGCAAGCCGAGCATTGGCATGCCGATTCCGTCACGGGCCTGTTGCAGGCCTTGATCGACGAAGGCGCGCTGGTCAGCCTTCACGATGCGCCGCGGCATTGGTGGGCCTATGCCGAAAACCCGCGCACCTTGGGCGCGTTGCCCGATGCGCAGGCGCAGCAAGCCCTGGTGCTGGCTGCCCAACAGCGTTTGAATGCCGCGCCGCAACGCGATGCGATTGCGATCGACAGCCTCGGCCCCGCCACGACCCTGCATGCGCTGCTGGCCACGCGCCGATCGCGGCGCAGCTTTGGCCCGGATGTCATCGACGCGCCGACGTTGACGGCGATTCTGTGGGCGGCGGCCGGCATCGTTGCCGACGCCGACGCCACGCGCACCACCAGTCCGTCCGCGGGCGCGCTGTATCCCCTGCAATATTTCTACGTCAATCTACGAGACTGCGGCGCCGCGGATGCGCCCTGCCCGACGCTCTTGCCTGCCGGGGTGTACCGATTGACCGCCGCACCCGCCGGGCGTTTGCATTACGGGCCTATCGATGCCGACCTGTCGCGCAGTTGCGCCGCATTTTCCTCGCCGCAACTGCTGGATCACGCCCAGGGCGTGCTGGTGATCGCGGCCGGTTTTTCCGTCAGCGCGACAAAGTACGGGCCCCGGGCCTTGTCATATGTTCCGCTGGAAGCGGGCCACGCTGCCCAGAACACGCTGCTGGCAGCCGCCGCCAGCGGGTGCCACGCGGTGGAGATCGGCGGCTTCATCGAACGCGAGCTGGGCCGCCTGCTGGGCTTGTCCGCCGCCATCGTGCCGATCACGAGCGTGTTCATCGGTTCGGCCAGCGCAGAAGCTGACGCGCCGACCGAAGGCGAATTCGACTGGGTCGACTTGCACGCCGCCGGCGACGCGAGCTTTTATCTGGGCCGCGCCCGATGCGATCCCTCGCACCCGTGGTCGTGGGGCCGCGATGCCCAACCCGCCCAGGCCCGGCTGAAAGCCGTGATGGAAAGCCGCGAACGCGCGGCACTGCTGCATCCGCACGGCCTGGTGGCGGCGCGGCGCCGCGACCTGCCAGGCGCCGTGCACCCGACCGACGTGCTGCGCTATCGCGACGCCCAGTACCGTCGGC
The DNA here is from genome assembly GCF_000633435.1 of Achromobacter sp. DH1f. Lineage (NCBI taxonomy): Bacteria > Pseudomonadati > Pseudomonadota > Betaproteobacteria > Burkholderiales > Alcaligenaceae > Achromobacter > Achromobacter sp. DH1f. The sequence goes on along the minus strand of NZ_AYMF01000006.1, from coordinate 592,884 downwards.
GGGGCTTTCCCTACCAACGTTTCGACGACGCAGCCACCTATTGGTGGAAAGCGGCCCGCGACGTCTTCGCCGACCAGCCCTGCTTCATGCTGGCAGACCTGGTGTACCTGGAAGACGCACTGTCCGATCTGCACCGCCCCACCGTCTACACCAGCGGCAATACGTCCGGCGTCGCCAGTCATGCCTCGATGCAAGCTGCGCTGGAAAACGCCGTGCTGGAACTGATTGAACGTGACGCCTTTGTGCGCCTGTGGCTGGGGCAGGCCGCCCATGCCGTGGACGAAACCGTGCTGCCTGCGCTTGTACAAACCCGCGTGCAGCGCTTGCGGGCGGCTGGAATGCGGATCGAACTGCGTCATCTGTCATCGCCGTACTGCCAGGTCGCCTTCGGCTTTGCGCAATCGGCAGCGCACGCATTCACGCGGGTCGCCAGCAGTGCAGGCTACACGCTTGACGCGGCCATGGACCATGCGCTGATGGAACTGGAAGCGCAGGTCTACGTGACGATGCATCAACCCCAGCCAGCGCCCTTGCGCCCGGCGCAAGTGCAAGAAGCCGCCTGCCATGCCCAGCTGTACCGCCAGAAAGCGTATTTCCGCCGTGCGGACCATCTGGTGTCCATGCCGTTGCCGCCGATGCCTCGTGGCGACGGCGCACGGAACGGCAACGACTTGCTCGCACGCCTGCGCCGCGACGGCCAACGGCTGATTGCCGTCGACCTGAGCGAGGGCGCGCCGCTGCGTACGCCCACCGTGCGCGCGTTCATACCGGGCTTGATTCCCCTGAAGTTCGGCGCCGGCAACGCGGCAGAGGGGCATCCCGCCTATCAGCACACCTTGCTGGCCGCAGGCGCGCCCCGCCGCCAGCACGCCTTCCCCCATCCCTTCAATTGAAAGGCCCCGCCATGACTCCGTTTCCGGTTCACGATGCGCCCGAGGCGCTGACGATCGTCCAGCACCTGAAGGCGCAAACGCCGTTTGCCGACGCCTGCGCGGCGATGCAGGGCCAGACATCGTCGCAATTGCTGGCGATTGCGTTGCCACCCGGCCTGTACCAGGGATTGCAGGACGCCGCGATCCAGGCCATCGAGGCGCACGGCCTGCACGGCTGGCTGTCGGCCGAAGGGCGCTACGACGATCACAACTACCAGTCGCTGTCGCTGGTGCACAACCCCGACATGCACGACCCCGGCGTGCAGGACGTGCACCAGGCCACGCTGGGCACCTCAATGAACCCGATCAGCGAGTTCTACTACAACTCGGTCGAGCGCCATCGCACCTTGAAGAACACCTACTTCGATTCGTACGGATTTCGGGTCCGCACGCCCGCGGCCCGGCTGGGCGCGTTGGGAACGTTCCTGGATCAGTGTGGCCTGACGCTGATCCGTTCCCGGCTGTCGGTGCTGATCGGCGAACGCGGCATCACGGCGGATTTCATGGACGGCTGGCACCGCGACGAGCCGGTGTTCGAGAACCTGCGGCTGAACATCCCGCTGACGTCCGACCCGGCGTACCGCCTGCAGATCGAGCACGCCAAGGACACACCCCAGGCCGATTCCGACACCATGACCGAGCACTTCCTGGCGCCCGGCCATGCCTACACCTTCAATACCAACATCCCCCACCGGGTGTACGTGAAAGAACCCAGCAATACGCCCCGCATTCACCTTGTACTGGGGTTTGCGCCCTGGTTCGACCATGACGCCCAGCGCGACAGCTGGCAGGCCAACCGGCACTTCGGCACGACGCATCCCTTTGACCTGCTGCGCGGCGGCATGCTGCACCCCGACCTGAAGGCATCCACATGAAACACAATATCGTTCTGCTCGCCTCGCACAGCCGCGAAAGCGCCGCCAAGGAAAAGCAATACCACGCCGCGGCCCACGCGCTGGACCTGGAGGTCGTACCCTACCCCGACGCCCACACGCTGGGCGTGTTCGCCTGCAGCGACTTTCGCAGCGTGGACGCCGCCAATCTTGCCGCGCTGCACCGGGTAGCCGGCCCCGATGTGCTGGCCACCGCCATCGCCACGCAAAAGTCCCTGGCCTATCGCCATTTCGCGCGCTGTGGTTTCAGCACGCTCTGGACGCATGCCCCCCTGCGCGCCGAAGACCTGCTGCTGGACCTGCCCTACGCCATCATCGTCAAGCCGGACAAGGGCAGCGGCTCGTTCGCCGAGCACCCCTGGGCCTATCAGCGTTATGACAGCCTGCGGCACTTTCATGACTGGCTGGTGGCCCAGGATCTGCTGGAGGCCTTCCTGGCCTACCAGAATGATCCCAACTCCTGGTACGGCCGATATCTGACGATGGAGTACATCGGCGACAGCGACGTGTACACCGCGGCGGCCGTGGCCGGTCCGGAAAAGATCGTGATCCACGAAGGCGGCCGCCTGCGGTTCACACGCGATTCGATGCAGTGCGAATGGATGCTGCTGGGCCAAAGCCACCCCCGCCACGAGCAGATCGGGCACATGATCCAATCGCTGCACGACATCGGCCTGCGCCAGTCCATCATCTATATCCAGTGCGTGGAAAAAGACGGCGAACTGTGCCCCATCGACATCAATCTGCGGCCCGGCACCATGCCGGACCGGGCCTTTCACGGCCTGGGCCTGCCCTTCTATTCTGCCGCGCTGGCCTACATGCTGGGCCTGGCGCACACCCTGGAATTTTCCTGGCCAACCCCCTATGTAGGCATCCGGCGACTGGTGTTACCCTTGCAGCATGGCCGGCGCCAGGCGGCATTCGGTGCGGGATGCGTACCGTTGATTCGAGAGCTGGCGTACGATTCGAGCCGCCCCTACGACCTTGGCCACGCATGGCCCATGTTTGCGGTCACCGGGCACGATGCGACGCACTGCGCCCAGCTTGCCGAATCCCTGGCAGGCAATCTGCAATTGTCCGCCATCGCCCCTCTCTGATCTTCCTCTGCCGCGCCATTGCCATGACCCAAGCCCCCGTTCCCCCACCCTTTCTCGAACAGTACGCCCAAGCGCTGGAGCGCGGCGACGACGACGCCGCGCTGGCCGTGCTGCAGCACGCCCGACAGGCGCAGCCTCGCTCCGGCGAAGTCCTGGCGGTAATGGCTGCCCACCACATGCAGCGCGGCGAACCTGATGCGGCCGAAGCGGCGTTCATCGGCGCCTTGCAGCTTGAACCCGCGCTGGCTACGGCACGCTTTCAGCTGGGCCTGTTGCAGTTCACCAGTGCGCGGCCCCTGGCTGCGTTCCAGACCTGGCAACCGCTCGAGGACCTGGGCGAAGTCCACTTCCTGGTGCTGTTCAAGCGCGCCTTCGCGGCGCTGGCGATCGACGCCTTCGACGACGCGCTGCTGCTGATTGAAAAAGGCATCGCCAACAATCAAGAGAACGCGCCGCTGAACCACGACATGCGCATGGTCGCCGCGCATATCCAGGCTCTGCAAGGCCGTGCCGACGACCCCGCCCCCGGGGAACAAGACGAAGCCGCAACCCAGTTCGTGCTGGCATCCTACAAGCAGAACCTGTAGGCCCCACGATGATTGACGGCATTGGGCGCCTGGCCCAGCTTATTCAGCAGCGGACCGCGGCAGGCGGACGCGCGGGCAACACCGGCAAGGCCGACAAGGCCACCCGCGCCAACGGCGCAGCCAAGACCGCGGAACCGCCCGCATTCACCGAACTCGTGACCCGTGTCGGGGCCTTGAACCCCGACGATCCCGGCAGGGAGCGCAAGGCCTTTCGCTACTTCCTGGAAGCCGCGCTGCTCTCGGACCTGGGCACGAACCTGATCAACGACCCCAAATTCCATCAATTGGTGGACATCGTGCAGCAGCGCATGGAAGCGCAGCCTGAGCTGTTGGCGGCCAGCCGGCGCGCCGCGCGTCTGCTGCTGGCCATGCCCAAGGACACGGCCGAAAAATAAAGCGGCGCCCGAGGGCGCCGCTTGTCACTGGCGAATCCAGTCCGCCAGGGACCGGCCGTCTGGCGCTTCGACGCCGCGTAGCGCCCGCGCCGCCAGCGCCTGGAATTCGTCCGGATTCTGCAATGCGCCGCTCAACACCGCCTGCGCGAAACGGGCAGACAGTGATGCCGGATCCAGGCGCAGGGCCAGTTCGATATGGTGTTCGGCCTGGTCACGCTGGCCGGCCAGGGCCAGACCGATGGCCACCGCGCCATGGCTTTCGCCGAAGTTGCGGTCCAGTTCCAGGGCCTGCTGGAACGCCGTGGCGGCGCCCGCCGCATCGCGGCCCAGCAGTCGGGCCCAACCCAATCCATGCCAGCTGCCGATATGCTCGGGCATCAAGGCCGTCGCCCGCAGAAATGCGGTCTGGGCTGCACCGGCGTCCTGCAGCAGCAGATGCGCGATGCCCATCGACGACCAGGCCCGGCCTTCGTTGGGCCGCGCCTGCACCACCGGCGCCAGCGCCGCCAAGGCGCCGGGCGCATCCTTGGCTGCCAAGGCCAAGGCGCCCCGCGTGGTCAACGCTTCCAGCGACGGCGGCTCGCCAGCCAGCGCCAGGTCGGACCAGAGGCGGGCCGCGGCGAAATCGCCCGCGTCCACCGCCATCAGGCTCAGCACGCCTGCGGCCTCGGGTTGGGTGCGCAGCAGGTCGGCGCGCATGCCGGCCAGCGCCAGTCCTTCTTTCAGGCGCCCCAGGAAATGCAGCGTGCGCAAGCGGTTGGCCCAGGCGTGGTCAGGCAGGCGGCCGGATGCTTGCAGTGCCGACCAGGCGGCTTCGGCCTGATCATGGCGGCCCGCGTAATGCAGCAGATTGGCTTGCCCCACGGCCAGATCCGCATCGTCCGGATAGCGCTGGCAGAGCGACTGCTGCAACGCCAGCGCCTCGTCCCAACGGCCTTGCGCCGCCAACCAGGCGCCGCGCCGGTACGCCAGGTACGGGTCGTCGCCCGCGCTGGCCTGCGCCGCGTCCAGGTAGGCCCCGGCCCGCTCGTGCAGGCCCAGGCTCAGGGCCAGCTCGAACGCTTCGACCGCCAAGGCGGTGTTGTCCGGGTCCTGCCGCAGGTAGCCGTCAAAACGGTCCAGGCGGTCTGTGGGGTTCGACATGGCAAGGGTTCCTATATTGCGAAATTCGTTCAAGGGGTTAGCGTAGCGCGATCCACGGCGGTCAGAAATCGGCCGACGATTGCCGGTACTTCGCCAGTTCGTTGCGCAGCATTTCCAAGGCGCGCTTGTGCAACTGGGAAATCCGGCCTTTGGTCAGCCCCAGTTCGGCCGCGATGTCCTGGAAAGGCACGTCCTGCATATAGTGGGCGCGCACGATGTGGCGTTCGCGCTCGGGCAAGGCCGTCACCAGCGCCAGCACGCGGTCGCGCAACTGCTTGAGCTCAACCTGTTCGTAGGCGCCCAGGCCGTTGGCCGCCTGACCCGCCTGCCACTCGATCAGGCCCGAGCCTTCCAGCAGCACGCCCAGCGCCACGCCCACCCCCACGGCGGCCAGCCGGCGGAACAAGGCTTCGGTCGACTCCATGCCGTCGTCCTCGCCGTCGTCTTCGGCCCACGACGCCATGCGGTCTTCGTTGGCGGTCAGTCGGCGCTGGATCGACAGCTGCTGCTGGCGCTCGGTCAGCTTCTCCAGGCCGTTCAGGATGGAGCCGGCCATGCGGGTCGTGGCATACGTCTTGAAAGACGCGCCCAGCCCGGGCTGGTAACGGTCCACGCATTCCATCAGGCCCAGCGACGCATATTGCAGGTAGTCGTCGAACTCGAAGTCCTGCCCGCCCCGCCGCGAATACATGCGGGCCGCGATGGCGCGGGCATAGGGCAGATACCGCGTCACCAGGCGGTCGCGCAGCGTCTGGGTGGGCGTCTCGCGGTAGGCGAGCCACAACCGGTCCTCTTCGGGTAGATGCGGCCAGTCCGATTCGTAGGAGCTTGTGCTCATAGCCAGGGCGCTCAATGGAATGACCCGATCGTCGAACGCAAGACCAGCCCCCAGCCGTCGATCAGCACGAACAGCAGGATCTTGATCGGCAGGGAAACCGTGACCGGCGGCATCATCATCATGCCCAGCCCCATGAGGACGCTGGAGACGATCAGGTCGATCAACAGGAACGGCAGGAAAATCACGAAGCCGATCTGGAACGCCACGCGCAGTTCAGACAGCATGAAGGCGGGAATCAGCTGCACGTTGCTGACTTCTTCCAGCGTGTTCGGCTTGGGCGCGCCCGACAGTTCCAGCATCAGCGCCAGGTCTTCCTCGCGGGTCTGCTTGACCATGAAGGCGCGCAGCGGCTGGGCGCCGCGGGCATAGGCGTCTTCGATCGACAGCGTGCCCTGCATGAAGGGCTGCAGCGCGTGCTGGTTCACGTCCTGCGCCACGGGCGCCATCACGAACAGCGTCAGGAACAGCGACAGGCCCAGCAGCGCGGCGTTGGGCGGCGTCTCTTGCATGCCGAAGGCGTGGCGCAGCATCGACAGCACGATGATGATGCGCAGAAACCCCGTCATGCAGACCAGCATGGCGGGCAAGAGGCTCAGCACCGTCAGGCCGATGGCCACCCGCAGTGCCATGGCGGTTTCGGGCGCCGCGTTGGCGGACACCAGCGATCCCGCGGCAGGCGCCTGGCCGGCGGCCACGGCGCTTGCCGCATAGGCGAACGACAGCAGCGCCGCCATGATGGCGGCAAGATGACGCGTCTTCATGGTGCGCTCCGCGCGTCCGCCACCGGCTCACGGGCCAGTTCGCGGGCGCCGGCGTCGCTGACCGACAGCAAGAGGCGCTGGCCGCCGAACTCGATGACCTCCAGCGTCACCTTCGGACTCAGACGCGTGCCGCCCAGGCGCCGCAGTGCCGGGCCGGACGTCCGGCGGCCTGCCGGCGAGCCGGTGCGCGCGCGCCACCACAGCACGATGCCGCACGCGGCCAGCGCCAGCACGATCGCCAGCACCCACGACCACGACTGCAATCCCGTCGTTGGAGCGGTTTCTCGCGCCCACTCCAGGGGCGTGCCGGCGCTCATGCGAGCGAACGCAGATCCAGGGGTAGCTCAATGACGCGGATGCCGAAGTGGTCGCCAACCGCGACCAGTTCGCCTCGCGCCACCACGCTGCCTTCCAGCAGCAGGTCCACCGGCTGATCGACCCGCCGATTCAGCGCAAAGACTTGCGCGCTCTTGGCGTTGATCAGGTCTCCCACCGTCAGTTCCACTTCGCCAACGCGCACGGACAACGTCGCCTTGACGCTATGGATGGGGTTGAGATTGCGGATCGCCAGCGGCTGCTGCTCGACCTGGGCGTCCACGCCTTCCGGGAAATCGATGGGTTGAGCCATTGCGCCGGCAATGTCTCCGTGTTGCGTAGTCAAATTCGTACTCCTGAAGAGTTTTTCTAATATTTCGGACGTCGCCTAGGGCGCCGCCCGTCCAAACCTGATGGCCTTTTGCGGGCCGATTCTGGCCAGATGGGCGTCGGCGACCGGCGACGCATCACCGGCCAGCAGCGCCACCGGTTCATCCAGCTTGTGGTCCAGGGCGATCACGTCCCCGGCCGTCAACGAACACAGACTGCCGATGTCCAGCCGCACCGAGCGCAAGGCAACGGACAGGGTGACCGGACGCCGGCCGATCACCTGCGGTAACGGCACCAGCGGTGCTTCCAGCGCGTCAGGCAGACGCGCGGCGACGCTGCGCGCCACGCCTGCGCTGCACACCAGCACAAGCGGCGCACCCGCCACCGACAACGACAGCGCCAGGCCGCCGCGCAACAACCCGGCAGGCAAGGCGCATGCAGCCTCGTCCTCGGCCGCGGTCCAGTCGAAATGGGTGCATAGCGCCGCGGCCAGCGCCCGCGCGGCCTGGCGCGCCACGGCCTGCGACACCGGACCGCCGTGCCGAGTCACCGTGTCCGGATCTCGCGCGTCGTCGCACAGGGCCGCGCCCAGTCCGCGCGCCGTGGCATCCGGGTGGGTGAGCCAGACGCCATCCCGATCGCCGTTGCCGGTCAGGCGCAACCAGCCCGCGACGGCTGCCTCTGCCTCGGCGACGGCGCCGCCGGCCACCGTGGATTCGTCGGCGCCCCATTGCCCCGCCCAGTCGCGCAACGCCTGCCGCACCTGGTCTGCGGCCCGGTCGCGTTCCGCCTGCGTCCACCACGCTATCGTCCAGGTCGTCATCAGCGCCTGCCTTTCAGGTCGAACAGCGACTGGATCAGGTCGTTTGCGGTGGAGATCGTCTGCGACGCCGCCTGGTAGCCGCGCTGCATCACGACCAGGTCGCTGAATTCCTGCGACAGGTCGACGTTGGACCCTTCGACCCGGCCGGTCTGCAAGCGCCCGAAGCCCCCCTCGCGGGGATTGCCCACCGTACGGCCGCGCGCGTCCACCAGCACGAACTGGCTGGCGCCCAGCGGCGACAGCACGTCGTCTGACGCAAAGCGCGCCAGCGCGATACGCGAACCCTGCACGGACTGACCATTGGAATAGGCCACCGACAGCGTGCCCGAGGCATCAAACGTCACGCCCGTGGCGGTGCCGGCGGTGTAGCCGTCCTGGCCGGACACGGTCAGGGTGGACGTGGTGCCCGACGCGAACGAGGTCACACCCTCGCTGAAATCCAGCGTGATCGACTGCGTCGCCAGCGACGGCAACGCATAGGTCACGCCGATCTTGGCCGAGGCGGGGTCCAGCCGGCCGTCCTTGAACACCAGCATGCCTTCGCCGATCTTGTTCGGCCCGTCTTCCACGGTGACCTTCCAGGCGCCCGGCTGCGTGGCCCCCATGTTGGCGAACGACACCTTCAGCAGATGTTCGGCGCCGCTGCGGTCGTAGATCTTGACGGCAGCCAGTTGGTGGTCGGTGCCTGTCGATGACAGATAGCCCGTGAACCGGATGGACGAGGTGGAGTTGGCGGGCGACGTCGTCATGCCCGCCAGCGAGATCGGCCCAAGGGGCCCTTCGCCTTTGCGGCCAGTGCCCAACACGATCGCCCCGTCGCTCTTGTTGCGCAGGATGCCGTCATCGCCGAAGTCGAATTGGCCGGCCCGCGTGTAGCGCACTTCACCGTCCGGTGCGCGCAGCATGAAATAGCCGGCGCCATCCACGGCCATATCCAGGCTGGCACCCGTCTGGCGGGCCTCGCCCGGCGAGAAATCGATACGGCTGGCGTAGGCGTTGACGCCGCCGCCGCTGCCCTCGCCGCCCAGTCCTTGCCGGTCGTGCTTGTACGGCACGCTGGCATTGAACTGCTCTTCGAACAGCAACTGGGACTTCTTGAAGCCCGGCGTGTTCATGTTGGCGACGTTGTTGCTGATGGTGCGCAGTCCCTTGGAAAATCCGTTCATTCCCGCCAGGCTGAGCCAGATGCTGTCGAGCATGCTCTTCTCCTTTAACGGATGGCCGACACCGAGCCCAGGCTCAGGTCATTGACGATGGACCCGCTGGAGGTCCGCACGCTGAGCATGGGGCTGCCCGATGCCAGGCTCAGCGCCGTCACCACGCCGGTGATGCTGCCCGTGGCCGACTGCACGTCCACCGTCTTGCCGATCAGCCCCACCGATTGCAGGGTGGATTGCAGGCCCACCAGCTGGTCGAGCTTGGCGTAGGTCTGGCGGCTTTGCTCCAGGGACGAGAACTGCGCGATCTGGCCGATGAAATCCTGGTTCTCCATCGGTTTCAGCGGGTTCTGGTTGGTCAGCTGCGCCAGCAGCACCTTGAGCAGGTCCTGCATGCCCAGTTGGGTCGAGGCGGATGCCGCCGCGGTCGAATCGATTGCCATGATGCTTACTCCGACGATTTGGGTGAGGACAATTGCGGACCGTCCACCACCGGACGGCCATTGAGATACAGCGATGCCACGTCTTGCCGCCCCGACGACAGGCTGGCGGCAATGGCAGCGGCCAGATGGCTGGCCTGGCGGCTATTCAGCGAGGCGTCCCGAATCCAGACGGATACGCCCTGCTCGCCGCTTTCTGCATGGATGGACTGCTTGCGGGCGCGGGCGCTGCGCAAGACTTCCCCCTGGCCAGCCGTGGCAGCGGGCAGCGCCGCGTTGCCCTGCGAGTGGGTCGACATGGCGGCAGGCTGGGGCAAGGCGGTCAGCTGCGCCGGCAACCCCATTTGCGCTACAGCGCCCGCACCCATCGTCAGGCGCGCAGCCGCTGTGGCCGGCCCGCCGTCGCCCGAGGCGCTGGGCGAAGCGGGTGCCTCGTCCTGCGAGCCGGAAAGCGGCGCATCTGTTTGCCCCACGCGCTCAGCCCCGGGCCGGGCGGGCGGCGCAGACGGACCCGATCCCGATGGCGCCCGCTCTTGCCCCGCCGTCGGGGTCCGGTCGCGCAGCCACGACCGGGCCTGGGCCTGTTCCACCGCCTGGCGCCAATCGCCTGTGCCACCGCCTGGACGAGTGCCGCCAGCAGCCGTGCCGGACGGGCCGGCGCCACTCGACATCAGTGCATCAAAGGCGGTCATGGTTGCCTCTCCGCAGCGGCCAGGCGTCATCGGCCTGCCGCTGGTCGCTGCGCGCGGACTCCAATTGGAAATCGCGCGCGGCGTCCTGCTTGTGACGGTCCAGGGTGTCGCTGCGCCGATGGGCATGCAGCACCTGTTCGCGGCATGCCTGAACGGCCTCGATCAAGGCCGCCTCATGGCCGCGGGCGGCGTCCAGCCGCCCCTGCATCACGCTCAAGGCCGCACGCACCACCTCGTGGCGCGCCGGGTCGAAACCGCCGGCCGCCGTCAATGCCCAATCCGCGTGATGCCGCGCCAACGCCTGGCGCAGCCCTTGCAGGACGTCCTGATGCGCATCCAGCCGCCGTTGCGCCTGGGCCAGCACCAGACGCGCCTGTTCCAGCCGATGCGTATACAAGGACTCCAACGCGGCAAGCGAATACTTGAAGCGGGTCTGGGCCGTCATGACGCCTCCCGCTGGCCGCCGGCAACGATCGCCGCAAGCGCCTCGAAGGCGCCGCGGCGGGTGTCCGGCGCGTCGGTCTCCTGGCGCAGCCAGCCGTCCAGCGCGGGGGCAAGCGTCAGCGCGGCGTCCAATGCGGGATTGGTGCCTGCCTGATAGGCGCCGATGTCCACCATCTGGCGATTGCGCTCGAGCAGCGCCAGGCTGGCGGACGCCTCGGCCATCAGGGCCCGTTCGGACTTGGTGGCCAGTTCGCCGGCCAGGCGGCTGACGCTGCGCAGCACATCGATGGCCGGGTAATGCCCCCGATGGGCCAGGTCACGGGTGAGCACGATATGGCCGTCCAGCGTGGCCCGCAAGCTGTCCGCAATGGGTTCATTGAAATCGTCGCCTTCCACCAACACCGTGAAAATAGCGCTGATCGATCCGCCGTTTTCCAGCCGGCCGCAGCGCTCGCACAGTTCAGGAATATCGGCGAACACCGACGGCGTGTAACCGCGAGCGGTTGGCGGCTCGCCCGCGGCCAGCCCGATCTCGCGCCGCGCCATGGCGTAGCGCGTCACCGAATCCATGGTCAGGAACACGCTTTGCCCCCGGTCGCGGAAGTACTCCGCGACAGCCATCGCGGCATAGGTGGCGCGGGCGCGCATCAAGGCGGGTTCGTCCGACGTCGCCACCACCACGACCGAGCGCGCCAGCGCGTCGGGTCCCAGCTGCCGCTCGATGAAGTCGCGCACTTCGCGGCCACGCTCGCCGATCAGGGCGATCACGTTGACGTCCGCCTGCACGCCCCGGGCCAGCATGCCCAGCAGCGTGCTCTTGCCGACGCCGCTGCCGGCGAAGATGCCGATGCGCTGGCCCTGTCCCAGCGGCAACATGGCGTCGATGACCCGCACCCCCGTTTCCAGCGGCGCATCGATCGGTTTGCGGTGCAGCGGATTGACGGGCGCCGCCTTCAGCGGTGCCAGCACGTCCGTGGCCACGGGCGCGCCGCCATCCAGCGGCTCGCAGAATGCGTTCACCACCCGGCCCAGCAGCGCCTGGCCCACCGGCACGCCCGCCAGGCTGCCTGCCACCGTGACCCGGCAGCCCGCCGCCACGCCATCCAGACGGCCATAAGGCATCAGCACGACGCCGTCCGGCCGCACGCCGACCACCTCGGCCAGGATGTCGGTGCCGCCGCCCTGGGGCGTGATTCGGCACAGTTCGCCCAGGCTGGCGTCAGGTCCGGCGCAGGTCACGACCAGGCCGGCGACATGGCGCACCGCCCCGTCGCGCGCATACAGCGCCGCGGTGTCGATGGCCTTCAGATAGGGCGCCAGGGCCGGCGTGCTCATGCCGGGGCTCCTCGCGTGCGGTAGGCCTGCGACAGGGCATCGGCCAGCGCAGCGACCTGCTTGTGCAGGCGCGCGTCCAGATTGCCGGTGGCCGTCTGCAAGACGCAACCGCCCTGCACCGCGGGGTCTGCCACCCACTGCACATCGGCCGCCTGCGGCGCCAAAGCGGCCGGATCGATGCCGGCCTCTTTCAGAAGTTCGATGTCTGCCGGGGCCATCCGCACCCGCCATTGGCCGGGGTCGCGCAGTTGCGCACCCGCCTGGCGCACGACCGCCGCGACCCGCGTCGCGTCGGGCGCCTCGCCCAGCATGCGCGCCAGGGCCGCCACGGCCAGCTCAAGCGCGGCGTCCTCGGTGGCCTGGCGGTCTCGCGCCAGCGCCTGCACCAGCGCGTCCGCCACTTCCTGGAAGCGCGCCTGCTGCGCCGCCAGCTGTTCGACCACCTGGGTCTGCGCCTGGCGCAGCCCTTCTTCGCGACCGGCTCGCAGGCCTTCTTCGCGGGCGGTCTTGCGCAACTGATCCGACTCGGCCTGCATCATCCGTTGAGCCAGCGCCAAACTGCGCTGCTCGATTTCGGCTTCGGTCAACGCGGGGTCCACGGGCGCCACCGCGGGCGGCGTGGCGGCTGGCGCCGGCGACGCAACGGCATCCGGCGCCGCTCGCGCGGCGGGCGGATGGGCGAGAATCGGCGCGCGCGGCGCCAACGCAGGCCGCTGCCCCAGCAGGCGGGACGACGGCGCGACCGGCATCTGGCGCAGGATGGCGGCGGTCTTCATGCCGATCTCCCCTCGCGCCGCAGGAACTGCCAGCGTGCCGGCCGCGGCCGGCCTGCCGCCGATTGACGTGCGCCCAGGCGCTGCTCCAGCTCATCCACGATGGCCTGCTCAAGCGCCGCCGCGGGCGCCAGTTGCGCCGCCAGCGCGTCGATCCGCTTGGCTCGCGCCAGGCCGCACAGGTCCAGCAGTTCCGCCTTCCAGGGCCACTCGTGGCGCCGCACCACCCGGCAGACCAACGCATCCGACTCGCCGCGCAGCAAGGCCCAGACATCCTGCGCGCTGGCGCGCAATAGCCGCGCGCCAGTGGGGTGCTGCGCCGGATCGCGCGCCAACAGCTCGCGTTCGCGCACCAGCTGGCGCACCAGCTCGGGATCGGCGGGTATCCCGGTGCCGCGCAGTTCGTCCACCAGCGCCGTCAGTTGGCGGCGCGGGCCATCGGGCAGACGCGACAGCAGCCAGGCCCGATCGCGGCTCGCGACGGCATGCAGGGCCAGGGCGCAAAGACGCAGGCCGTCCATTACGGCTTCTCCGCGTCGGCGGGCGTCTTGCCGGGTTCGAGCCAGCCGCGCAGCTGATGCAGCAGTACTTCGCGCTGTTCGGCCGACAGCCTGGGCGCCTGGGCCCGGCGGCGGCCCAGCAGCAGCAACAGGATCAATCCCACCCCGCCCACCGCGAGCAGCAGCGCGATCGCCAGGCGCGGCGTCCATTCGAATTCCGTGCGCAGCGGCGGCGGCTCGGCCGCCTTGGCCACCGTCATGCCCACGTCCTGCACCACCACGCCGCTGCGCGCGGCCATCTGTTCCGTGCTGTAGACAATGACCGTATCGCCGCGTTCGACCTGGGCGCCCGCGGCGTTGCCCACCAGCGTCTTCAAGCGTTCCAGCGCCACACCGTCCATGGGCCCGCGCACCACGGCGGTCACGCCCATCTTCATGATGACGCCGGGCGTCGACACGATCTCTTCGACCTTGCGGCCCGCCTGATAGTCGGTTTCGTTATCCGTGCCCGCGCCGGCCCGACGGCCATTGTTGACACCGGTGCCAGGCTCGCCGTCGCGGTTCGAACGCCGCTCGCGCACCACCACGCCAGTGGGTTGCCCCTTGCCGGCGGGCGAATACGGCAGCACGTCTTCGGTCGTGATCCGAATGCGGTCCATGTTCAACAGCACGTCCACCGTCGCCACCACCGTGCCGCTGCCAAAGGTCTGGTCCAGCATGCCGGTGACCTTGCGGGCCAGGTATTCCTCGGTCGAACGCTTGAGCGCCAGGCGCGTGTCGGCAGACGCCGCGCCATCCGGTTCGCCCGCTCCCGCCGTCAGCGCCACGCCGTTCTGGTTGACGATCGTGACGTTGCGCGATTCGATATCCGGAATCGACGCCGACACCAGTCGCTGGATGCCCAGCACCTGCTCGGGCGACAGGCTGCGGCCGTCGCGCAGCGCCACCGCGATGGACGCCGTGGGCACGCCCGCGCCCCGATGGAACAGCCCCTGTTCCGGCATCGCGATCAGCACCCGCGCCGATTCCACATTGGCCAGCGACAGGATCGTGCGCGTGATTTCGCCTTGCAGCGCGCGCTGGTAGTTGATGCGCTGGGCGAACTCCGTCATGCCGAAGTCGGCATTGTTGAATAGCTCGAACCCCACCGCGCCATGCAGCGGCAGATCCTGGCCCAGCAGGCGGATGCGCGTCTTGTGCACCACCTCCTGGGGTACCAGGATGGCCGTGCCATCCGCTTCCAGGCGATAAGGGATCTTCTGCTTGTCCAGCTCGCTCAGCATCACCGAGGCGTCCTGCGGCTTCATGCCGGAAAACAGCACCTGGTAATTGGCGCGAGTCAGCATCCACCCCGCTGCCGCCACCGCTGCCACGATGACCACGGCCCCCGCGATCAAGGTATAGCGGTTACGCCGGTCCAGGCGCGTCCAAAACTCCGATAAAGACATTTCAGGTCAACCCCGGTTCAAATCTGCATACGCATGACTTCCTGATATGCGTCCAACAGACGGTTGCGCACTTGCAGGAACAACTGGAAGCTGGCCTTGGCCTCTTCCATATGGATCATGACTTGGTGCAGGTTCTGTACATCGCCGACGGCCAGTCGCTGGGCGTCGGTTTCGGTTTGCAGCAGTGCGCGGTTCACGCCCGTCAGGCCGGAATGCACCAGGGCGTCGAACTGCGCCGCCACGGGGGCTGCCGCGGCAGGCGCCTGGGCCTGGACCTGCGCCGCGGCGGACTGCAACGCATCGATCGCAACAACGGTCATTGACGGCCTCCGATCTCCAGCGCCTTCATCGCCATGGATTTGGCGGCATTGAAGGCCGCGACGTCAGCCTCGTAGGCGCGGCTGGCCACCATCAGCGTCATCATCTCGGTCAGCGTGTCCACGCCCGGATAAGACACATAGCCGTCCTTGTCCGCCTGGGGATGCCCGGGCTCGTAGACCCGCCGAGCCGGCGCCCGATACGGCGCCACGCTCAAGCTCTGGTCCACCGACAGGCCCTGTTCGACCATGGCGCCGAAACTGCGGGCGGCGGGCGTTGCGCGCGCCGACGACATCACCCGCAGCGGCTGAAAGCCCGCGCCCTTGGCCGACAGCGGCGTATTGGCGTTGGCCAGGTTCAGGGCGGCGACGTCCGCGCGCAGCTTCTCGGCGCTCATGCCGGCGGCGCTGATGGCGAATGCACTTTGGTAGTCCATGCTCAACGCCTCCCGTCGTTCAGGGCCGACTCGACCAGCGCATACTGGCCATTGAGCGACTTGACCAGCGCCTGGTAGTGCAAGGCATTGCGGGCCAGGCCCGCCACTTCCTGGTCGATGGCCACGCCATTGGCGCCGTAAGGCACGTTCGACGCCCGGCTCTCGACCGCCAGGCGCGGCGCGGCCAGGTCCTGCCGGGCGATGCGCCCATTGCGATCCAGCGCGGCGGCGGCCGACGGCATCAGTTCCTCGAACTTCACCCGCACCGGCGCGTAGCCCGCGGTATTGACGTTGGCGATATTGGCCGCGCCAGCCTGCTGGCGCAGGCTGGCAGCATCCAGGGCAGCGCCCAGGGCGGCGAGCGTAACGGGATCAATCATGGCGTGATGGGCTCATTGGATTTACTGGATGATGAGATCGGCATGCAGCGCGCCGGCCGTCTTGATGGCGCGCAGGATGGAAATGATGTCGCGCGTGCTGGTGCGGATCTTGGTCAGCGCCTGGACCAGATCGGCCACGGTGCTGCCTTCGGACATGACAAAGGCGCTGGCCTCGCCATCGCGTACGTCGATGCTGGAGTTGGACACGACTTCGGTGCGAATGCCGCCGCCATCGCCCTGGCGCACGAAGATGGGTTGCGACACCTGGTTGTCGGTCACGATGGAAATGCGCAGGTCGCCGTGTGAAATCGCCACCTTGGACAACCGCACGTTGCCGCCGGACACCACCGTGCCGGTGCGTTCGTCCAGGATCACCTTGGCGCGCTGGTCGGGCGTGATCGACAGCGCTTCGATACGCGACACGAATGCCACCAGATCGTCGCGTTCGAATTCCGGCACGCGGATATCCACGCCCGCGGCATCGCGCGCCTTGGCCAGCGGCCGGCCCAGCGCGCGGTTGATCTCGGCCGCAACCCGGCCGGCCGTGGTGTAGTCAGGATTGGCCAACAGGAAGGTCATCGTGCCCTCGTCCGTCAGCATCTGTGCGTTCACGCCCACTTCCACCATCGCCCCGCCGGGAATGGAGCCCGCCGTCGGGTGGTTCTTCTGCACCACGTTGCCGTTCATGTCGTAGCGATAGCCGCCGACCGACAGCGAGCCCTGCGCCAGCGCGTAGATCTTGCCGTTTGGCGCCTTCAGCGCCGTCACCAGCAGATTGCCGCCCACCAGGCTGCGAGCGTCGCCGGCCGACGTCACCACCACGTCGATGGCATCGCCCGGCCGGGCGAAAGGCGGCAGCATGGCGCTGACCATCACCACGGCCACGTTGCGGCTTTGCACCTGCTCTGGCGCCACGGTCAGGTCGAACTGCGAATACACGTTCGCCATCGCCTGCCGCGTGGTCTTGTTCGACGGCGAATCGCCCGTGCCGGCCAGGCCGGCCACGATGCCATAGCCCACCAGCGAGTTCTCGCGCCAGCCCTTGAGCTTGCCCAGGTCCTTGATGCGCACCACCTCGGTATCGGTTGCGCGCGCCCCCACGGCGCCGTGCGACGCCGCCAGCATCCCTGCCATCATCAGAACCACGATCCACGCGCGCATCAGAAGCCCAGCCAATTGAGAAAACGGTTCCACCAGGCGGGACGCTGCCGACCGGCCAGCTCGCCTTCGCCCATGTATATGATTTCGGCTTGCGCAAGACGCGTGGACAGCACCACGTTGCCCGGCGAAATGTCCTGCGGCCGCACCCTGCCCTTGACGTGAATCTTCTGCTGCTCGTCGTTCACGGTCAGCAACTGGTCGCCCTGGACGTACAGGTCGCCGTTGGGCGCGATATCCACCACGTTCACGGACATCTGCGCCAGCAACCGGCCCGAGCGCTGCGTCTTGCCGCCGCCCTCGAAATCGTTGTCGATCTCGAACCCGCCGGCCGTCGTCGGCCGGCGCGACAGGCGGAACTCCGCTTCGATGCTGGATTTGCGACCCGTCGAGGTGTCTGCCGAGCTGGTCGCCGACGACGTTTCGACCACCTGGATGGTCAGCACGTCACCGATCCGGGCGGCCTTGCGGTCCGTGCCCAGCGACCGGTACAGCGCAGGGTCGTACAGGCTTTCGGCCTGCGCGGCCACCGCCGCCAATGCCAGCGCCAGCGCCAGGCCCATTGCCCGCGCGGCGGTTGCGCGCGTCAAGACAGCGTTCAACTTCATTGCACTACCTCCACCAGCCCGCCGCGTATCACGCGCGCCTGTATCGTGTCCGTGGCATTGGCCGGCAGCACGCGCAACGTGCGGTTGGCCCAGCCGTCCTGCATCGCCTGCGCCGTGGTCTCGATCGTGACCGTGCCTGCGCGCACGCGCAGCGCCACCTGGTCGCCGCGTTCCACATCCGGCAACGCGTCCAGGTGCGACCGCAGCAACACGGCCCCCGGGGCCACGGCCTGGCGCGTCCGTACCGCGCCCAGCGGTTCATCCGCCGGCCAATACGCGCCGACCAGGGCCGCCACGTCACGCTGTTCGACGGTCACGTCCGCCATCGACACCGATGCCCCCGCCGGCAACCCGGCATTGACCCGCAGCACCGGCGCCATGGCCCGTACCTTCAATGCCACCGGCACGGCCCGGTACAACTGGCCCTTCTGCCACAACTCGACCCACACCACCAGGCGCGAGGCCAGGGTGTCGCTCGCCGCCACCGGACGCGCCCGCAGGTCGAAGACACCTGCCGAGACGACATCCGGCAACGGATTGCCCGCCGCTTCCACCGAGAATTCTGCAAAGCGCGCCTGCAACGCCCGGTGCGCCGCGTCCTGGGCCACCTTGAGCACGGCGTCGGCGTCCAGCGCAGCCGTCTTGCGCGCCACCCGCACCGAGGCGTTGCCGCGCCACTGCACCTGACCCAGGTCTTGCCCGGCGGTATCGATCCAGCGCTGCAGTTCCTCGCGGCCGATCTCACGCGTTGTGCCAGCAGGCGGCACGACGCCGATGGCCAGGCCCGCCAAGGCCGGCAGCCTGTCAGCGGACGCCTCGATGCGCGCCACATCGCCCAGCGTCAGCACCGCCGTCGGTACCCGTACCTGTGCGCGCAGGAACAGCACCGCATCGCCCTCTTGCGGCACCGCCCCGGCCACACATGGCCACAGCATCAACAGGAAGAACAGCTTGCGCACGTTGTCGCCTAGCGTCGCAGGTTATTGACAAGGCCGAGCATGTCGTCCGACGCCTGCACGACCTTGGCGTTGGCCTCGTAGGCGCGTTGCGCCACCATCAAATTGACGATTTCCTCATTGAGCTGCACATTGGAAGATTCCAAAAAACCTTGCGCATACAGCCCCAGACCGTCTTCGCCCGGGCGTCCCTGCACGGGCTCGCCCGACCGTTCCGTCGCCTGGTACAGGCCGTCGCCCAGCGAATTCAGGTCTTCCGGTGCGTTAAAACGCGCCAGTTCCAGCTTGCCCAGTTCGTCGGCATCCCGGCCGCCATTGCGCCAGGCGGTGACGCGTCCGTCGGGCGCGATGGTCAGTTTTTCGGTATCGGCCGGCACCGAAATCGATGCCTTCAAGGGCAAGCCAGCCAGGGTCGACAGCATGCCGTCCTGATCGATCTTCAGGGTGCCGCCGCGGGTGTAGGCCACGCTGCCGTCCGGCATGCTGACTTCCAGCAAGCCGTCGCCCCGAATGGCCAGGTCCAAGGGCTTGCCGGTCTGCTTGATCTCGCCGGTGGTGAACGACTTCGCATTGCGCGCAATCGCCACGCCCAACCCCATGTTGGAGGCCGGGTCCGTGCCCAGCACGCCGGCGGGCTGCCCGCCGGTGGCGGCCCGCGTCATCAGGTCTTCGAACACCACATACGATTTCTTGTAGCCGGTGGTATTCATGTTGGCCAGGTTCTGGGCCACGACGTCCACGCCGGTCTGCTGCGCATGCATGCCGGTGGCGCCGATGTACAGGGAATCGATCATTCGGGTTCTCCTTAGAATTCGCCCAGTTTCTGGACGGCGCGGCCGGTCATCTCGTCGATGAACTGGGCGCTCTTTTGCAGGCTTTCGAAGTGGCGCATGACGTCGATCATGCCGACCATCTCGCGCGCCGGGTCCACGTTCGAGCCTTCCTGGTAGCCTTGCAGCACCGACGATTCGCCTTCGCGCGCCGGTTGCGCGCGGCCTTGCGATGCCGCGTAGACGCCCCCGCCCAAGCGCGTCAGGCCTTGCGGATCGGTGAACGACGCCAGGCTCAGCTTGTCGACAAAGCGGCCCTGGTCGTACACGTTGCCCATCGGGTCGATCCGCGGCGCGGTCGAGGTCAGGCGAATTTCGCCGCCCTGCCCCATGACCAGATCGCCGCCCGCCGTCGCCAGACGACCCTGGCTATCCACATGCAATGCCCCCTGCCGTCCATACAGCGTCTTGCCGTCGCGGGACAATTCAAGAAAGGCGGCCTCGCCCGTGAGCGCCAGGTCCAGCGGACGGCCGGTGTAGCGCACCGCGCCAGGCCGCATGTCGGAATACGTGGCCGATGGCGATGGCACGTCAGCGCCCTGGCTGCGCCGTTCCAGCGCGTCCATCTGCGTCTCGAAGGCGGCGCCGTTGACCAGTTCGCGCTTGTAGGCGGGGGTGCGCACGTTGGCCAGATTCACGGCGATCGCCGTCAGGCGGTCCTGATCCACGCCCATGCCCTGCCCGATCAGATTCATTATTTCCATGGTTCACTCCTTCTGATTCAGTCGCGCCGACGCCGCTCAGGCGCGGTTCGCGGCTTCCTGCAACGCGGCAACGGAAACCGCCGAGAACGCCTTCAGGTCGATGCTGCCGGGGATCTCGGCCATGGACAGCACCCGCAGATGCGGCAACACCCGCTCGGTCAACATGCGCAGATGGCGCCGCAGGTCCGGCGAGCACAGCAGTACCGGCAGCAGATTGGCCTTCATCATGGCTTCCGCCTGCTGCACCAGGCTGCCGATCAACTGGTCCGCCACGCGCGGTTCGATCGCCAGGCGGCCGCCGTTTTCGGCCGTATGGCGCAGGGAATTGCCGATATGCGCTTCGGTCAGCGGGTCCAGCGTGATGACGTGCAGCGTGCTGGTGTCGCCCGACAGCGAGCGGCAGATCGCCTGCCCCAGACGCTGGCGCACCTGTTCGGCCAGAAAGCCCGGTTCCCGCTGGTTGCGGCCCGCGTCGGCCAACACTTCCAGGATCGCTTCCAGATTGCGGATGCTGACCTTCTCGCGCACCAGCGCCTGCAGCACCTTCTGTACTTCGGTCATGGACAGGATTCCCGGCGTCAGCTCTTCCACCAGGCCGGGCTGCGCCAAGCGCACACGCTCGAGCAGCCGGTCGGTCTCGGCGCGCGTCAACAGATTGGCGGACTCGCGCCGCAGCACCTCGGTCAGGTGCGTCATCAACACGGTCAGCCCGTCGATCAGCGTGTAGCGGCCCTGCTGCGCATTGGCCTTTTCAGATTCCTCGATCCACACGGCCGGCAGACCGTAGGTGGGGTCCCGCGTCTCGATGCCACGCACGGTCTTGGTCACGCCTGCCGGGTGGATCGCCAGCCAGCGGTCGGCCATGGCCTGGCCCTTGCCCGCCGGCACGCCGTACACCACGATCTCGTAGTCGTCCGGCCCCAACCGGGTGCTGGCGCGCACCTTGACCGTGGGAATGACCATGCCCATTTCCTGCACGTACTGATTGCGGAATGCGGCGATGCGGTCGGCGAAGCCGCTGTGATCCATCACCGACGGCAGCAAGTGCGCGCCCGCCTGGATCTCGACGGCTTCGACCTTCAAGGCGTCGTAGGGGTCACCGGCCGCGGCCGCCGCCGGCAACGCGTCCTGGGCGGGGCTGTCCGCGGCGCGCTTGGCACGGGCGGCCCGATGCGCCGCCCAGCCCAGCGCCAGCACCGTCACCGCCAGCAGGAACGCCGGCAGCGCCGGAATGCCCGGCAACGCCATCAGCGCGAACAGGGCCGCACACACCAGGAACAGCGTCTTGGGAAACAGCGTGATCTGGCGCGCCACTTCCTGGCTGAAATTGCCGTCCGACGCCGAACGCGTCACGATGATGCCGGTAGCCACCGCGATCACCAGCGCCGGCACCTGCGTGACGATGCCATCTCCGATCGTCAGCAGGGTGTAGATGCGGATCGCCTCGCTCCAGGGAATACCCAGCTGCATCACCCCGATCACCAGGCCGCCGATGATGTTGATGGCCATGATGAGGATGCCGGCAATCGCATCGCCCTTGACGAACTTGGACGCCCCGTCCATCGCGCCATAGAAGGCGGCCTCTTTTTCCAGCGTCTTGCGGCGCACCTGCGCCTGTTCCTGGGTGATGAAACCCATGTTCAGGTCCGCGTCGATGCTCATCTGCTGGCCGGGCATGCTGTCCAGCGTGAAACGCGCCGCCACCTCGGACACGCGCTGCGCGCCGCTGGTCACCACCACGAACTGCACCACGATCAGGATCAGGAACACGATCAGCCCGATCACGTAATTGCCGCCCACCACATAGCCGCCGATGGCCGAAATCACGCTGCCGGCATTCGCCTCCGACAGGATCAGGCGCGTGGCGGCCACGTTCAACGACAGGCGGAACAGCGTGGCAATCAGCAGCAGCGACGGAAACGTCGAAAACTCCACCGGCCGCGTCATGTAGAACGTCAGCAGCAGAATCAGGAAGGCGAAGCTGAAATTGGCAAGGATCAGGAAATCCAGCGCCGCCGGCGGAATCGGCATGAACAGGACGATCAGCACGCCCATCACCACCAGGACCATCACGATGTCCCGGTTGCTCGCCAGCCATTGAGACAGCCGGTTCATGCCGCCACCCCCAGCGCGTTGCGCGCATTGCGCTGGGCGATCAGCCACACCATGATGCGCGCCACGTCGGCATACAGCGCGGTCGGAATCGCCTGGCCCATGTCGCCCTGGAAGAACAGCGCCCGCGCCAACGCGGGGCTGCGCACCACCGTCACGCCGCAGCGGGCGGCCTCGGCCCGCATGCGCGCGGCCAGCGTGCCGGCACCCTTGGCCAGCATCACGGGCGCGGCCATCTCGCCCCGCTTGTACTGCAGGGCCACGGCAATATGGGTGGGATTGACGATCAGCACATCGGCTTGGCCCACCTGGCGCACGGACGCCGCTTTTTGCAGCATCTCGATGCGCAGCCCACGCAGGCGCGAGCGCACGCGCGGATCGCCTTCGCGGTTCTTGACCTCGTCTTTCACGTCGCGCTTGCTCATGCGCATCTTGCGCTTGAACTCGAAGCGCGTGTAGCCCAGGTCCAGCAACGCCAGCAGCAAGGCCGCGAACGCCAGCTTCAACGCCATCGAGGTCAGCATTTCCAGCAACTGCCTCAACGCCACGAAAGGCGTGCGTTCGCCCAGCAGATAGAACAGCGACCGCAGGTCCTTGATCACCAGGTACAGCACCCACGCCAGCACGGTGACCTTGAGCACGCTCTTGACGGCGTCGTACACCGTGCGCAGCGAAAACAGCCGCTTCAGGCCGCTGGCCGGATTGATGCGATTGAAGTCCGGCTTGAGCGGAAACCCGCTCCACACCGGCCCTGTCTGCGCCACGTTGGCGATCAGCGCGGCAGCGCCCACCGTCAGCGCGAACGGCGCAACGATGTGCAGCGCATCGCCCCCCACGCGGCCGATCAACGACACCACCGACGCCGCCGACACCTGCATGCCCAGGCCATGGATGAGGGCCGCACGCGCCAGCGCCGCCAGCGCTTGCACGGCTTCCCAGCCCCACGCATACATCGCCGCGGCGGCCGTCAGCATGGCCACCGCGCCCGTCAGGTCGGGGCTGCGCGCCACCGACCCGCGGTTACGCGCCTGCTGCAGCTTGAATGGGGTGGCGGCTTCGCTCTTGTCGAATTCCTGCATCAGCGCACCGCCCCGTTCCAGACATCCGACGTCAGGCCGAAAATGCGCGACAGGCCCGCCGGCATGAAACGCGCCCAGGCGGCCAGCGCCGCCAGGCCCACCATGATCTTGATCGGCAGCGCGATCACGAATACGTTCATCTGCGGCAGCCCGCGCGCCAGGATGCCCAGCCCCAGTTCGACCAGCAGCAACAGCGCCGCGACGGGCGCGATCAGCATGAAGCCTAGCCCGTACACGTTGCCCCAGGCGGCGATCACCGCGCGCACGTTCACGTCCTGCGGTGAAAACCCGCCCACCGGCACGACCGTCAATGTGTAGGCCAGCCCCCGCAACAAGGCATGGTGGCCGTCGAGCAGGAAGAACACGAGCACGCCGGTGTACAGGAACACCGACGTCATGATCGGCACCTGCGCGCGGCTGACCGGATCGAACACCTGGCCGATACCGAAGCCGATCTGGATATCCAGCGCGCGCCCGGCAAAGGCAATCGCCGAGAAGGCGCAGAAGATGCCGCAGGCCAGCAGCAGACCGAACGAGAATTCCAGCGCGGCGGCCTGGATGAAGCCGCCCAGGTCGGTCGGCACCGGCTGGCCGGTCCGTGGCAAGGCCATGGCCAGCGTCATAGACAGCATGGCCACCAACAGCACGCGGGCGGTCGCCGGAATCGGAAACTGCGTGAAGACGGGCGTAAACGCCAACATCGCCGCGATGCGGATCGACACGAGGGCGGCCGTCGCCAGGACAGGAATATCAATGGCAAGCATGGCGCTCTCAGCGAAGTCCCGGCACGTCCCGCAACAGCGTGGTCGCGTATTGCATCAGGGTGCGCAGCATCCAGGGGCCGAAGATCACCATGGCCACCACGGCCGCCACGATCTTGGGAATGAAGGTCAGGGACATTTCCTGCACCTGGGTCACCACCTGCAGGATGCTGATGGCCACGCCCACCGCCAGCGTCAGCAGCAGCACGGGCGCGCAGATCATCAACCCGGTCCAGAACAGGTCGCTCATCAGCTGAATGGCGAGATCAGGCCGCATGCGTGCTCCCGATTTCCAACGCCGGCTCCGCCTGTGCCGGCTCGTCTGCGAAGACGGACGCCAACATCAGCGGGTACACGTTGGGATGGATCATGGGATGGCTGTTCATTTCCAGCAGCCACACGCGGTCGTCGGCGTCGATCACGGCATCCAGCGTGAACACCGAATTGCGCCGCAGCGGCTCGTCGATGCCGCGATGGAGCAGCGGGCCGGCATAACAGAACTGCGTGGCGATCTCGGTCGATACGGCGTCCCAGACGTCGCGGTTCTTGAGCGTGACCCGATCGTGCGGCGTCAGGTAACGAAAATCCAACATCACTTCCACGCCCTCTGGCACCACGGAATCCAGGTGATAGCCCTGCCACGCCAGGATCTGCACGGACGCGTCCAGGTCCATCACCAGATCGAAATTGCCGCGCGGTTGCGTGGCGATCTCGCGCAGCGTGCGCCGGCCATCGCCGATGATCTGCGGCGGCGTCAGCACTTCCAGCGCTGCCGGCTCGCCATTCCAGAACCAGGCCTTGGCGCTGCGGCCACGGATGAACTGTTCACAGAACTCGCCCGACTCCAGCGCCAGGCCGCCCACCGGCGGCGCCAGCGGGCCGAACGGACCGCGTATGCCCACGCCGAACGAGCTGATGGCCGGCTTGACGATGTAGTCCGGCACCAGTTCGGGCCCGTCGGTCCAGCTGGCCGTGACACGCAGGCCGTTGGCCAGCGCATAGTTCTTGAACAGCGTCTTGTCCGTGGACAAGCCCCAGGACTTCACCGGATACGGCATCCAGCCGATAAAATCGCCATCCCCCGCGAACGGGCGCTGATACGTCGTGCGCCCTTCGTGCTGGCGCACGAAGCGCGGATACAGCACGACCGTGCGGCCGCCGCAGCGCAGCGTCATCTCGAACGTCAACGGGTCCAATGAAGCGTCCGCGCCATGTGCAAGCGCCCATTCACGGATGGGATGCAGATGCTTGATGGGACGGAACAGGAAGTACATGTAAAACCCGGAGCAAACGGCGACTGCGGTGTATCAGCGCGAATTCTTGGAGGCTTGAAGGCGCTGGGCACCCATATCAAGACGAAACCTATATTTGCCGAACATGTATGTTGTAACTGTCAACAAACGCAAAAATCCTGGCAGAACATTGCGTTCAGCCTTATC
This sequence comes from Achromobacter sp. DH1f, assembly GCF_000633435.1. Classification (NCBI taxonomy): domain Bacteria; kingdom Pseudomonadati; phylum Pseudomonadota; class Betaproteobacteria; order Burkholderiales; family Alcaligenaceae; genus Achromobacter; species Achromobacter sp. DH1f. The sequence continues at coordinate 567,200 of NZ_AYMF01000006.1, read as the reverse complement.
TACTGCGGTCTTTCGTACTTGACGCTACCTGCAATCACCCGCCTTGTTACATTGTCGGTATTGGGCGTGGTGTAGTGCATGAGGTAACGCGGGAACAGGATCAGGTCGCCTTCACGCGGCTGGATGATGTTCACCAGCGCGTGGCGCGGCACGACGAAGCCGCCCCGGCCTACCGTGCCGCGGGGGTCCATCAGCACCAATTGGCCGCTGCCGTCCTTGGGCATGGTCAGGTAATAGACGAAGGCCAGGTCCGAACCTTCGTGATAATGCGCGTGCACAGCGTCCTTGGCCTGGCCCGAGCGCTGCACCACGAACCACATGGTATGGTCACGCCGGGCTTGCCGCACCTGATCGCCGTAGACCTCTGCCGCATAGTCGTCGCATTCGGACAGGATCAGTTCGCGGATCGCTTTCAGTTGGGGATTTCGCGTGCGCTTGAATATGCCCGTGTCATAGCGGGTATAAAGCGTTTCCAGCGTGGCCGAGCGCTTCTCGTCGTTCAGCAGGCGGCTCTGGTTACGTTCCGAGAACGCCTGCAATGCGTCATGCAGACCCGCATCCACCTGGCCGCTTTCGCGCAGGTTGTAATGCATGATCGGAGTGGGCCACAACCATTGGATTTCGCGGGACATGGATAAACCAGGCAAGCACACGCGGCGCGCCTTTCGCGCCGCTACATTCCTAAGTTATCCCCCCGGTCCGAAATCAGTTTAGGGGTCTAAATCAAATATTTTTTTCGACCATGAAAAAGGCGCCGAAGCGCCTGATTGCATTATCCCGGTCAAACCGGCGTTACCTCATTAGCAGTCGTCCAGTTGGCAGCCCCCTTCAGGCCTTGTCGCCCACCGGTTGGCGCGCATAACACCCCAAGAACATCGCCACCGCCGAATCTGCCACCCGCTGCCGCTCGGCCGGCGCCAGCGGCGGCTGCCCCAGCGTGACCTGCGGCCAGAACGCAAAGCTTTTCACCAGCCCTTGCAGCTGATGCCCGGCAAAATCAACATCCACCTCGACCAGCCGTCCGTCGGCCATGGCCGCGCGGATCCATGTGGTGACGCCGGTTTCCTTTTCGCCGATGCGGCAGATCATTGCCTGCGCCCGCTCGGGCGAATGAATGACCTCGGCGATCGCCACGCGCGCCAGGTCAATGAAGCTGGCGTCGCCCAGCAGCGCCAGCTTTTGCATCAGCAACTGGCGCAGTTGCTGGTCCAGCGGCAGGTCCGCCCGATAAGCCATGTCTTCGCTTTCGGCGCTGCTTGCCCACAGATGCTCCAGCGTCAGCCCGAACAATTCGTCTTTGCTGGGAAAGTGGTTGTAGACCGTGCGCTTGGACACGCCCGCCGCCGCGGCAATGCGGTCCATGCTGGTGGCGTCGAACCCGGCGCTGCGAAATTCCTCGACCGCCGCGCGCAGGATGGCTTCGCGTTTGCGGTCGGTCAGGCGTCGGGCAGGCTGGGGCGGGGATGAACGGGTTGCTGGCATGTGAACGATTTTACACCGGTCAGTGTACTTTTCAGAAAAACGAAACTACACTGTGCAGTGTAATTTTGGACGCCATCCATGAAGCGCACTTTCGCCGCTCTCCTGCTAGGAATTCTTGCCGTGACCGCCCTGACCAGCCTTGCCTTGTGCAGCAGCCGCAACCCCAGCTACCCCGATTCCCCCCAGCACCGTGACGGCCGCTTCACCAACCCGTCGCCGCGCCCGCCCATGGGCTGGTGGAACGGCCTGAAACTGACGTGGGCCTTCCTGTTCGACAAGCCCACCGGCACGGTGCCCGACCAGCCGGTGCCGGTGCGCGCCCTGACCCGCGCCGACCTGGATGCCGCCCCCGACCGCAGCCTGTACCGGCTGGGGCATTCCACCATCCTCCTGAAACTGCGTGGCCGTTACTGGATCACCGACCCGGTGTTTTCCGAGCGGGCATCGCCGGTGCAATGGGCCGGGCCAGCGCGCTTTCATGCGCCGCCCATCAGCCTGGACGACCTGCCCCCGCTGGCCGGCGTGATCCTGTCGCACAACCACTACGACCATCTCGACCATGCCGCCGTCCTGCAACTGGCCGGCAAGACCGGGCGCTTCATCACGCCCCTGGGCGTGGGCGACCAGCTGATCGCCTGGGGCATCGACCCCAAGCAGGTCGAACAGCTGGACTGGTGGCAATCCACCGTGGTCGACGACCTGCGCCTGACCGCCACCCCGGCCCAGCATTTCTCGGGCCGCGGCCTGACCGACAGCGACCGCAGCCTGTGGGCGTCGTGGGTCATCCAGGATGACGACCTGCGCGTGTTCTTCAGCGGCGACTCGGGCTACTTCAACGGCTTCAAGGCCATCGGCGATGCCTATGGCCCCTTCGATCTGACGCTGATGGAAACCGGCGCCTACGACAAGCGCTGGGCCTTCGTGCACATGCAGCCTGAAGAAACCCTGCAGGCCCACCTGGACTTGCGCGGCCGCGTGCTGCTGCCGATACACAATGGCACCTTCGACCTGGCCATGCATGCCTGGCAGGAACCCTTCGAACGCATCACGGCCCTGGCCGCGGCGCAAGGCGTGGCGCTGACCACGCCGGAAATGGGCGAGCGCCTGGATATCGCCGCCCCGCAAGCGGGATCGCCGTGGTGGCGCAAGCTGGTGTCCAAGGATGCCGGCGCGCGCGGCGCCATCGGCGCCGCGCAACCCGATTGAAGTGCAACCCAATTGATGTGAAACCCGCCCGGCTTGCCATTCCGGCGCCGGGCTACGTCACCGCGTCACCACCGTGAACTCATTGCCTCGGCCCGGGCTGATCGGAATCGGCTGCGACACATACCCGTTGGCCGGGTCGCGCACGTAGGCCAGATACTCGTTGTCGTGGTCAAACGCGTTTTCGGCCAGGATGAGCGCGCCGGTCTTCAGGCGCGGCTCAAGCAGCTTCAGGATCGGCAAGTACAGGCTGAACGCGCCGTCCAGCAGCACCAGGTCGATCTCGCCCTCGATGTCGGCCAGCGTCTCGCGCGCATCGCCTACCCGCACGTCCACTAGATCTGCCAGCCCCGCCGCGTCCAGGTTGGCGCGCGCGCGCAGCGCCTTGCCAGGCTCCAGTTCGGAACCGATCACCTGGCCGCCGCCCATGTCGCGCAACGCCGCGGCCAGGTGGATCGTGGAAATACCCATCGACGTGCCGAACTCGACGATGCGCGTCGCCCGGCGGGCCTGCGCGCATTGGTAAAGAAAGCGGCCGTATTCCGGCGCGACGTTCAGGAAGTTATCGGCGTAGCCGCGATAGAACCCGCGGATATCGCGGCGTTCTTCCTCGAAGTGATGGGCGACCATATCGGTCATCACTTGTTCCGACAGATCGGCGCCGTCGAACTGCGCCATCAACGGCCGATCCGCTGCTTCCGCTTCCTGGAACAGTCGTTGCAGGGTTTGGGCGACGCGCCCCGTGCTCAATGAATCCATAGCCTCACCACTGAAAAACACGGCGGCGGGACATTCCGCGCGCCGTGTCCAGGCATGGTAGAGAGCGCGCTATTTGGCGGCATTGGGAAAGTTAGCCAAAATAGTTGGAATTCCTGCCAAATCACGCCGCGCCCTTTTCCTGGCTGCCCCTCATGCCTGTCTTCAGTGATCGCTCGTCCGCCGACGACTGGACGGATCCGGACCTGGTCCCCCGCCCCGTCGTCACCTACGGCGCCGCCGGCATCGTCATGGACGCCATGGATGATGATGATCCGCGCCTGCAACGCCATCGCCACACCGTGGATTTCCACCAGCACCACAAGGGCGAACTGCTGCTGGCGCTGCGCGGCGTGCTGACCTGCGAGGTCGAAGGCGGCTTCTGGCTGGTGCCGCCGCAGGGCGCCATCTGGGTGCCTGGCGGCATGCCGCACAAGTTCAGCGGCGCCGGCACCATCGAATGCTACGTGGTCTTCATCGCCCCCGACGCCGCCGCAGCACTGCCGCAACACGCCTGCGCGCTGGTCACCACGCCGCTGCTGCGCGAGCTGATGATCCGGTCCGCCAACCTGCCCATGCTGTATCCCGACGACGGCATCGAAGCGCACCTGGCCACGCTGCTGCTCGATGAAATCGCGATTGCCCCCATCGGCACCCTGCACCTGCCCATGCCCGCCGATGCCCGGCTGCGCAAGATCGTCGACCTGATCCTGGACGATCCCGCCGACCGCGGCACCCTGCAGACCTGGGGCCGGCGCGTCGGGCTGAGCGAACGCACCCTGGCCCGCCTGCTCACGCAGGAAACCGGCATGAGCTTTGGCCGCTGGCGCCAGCAGTTGCACCTGATGCTGGCGGTGAGATGGCTGGGCAGCGGCGCGTCAGTCCAGCGCGTGGCCAATGACCTGGGTTACGAAAGCGCGGGCAGCTTCGTCACCATGTTCCGCAAGGCGCTGGGAACGTCGCCAGGGCGCTATATGGCCGAGCGACGGGAATGAGAGAAACGTCGCGATCCAGAGATAGGGACAGGATGCCGCCATGACGGGATAGCCCCGCCGCAACCCTGCGTTGTTGAAAATTTATCATTGATAAATTATAGTGCCGCTCATCGGGCCAACGCCCGCTTGAGAGCCATCGGCATGACACCACAACACATTGATACGGTTCCGGTCCTGATCGTCGGCGGCGGCATCGTCGGCTTGTCCGCCGCCCTGTTCCTGCAACGCCATCGCGTCCCTTTCATCCTGGTCGAACGCAGCCAGGCGGGTTCGCCGCTGCCGCGCGCCCGCGGCTTTTCGGCCAGGACGCTCGAGCTCTATCGCTCGGTCGGCCTGCAGGACGCCATCGAAGCCGTCGCCAAGACGGCCTGGAAGCAAGGCAAATTCGGCGGCGCACGGCGCGGCCGGTCAATGCTGGAAGCCGAATCGCTGCCGCTGGCAGACATCGCCAAGCTGCACGCCCTGGCCGATCCGTCGCCATGCGAACTGACCGCCTGCCCGCAGACGCTGGTCGAACCTGTGCTGCGCCAGGCCCTGCAAGCGCGTGAGGGCGACGTGCGCTTCGGCTGGGAATTGCTGCGTTTCGAACACCAGGCAGACGGCGTCATCGCAACGGTCCGCGATATCGCGAGCCACACGGAACACACCCTGCATGCCGACTACCTGTTCGCCGCGGACGGCGGCCGCAGCGACATCCGGCGGCGCCTGGGCATCGAACGCCAGGGCATTGACGCCAACCGCCACTACCTGAACGTGTTCTTCGAAGCCGACCTGACCCGCCAGGTCGCCGACCGCACCTTCAGCCAATGCGAGGTGCACAACGACGCGGTCAGCGGATTGTTCCTGGCGATGAACAACGCCACCCGCTGGTCGTTTCACCTGGCCTACGACCCCGCCACGCAGCAGCCCGAGCAATGGTCGGACGACCATCTGACCCGCCTGGTGCAGGCCGCCATCGGCGCCGATATCCCCGTGACCCTGCTGCACCGGTCGCCGTGGAACACGCGCGTCCGCGTGGCCGACCGCTACCGCGACCAACGCGTCTTCCTGATGGGCGACGCCGCGCATCTCATGCCGCCCTGGGGCGGCTTCAACGCCAACACCGGCATCGCCGACGCGCACAACCTGGCCTGGAAGATCGCCCATGTCCTGCAAGGCCTTGCCACCCCCGCCGTGCTCGACACCTACGAGCGCGAACGCCGCCCCGTTGCCCGCCGCAACGGCGAGCAGGCCTGGCTGCGCACCGACTTCGACGCCCGCTTCCAGATTCGCACGGACGGCAACGCCGGTTTCTTTGACCGGCTGGTCGACTATGGCGAACTGCAGATGCGCACCCGCTACGGCGCCGACGACACGGTGCCCGCCCTGCGTGCGCAACCCGGCACGCGCTTTCCGCACGCCTGGATAGAACATCTGGGGCAGCGCCGTTCGACGCTGGATCTATTCGGTGAAGGCTATGTGACCTTGGGCGGCGCCCAGGCACCCCGGCCGGCTGCCGGGACCAGCTACCGGGTGGGGTCGGATTTCCGATTCACCGACGATGGCGTCACCTGGCAGTCGCTGACCGGACTGGCGGATGACGCTGCGCTGACGATCCGCCCCGACGGCATCGTGGACCTTTGACGACGCCCGCGCGCCTCAGGGTGCCGAGTCCGGCACGGCGCGATACACCGCCACCTGGTCGGACCGAATCGATTCCTGCAAGGTGTACGTGGACCCGCCATCGCCCTGCAGCTTCCACTGCTTGCTGGCTTTGGACGCATTGCCGTTGAAGGCCGCATCCGGCACCGCCTGGAAGCTGTCGTAACGGTACAGGGTGTAGGGCACGCCGGGCTTCAGGCCGGACACCGTCACCGTCAGGGTCAGCGGCATGGACGCGGGCCGGGCACTCCCGCCTTCCGGCATTGCGGGTTGCTCGTCGTTGGCGCTCGTGGCCACGCGCACCGGCAACGCCTGCCCATCGCGGTCGATGATCCCCGTGATGGCCAGGCCATGATTGCCGGCACCGCGCGGCAAGGAATAGACCGCGCGGTCTTGCGCATTCGCTTCCTGGCGCGTCGCCTGAAACGCCCCGAAGGCATAGCGGTACCGATAATCCGGCTTGCCGTCCGGCGACCACAGGCCGTGGTCGCTGAACGTCAACACATCATCGGCGGCATAGGCCGCCGGTATCGTCACAGGCCGCGTCGACGACACGCCGGTCACCGACACGATATGGTCATACTGCGCATCGCCCGCGTCGTCGTCGTCCGTATCCTCGAACAGGCGCAGGTTTTCATACACGCCGATCAGGACGGGATGGCCGGACGCCACGTGGGTCTTGACCCACGCCAGGAAGGCATTCGTATCCGCCCCGGGGCCGCCCTTCCACGGCACGGCCTGCAAATGCATGCGCGCGGCCGCGGCAGTGTCATTGACACCCAACAGCAATTGGCTGCCCTGCGCGGCCTGGTCGCGGTTGCGGCTGGCTAGCGCACGGGCGTCGTACTGGGACACATACTGCCCGTAATACAGCCCCGCGCTGATCAGCCCGACTTCGCCGCAATAGCCGTAGTTCGCCGTCCACTGCTGACGCGCCGGAATGTCGTTGGCATGGGTGTAGGGGCCAGCCTGGGCCGCGTGGACAGCTGGCAAGGCCGCCAGCAACGCCCCCTGCGCCAACCGCGCGCCCAGCTTGAAAACGGAATGAAAACCAGACATGCCTATCGCCTTTCATCATCGATGCGCGCCCGTTGCCCGACCGTCGCAGCCGTAGACGATACCCGAAGGCCAGGCGGGCCGGTGCAACACCGGCCCGCAGCACGCCGTCAGTTCGAAAAGTCCGTCGCCTCGGACGCGCCTCGCCAGGCGTCGATGTCCCGGCGCGCCGCGGCCTGCTTCTCGTCGGCATAGCCATTGGCGACCTTGCCCACGAACAGATGCACCGGCGGTTCGGCCACCGACGCGGCCTGCTGAATCAGCAACGCCACCTTTTCCGGGTCCCCGTCCTGCTTGCCGTCCAAACCCTGATGCAGATCCAGCGAGGCTTGCGCCGCGGTGTAATCCGCAATCGAACGCTGGGCGATCACCAGGCTGTTATTGGTCAGGAATTCCGTGCGCACCGGCCCCGGATACACCACCGTGGCCTTGATGCCCAGGTCGGCTGCCTCGGCCGCCAACGTCTCGGTCAGCCCCGCCAGCGCGAACTTGGTCGCCACGTAGCTGCCCCAACCCGCATAACCGCCCATGAAACCGGCGATGGACGCCACGTTGAAGATATGCCCGCTGCGTTGCTGGCGCAGATGCGGCAAGCTGTGACGCAGCACGTGCAGCGGCGCGAACACGTTGACCTCGAAATTGCGGCGCACTTCGTCGTCCGTCAGCGCTTCCACCGCGCCCTGCTGGCCGTAGCCCGCGTTGTTGACCACCACGTCGATGCGGCCAAACGTGGCCATGGTCTGTTCGATGGCGGCCTGGACGCTGGCTTCGGACACCAGGTCGACCTCCAGCGCGAGCAGATTCGCGGTGTCGTTGCCCAGCGCCTTGTGCAGGCTGTCCCGCGTGCGCGACGTCGCCGCGACCTTGTCGCCGCGCGCCAGCAGCTGGCGAGCCAGCGACAGCCCGATGCCGCGGGCGCCGCCGGTAATGAACCACACTTTATTGCCTTGATGATTTTGCATGTTGCCGTGCTCCTGAGGTGAGGGATTGCAGGAACAGATGCTAGGCGCGCCCGCCTGGGCCGAATAGGCACACAGCTATCGGATGATTGCCTATTCCTAAACTCAAGCCCCCACTCTTGCCCAATACCGGGCAGAATCATGCCTAAGACTCTTAGCCGGAGATTCACACGATGGCCACTGCCACCGCCGCCCAGCACCAGATGACCGCCCTGCTCGCCCAGTTGGCCCCCCAAGAGGGCTACACCCGGTCGCGCCTGGACGGCGTGCGCTTCATGCGTGCCAACCGGCCCGTCGGCCGCACCCCCGTGCTGTACGAGCCCAGCATCGTCATCGTCTGCCAGGGGTCCAAGCGGGGCTATCTGGCCGACCGGGTCTACCACTACGACGCGCAGCACTACCTGGTGCTGTCCGTGCCGCTGCCGTTTTCCACCGAAACCGACGCCACCACCGACGAACCGCTGCTGGCGGTGTCCGTGCGCCTGGACATGACGACGGTGGCAGACCTGGCGATCGAAGTGGATGGCGACGACCTCGCGCGGCAAGCGCACGACGCGCCGCGGCCGGCGCCTGGCTCAAGAACGCCAGGCAATGCCGCGCCCGAAGGCATCGTCTCGACCCCGCTGGACGCCACCTTGGCCGACACGACGCTGCGCCTCTTGCGCGCCCTGTCTTCGCCCATCGAAGCCCGGGTACTGGCGCCCGGCATCGTGCGCGAGCTGTGCTTTCGGGTGCTGCAAGGCGAACAAGGCGGCGCCATCCGCGCCGCCCTGGCCAGCCAGGGCAACTTCGGCCGTATCTCGCGTGTCTTGCAGAGCATCCACAACGACTACGCGCGGCCCCTGGACGTCAGCCTGTTGGCACGCGAAGCCGGCCTGAGCGTGCCCGCCTTCCACGCGCACTTCAAGGCCATCGCGCGCACCTCGCCCATCCAGTACATCAAGTCCGTGCGGCTGCACCAGGCGCGGCTGCTGATGATTCGCGACAACCTCACCGCCGCCGCCGCGTCCGCCCGTGTCGGCTACGAAAGCGCATCGCAGTTCAACCGGGAATTCAAGCGGCAATTCGGGCGCAGCCCGGGGGAAGAAGCGCGGGAAATGAAATTCGCGTTCGCGCTGTTGCCGGCGGCGCAACTGGAGGCCGTGGCATCAACGCATTGATCGCAGCGCGCGCTATTCGTGCTGCAGAATATTGACCAACGTCCCCACCGGATCTCTGACGTAGAACCGGCGCACGCCCCAGGGTTCGCTGACCGGGCCATACTCCACGGCAACACCGGCCGCCTCGACCCGGCGCAGCGCCTCGGCCAGGTCATCCACCTCGATCGACAGCGCCGGCAGCGGCGTATCCGCGCCGCCCTGGCTGCCGACACTGAGCTGCACCGTCATCTTGGCCGACCCCGCGTAGGTGCGGATCCAGCCATGGTCCATGGCCAGATCCAAACCCAGGATTTCCCGGTAGAACCGGTCCACCACGGCCGGGTCGGCGGCGGGGATATTGGCGATGATGCGCTTGACTTGCATGGGGCGTCCTAGGGATGGTCTGGTGAGTGTCGCGCGATGCGTTCCCGCACCTCGGGCGATGCCAGGCACATCGCCACCGCCTCGTAGCCCGGCGCGCCAGGATAGGGCGCGACGCGGCGCGGCGGACTGTGATTGGCCGGGCAAAGCAGAATCGCCTCGTCCGGGCCGACCGCAGCAAGATCAAGAATAGCCGTAGAGCGTGTCATCAAAAAGAGCGGCGGTCCCGCATGCCGGGCGCGATGTCGCAGATGCGACATCAGGGCTTGCTGCGTGGCGTGGTCCAGACCTTGCTCCACCATATCCACCACCCACACGTCGGGCCCGTCGGCCAGCAGGCTGGCCAGCAACGCCACCAGGGCGTCGGATCGCGTCGCCCCCTCGCCGACCAGCCACGTCAGTGCCTCTTCGACGCGTGCCTGCAGCGCGGCATCGGCCGCCAGTTGCGCCTTGGCGGCAGCGCATCCGTCGTCCAGGCGATCCACCCCCAGGAAAGCGGCATTGGGCAAGGCCTGGGCCAGGCGCTGCGCCAACCGGGTCTTGCCGCTACCCAACGAGCCGATCAGGTAATTCAAGGGCCGGACGTCCCGCAGTTCGAACCATTCGCCGCCCCACGGCCAGGGCAGCGCAAACGCCGCACGAATGTCTGTCGGCCGACCCAGCAAGCCGGCCAGCGCCGCGCCCGATGGCATCTGACCCTGTGCCAGGTCCGCCTGAATGCTCCGCACCTTGTCCAATTTACCCGCCAGCGCCTGGATGTCGCCGGCCAGCGCCGCATCGTGCGCCGCCAACGCCGCTTGCAGACTGGCCGGATCGCCATCCAGCACCCCGGCCACCTGCGCCAGGCTAAGCCCCAACCCGCGCAACGCCGCCACCTTCGCCGCACGCGCCATGTCTGCGGCAGCGTACATTCGGTACCCCGCCTCGCTGCGGCCCGGGTTGACCAAGCCCTGGCGCTCATACAGCCGCAACGCCTTGACCGACACGCCAAGCCGCCTGGCGGCCTCGGAAGCACTCATGCACGATTGAGAAGCACGCATACATCACCCTTTATGTTGACCAAGAGCCGCTAGCGTGAGGGTGGCCCCAGGGGTCGGGTCAACAGTCGATAGGCGACTTGTGCCCCCTTGTGGCAAGCATAAACGTGAAAGATGCCCACGCGCACAGGCGGGGGTTGGATGAGTTTTCCTGAGGGATGCTACGTTGCCGAGACATCGATGGCTGCCCGCGCAATCGCCGCGTCCTGCTCCGGCGTCCCGCCAGACACTCCCAGCGCCCCCAGCAACGCCCCTTGCGCGTCAAACAACGGCATCCCCCCGCCCATCAGCAACAGGCCCCCTGCGTGCACATGATCAAAGTGCGGCGCCGGCACGCCCACCTGCAACGGCGCATTCAACGCCTCGCTCGGCATCCGGAACATCACCGATGCCCGCGCCTTGGCCAGCGCCAGTTCGTTCGACGCCAGCCACGCGTCATCCATGCGCGTAAACGTGACCAGGTTAGCGCCGTGGTCCAGCACCACGAACACCGCCTTCACGCCGGCCTGCTCGGCAGCCTGGCGGCCCCGGGCCACCAGGCGATGCGCGTGATCAATGGCGATGTCAGGCATTCTGCGACCACTCCGTCGCCTGCCACTGTTTGGCCACATCGATCGTCGCAAGCGGCCGCATCGTGCGGTACAGGTGTTTCTCGGCAGGAATGATCTCGACCATCGCGTCGATCATTTCCTGCGGATCGGCCTGGTTCAGCAGGCTTGCGCTGAAGTCCGGCATCGGCACCACCGCCTTGTCGGCGTCGTACCACTGCACGAAGCTCTCTGCGCCCGTGTCGTTGAAACCCGTGCCAAAGACGCCGGGGTTCACGGTGGCGACCTTCACGCCATGGGGTTCCAACTCGGCCTTCATCGATCCGGCAATCGCTTCGATCGCGTGCTTCGTCGCGCAGTAGATGCCCAGAAACGGCACCACCAGAATGCCGCCCATCGACGACGTCCACACCACCTTGCCCGACCGGCGCGCCACCATCTTGGGCACGATGGCCTGCACCAGCTGCAAATGCCCGAACACGTTGATGTCGAACGATTCACGGACCCGCTGCATCGGGATATCCGCAATCGAGCCCCCTTCCATCACCCCCGCGTTCAGCACCAGCACGTCGGGATCAAAGCGGCCGGCGTGCGCGATGTCGATGCTGTCCAGCAGGTTGAGCTTGATGACCTCCATGGCCACGCCCGCCTCGGCGGCATCTGCCCGCAGGCTGCGCACCTGCGGCCAGGTTTCGGCGGTGGCCACGACCTGGTGGCCCTGACGCGCCAATTCAATCGCCGCGCCCCGGCCAAAACCCGAGCTGGCGCCTGTAATCAAGATCTTTTGCGACATGGTCTGCATTCCTTACGTGCTGGTGTGAATTCCTGCCAGCCAGTGTAGGAAGCCGCTACTATCAAAACAATCACATCAATGCTTGGCGACTCGATGAATCTCATTCACCAATTCAAAGGCTGCGACCTGCTGGCCCTGAACGTCTTCCTGGCCGTCGCCGCCCACCGCAACTTTCGTGCGGCGGCCAAGGAAGTCGACATCACGGCATCCGCGGTCAGCCATTCGATCAAGACGCTGGAACAACGCCTGGGCGTGCGGCTGCTCAACCGCACCACCCGCAGCATGTCGTTGACCGACGCCGGCGAGCGGCTGGCGGCGCGGCTGCGCCCGACCCTGTCATCGCTCAGCGACGCCCTGCAGGAAATCGACGACCTGCGCGAGACGCCCAGCGGCACGGTACGCATCAACGCCAGCGAAGGCGCGGTGCGGTTGGTTCTCAGACCGCTGCTGGCGCGTTTCCTGCGCACGTACCCGCAGGTGCATCTGGATATCGTGTGCGACGGCAGGCTGAGCGACGTGGTGGGCGAAGGCTTCGACGCCGGCATCCGGCTGGCCGAGGCCGTGCCGCAGGACATGATCTCGGTGCGAGTCGGCGACCCGGTACGCTTCGCGGCCGTGGCCTCCCCGGCGTACCTCGCCGCGCGAGGCCGGCCCACGGCGCCGCAGGATCTGCATCAGCATGACTGCATCCGGTTTCGCTTTGACAGCGGGGGCCTGTACCGCTGGGAGTTCGCGCGGCATGGGGTGCAAGAAAGCATCAACGTGAACGGGCCGCTGACGCTGACCGACCAGCCGCTGATGGTGGACGCGGCAGTGGATGGCATCGGCATTGCCTTCGTGCCGGACCATCTTGCGGTGCAGGCGCTGGAGGACGGCAGGCTGGAACGGGTGCTGGAGGATTGGTGCCCGGCATATCCCGGGCTGTGTCTGTATTACTCGGGGCACCGGCATGTGTCGGGTGGGTTGCGGGCGTTGATTGAGATGTTGCGGGAGGCTGTGTGAGGGGCGTCCGTTTACGCGCTTACGCCACCTCTGATAAAACCATCCATCCGCCCACCGTATTACGCCGCCGAGAATTCATTCATGACCGATACGCTGCAACACCTTAGCCAACAACAACGCGAATTCGCCCAGGATCGCGATTGGGAGCAATTCCATTCGCCCAAGAATCTGGCGTCTGCCCTGATCGTGGAAGCGGGCGAATTGCTCGAACACTTCCAGTGGATGACCGAAGCGCAAAGCCGGTCGCTCTCGCCTGAAAAACTCGAGGAAGTCGGCAGCGAGATCGCCGACGTGCTGCTTTATCTCGTCCAGCTGAGCAACGAGCTGGGCATCGATCCCGTGCAAGCCGCGCAGGCCAAGATTCTGGTCAACGCGCAGAAATACCCGGCTGACCGCGCCAAGGGCCGCAGCACGAAATACGATCAGCTTTGACAGCGCCTGGCAGGATCACGGCGCCCTGCCCCGCCTAGCATCACGACACCACCGAACCAGCGCGATCCAGCGCCGGGGCCCGCGCCCGATACTGCTCGATCCATTTCACCGACTGCCCGATTCCCCCGAACGGAAAGAAATGCAGGCTCACCGGTCCATGGGTGTCCGTCAGCCCGGCGGTCAGGCGATCCACAAACACATCCGGCCCCGCCGTGCCAAACAGTTTGCCCAGCGAGATACCGTACTTGGACCACATTGACGCGCAGGCGCTGACGCCACACAGCGCGGCATAGCGCGCCAGCACCGCAATACCCGCAGGCCCCGGCACCCCCACCCGCACGGGGTGGTCAATGCCCCGCTCGCGCAGCGTTTGCAGCCACGCCAGCGCCACATCGGCATCAAATCCGAACTGCGTGATGATCAAGGGCGCCATGCCGCGGCGGGCAATCATCTGGCACTTGCGTTCCAGCACCTCCCACCGATCGGACGCGCTCATGACCGGATGCCCTTCCGGATGCCCGCCTACGCCAACGACCCGGATGCCCGCGCGTTCGAAAACGCCGGTTTCGATCAACGACGCACTGTCGGCAAACGGCCCGACCGGGGTCGACGGGTCGCCTGCGATCACGAAGCAGCGCTCGACCCCGGCTTCAGCCACCGCGCGCGTGACGAACGCATCCAGCTCGGCAAGCGACGCGATTCGGCGTGCCGAAAGATGCGGCATGGGCTCGAAGCCCAGCCCGCGCACGGCCCGCGCGGCAGCCAGTCGCGCCTGGTCGTCCTGGCCGGGCAGGTAGGGAATGGACATGGTCGACCCGGGCAATATCCGGGGCGCCGCGGCGGTCAGCGCGGCAATGTCCTTCGTGCTGACTTCCAACGAATAGCCGTCGGTGATGTGGCGAAGGGACTTGGGCGTACTGGGATGCATCAGGGAATCAGTGAAAGGCCCGCAGAACGGCTCAGCGGACGGTCTGCGTTCAGCGATAGGGTTCAGGCAATGGCTTCCGGCGCAATGGCGGCGACGGGCACGGCGGCGGGATGGCGGGCCAGTTCGATGAAGGCCCGCACATAGTCGATGGCCGTGTCGGCCTCTCGCGCGCCCAGGAAGATCTGCTTGGCGATGCCGCGCACGCCCAGCCGCACGGGCACCACGTCCATCCTGGCGGCGTATTCCTCGACCAGCCAGCGCGGCAACGCAGCCACGCCGCGGCCGCTGGCCACCATCTGCACCATGATGTCGGTGGTCTCGATGGCCTTGTGCCGCCTGGGCGTAACCCCCGCCGGCAACAGAAACTGGTTGTAGATGTCCAGGCGCTCGATGTCCACGGGGTAGCTGATCAGCACTTCCTGGGTCAGCTGCTGGGGCTTCACATAGGCCGCGCCCGCCAGGGGGTGGCCCTTGGCCACGACCAGCACCTGTTCGTAGTCGAATACCGGCTCGAACGTCAGGCCGGGCTTGAACAGCGGGTCGGGCGTGACCAGCAGGTCGATCTCGTAGCCGAACAGCGCGCCGATCCCGCCGAACTGGAACTTCTGCTTGACGTCCACATCCACGTCCGGCCAGGCCGCCAGGTAGGGGGACACCACCTTGAGCAGCCACTGGTAGCACGGGTGGCATTCCATGCCGATGCGCAGCGCGCCGCGTTCGCCCTGCGCAAACTGGCCCAGGCGCTCTTCGGCCAGGTCCAGCTGCGGCAGCACCCGGTTGGCCACCGCCAGCAGGTATTGGCCGGCCTGCGTCAGGCGCAGGCTGCGACCTTCGCGCAGCCAGACGTCGGTGCCCAGCTGCTGTTCCAGCTTCTTCATGCTGTGGCTCAAGGCCGACTGGGTCAGGTTCAGCACGCCCGCGGCGGCTGTCAGTGACCCCTGTTTTTCGACCTGCTGGACGATGCTGAGGTGGATGCGCTCAAGCATTCAGATGATTCTCGCTCATGGATTCGTGAAATAAAACCATTTTACTTCATCACCCCCCTCCTCTAGCATGCGCTTCCGGCTTGTTGCTGCACCTGCACAAAAGCAGATGCGGCGCCGCGTAGATCCCTTCAAGTGAAGCAAAAATGACACGCCCCCTCCGTCTAGTCGCAGTTTCCGGCGGACTGCAACGCCCCTCCAAGTCTGCGGCCCTGGCCGAGCACCTGCTGGACCTGATCGCTGACGAATTCCCCTGCGAACAGCACCTGGTCGAACTGGGCCAGCTTGCCCCGCAACTGGCGGGCGCGGTCTGGCGTTCGCAACTGCCCGACACGGTCGAGCGGGAACTGAGCCTCGTCGAGCAAGCGGACATCCTGGTGGTGACCACCCCCGTCTACCGCGGCTCTTACACGGGCCTGTTCAAGCATTTCTTCGACTTCATCGACCAGGACGCCCTGGTCGACACGCCCGTCCTGCTCGCGGCCACCGGCGGCAGCGAACGCCACGCCCTGATGATCGACCATCAACTGCGGCCGCTGTTCAGCTTCTTCCAGGCGCGCACCTTGCCGCTGGGCGTCTACGCCACCGACAAGGATTTCGTCGACTACCGCCTGCAAGACCCGGCCCTGATCGAACGGGCCAAGCTGGCCATCCAGCGGGCATTGCCCTTCATCGAACTGACGCGCGATCTACGCGCCGCCCTGGCGCAAGAAGCGGTCGCGGCCTGAAAGCCTGGCCCCCACCGCCCAACCCAGCGTTACCGCCCTGCAGACCTTTTTAAAAACTGGCACACCCAATCAAAATGAGCAACGCGTTCACCTTCAGCATCAAAAGCATCAATTTTGATGAAAATTATCAGCCGTCTGACAGTACGCGCATCACGACCAACTTCGCCAATCTGGCCCGGGGTACGAGTCGCCAGGAGAATCTGCGCAACACCCTGAAGATGATCGACAAGCGCTTCAATAGCCTGGCGCATTGGGACAACCCCACGGGTGATCGCTATTCGGTCGAAGTCGAGATCATTTCCGTTGAAATGAACATGGGCGCCGAAGGCGGCGATGCCATTTTCCCGCTGATCGAGATCCTGAAGACCAACATCGTCGACAAGAAGAACAACGAACGCATCGAAGGCATCGTCGGCAACAACTTCTCGTCGTACGTGCGCGACTACGACTTCAGCGTGCTGCTGCCCGAGCACAACAACAACAAAGCCACCTTCAGCACGCCCGACAATTTCGGCGAACTGCACGGCAAACTGTTCAAGCACTTCGTCAATTCCAGCGCCTACAAGGCCAACTTCAGCAAGCCGCCCGTCATCTGTATCAGCGCCTCGAGCAGCAAGACCTACCAGCGCACGGAAAACCAGCACCCCATTCTGGGCGTTGAATACCAGCAGAACGAATTCTCGTCGACCGACCAGTACTTCGAAAAAATGGGCTTGCAGGTCCGCTACTTCATGCCCCCGGGCAGCGCCGCGCCGCTGGCCTTCTACTTCCAGGGCGACCTGCTGGGCCACTACACCACGCTTGAGCTGATCAGCATCATCAGCACGATGGAAACGTTCCAGAAGATCTACCGCCCCGAGATCTACAACGCCAATTCCGCCGCGGGCAAGCTCTATCAACCGAGCCTGAAGAACCAGGACTACTCGTTGACGCAGATCGTCTACGACCGCGAAGAACGCAGCCAGCTGGCCGTCAAGCAAGGCAAGTTCACGGAAGAACACTTCATCAAGCCGTACGCCAAGACGCTCGAAAACTGGGCCGCCAACGCCGCCCTCTAATCACTCGAAACACACAAGACCACAGATCATGAAAAAACTTCTGCCCACTTCCACCGCCGGCAGCCTGCCCAAGCCCTCCTGGCTGGCCCAGCCTGAAAAGCTCTGGTCGCCCTGGAAGCTGCAAGACGAAGAACTGGTCGAGGGCAAGCAAGACGCCCTGCGCCTGGCCTTGCAAGAACAGCAACAGGCCGGCATCGACATCGTCAGCGACGGCGAGCAAACCCGTCAGCACTTCGTCACCACGTTCATCGAACACCTCAGCGGCGTCGATTTCGAAAAGCGCGAAACCGTCCGCATCCGTGACCGCTACGACGCCAGCGTGCCCACCGTCGTGGGCGACGTCAGCCGCCAGAAGCCGGTGTTCGTGGAAGACGCCAAGTTCCTGCGCCAGCAGACCAAGCAGCCCATCAAGTGGGCCCTGCCCGGCCCCATGACGATGATCGATACGCTGTACGACGGCCACTACAAGAGCCGCGAAAAGCTGGCCTGGGAATTCGCCAAGATCCTGAACCAGGAAGCCCGCGAACTCGAAGCCGCAGGCGTCGACATCATTCAATTCGACGAACCGGCCTTCAACGTCTTCTTCGACGAAGTGAATGACTGGGGCATCGCCACCCTGGAACGCGCCATCGAAGGCCTGAAATGCGAAACCGCCGTGCACATCTGCTATGGCTACGGCATCAAGGCCAACACCGACTGGAAGAAGACCCTGGGTTCGGAATGGCGCCAGTACGAAGAATCGTTCCCCAAGCTGCAGCAATCCAACATCGACATCATCTCGCTGGAATGCCACAACTCGCACGTGCCGATCGATCTGCTCGAACTGATCCGCGGCAAGAAGGTCATGGTCGGCGCCATCGACGTGGCCAGCGACAAGGTTGAGACGCCGGAAGAAGTGGCCAATACGCTGAGGAAGGCGTTGAAGTTCGTGGATGCGGACAAGCTGTATCCGTGCACGAACTGCGGCATGGCGCCGTTGTCGCGGGCCATTGCGAAGGGCAAGCTGCTGGCGCTGAGCGAAGGCGCGGAGATTGTTCGGAAGGAACTGCAGGGCTGATACTGATAGCCCACTGAAGCGGGATGGGGGTGGAGGGATTGAAGCGGTAGCTTGATTGTTCTCCAAACCCACCACCGCTTGCGGGGTGACTTCGGCCACCCAGTTGCACAGCGGCGCAGGCGAAGTGTCGTTCTTCAGCGACGCCCGGGAAGCCACGCAAGTGTCCAAATTCCCTTGCGCTCAGTCGTTCCGCCTTACCCTGCCCAACAGCACGAGCACCAGGATCGCCGTCACTGCCGCAGCACCCGCCAGGACAAGAAGCTGAAAACGGAATGCGCCTTCGTATGCCTGCAACAGCAGCGACCGTCCAGCCGTCGGCAAAAGCACCAGGGCATTCTGTAGATCACTCATCGCCAAGCGGCTCGATGCTTCGACCAGGTCGGCATTAGCCCCTTGTCCTGATGTGCCATTCGGCACGGTAGCTACCAGTCCAGAGAAAATGTTGGCGGACATCATGGCCCCCACGGCGGCGAGGGCCATTCCGTCGCCGGCCAGGCGTACCGCATTGAAGATGCCGGCCGCCATGCCCGCCCGTTCCTTGGGAACAACGCTCACGGCCAAACCATCCATCAACCCCCAAGGCAGGCCGATGCCGATGCCAATCACCAGCATCGCCAGCAAACGCGCGTTTTGCGCATCGCCAGATAGCGTCAAACCCAACCAGGCAAGTCCGGCTGCCGCAATGGCCAGGCCAATGCCAGACAGCACGCCAACGTTGATCCAGCGCGCCAGCAAGCCGGCAATGAAGGGCACCACCAGCAGCGGTGCGGACAATGCAATCATCATCTTCCCGGCTACCAGTGCGCTGTAGCCCTCGACCCCGATGAATCGGGCTGGCAGCATGACCAGCAGCACGATGTACGCATAGGCCGGCGCAATCGCCAGCACCTGCACGCCGACGAACCGGGCATTGGCGAACAGAGACAGGTCGAGCATGGGCTTGGCCTGGCGCCGTTCGATGACGACAAAGGCGGCCAGCAACATGGCGGCGCTCGCCAGGCATGCCAGTACCCACGCATGGCCCCAGCCCCGCTCGGGGGCAAGGATAATGCCATAGGTCAGCAGGGCCAGACCGGTGGTGAAACTGATGGCGCCGGGCCAGTCCAGTCTCGTGGCGTCGGGGTCGCGTGTCTCGCGGGCAAATGCAGCAATGAGTGCGGATGCCAGTAGCGCGAGCAGCGCCGGTAGAAAGAACACCCATTGCCATCCCAGGGTGTCAATCAGCAGTCCGGCCAGGAATGGGCCGAATGCCGCTCCCGCGCCGAAAGTTGTACCGATCAGGCTGAATACGCGCGTGCGGGCGTGCCCGTCGAACTCCTGTGTCAGCGCAGCCATCGCGCCCGCAAACGCAGCTGCCGCGCCCAGGCCCTGGATGAGTCGCAGGATGTCGATCCAGAACACGGACGGCATGAAGGGAATCGCCGCGGTTATCAAGGCGAACAACAACATGCCCGACAGCCAGACCTGCTTGCGCCCATAGGTATCGGCCAGGCTGCCTGCGGCCAGTGTCGCACTGCCGTAGGTCAGGATGTAGGCGTTGATGACCCAGGTCAGCTCGACCGCACTGCCGCCAAGCGCCTGGTTGATCGAGGGTACAGCGACGGCGGGGCTGGCGATGCTCAACGGAATGACCGCAGCGGTCAGGCAGCCAGTCACGATCAACGGGATCTTGTGAACCCTCGCGTCCGGCGCAAATGCGGTGGTGGTAGTGGTACTCATCAGGTATCCCTTGAAGATGGCGAGTCACGCCCGGCTTGCGCTGAGAGGGGGTCACGCCCTCGGAGTCATGGCTGCCGCGGCAATGCCGCGACGGCTCTGTTGAATCATTGATGATAGAAAAGAACTATTCATGGAAAAATAGCGCAGACATCATGATTAACATGACTAAATTGTCATCAATTGGAGGGCGCAATGGATAGCCACGGCGGCATGACGATCTTTGTGCAGGTGGCTGAATTGCGCAGCTTCGCGGCGGCGGGACAGCGGTTGGGTATCTCCGCGTCGGCGGTCAGCAAGGGCGTGGCGCGGCTGGAGCAAAAGTTAGGCGTACGCCTGTTTCAGCGCAGTACCCGCAGCGTGAGCCTCACCGCGGAAGGCGCACTGTTCCTCGACCGTTGCCGACGTATCCTTTCCGAGATCACGGCGGCCGAGAATGAACTCGCCAGCACGACGGCAAGCCCGCAAGGCCGGCTTCGGGTGAGCCTGCCGCTGGTCAGCGGATTGATGTGGCCGGTGTTGTCGGCCTTTGCCAGCCACTATCCGCAGATCGAACTCGACCTGGATTTCAGCGACCGGCTGGTGGACGTCGTGGACGAAGGTTTCGATGCCGTAGTGCGCACTGGCGACTTGAGCGATTCGCGCCTGATGAGCAAGCGCCTGGGGATCAGCCGCTTTGTCTGCGTGGGCGCGCCAGGCTATTTTGAGCAGCACGGCACGCCCGAACGGCCCGAAGACATCGCCCGGCACGCGTGCCTGCTGCATCGCATCCCCAGCACCGGCCTGCTGGAAAAATGGCGCCTGCGGCGCGGTGACGAGGACGCCGATATACGCCCCGCGGCAAGCATGACGAGCAATCACCTTGAGACCCTGCGGCATATGGCCATCCAGGGCCACGGTATTGCCTACCTGCCGGATTTCGCGGTCAAGTCAGCGCTCGATCGGGGGGAACTTGTGACGGCACTGGACGAATGGACCGGTTCGTCCAGCACGTTCTGGGTATTGTGGCCATCCAATCGGCAACTTCTGCCAAGGATTCGCGCATTCGTCGACTTCATGGCTGAACATTTGTTCCCAAAGGATTACTCAAATGGTTGAAAAACGGCCGCAACCTTCCTGGAGCGTACTTAGTCAGCGACGAACAGTGGAGCTTTTCTGCGCCTTACCTCATGCGATCATCTAGGGTCTGCGCATCCCTGCGATGTAAGACGTCCAGGCCGGAAAAACCAATACGGCTTCTACGATGCGAATAAGGGATTGGGCCTTGCTAACCAAAGGTAAAGACCAGATTGGCTATTGAGGGGGAGAAATTTTGACGGAACAAGAAAGCATCGTCCGATATTGGCATGCAGTCGAGTTGCTACAACCGCAATCGGCGCCTAAATTGAAGACGCGCAACAACCAATATGAGGCGTTCATTCATGACACTCCCATCCAGCGCCCTATTGTTCCGTGGGCGGCAGAAAGCGTAGTCAGCAAACAAGCATTGCCGAAGAAGCGCGCCTGGAGTCACACGCTCTATGCCCACCTGTATGACAGCCGACTCGTCGCGGAAAAGCTCAAAGAGATCTATGGGGCCGATCACGGTTATCGGGAGCCGCAGTTCCGTGAATCCGCGCTGTTCGCTGCAAAGTTCGCCATGTCTGGCCGGATGGCACCTGACAGTCTTGTGCTTTCCAGCGAGGCTTGGTTTCTTGGTCAAGTTCTGACGGGAAAGGACTGGAGCAGTGGATTCGAGGAAGATCAAAAGGAGATTCGAGATCGAGCGAAGACGATGCTCGAAGGCGAGGTATCTGGCGGTGCGTTGCGTGAATTGACGCAATGGATTCTCCAGTTTCTCGGGGTGGCGAGCTTCTTCGGTGACATGAATCAGCATCGGTTTCGCTTCCGCTCTCAGCCCGTCAAGCTCGACAAGTCGGAATCGGAAGACGACCCGCTCAACAGCTTCCTTCTCAGCGATCTTGCCGGTGTCGCAGCGCACATCGGCGCGGGCGTGAAAAGCGAAGCACTGAACCAGTATCTGCGAAGGCACGACGCTCAGCAGCGTCAGCATGTGGACGATCATCGCGCCTCATTGCCGCTTATTGGCCAACTGCTGCCTGACGCTTATGCCGACAGTTGCTGGCCCACGGAGCGGCATCTTGGCCTTGTGCATTCCCAACAACTGGCCGTCAACACGATCCTGTCCACGCTGGCCAATGGTCAAGGGCTGCTTGGCGTCAACGGCCCGCCTGGCACCGGGAAGACGACGCTGCTGCGGGACTTGATTGCAGCCATCATCACGGGGCGTGCCGATGCGCTCGCGAAACTGCGGCGTGCTTCCGACGCATTTGTGAACAATGGCCGGGAAGTCGCCAACGACGGCGGCAGACAACAGTTCGGTTTCAAGCTCAATCCGGCGCTGTATGGCTTTGAAATCGTAGTCGCCTCGTCCAACAATGGCGCCGTGGAAAACGTCACGCTCGAACTGCCGCAGCGTGACAAGATCGACGAAAGCTGGCTGCCCGATGCCGAATATTTCGCCGAGCTGGGTGAATTGGTCGCTGACAAGCCTGCCTGGGGACTGATCTCCGGCGCACTGGGCAGCAAGACGCGGCGTACCAAGTTCGTAGAGCGCTATTTTTATGGTCAGCGCCCATCCCGCAGCGCAGGGAACCATGGCCCGAAGGTCGAGGACGATACCGATCTTGAGTCGGACGACGACACGGACAGCATCGTGGACGGGCTATTCCCCAGCCCTTCATCCCCAGCGGAAAGTAGCGATGGCGGCGACGGCAGCGACCGTAGTAACGATCAGGAGGACGACGCAGCCTCCGAGAAGTCGCAAGGCCCGAAGGGCTTCCTCGGGTGGCTCAGCGCGAACGCCGAAACCAATGCGAACCGATCGTCGGAGGAACGCCACGCCTCGTGGCAACAGGCCGTCTCCGACTACAAAGCGGCCAAAGTCGGAGCACAAAACGCATCTGCCGACGCCAGTCGCATCCGCGAACTGATTCAGTCCATCGCTCAGGCCAGGAAGTCGATATCCGACAACTCCGAAGCCATTCAAACGCTTGAACATCAACAAACTGATGTAGTGGATCAGCTCTCGCGCTTGGACGCCGACGAGAGTCGTCCCGCCAACATCGCGCTAAGGCGGTGTCTGGATGCGCTTGGACAGCATCAGTCCCGGAAGCCGAGCTTCTGGGCAAATCTTTTCAGCCTCTGGAGGGCTCAACGCGATTGGAACACCTCACAGGAATTGCTGGCAAGTCAACGCGATCTGGCCCAGACCGAGTTCGCTCGCATCGCCCGCGTCACGAAGCAACTCGATGCATCGAGAGAGCGCCTGGAGAAGCAGATTGCCGATGCCCGGCTCGCGCTTGAGCGATTGCAGAACAACGAGCAAGCCCTGACACGAGACGCCACCCACGTGGCAAACATTTGCCAGGCCGATCATCTGCTTGCGTGGTTGGACAGTGGTGTCATCGGGCGCGGCGATGCCATCGAACTGGCCGAGCCATGGCGCATTGAAGGTTGGCGACAGGCCCGCGCACGCGTATTCATTCAGGCACTGAAACTCCATCAGACGTTCTTCGAGTTGGAGGCCTCCCGAATGCGCTACAACCTTTATCTGATCAATGGCCTGTTGACGGGCTCGCGATTCGAGGGGCTTTCGCATGACGTTATCCGATCGGCCTGGGCGTCGCTGTTCATGGTCGTTCCGGTATTGAGCAGCACCTTCGCGTCGTTTGCCCGCTCATTCGGCACGTTGGGAGCCAGCGAGATCGGCTGGCTTCTGGTCGATGAAGCGGGTCAGGCTCCCCCGCAAGCCGCGGTGGGCGCGATATGGCGGTCCCGGCGGGCGTTGCTGGTAGGTGATCCTTTACAACTCAAGCCCATCGTCACCGTATCCGACGCCGTCCTCGAACATATGCGTACGCGCTACCGTGTCGATGCTCATTGGCTTCCCAATCGACAATCCGCGCAAACGCTCGCCGATGAGGCCACGCCGTGGGGACGAATGGCCGGACCGACCGATAGCAAAACGTGGGTGGGTCTACCGCTGGTTGTGCACCGCCGCTGTGACAGCCCAATGTACGAGTTGGCCAACCGTATCGCTTATGACGGCGCGATGGTGTATGGCACGCTAGCGCCACGCCCCGATAAAGAAACGCGCGCCAGCCTGTTGACGGGATGGATACAAGCTAGCGGGACATCAGAAGGGAACTGGGTACCGGCTGAAGGGCAGGCACTGAAAACGTTGCTCGCGCTGTTGCACGAAGATGGGGTGGAGGCGAAAGATATTTCAGTCATCACGCCCTTCAAAGCCGTGCAACAGAACCTTAAGCGCATGCTTCGGAGCAAGATGGTGTCCGGCACGATCCATACGATGCAGGGCAAGGAAGCGCCGGTCGTGATTTTGGTGCTGGGCGGCAACACAGCCGGATCGGGAGCCCGCAACTGGGCCGTTTCAGAACCCAATCTCCTGAACGTGGCTGCGACGCGAGCCAAGCGACGCTTCTACGTGATCGGCGACAGCTGCGACTGGAAGAACCGGGCGTTGTTCTGTGATGTCATGGATCTGCTTCCAATCCAGACGATCACCGAGCGCGAGCAAGAACAGATGCCACTTCCACAATAGCTACCCAGTGGCGTCGATGGAATCGCCTGCAGCGCCTCAACGGATCAGGGTTGCTACGTTGGTTGTGGAGGCCGGGCGCGATGCTCTCAGCTCACTCTACACCGCTGAGGTCGCCGAACTTCAACCCCGACCTTCGTACGCCTGAACGATCACAGGCTTTGCCTGCTCAAGGTCTGCGAAGCCTGTGATTGATATCTCCACGGAGCGATTATGGTGTCAGACTACATTTTCCCTCGGTCTAGCTGCTCTAAAGCCGTAGAGGTGCAAAGGGATTGGAGTGGTAAGTTGGTTATTCTCCCCGAACTCCATCCCCCACGAAAAAAGGCGCCGAGGCGCCTTTTTTCATTCACCGCGAAACTACCGCAGCTTTATTCCCACTCAATCGTCGCCGGCGGCTTGCTCGACACGTCGTAAACAACCCGATTGATCCCGCGCACCTCATTGATGATCCGCGAAGACACCCGAGCCAGCAGCGGATGCGGCAGCGGCGCCCAATCTGCCGTCATGAAGTCAAACGTCTGCACGGCACGCAGGGCTACGACGTATTCATACGTACGGCCATCGCCCATCACGCCTACTGACTTCACCGGCAGGAACACGGCAAAGGCTTGCGAGGTCAGCTCGTACCAGGTCAGGCCGCTGGCTTCGTCCTTGGTGTTGCGCAGTTCTTCGATGAAGATGGCATCGGCACGGCGCAGCAGTTCGGCGTATTCGTGCTTCACTTCGCCCAGGATGCGCACGCCCAGGCCGGGGCCGGGGAACGGGTGGCGGTAGACCATCTGCGGCGGCAGGCCCAGGGCGACGCCCAGTTCGCGGACTTCGTCCTTGAACAGTTCGCGCAGGGGTTCGAGCAGCTGCAGATTCAGGGTGTCGGGCAGGCCGCCCACGTTGTGGTGCGACTTGATCGATGTGGCCTTGCCGGTCTTGGCGCCTGCCGATTCGATGACGTCGGGGTAGATGGTGCCCTGGGCCAGCCACTTGGCGCTTTGCTGCTTGCCGGCTTGTTCCTGGAACACTTCGACGAATTCGCGGCCGATGATCTTGCGCTTGGCTTCAGGGTCGGCCACGCCGGACAGCTTGCCCATGAATTGGGCGGTAGCGTCGACGTGGATGATCTTGACACCCATGTTCTCGGCGAAGGTCTGCATGACCTGCTTGCCTTCGTCCAGGCGCAAGAGGCCGTGGTCGACGAAGACGCAGGTGAGCTGGTCGCCGATGGCCTTGTGGATCAGCGCGGCAGCCACCGACGAATCGACGCCGCCGGACAGGCCCAGGATGACTTCGTCGGTGCCGACCTGCTCGCGAATGCGGGCGACGGCTTCGGCGACGTAGTCGGGCATGTTCCAGTCGCCCTGGCATTCGCAGATCTCGTTGACGAAGCGGGCCAGCATGGCCTTGCCTTGAACGGTGTGCGTGACTTCGGGGTGGAACTGGACGGCGTAGAAGCGGCGGTCTTCGTCGGCCATGCCGGCGATGGGACACGACGGCGTGGACGCCATGATCTTGAAGCCCGGGGGCAGCTCGGTGACTTTGTCGCCGTGGCTCATCCAGACCTTGAGCATGCCGTGGCCGTCGGCGGTGGTGAAGTCTTCCAGGCCTTCCAGCAGCTTGGTATGGCCGTGGGCGCGGACTTCGGCGTAGCCGAATTCGCGGTGGTCAGAGAAGCTGACCACGCCGCCCAGTTGCTGCGCCATGGACTGCATGCCGTAGCAGATGCCCAGCACGGGCACGCCCAGCTCGAACACGGCGTGGGGCACGCGCATGGAGCCTTCTTCGTAGGCCGAAGCGTGGCTGCCCGACAGGATGATGCCCTTCAGGCCCTGCGCCATCTGGTCGCGCACGAAGGCGTCGTCGACGTCGCCCGGGTGCACTTCGGAATAGACGCCGGCTTCGCGAACGCGGCGGGCGATCAGTTGGGTGACTTGCGAACCGTAGTCGAGAATGAGGATGCGCTGGTGCATGGAGACTCTACCGGTAAGGAATGAAATCGCTGTAAATAAAACCGCACCGGCAGACCCGCTGACTGATTTTGCGGTTCTGCCGGTGCGTGATGCATGACATTGTAGTTGACTGTACGGGGATCAGTCGGCGCGGTAGTTGGGCGCTTCCTTGGTGATCTGTACGTCGTGCACGTGGGATTCGCGGACACCGGCGGAGGTGATTTCCACGAATTCGGCCTTGGTGCGCATGTCGTCGATGGTGGCGGCGCCGCAGTAGCCCATCGAGGCGCGGATGCCGCCGACCAGTTGGTAGATGATGGCCAGCACGCTGCCCTTGTAGGGGACGCGGCCTTCGATGCCTTCGGGGACCAGTTTGTCGGCGTTGTTGGACGGGTCCTGGAAGTAGCGATCGGCCGAGCCGTCGGTCATGGCGCCCAGGCTGCCCATGCCGCGGTACGACTTGTACGAACGGCCTTGGAACAGCACGACTTCGCCCGGGGCTTCTTCGGTGCCGGCGAACATGCCGCCCATCATGCACGAGAAAGCGCCGGCCGCCAGGGCCTTGGCGACGTCGCCCGAGTAGCGGATGCCGCCGTCGGCGATGAGGGGCACGCCCGTGCCTTCGAGCGCCTTGGCGACTTCGGAGATGGCATGGATTTGCGGCACGCCGACACCGGCGACGATGCGGGTGGTGCAGATCGAGCCGGGGCCGATGCCGACCTTGACGCCGTCGGCGCCGTACTCGACCAGCGCGCGCGCGGC
This sequence comes from Achromobacter sp. DH1f, assembly GCF_000633435.1. Lineage (NCBI taxonomy): Bacteria > Pseudomonadati > Pseudomonadota > Betaproteobacteria > Burkholderiales > Alcaligenaceae > Achromobacter > Achromobacter sp. DH1f. Next base: position 539,980 of record NZ_AYMF01000006.1, on the reverse strand, counting down.
GGCGGCGGTGGCGATGTTGCCGCCGATGACTTCAACCTTGGGGTAGTTCTGCTTGACCCAGCGCACGCCTTCCAGCACGCCCTTGGAGTGGCCGTGGGCGGTGTCGACGATGAGGACGTCGACGCCGGCGGCCACCAGCTTTTCCACGCGCTCTTCGGTGCCGGCACCCACGCCGACCGCTGCGCCGACGCGCAACTGGCCCTGGGTGTCTTTGCTGGCGAGCGGGTGTTCGGTGTTCTTGACGATGTCTTTGACGGTGGCCAGGCCACGCAGCTCGAAGCCGTCGTTGACGATCAGCACGCGCTCGAGGCGGTGCTTGTGCATCAGGGCCTGCGCTTCATCGAGCGTGGCGCCTTCTTTCATGGTGACCAGGCGTTCCTGCGGCGTCATGATGTTGCGCAGGGGTTGGTCGAGGTTTTCTTCGAAGCGCAGGTCGCGGTTGGTGACGATACCGACCAGCTTGCGGCCTTCGACGACCGGCAGGCCCGAGATGCCATGCTGGCGCTGCAACGCAATGGCGTCGCGCACTTTCATCTGGGGGGTGACGGTGACCGGATCGATCACGATGCCGAATTCGTGGCGCTTGACGCGGGCGACTTCACGGGCCTGGGCGTCGGCGGACAGATTCTTGTGGATGATCCCGATGCCACCTTCCTGGGCCATGGCGATGGCCAGGCGGGACTCGGTGACGGTGTCCATGGCGGCGGACACGAGAGGGATGTTCAGGCTGATGTTGCGGGTGAGGCGCGTGGCCAGGGAGGTGTCGCGCGGCAACACCTCGGAATACGCAGGCACCAACAACACATCGTCGAAGGTGAGCGCTTTTTGAACGAGACGCATGGGTAACTCCGGGCGCAAAGCAAGATTATACGCCGCCTGTGTGTTTTGACTAGGTATTGACCCTAGGTCGGCGCAGGATTTTTGCGACTTTTTTCATGGGCGTGGCGCGGCCGCGACTATTTTTACCCGGATTATATTGACAGACGCTTTTCGGCGGATCACAATGCATTCCATCAAATTTACCCGGGCAAAATTTAACCCGTACCGCCATGACCACGATTCCCTTCTCCGCCGCAACGCCAGCGACCACCCTGCATACCGCCTTTGAAGGCCACCGCCTGCTGGCGCGCGGGCCGCTGGCCGATATAGCGCTGACCGTGCGGCAGACCTCGGCCGCCGGCAGCGATGCCGCCATCCTGGTGTTCGATGACCAGACCGGCAAGCAGGTCGACCTGGACCTGCGCGGCGACGACGCGCAGATTCGCCAGCGCTACCAGCCGCAGCCCGTCGCCAGCGCCGCGCCAGAGGAAGACGCGGCGGAAGCCGCCGACGCTGCCCCGCGCGGCCGCGGCCGGCCCAAGTTGGGCGTGGTGCCGCGCGAAGTGACGCTGCTGCCGCGCCACTGGGACTGGCTGGGCGCGCAGCCCGGCGGCGCCTCGGTGGCGCTGCGCAAGCTGGTGGAACAGGCGCGCCGCGACAACGAGGCGCGCGACCAGCAACGCCAGCGCCAGGAGGCCGCCTATCACTTCATGTCCAGCATGGCGGGCAACCTGGCGGGCTTTGAAGAAGCCACGCGCGCCCTGTATGCCGGTGACCGCGAGCGGTTCGCGCGGCAGTTGGCCGACTGGCCGCAGGATGTGCGCGACTACGCCATGCATCTGGCGTGGGCCGAATAAGGGTTCCGTGCAGGACGGAGTAAGCTCTCTATATGGAAACCACTCCCCAGAACTTCCTGCTGTACGACGGCGACTGCCCGTTCTGCACGAATTACGTGCAAATGTTGCAGTTGCAGAAGGCCGTGGGGCCGGTGGCGCTCTTGAACATGCGCGAGCACCCGGACCTGGCCGCCGCCTTTCGTCAGCAAGGCTATGACCTGAACGAAGGCATGCTGCTGCGGCTGGACGGCAGGACCTACTGGGGCGCCGACTGCATCAACCGGCTGGCGCTCATCAGCACCGACAACGACCTGTTCAATAAAGTGAATGCCGCGGTGTTTCGCAACCCGTGCCTGTCGGCTGCGCTGTATCCGTTCATGCGGCGCGGGCGCGCGTTGACGCTGGCGTTGATGGGCAAGAAGAAGATGCCGGCCTGAACGGGCGGGCGTTGCCGGCCAAACCCGCTTGCCACAATCAAATGCAACGCATTATCATTCCGGTCCCACTTTACGGCCACCGGTATGGCAAGCCGCTTATCACGCGCGAAGGGATTCCTGCCCTTCTACGAGGAATTGCTGCGCACGTGGACGCGACGCCTGGGCAACCGGCCCGCGGCCGAAGACCTGTCGCACGACACCCTGCTCAAGTGCCTGGAGGCGGATGACGCCGCCGTGCGGGAGCCGCGCGCCTATCTGCACCAGACGGCGCGCAACCTGGTCATCGACCAGCATCGGCGCGAAGGCGGCGTCGAGCTGCTGCCGCTTGATATCATTGCGGCCCACCCCAGCCGCCTGGGCGACCCGGTGTCGCAGGCCCGGTCGGGCCAATTGACGCAAGACCTGGAACGCGCGCTAGCCGAGCTGCCCGAAAAATGCCGCCAGGTGTTCCTGTGGCAACGGCTGGAAGGCCTGACCCAGGCCGAGATCGCCGAACGCATGGGCCTTAGCAAGAACATGGTCGAAAAACACATGATCCGCGCCTTGCGCCACCTGCGCCAGCGCCTTAGCGCGCATGCGCCGCACTAGCCGCGCGCCACTGCCATGACGCACATGCTGCCCGCCCCGCCCTCTCCGGATGAAGCCGCCGCACGCTGGTTTGCGCGCACGCAGTCGGGCGACATGACCGAGGCCGAGCGGCAGGCGCTGCGCGATTGGCTGGAGGCCGACCCGCGCCACCGCTACGAATACGATTTTCTTGAGCGCCTGTGGCAAGCGTCTGCCCAGGTGCAGCCCGAACGCGTGCAACGCCAGGCCGCCGCGCCGCGTCGGCGCAAATTCCTGGTGGGCGCGGGCGCGACGCTGGCCCTGGCGCTGGCCGTGGCGGGCGGCGTCGTGCTGATGATGCCCGGTGACAAGATGGTGGAACTGGCCACGGGCATCGGCGAACGCAAGCAACTGCAATTGCCAGATGGCTCGCTGCTGGAACTGAACACGCGCAGCCAGGTGCGGGTGCGGCTGGGCAAAGCGCAGCGCCAGGTGGAACTGGTAGCGGGCCAGGTGATGTTCACGGTGGCGCACGATTCGCAGCGTCCGTTTGTCGTTGACGTGGGCCGCGGGTCGGTCACCGTCACGGGCACGCGCTTCGAGGTGCGGCGCGACGACGGCGGCGCCGACGTGGTGGTCGAGTCCGGGTCGGTGCGGGTCGACGGCGCGCCCGGCCCCACGGGCGCGACCGCCGCGCTGACGGCCGGACAGCGCGTGGCGCTGGACGCCCAGGGCCGCCTGGGGCCGGTGACGGCCGCCGATGTCGACGCGGTGCTGGCCTGGCGCAATGGCAAGCTGGTGTTTTCCAACGCAGCGCTGGCCGACGTGGCGCGCGAAGTGTCGCGCTACCGACCCATGCCGATCGTGGTCGATGCCGCGTCGGCCCGCCTGCGCCTGACCGGCATGTTCAACACGGCCGACCCCGACAGCCTGTTGGCCGCCCTGCCCCAATTGCTGCCGGTGGCCGTGCGCCGGCTGCCGGACGGCACGGCCCAGGTAAGCGCGCGCTGATCTTGCCGGCGCGGCAGGCATCGGCTTTCGCGCCGTCGTTACAAATTTCCATTCAGGTTTTTTCGCCGGATTGCGTCTTCCGCAGAAGCAACCCCGCTTCATCACGCCTGTCCCGGGCGGCAAAAGCGGCGGACACCCCTACGGCAAAGAACAGGAGCAGGAACGTGCAGGCATGGTTGGAACACTTGGGGTTGGAGCACTCCGCAATGGACTCGCGTCGCCCATCGCGCCGCGGCATGCGAGCCGGCGTGCTACGCCTGGCGCCCGTTGCCCTGGCGCTGGCTTGCGCCTGCGCACCGGTCGCCGCGCAGACACAGCCCGCCGCCGCCCCGATCGTCTTCAGCATGCCCGCGCAACCGCTGGACGCCGCACTCAAGAGCCTGGCGCAGCGCACGCCGCTGCAATTGTTCTACACGCCCGAGGTGGTGGCGGGCCTGCAAGCGCCGGCCCTGTCGGGCAGCTATACGCCCGAACAGGCGCTGGCGCAGTTGCTGCGCGGCAGCGGCCTGGAACAGCGCCGCGAAGGCAATGCCATCGTGCTGCAACGGGCCGCGGCCGCCCAGGCCGGCCCCGTGACGCTGGCCGCGGTGGAAGTCAGCGCATCGCGCACCCAATCCGACCTGGCCAGCCCGACCCGGCAGACCACGGTGATCGAGCGTGAGCAGTTGCAGGAACTGCGCACGGGTTCGGACAGCCTGGCCACGGTGCTGGCCAAGGCGGTGCCAGGCATGGCCGATTCCAGCCGCACCATCACCGACTATGGCCAGACGCTGCGCGGGCGCAGCATGCTGGTGCTGGTGGACGGCATTCCGCTGAACACCAACCGTGATTCCGCGCGCAACCTGGCCAACATCGACCCCGGACTGATCGAACGGGTGGAAGTCCTGCGCGGCAGCAGCGCGATCTACGGCGCGGGCGCCACGGGCGGCATCGTGTCCATCACCACGCGCCCGGCCGGCGGCCCCGACGTGGCCGAGACGACGCTCAGCGCCACGTCGCCGTTGACGCGCCTGCGCGCCGACGGCCTGGGCGGTCAGTTGCAGCAGCACTTTGCCGGCAGCCAGGGCAAGCTGGACTATGCCTTCGACGTGGGCGGCCGGCATATCGGCAGTTCGTACGACGCCAACGGCAACCGCATCGCCCCCGAGCCCAGCCAGGGCGACATGTTCAACGCCAACGCCTTCAATGTGGGCGCCAAGCTGGGCGTGCGGCTGGACGACAACCAGCGCGTGCAGTTGTCGGTCAGCCACTACAACGCCGACCAGGACACCCGCTACGCGTCAGACCCCGCGGTGGCGCGCCTGCCGCCGGGCTCGGCCACGGCGCGCCCGCTGGACGGGCTGCAGCTGGACGACCAGAACCAGATCCGCAATACCCTGGTGAACCTGGAATACCAGCACCAGTCGCTGTGGGGCAGCAAGCTCAGCACCCAGGTGTACTACCGCGACTACTACACTCGCTTCACGCCGTTCGATGCGCGCGCCGTGGTCACGCGCGGCAACAACGTCGACCAGGTGATGCAGAATTCGCACGTGCTCGGCAGCCGCATCACGGTGGACACGCCGCTGGGCGATGCCAAGCGCACCAAGCTGCTGTGGGGCCTGGACTTCAACCAGGAACGCAGCGACATGCCGAACGACATCTTCGACCCGGCGGCGTACGACGCCAGCGGCGGACGGGTGTTTCGCCGCACCGGCACCGTGACCTACATGCCCGAGCTGACCACCCGCAGCACCGGCCTGTTCGGCCAGCTGGAACACAAGTTCAACGACCAGTGGTCCGCGCAAGGCGGCGTGCGCTACGAGTATTCCAGCGCCCGTTTCGACGACTTCGTGCCGCTGTCGCAGTCGCGGGTGGCGAATCCGCAGACGATCAAGGGCGGCTCGGTCAGCTACGACGCGCTGCTGTTCAATGCGGGGCTGGCCTATTCGCCGGTGCGCGGGCAAGAGTTCTATACCTCGTTCAGCCAGGGCTTCCAGCTGCCGGATATCGGCGTGCAGATGCGCAATGCCCGCCCGGGCTTCGACATTGCGTCGTCGGATCTGCAACCGGTGAAGACCAACAACTATGAGCTGGGCTGGCGAGGCGGCTTCGGCAATACGTCGGCGACGCTGGCGGTGTTCTATTCGACGTCCAAGCTGGGCGACGTGCAAAGCTTCAACAACGGGCTGATCCTGACCCGCACGGAAGAAAAGATCTTCGGCGTCGAAGGCAGCCTGGACTACAGCACCGACGATGACCGCTGGGGCGCCGGCGGCACCTTCACCTGGACGCGCGGCCGCGAAACACCGGACGGCCAGCCCAGCCAGCCCATGACCGGCTACCGCATCCCGCCGCTCAAGCTGACGGGCTACCTGCAATACCGCCCCAACGAGCGCTGGAGCAACCGCGTGCAGGTCACGTATTTCGGCAGCAAGGATTACCGGCTGGACGGCGTGAACAGTTTCGGGCGCCGCGAGGTCAGCAGCTACACCACGGTGGACCTGATCAGCCGCTATGAATTGAGCAAGCAGGACACGCTGACGCTGGGCATCGAAAACCTGTTCAACCGCGACTACTACCCGCAGTACAGCCAGCTGATGCGCAACAGCCTGAACAGCAGCCGCCTGCCCGCCGCCGGCACGGTGCTGACGGCGATGTACACGCATCGCTGGTAGGCCGCCTGCGCGTCACGCCGTTTCTGCGACCTGCGTAAGAAACGCGGCCAGCGCGGGGTTGTCGTGCTGCGCGTGCCACGCCAGGTACATGTCGGCATAGAGATCGCGCTGGCCCAGCGGCCGGAATTCCACGCCTTGCAGGCGCAGCTCGCGCGCCGAATCCGGCACGATGCCTGCACCCAGCCCGGCGCGCACCAAGGCCAGCAAGGTGTGCGTCTGGCTGGCGCGCTGCACGTATTCCGGCTGCACGTCGGCCAGCCCGAAGGCGCCGACGATGCGGTCATAGAAGTACTTGCCTTCCCGCGGCGAATACAGCACGAACGGCTGCCCCTGCAACAGGCGCAGCGGCACGACGGCGTGCGCGCACAGCGGCGACCCCGCTGGCAGCGCCAGCACCAGCGGCTCGCGTTCGATCAGGCGGGCCTCGATGCCGCTTTGCTGCGGCACGCTGCGCGCCAGGATCGCATCCACCTCGCGCGCCACCAACAGGCGCGACAGATCAGTGCTGACGGTTTCGCGCAGCTGGATGTCCACGCCGGGCAGCCGCTTGCGCGCCCGCACCACCAGCGACGGCATCAGCCGGTACGACGCCACCGCGGTGAACCCCAGCGTGATGTGGCCGGCCTCGCCGCCCGACGTGCGCCGGGCGATGGCCGCGGCGCGCGCGGAATATTCCAGCAGGTGGCGGGCATCGCGCAAGAAGCGCCGGCCCGCCGCGCTCAGTTCCACCTGGCGGCTGCTGCGTTCGAACAGCGTCACGCCCAGGTCTTGCTCCAGCAACTGGATCTGCCGCGACAGCGGCGGCTGCGTCATGCACAGGCGCTGCGCCGCGCGGCCGAAGTGCAGTTCTTCGGCCACGGCGATGAAGCATTCAAGCTGGCGGAATTCCATCGATTCAATCCTTGAATTGATCAATGCTATTTATAGCTCGAACAGTCATCCATCGACAGGCATTCCTATACTCGGCCGCAGGGACCAGACCCCGGTCCACCGACACAAAAGGAGGCTTCGCGCCGTGTCGGCGGGCCCTGCCCCCACACCTCGAGGCGAACCGCCGCAGCCGTGTTTTCGCGGACGGAATCGCCCGACCTTCGTTGCCCACCCATCCACCATAAAGAGAAAATCCATGGAGACAAACCGACCCGCGCACCCGCGCATCCGGCTCATTGCCGCGCTGCTGGCCCTGGCCGCCAGCAGCGTCCTGCCGGGCGCGGCGCAGGCTGCGCCCTACCCCGAACGCGCCATCAACCTGATCGTGCCGTTCGCGCCTGGCGGCGGCACCGATATTTCGGCGCGGCTGCTGGCCGCGGCGCTGGGCGACAAGCTGTCCGCGTCCGTCGTGGTGGATAACCGCCCCGGCGCGGGCGGCCAGATCGCCGCCGACCTGGTGGCGCGCGCCAACGCCGACGGCTACACGCTGCTGTTCGCCAATTCCGGCATGCTGGCCATCAACCCGTGGATCTACAAGCTGCACTCGGACCCGGCCAAGGCCTTTGCGCCGGTGTCGCTGTTCTCGGACCTGCCGTTCGTGCTGGTGGTGCCCGCCAGCCTGCCCGCCAAGGACGTGACGGAACTGGTGAGCCTGGCGCGGGCGCAGCCGGGCAAGCACACCTATGCCAGTTCGGGCACGGGCGGCGCGCCGCACCTGTCCGGCGAAATCTTCCAACAGGCTACCGGCGTCGACCTGATGCACGTGCCCTACAAAGGCGGCGGCCCGGCCATGACGGACCTGATGGCCGGCCGGGTCGACATGCTGTTCGCGTCGGTGCTGGAGACGATTCCCTACGTCAATTCCGGCAAGCTGCGCGCACTGGCCGTGACGGGTGCCACGCGCTCGCCCGCCCTGCCCGGCGTGCCGACCATCGACGAAGCCGGCGTGAAGAATGCGCAGACAGGCTCGTGGACGGCGGTGCTGGCCCCGGCCGGCACGCCGCAAGCCGTGATCGACAAGCTGTCGGCCGCGATCCGCGAGGTGGCCAACGACCCCGCCATGAAAACCAAGCTGGAATCGCAGGGCGCCGTGGCCCATGGTTCCACGCCCCAGCAACTGGAAGCCCTGGCCGCCAGCGAGCGCGAACACTACGGGCAGATCATCAAGACCCGGCATATTCAAGTCCAGTAGTTCAACCTTTGGCGGCCCGCGATCCCGCAGGCCGCCCTTCACCCCGCAACACCGCCATGACATCCACCTTGACCGCCCCCGCCGCCGACCTGCTGATGGTCGGCCCTCTGCTGCCCGAACTGACCGCCGACCTGGAATCGCGCTACCGCGTGCACCGCTGGTGGGAAAGCCCAGACCAGGCCGCGCTGCTGCGCGAACACGGCCCGACGATCCGCGGCATCGCCACCAGCGGCCGCTTTGGCGCGCCGCGTTCGCTGATCGACGCGCTGCCCGCGCTGGAAGGCGTGTTCAGTTTCGGCGTGGGCTACGACACCATCGACGTGGCGGCGGCGCAGGCGCGCAATGTGCTGGTCACCAATACGCCCGGCGTGCTGGACGCCTGCGTCGCGGACACGGCGCTGGCATTGATGCTGGCCGCCCCGCGCCGCCTGGCCGAAGCCGACCGTTTCGTGCGTGCAGGCCGCTGGCCGCAGGAAGGCTTCGGCCTGGGTACCCGCATGAGCGGCAAGCGCTGCGGCATCGTGGGCCTGGGCAACATCGGGCTGCAGATCGCGCGCCGCGCCGAGGCCTTCGACATGCCCATTCTGTACACCAGCCGCAAACCGCGGGCAGATGCCCCTGCCCGCTATCAATACTGCGCGAATGTGCTGGAACTGGCTGCGCAGAGCGACTTCCTGGTGCTGGCCGTGCCGGGCGGCGCCGCGACGCGCCACCTGGTCAACGCCGCCGTGCTGGACGCGCTGGGGCCGCAAGGCTGGCTGATCAATATCGCCCGCGGCAGCGTGGTGGATGAAACCGCGCTGCTCGCCGCGCTGCGCGATGGACGCATTGCCGGGGCGGGCCTGGACGTGTTCGAACACGAGCCGGCCACGCCCCCTGCCCTGAACGGCATGGACAATGTGGTGATGCTGCCGCATATCGCCAGCGGCACGCACGAAACCCGGCGCGCGATGGCGGACCTGATGCTGGCGAATCTGGACGGCTGGTTCCGGAACGGCACGACGGTGACGCGGGTGGTCTAGGTAAATGTGTCCGACTTGTGGACACAGGGGATTGCAATCTATCGCATATCTGATAAATTTCTCACCGCACTGGCTCGTGCCGGCGAGCCGTTGTGCTTGTTGTTGTAACTTTTTCCGGCCTTCGGGCCGGATTTTTTTTGCCGTTTGGTGTCAACCAGGCGCCATCCGCCCTGCATCGACCGGCGTGCCGCCCGATGCGTCAGCCGTCGATCCGTATCGACAAGCCGTCGCCTTGCACCTCGATCGACCGCACGCGTATCGTCCACCCCGCGTTGATCGCTTCTTCCTGGTCGTCGAAGACGCCGTACTCGGTCACCGTCACGGCGCCCCGCAACGTCCGGCCGTCCGGGCCCTGGCCTTGCGCCTCGATGACCGGCACGAATCCATCCTGCACCTGCACGGCGCCGCGCGTGATCTGAAAACCGTCCTGTTCTTCCATGGTCGCTCCTGGTGGGGGTAGGCCATGGTGGCCTGACCGCCCGACAGAACATCGATGGGAATTCCATGATTGCCGTGCAAAGAATCGAGCCGTCCAACTGGTCGCAGGCCTATCCCCTGATCGCGCAGTTGCGCAAGCTGGACGAAGCGGAATTCCTGCATCGCGTGCGGCGCCAGTCGCACGCAGGCTATGAGCTGGTCGGCGCGTACCTGGACGGCAAGCTGGTCGGCGTGATGGGCATCCGGCCCGTGCATACCCTGGCCCGCGGCGCGCACCTGCACGTGTACGATCTGGTGGTCGACGAAGCCATCCGCGGCAGCGGCGCCGGACGGGCGTTGATGGCGTACGCCGAAGCCGATGCCCGGGCCCGCGACATGGGCGCCGTGTTCCTGGATGCCCGACCCGATGCGGTGGCTTTCTACGAACGCGAAAAGTACGCGCTGCACCCGGCCCCGTCGATGAAGAAAATCATCGACAAAGACGCAGGCGGAAAAACACCGTGAAATTCGATATCTACCGCCGCTTCCAGCTGGTCATTCTGCGCGAAGACGATCAGTGGGTCGTCTATGACGCCCAGCCCGGCAAGCGCGTGCGCAACAACCTGGTGATTCCGGCGGACGTGGCCGCCGACGAACTGCCCGCCTATCTGGACGACATCTATCACGAGCTGGCCCGGCCCGGCGACACGGTGACGCCGGTTTCCTGACGGGAGTATCGTGGCATTGGCTGTTCGAAAAGGAGCCGGCCATGCCTGACAGTCCCGCCATCGAAGCCAGCGCGTCCCAACTGGGCAACCTGGCGCAGTTTCTCATCTGGGTGTCCGAACACCCGCGCACCTACGCCGACATCATGGACGCCTGGCGCACATCCTGCCCCCGGCTGTCGGCCTGGGAAGACGCCACGGCCAACGGCCTGGTCGACCTGACACGCGGCGAAGCCAATGGCCCGGCCGTTGCGGTGCTGACGCCCAAGGGACGCGCCTGGCTGGATTCGCGCGAAAAAAACACCGCTTGATCCGACGCCAGGGCGCCGCGGTGCTATGGTGCGGACATGACGGCCGATAACCGGCCGCCCCCCAAGACTTCCCCTGAAGGCACGACCATGGAAAATCCCTTTGGCGATTCGGACGAACCGTCCAGCAACCGGCGCCAGTACCTGGTCCTGATCGCGGCCTCGAAAGACAATGCGTCGATGGCCCAGAAGCTGCTGGAAAACCTGAAGACCCACGTCGACGAACGCGCAGCGCCCTTATGGATCGATGCCAAGGGCATCGGCGTGTTGCTCACCACCGAATTGGTCGCCTCGGAAATCTGGCAAGCCATGTTCCAGAAGGCGCCCGGCCAGGATTTCGGCGACACCCGCAACATGCTGGTGCTGGAACTGGGCAAGGACTGGGCCGCCCGCCGCGAGGACAAGATCGAACACTGGCTGGCCAGCCACGTCGGCACGCCGCTGCCGGCGCCGCGGCGAACCGACAAGCGGCGCTGATGGCCCTGCCCTCTATATATAGATAGCCCCCACACCGACGACCGCTTTCCCGTGACCCAGAACATCCTCATCGAACGCTTCGCCGACGCCCACCTGGCCGGCATCACCGCGCTGTACAACGACCCGGCCATGGCGCGCCAGGTATTGCAGATGCCCTATCAGCCGGCCGAACGCTGGCGCCGGCTGCTGGCCCCCGACAACGAGCGCCTGGTGGCACTGGTGGCCACGCACCAGGGCGAAGTCATCGGCAACGCCACGCTGGAACAATTTGCGCGCGTGCGCCGCAGCCATTGCGGGTCCATCGGCATGGGCGTGGCCAGCGCCTGGCAACGCCAGGGCATCGGCAGCCGCCTGTTGGGCGAACTGCTGGATATCGCCGACAACTGGATGAACCTGCGCCGGGTCGAACTGGCGGTCTATTGCGACAACGAAGCCGCGGTGGCGCTGTACCGCAAGCACGGCTTCGAAGTCGAAGGGCAACTGCGCGACTACGCCATTCGCGACGGCGGCTATGCAGACGTGTACAGCATGGCGCGCCTGCGGTCGGCAGTGGCCTGACGCCTGCAGCTCGTAACACTTGGCCGGCCTGCAACAAACCCGGCCCTGTTTTTGGCGGATTATACTGGATATATAACCAGTGTTTTTCACCATGCCGTTCAAAGTCCCCCTTACCCATGCCGAGCTGCGCGTCATCCGCGAGCGCCAGCCCTGGAACGCCGATGTCCTTGCCCTGCTCTGGGAGGTCAAACGCATGCGCTCGCTCTTGCTGCGCGTGCATCAAGTGTCCTGTGACCTGAAACGGCCGGCCGGCCTGATGGGCGACATCTACGATGAACTGCTGGCCAGCCTGGCCCTGGAACCCTGTATCCAAGAGAGCGACAAGGCCACCGCCGAGCTGCTGGACACGTCCCTGCCGGTGCGCAAGGGCATGGCGCCTCGGTAAAAGAAAGTCCCCCAAAATTCCCCCGGCACAGGGCTTGCCGCCTAGGGATATCCCCTAAGTCATTGAAATAACTCGCAGTAATGAAAAGCCATCAGGAAATCCCCATTAGGGAATTTGCTTATGCCCTTTAATTATTTGTAAAGCGCATACTGAGTGGGCAAGAATTCGTTCTGAGCATAAAGCACCCCAGATGGAACTTCGCCAACTCGAGGCCTTCGCGGCCGTCATGTCCACAGGCAGCGTCACCGCTGCCGGGCGGCTGCTCGGCCGTTCGCAACCGGCGATCAGCCGGCTGCTGCAAGAACTGGAAGCCGAGATCGGCTACGCCCTGTTCACCCGCAGCGGCCCCCGCGTGACCCCGACCGACCAGGGCTTCCTGCTGTACGACGACGTCGAACGCGCCCTGTCCAGCCTGCAACAGATACGCGGCCGCGCCGAGGAAATCGCGCGCGGCCAGGCGCAGCCGTTGCTGCTGGCCGCCACGTCGGCGCTAGCGGCCGGGCTGGTGCCCGATGCGCTCAAGCGCATCGAAGCGCAAAGCGGCGCCGCGCGCATACAACTGCGCAGCGCATCGCCCGAACGCGTGGTGCACGCGGTGCTGAGCGGCGCGGCCCAGCTGGGCGCAACCAGCCTGCCGCTGGAACACCGCGGCCTGACGGTGCACTGGATCGGGCAGGCGCCCTGTGTGGTCGCGTTGCCGGAAAACGACCCGGCCGCACGCCATGACGTGGTGCCCGTGGCCGAGCTGGCCGGACGCCGCGTCATCACCATGGCCAACCCGTACCGCCTGCGCCGTCGCCTGGACGCCGCGCTGCCGCCTGGCGGCAACCCGCTGGGCGCCATTGAAACCAATTCGTCCGTCAATGCCCTGGCCGCCGTGCGCGCCGGTTTGGGCGTGTCGGTGCTGGAACCCATTACCGCCTACGGTGCGCCAATGGCGGGCGTGGTGATCCGGCCGATCGACCTGGACATTCCTTTTTTCTTCGGGGTCATCACCCCGCAGTCGCAAGCGCCGACGCCGGCCTGCCAGGCCTTGGCCGATGCCTTGGCGCAGGCCGCAGCGGCGCTGCTGCCCGGCTTCGTGCTGCACGACGCCTGCCAGCATGGCGCGCTGCTGCAATCCATCTACGGTGATGAAGCCCCCCTTACGGATACCCCCGCACTATGAACTTGCCGCTTGCCAACCCGGCCAGCCCGGCCCCCGCGCCGCAAGGCCTGGCCAATCTGGAAGCCCGCCTGCGCCAGGACCTGTCCTGGCTGGAAATTCCCGCCAAGAACTGGGTCACGCCGCGCATGGTCGACGGCCAGCCGGTGCTGGACGTGGCCATCGTGGGCGGCGGCATGGCCGGCCTGGCCGCGGCGGCGTCGCTGACGCACCTGGGCATTGTCGCCCCCATCTTCGACCAGGCGCCCGAAGGCTATGAAGGCCCCTGGGCCACCACGGCCCGCATGGAAACGCTGCGCTCGCCCAAGCAGTTGACCGGCCCCGCGCTGGGCCTGCCCGCCCTGACCTTCCGCGCCTGGTTCGAGGCGCAGTTCGGCCTTCAGGCCTGGGAAGCGCTGGACAAGATTCCGCGCCTGCAATGGATGGATTACCTGCGCTGGTACCGCCGCGTGCTGAACCTGGACGTGCGCAACGAACACCGCATCCTGGCCGTGCTGCCACGCGCCGACCAGCTGGTGCAGCTGGACATCGAATCGCCCGCGGGCCGCAGCACGGTGCTGGCGCGCCGCGTGGTGCTGGCCACCGGCCGCGACGGCCTGGGCGGCGCCTACGTGCCGGCCTTTGCGCACAAGCTGCCGCGCGACCGTTGGGCCCATTCGTCGGACGTGATGGACTACGCCACCCTGGCCGGCAAGCGCGTCGGCGTGGTGGGCGCGGGCGCGTCGGCCATGGACAGCGCGGCGACCGCACTGGAAGCCGGCGCCGCCAGCGTGGACCTGCTGATCCGCCGCAACGACATTCCCCGCATCAACAAGGGCAAGGGCGCCGGCAACCCGGGCCTGACCCACGGCCACCTGAACCTGCCCGACGACTGGAAGTGGAAGATCCGCCACTACATCAACGCCGCCCAGGTGCCGCCCCCGCGCGGCAGCACGCTGCGCGTGTCGCGCCACCCGAATGCCTACTTCAACCTGGGCTGCGGCGTGCAGGACGTGGAACTGGCGGGCGATGACATCCGCGTCACCACGCCCAAGGGCGTGTTCACGCTGGACTTCCTGATCTTCTCGACGGGCTTTCGCATCGACTGGACCGTGCGTCCGGAATTCGCGGCGCTGGCCCCGCACGTGCGCGCCTGGGGCGACCGCTACACCCCGCCCACCGGCGAAGAGGACCAGGAACTGCACGATTCGCCCGACCTGGGCCCCGTGTTCGAACTGCAGGAAAAGACTGCCGGCGCCTGTCCGGGCCTGGACCGGGTGCATTGCTTCTCGTACCCGGCCGCGTTGACCCAGGGCACCGTGTCCGGCGACATTCCCGCCATCAGCGAAGGCGCCAAGCGCCTGGCGCAGGGCATCGCGGGCCTGTTCTACCGCGAAGACGTGGCGGTGCACTACGCCAACATGGAAGCGTTCTCGGAACCCGAAGTATTCGGCGATGAATGGACCCCAGCCCGGGCACCTGCCTCGACGCAGCCCGCGCACCCGGAGACCGCGCAATGACCGGCTGGCTGCTGCGACGCATCGCGCAAGCCGCGGTGGTCGTCTTCCTGATGACGCTGATCGTCTTCGTGGGCCTGCACGCGATCGGCAACCCGGTGGACATCCTCATCGGCCAGGACGTCGACCAGATCGACCGCGCCCGCATCATCGCCGAACTCGGCCTGGACAAGCCCCTGTGGCAGCAGTACTTGGGCTTTCTGAACGGCGCGCTGCACGGCAACCTGGGCAACAGCTTCGTCTACAACATCCCCGCCGTGGAACTGGTGATCCAGCGCCTGCCGGCCACGCTGGAACTGGCGATCGCCGCCCTGCTGCTGGCGGTCATCATCGGGCTGCCGCTGGGTCTTCTGGCCGGCCTGTACCCCGACAGCCGCTTTTCCAAGCTGGTGATGGCGGGCAGCATCGTCGGCTTTTCGCTGCCGACCTTCTGGGTCGCGCTGATGCTCATCATGACGTTCAGCGTGTCGCTGGGCTGGCTGCCTGCCAGCGGCCGCGGCCAGACGGTGGAATTCCTGGGCTTTCAGTGGTCGTGGCTGACGGCCGACGGCTGGCGCCACCTGATCCTGCCGGCGCTGAACCTGTCGCTGTTCAAGATCTCGCTGGTGATCCGCCTGACGCGTGCCGGCGTGCGCGACGTGATGCCGCTGGACTTCGTCAAGTTCGCGCGCGCCAAGGGCCTGTCGCCGTTTCGCGTGGTCTGTGTGCACGTGCTGCGCAACACGATGATTCCGCTGGTGACGGTACTGGGCCTGGAACTGGGCTCGACCATCGCGTTTGCCGTCATCACCGAAAGCATCTTCGCCTGGCCCGGCGCCGGCAAGCTGATCCTGGACAGCCTGAACGCGCTGGACCGCCCCGTGATCGTGGCCTACCTGATCGTGGTGGTGTGCCTGTTCGTGACGCTGAACCTGATCGTGGACATTCTTTATAAAGTGCTGGACCCCCGGGTGCGGCTGGAGGCCTCGGCATGAGTGCCGCATCTACCCCTACCCCTACGCCCGCTCTGCGCCGTGAATCGCCCTGGCGCCGCAACCTGCTGGAATTCCTGTCGTCCAAGACGGCGGTGTTCGGCCTGGTCATCGCCACCCTGCTGATCCTGGCGGCCGTGCTGGCGCCGTGGATCTCGCCGCAGAACCCGTACGACCTGCTGCAGATCGACGTGCTGGATTCGCGCATGACGCCGGGGTCGATGAACGGCCTGGGCACTTTCCATTACTGGCTGGGCACCGACGGCCAGGGCCGCGACCTGCTGTCGGGCATTCTGTATGGCCTGCGCATCAGCCTGATGGTCGGCGTGGGCTCGGCCCTGATCGCCGGCATCATCGGCACGCTGCTGGGCCTGTTGGCCGCGTACGCGGGCGGTAAGGTCGATGCACTGATCATGCGCCTGGTCGACCTGATCCTGTCGTTCCCGTCCATCCTGGTGGCCATGATGATCCTGGCCTACCTGGGCAAGGGCGTGGGCAACGTGGTGCTGACGCTGGTGATCCTGGAATGGGCCTACTACTCCCGCACCGCGCGCGGCCAGGCCCTGGTCGAACGCCGCCGCGAATACGTCGAAGCCGCCCGCTGCCTGGATATTCCGAACTGGCGGATCATGCTCAAGCACATCTTGCCGAACTGCCTGCCGCCGCTGATCGTCATCGGCACTTTGCAGATCGCGCGCGCCATCACGCTGGAAGCCACGCTGAGCTTCCTGGGGCTGGGCGTGCCGGTGACCGAACCGTCGCTGGGTCTGCTGATTTCCAACGGCTTCCAATACATGCTGTCCGGCGAATACTGGATCAGTTTCTACCCCGGCATCGCGCTGCTCGTCACCATCGTGGCGATCAACCTGGTGGGCGACCGCCTGCGCGACGTGCTGAACCCGAGGACCCACAAATGACCGCCGTCCGCCCCGTCGCGGCGCCGGCCGCCGCATCGAACCCGGCCGCACCGGCCACGCTGGAAGTGCGCAACCTGCGCACCCATTTCTTCACCCGCGCCGGCACCCTGCCCGCCGTGGATGACGTGTCGTTCACGCTCGAACGCGGCAAGATCCTGGGCCTGGTCGGCGAGTCCGGCTCGGGCAAGTCCGTCACCGGCTTTTCCATCATGGGCCTGGTGGACGCCCCCGGCCGCGTGGTCGGCGGCCAGGTGCTGTTCCAGGGCCGCGACCTGACGCAACTGGCCCCGCGCGAACTGCGCAAGCTGCAGGGCAACCGCATCGCCATGATCTTCCAGGATCCGATGATGACGCTGAACCCCGTCTTGCGGGTGGACGTGCAGATGATCGAAACGGTGCGCGCCCACAACAAGATGAGCAAGTCGCAGGCCCGCGAACTGGCCCGCGACACGCTCGGCATGATGGGCATTCCCAGCCCGGAAGAACGCCTGCTGGCCTACCCCCACCAGTTGTCCGGCGGCATGCGCCAGCGCGTGGCCATTGCGATCGCCATGCTGCATCGCCCCGACCTGATCATTGCCGACGAGCCGACCACCGCGCTGGACGTCACCATCCAGGCGCAGATTCTGTCCGAAGTGCAGAAGCTGGCGCAGCAGCATGGCACCAGCCTCATCTGGATCACCCACGACCTGTCGGTGGTGGCGGGCCTCGCTGACGAAGTGGCCGTGATGTATGCCGGCCGCATCGTCGAACACGGCAAGGTCGACGACGTGCTGGATCGTCCCCAGCATCCCTATACGGTGGGCCTGATCGACAGCCTGCCCAGCAACAACCAGCGCGGCCAACGCCTGCGCCAGATTCCCGGCATGACGCCCAACCTGCTCAACCTGCCCGCCGGCTGTGCCTTCGCGGCGCGCTGCGCGCGCGCCACGGCGCAGTGCGGCCAGGCGCCCGCCATCACCGACGTGCTGCCCGGCCACCAGGTGCGCTGCTTTCACCCGACGATTCAACTGCGCGAGGTGGCGGCATGAGCCAGCAATCCGCTATCGGCACGTCCTTGCAAGCAAAGCCTGACACGCCGGCCGGCAACAACACGACGGCCGGCGCGCAAGCCGGCGTCACGCCCCTGATCGACCTGCGCCAGGTCAGCAAGCGCTTTGGCGAACGCCCCGTGGGCGCCGCCGGCCGCGCCTTGCAGCGCCTGGGCCTGTCCAGACCGCCGGCCGTCACGCGCGCCGTCGACCATGTCGACCTGATCGTGAACCCTGGCGAAGTGGTCGGCCTGGTCGGTGAATCCGGCTGCGGCAAGTCCACCCTGGGCCGGATCGCGGCGGGCCTGCTCACGCCGTCCGGCGGCGAAGTACTGATCAACGGCCGCCGTCCGGCCGAGATGACGTCGGCCGAAGCCCACGCCGCCCGCCTGAAAGTGCAGATGATTTTCCAGGACCCCTACGCCAGCCTCAACCCGCGCCTGCGCGTGGACGAGATCGTGGGCGAAGCGGCCCGCATCCACGGCCTGGTGGGCAACGGCGAGTTCGACGACTACGTCAGCGCCCAGCTGCAGCGCGCCGGGCTGGACCCCGCGCTGCGCCAGCGCTATCCGCACCAGTTCAGCGGCGGCCAGCGCCAGCGCATCGGCATTGCCCGCGCCCTGGCCGTGCAGCCGTCGATGCTGGTGTGCGACGAAGCCGTGGCCGCGCTGGATGTGTCCATCCAGGCGCAGATCCTGAACCTGTTCATGGACCTGCGCGAACAGCTGAACCTGACGTATCTCTTCATCAGCCACGACCTGGGCGTGGTCGAGCACCTGTCGGACCGCGTGGTCATCATGTATCTGGGCCGTGTCGTGGAAACGGCCACGGTCGACGAGGTGTTCCAGCGCCCCAACCACCCTTATACCCAGGCGCTGCTGGCCGAGATTCCGAACCTGAAATCGCGCCACAAGACCTTTACCGCCATCAAGGGAGAGATTCCCAGCCCGCTGAACCCGCCCTCTGGCTGCCACTTCCATCCGCGATGTCCGCATGCGATGCCGCGCTGCAAAACCGAGGTTCCCACTTTGAAGGGAATCGCCATCAACCACCTGAGCGCCTGTCACCTGAACGACATGGCCTGACGCTCGCGGACCGCGGCGCCTGCGCCGCGATCCATGGAACCTTTACTGCTCGTTCCCCCTCACCAAGGACTCCGAACATGAAACGCCTGATTCTCTCGACCCTGACCGCCGCCATCCTGGGCGTGTCCGCCGCGGCCTCGGCCGACAACCTGTCCATCGGCTTCGCCGACCCGCTGTCGTCGCTGGACCCGCAACTGAACAACCATGCCGGCGACCGCTCGGTGGCCCTGCACTTCTGGGACCTGCTGATCGAGAACAAGTGGAACAAGCTGCAGCCCGGCCTGGCCGTGAGCTGGAAGCCGCTGGACAGCACCACCTGGGAATTCAAGCTGCGCGAAGGCGTCAAGTGGCAGGACAGCACGCCGTTCACCGCCGACGACCTGATCTATTCCTACACCCGCGCCCGCGCCGTGCCCGGCAGCGTGGCCACCTACGCCGGCTACCTGCGCACCATCGACACGATGACCGCCAAGGACCCGCTGACCCTGATCGTCAAGACCAAGGCGCCCAACCCCGACCTGCCGCTGAACCTGGCGTCGGTACACGTGGTCAGCAAGCACGTCGGCGAAAAGTCGACGACCGAAGACTACAACTCGGGCAAGGCCATGGTCGGCACCGGCCCCTACAAGTTCGTGTCCTACACCCCCGGCGACCGCGTCCTGATGGAACGCAACGACGGCTACTGGGGCGAAAAGGCCACCTGGGACAAGGTCAACTACCGCTACATCAACAACGCCGCCGCCCGCACCGCCGCCCTGCTGGCCGGCGACGTGGACGTGATCGACAAGGTGTCGGTGTCTGACCTGGCCAAGCTGCAAAAGGCTCCGAACGTGTCCGTCTACCCCTACGACGGCCTGCGCGTGATGATCCTGCAGCCCAGCTTCAACCCTGCGCCCAACCAGTACATCACCGACAACAACGGCAAGCCGCTGGACAAGAACCCGCTGCTGGACGTGCGCGTGCGCCAGGCGCTGAACCTGGCCATCAACCGCAAGGCCATCGCCGACCGCATCCTGCAAGGCGCCGCCACCGAAGCCAACCAGTGGATGCCCAAGGGCACCTTCGGCTACAACCCCGACGTGAAAGACATCCCCAACGATGTCGAACAGGCCAAGAAGCTGCTGGCGGCCGCGGGCTTTCCGGACGGCTTCAAGCTGACCATGCACGTGCCCAACGACCGCTACCCGCAAGGCCCGGAAACCGCCCAGGCCGTGGCGCAGTTCTGGACCCGCATCGGCGTCAAGACGCAGGTGGAAGTCGTGCCGTGGGCCGTGTATTCGGGCCGCGCCAACAAGAACGAATTCGCCGTCAGCATGCTGGCGTGGGGCAACGGCACGGGTGAAGCCAGCTACGCGCTGGTCAACATCCTGGCCACCGTCGACGCCAAGAAGGGCCTGGGCGCGTCCAACTGGGGCCACTACAGCAACCCCAAGGTCGATGCCGCGCTGGACCAATCCACCTCGGAATTCGACGTGGCCAAGCGTGAAGCCATCCTGCGCGACTCGGTCAAGCTGGTGGCCGATGACGTCGGCATCATCCCGCTGTACCACTACAAGAACATCTGGGCCACCAAGAAGGGCCTGAAGGTCACCCCGATGACCAGCGACCGCACCGCGGCCATGATGGTCACCAAGGACACGGGCAAGTAAGACCATGGTCCCGACCCTTTCCATCACCCCCGCGGACGCCCTGATCGACGTGCCGCGCCACATCCGGGTCGAGCACGTCGCGCCCGGCCAGACGGTCGAGATCACCGCCTTGACCCGCCGCAACGGCGTGCTGTGGCAAAGCCACGCCGCCTTCGTGGCGGGCGAGGACGGCGTGGTCGACCTGTCGCGCGACGCCCCGGCGTCGGGCGACTATGCCGGCGTGTCGCCCATGGGCCTGGTGTGGTCGCAGTCGCCCGTGGACTCGCCCAGCCGCGAACACTTCAACCACCCGGTCACCGAGGCCCTGGTCACCGACATCGTCGTGCGCGCCGCGGGTGCGCAGGCCCAGGGCCGCTTCGTGCAGCGCCTGGCCGCCGACGGCGTCACCCGCATCGACGTGCGTGAAGAAGGCCTGGTCGGCACGCTGTACCTGCCGGCCGGCGCCACGCCCGGCTCGCACCCGGCCGTGATGATCCTGAACGGCTCGGGCGGCGGCATCAACGAACCGCGCGCGGCGCTGTATGCCTCGCGCGGCTATGCCGCCTTTGCGCTGGCGTATTTCAAGGCGCCGGGCCTGTCCGACTACATCTCGAACACCCCGCTGGAGTACTTCCAGACCGGCCTGCGCTGGCTGCGCAAGAAGGTCCAGCCCAAGCACGACTTCGTCGCCATCAGCGGCCAGTCGCGCGGCGGCGAACTGGTGCTGCTCTTGGGCGCCACCTTCCCCACCGAAGTGTCGGCGGTGGTGGCCTATGTGCCCGGCGCCGTCGTGCACAGCGGCCAGAACGCCTGCGACCCGAAGATCGGCCGCGAAGGCCCGACCTGGCTGCTGGGCGGCAAGCCGTTGCCCCACGTCTGGGAAAACAACCGCACCGCCACCTGGGCGCCGTTCGACGAAGGCCCGTCGCCGCATCGCCACGAAAAGGCCATCCTCACGGCCTTGCAGGACCCGGACGCCGTGGCGCGAGCCCGCATCCGCGTCGAAGACATCCAGGGCCCGGTCATGCTGCTGTCCGCCACGGACGACGGCTCGTGGCCGTCCAGCCTGTATTCGAAGATGGTGCAGGACAAGCTGGCCGACGTACAGCACCCGTACCCGGTCAAGTGGCTGGACTACGAGAACGGCGGGCATTCCATCCTGTTCCCGTACGTGCCCACCACGCAGCTGGTCTACGCCCACCCCGTGTCCGGCAAGATCAGCACCAGTGGCGGCAACCCCAAGGACAACGCCCGCGCCGACCAGGAATCCTGGGAAGGCGTGCTGGCGTTCCTGGACGCGGCGGTGAAGGCTCGCGCGGCCGCCAAGCCGGCTCAATGACATCCAAGGAGACACCCTCAATGGCACAACAACCTATCGTCTACGACGCCGCGAAAGACCTCGTTGACCAGCTCGTCGGCCTGAAGGCCGACAGCACCACCTACGCCGCGCGCCACCAGCGCGACAAGGTCGCCGCCGCCACGCAAGGCAGCTACGACGCCCTGTTCGACCCGGCGCTGCCCGGCCTGACCCTGGCCGAGCGCCTGCTGGTCGCGCTGTACGCGTCACGCCTGACGCCGTCGCCTGCGCTGGCCGCCCACTACCGCCAGCGTCTGGTGGATGCGGGCGCCAACGCCGCCGACATCCAGGTGGCCGAATCCGGCAAGCCCGCGGACGCCGCCGATCCGCGCCTGGCCGCCATCCTGGAATTCACGCGCAAGCTGATCGAAAAGCCCGTCGAAGGCGACGAAGCCGCGCTCAAGACCCTGCCGGCCGCGGGCGTCTCGACGCCGGCCGTGGTGACCTTGTCGCAGCTGATCGCCTTCCTGTCGTACCAGGTGCGCCTGGTGGCGGGCCTGGACGCCATGAAGTCGCTGGCCGAGCAACCCGGCCGCGCCGCCGGCACGCCCGCCGCGCCCTTCCCGGCCAACACCGCCGCCACCGCCCCCGGCGACGTCATCAAGAACCACGGCTTCACCAACGAATCGCTGGAATGGAAGGCCTGGCTCGACGTCATCGACCTGGACAAGGCCACGCCCGACCAGATCGCCGTGCTGGAAGAAAGCCACCCCAAGGCCAAGGTCTCGGACTACTACCGCTTTCTGGTGCACCAGCCGGAAATCCTGCGCCAGCGCTCCACGGCGTTCAACGCCATCATGTATGCGCCGGGCGGCCTGTCGCGCGCCGAGCGCGAGCTGGGCGCCACCGTGGTGTCACGCATCAACGGCTGCGTGTATTGCGCGTCGGTACATGCGCAGCGCTTCGAACAACTGGCCAAGCGCAATGACGTGATCGCCCAGGTGTTCGAAGACCCCGCCACCGCCGGCACCACCGCGCGCGAGCTGGCGATCGGCAAGTTCTCGATCCAGATCACCGACGCGCCGGCCGCCGTCAATGCCGACAGCATCCAGGCGCTCAAGGATGTGGGCCTGACCGAAGGCGAGGTGCTGGACCTGCTGCATTCGGACGCGATCTTTGCGTGGGCCAACCGCTTGATGCTGAACCTGGGCGAGCCGGTTTTTCCGGCTTGATGCCGCCGATGCAAGTTCGGTAGATATCGGACCACGCATCGCACCCGGCACCGCAAACACAGGCCGCCTTCGGGCGGCCTGTTATTTTTGGCGCGCTTCCACCCGCTGCGCCAACAGGTCATAGAACAGCCGCGCCACCGGGTTAAGCGCCTTGCCGCGCGGGTGGATCAGGCCGATGGTGCGCGTCACCGTGGGGTTGCGCAGCGGCACGCTGACCAGCGTGCCATGTTCCGGCCCCGGCATCGCCAGGCGCGGCACCACGCCCACGCCCAGCCCCGCCTCGATCATGCTGACCAGCGCCGGCACGTGCTGCACTTCGCAGAAATGGCGCGGCCGGCAGCCGCTGTGCACCAGCGCCTGGTCCATCAGGAAGCGGTTGCCGCTGCCCTGGGCCAGCGTGATGTACGGGTGGTCTTCCAGGTCGGCCCAGCCCACCCACTTGCGCCGCGCCAGCGGATGCTTGCGGCTCACGGCCGCCACGAAGGCCTCTTCCAGCAAGGGCTTGAATTCGATCTCGGCGTCGTTGGCGCCGATGTAGGTCAGGCCGAAATCGGCATCGCCCCGCGCCACCGCCGTCAGCACCTGCGACGACGACTCGTCGATGATGCGGATGCGGATGCGCGGGTATTGCGCGTGATATTCCCGGATCACATCCGGCAGGAAATACGCCACCGCCGACGGCACGCAGGCAATCGTCACCATGCCCGACAGCCGTTCGGCCACGTCGCGAATGCCGATCAACGCGCTTTCCAGTTCGTTCAACACGCTGCGGGCCTTGGGCACGAAGCCCCGGCCGATGGTCGTCAGCTCCACCTTGCGGGTCGTGCGCGTCATCAGCTGCACACCCAGTGCCGCCTCAAGCTTGTCCACCCGCCGCGACAGCGCGGACTGCGACAGATGCAGCGCCTCGGACGCCGCGCGAAAACTGCCCAGGTCAGCCACCGCCAGAAAAGCGCGTAGATCCGCGAGATCGAAATTCATGCGTTTTCATCAAGAATTGAACTAATTTTTGCACTTTACTCGATTCCGGGCGCCGGGCACGATGTCTTCCAGCCGCAACCAATAGCGGCCCAGACCAGGAGACCCCACCCCATGAAGCCATTACGGAGAGCCTGCCTGCGCACCGCGCTGGCCCTTGCGACCGCCCCCTTGCTGCTGTCCGCCATGCCGTCCGCCCACGCCGCCGATGCCTGGCCGCAGCGCCCCATCCGCCTGCTCGTGCCCTACGGCCCCGGCGGCAGTTCCGACGTCGTGGCCCGCGCCGTGGCCGTGGAAATGTCGCGCGACCTGGGCCAGCAGGTCATCGTCGAAAACAAAGGCGGCGGCCAGGGCACCATCGCCACCCAGGAAGTCGCGCGGGCCCGGCCCGACGGCTACACGCTCATCCTGGGCCATGTGGGCACGCTGGCGGTCAACCCGACCATGATGCCCAATCTGTCGTACGACCCGCGCCGCGACTTCGCCCCCATCGTGCTGCTGGCCAAGCTGCCCATGGTGTTTGCCGTGGGCGACAAGGTGCCGGCCGCCACGCTGCCGCAATTCGTCGCCCTGGCCCGCGCCAAGCCTGGCGTCTTGAACTACGGTTCGGCCGGCAACGGCAGCGCCGGCCACCTGGCCTTCGAAATGCTCAAGACCGCCGCCGCCATCGATGTGGTGCACGTGCCCTACAAGGGCACCGGCGCCCAGGTCACCGACCTCTTGGCCGGCAACATCGACGCGGCCGCCGCCGGCATCCCGGGGCTGCTGCCGCACGCCCAGGCCGGCAAGATCAAGATCCTGGCGGTGGGCTCGGAACACCGGCTGCCCATCCTGCCCGACGTGCCCACCGTGGCCGAACAAGGCTTTGCCGGGTTTGAGAGCTCGCAATGGTTCGGCCTGCTGGCCCCGGCCGGCACCCCGGATGCCGTCGTCGCGCGCCTGCAGGCCGCCGCCAACACCGCCCTGAAAAGCGAGGCCGTGCACCAGCGCCTGGCCCACGACGCCGCCGAGCCGTCCGGCGCCGGCCCCGCCGAGTTCGCCGCCTTCATCGACGCCGAAGAGCGCCGCTGGAGCAAGGTCGTGCGCGACGCGCACATTTCCGCGCAATAGCCCCGCCCCCATCGCCCCCTCTTTTGTTTGCACAAGGACTTTGACCATGGCTGCCCCCACCGGCGTCACGACCGCCCCTGCTCGTTCCCCTGCCCCCGCCGTCATCGCGGAAGCCGACCTGCGTGACCTGGGCGTACGCGCCTTCCAGGCCCTGGGCCTGCCGCCCCAGGATGCCGCCGACGTCGTCGACGTGCTGGTGCTGGCCGACCTGTTCGGCCTGTCCACCCACGGCCTGTCGCGCATCGAATCGTATGGCGAACGCCTGCAGGTCGGCGGCATCAATGCCCAGGCCCATATTCAGGTCACCCGCCCCGCGCCCGCCTTGCGCCTGGTGGACGGCGACAACGGCGTCGGCCCGCTGGTCGGCATGCATGCGCTGCGCGCCGCCATGCAGGCCGCCAGCGGATGCGGCGTCGGCATCGCCTTCGCCCGTCAAAGCAACCACTTCGGCCCCATCTCGCCCTACGGCCTGATCGCCGCCGAAGCCGGCTACGCCAGCATCATCGGCAGCAACGCCACCACCACCATCGCCCCGTGGGGCGGCACCGACGCCCGCGTGGGCAACAGCCCCATCGGCTTTGCCGTGCCGAACCCGGGCGGCCAGCACTTCCTGCTGGACATGGCCATGAGCGTGGTGGCCCGCGCCAAGATCCGCAACGCCCTGAAGGCCGGCCAAGCCATCCCCGACACCTGGGCCACTGACGCCCAGGGCCAGGCCACCACCGATCCCAAAGCAGCCCTGGACGGCTTCCTGCTGCCGATCGGCGGCCACAAGGGCTACGGCCTGGCGCTGATGGTGGACCTGTTCGCCGGCCTGCTCTCCAACGCGGCCTACCTGACCCACGTCAAATCCTGGGTCGACGCGCCCGACGAACCGCAGAACCTGGGGCATTTCTTCTTGCTCATCGACACCCGCCGCCTGGGCTCGACGCAATGGCTGGCCGAGCGCATGAACGACTTTGCCGCCATCCTGCACGACAGCCCGCCGGCCGACCCGCAGCGCCCCGTGATCCAGCCCGGCGAAATCGAACTGACCAAGCTGGCCCGCCAACGCCAGCACGGCATCGACATCGCCCCCGACGTGCTGGCGCTGCTGCGCCGCCACGCCGGCCAGCCCCACGGCTGACGCGGCCCCGCATCCCGGAGGAGACACATCATGAAAGGCTCAGCCTTCTTTGCACTGGGGCTGCTCGCCGCCCTGGCCGCCCCCGCGTCCCACGCCGCGGACGCGGCCGCGGGCTACCCCAGGCAGCCCATCCGCCTGATCGTGCCCTACGTGGCCGGCGGCGCCGCCGACATCACCGCGCGCGTCATCGCCGCGCACATGGGCAAGACGCTGAAGGGCACCCTGGTCGTCGAGAACAAGCCGGGCGCCAACGGCATGATCGGCACCGACTTCGTCGCCAAGGCCGCACCAGACGGCTACACGCTGCTGCTGGACGCCAGCGGCCCGCTGGTCGTCAACCCGTCGCTGTACAAGAAAACACCCTATGACCCGCTGAAGGACTTCGCGCCCATCAGCCAGATCACCAGCTACCAGTACGCCCTGGTCGTGCCGCAGCAATCGCCCGTGCACAGTCTTGACGACCTGATCGCCGCTGCCCGCAAGAAGCCCGGCGCCGTCACCTATGGCTCGGCCGGCCTGGGCGCAGGCGGCCACCTGGCCGGCGAACTGCTGGCGCTGCAGACCGGCACCCAGATGACGCACGTGCCCTACAAGGGCAACGCCCAGGCCCTGACCGACGTGCTGGGCGGCCAGCTGACCTTCACGTTCGACACGACGGTGACCGCCACCCCGCACATCCAGTCCGGCAAACTGCGCGCCTATGCCGTCACCGGCCCGCGGCGGGCCTCCAGCCTGCCCGATGTGCCCACCCTGCAGGAACTGGGCTACCGCGACTTCGTCGTCACCCAGTTCCAGGGCCTGCTGGCCCCGGCCGGCACCGATCCCGGCATCCTCGCCACGCTGCACCAGGCCGTGATGCAGGCCGTGCAAGACCCAGAGGTGATACGTAAACTGGCCACCGAAGGCGGCAACGAAATCGTCGCCGGCACGCCCGACGATTTCTCGCGCCAGCTGCGCGACGACCTGCAACGCTACCGCACGCTGATCACCCACGCCCACATCACCGCGGAATGACGCCATGTACCAGATCGACATCCTGATCCAGGGCTACCCGGGGCGCGCCGTCTGCCACGGCGGCCTGGGCTGGAGCACCAGCACTTTGCTGCGCTCGGCCAACCACAAGATTCTGGTCGACGTCGGCGCCTTTGGCGTGCGGCACCAGTTGGCCACGCACCTTGATGCCTGTGGCGTCGCGCCCGCCGACATCACCGACGTCGTACTCACCCACGCCCACTACGACCACGCCGTCAACTTCACCCTGTTTCCCAACGCCACGGTGTGGATCGGCCAGCAGGAACTGGAATGGGCCGCTGCGCAACCGCCGGGTTTCAACCCCCTGCCCGAGCTGTACGTGCAGGAACTGAACCGCCAGGCGCGCGTTCGCCGTATCGGGGACGGCGACACCTTCCTGCCCGGCATCACCGCCATCGCCTCGCCGGGCCACACGCCCGGCCATCTGCTGTTCTACGTCGACGATCCCCGCCAGGCGGTGCTGTTCACCGGCGACGCGGCCAAGAACCGGGCCGAACTGCTTTCCGGACAAGTCGCCGACACCGCCGATGCCGCAGCCAGCCACGCCAGCCTGCAACGCATCTGGGCGTGGTGGCGCAAGCGGTCCGGCACCTTGCTGGTGCCGGGCCATGACCTGGGCATGACGCTCGATGACACCGGCGCGCCCGTCTACGTCGGCGAGCGCCGCGCCGCGATCAATGCCTGGTTTGGCGAAGATCTTCAGCCCACGCGGATTGATCTTTGTTGTGCGGCAAAAGCGGGGCGGCACGCGGTCTGACGCCGGTTATCCCCCTGACGCTCTCTTTTCGAATTCCTTTTTTCCATTCACCATGACCGCCATCGCCCCCCACATCCTGCAAGCCTTCACCCCCACCGGCACCCTGCGCGCCACCATCAACCTGGGCAACCCCATCCTGGCCCGGCGCGATGCCGCAGGCCATGCCGCGGGCGTCTCCGTCGACCTGGCCCGGGCCTTCGCCGACCGCCTGGGCGTGCCGTTGACCCTGGTCGTGCTGGACAGCGCCGGCAAGGCCGTCGACACCGTCAGCCAGAACGACGCCGACATCGGCTTTTTCGCCATCGACCCCAAGCGCGCCACCGACATCGCCTTCACCGACGCCTACGTGCTGATCGAAGGCGCCTACCTGGTGCGCCACGACTCGCCCCTGCACGACATGGCCCAGGTCGACGACCCGCGCCACCGCGTCACCGTCGGCCAAGGCAGCGCCTACGACCTGTACCTGACGCGTGAACTTCGCCACGCCGCCATCACCCGCGCCGCCACCTCGCCCACCGTCGTCGACACCTTCCTGCAAGACGGCACGGAAGTCGCTGCCGGCGTACGCCAGCAGCTCGAAGCCGACGCCGCCCGCCTGGGCGGCCTGCGCCTGTTGCCCGGCAGCTTCATGACCATCCGCCAGGCCATGGGCCTGCCGCGCCGCCGCGGCGAGGCCGCGCAGCAGGTGCTGGCCGCCTTCGTCGAAGACATGAAACGCAGCGGATTCGTCGAGCAGGCCTTGGCCCGCCATGGCATCGAGGGCGCCGCGGTCGCGCCTGCGGCCTAGGGATTTCGTTAAACTGACGCTTTCCCGCCTTCTTTTGCGCCCCGCTGCCCGCGGGGCGCATTGCCTTGCCCCATGTCCGAAAAAACCCACGACATCCGCCCCGGCCAGTCGATTGAACTGCTCAAGGCCCTGCACATCCTGACCCGCGACGGCAAGATGAACCAGGACAGCCGCCGCAAGCTGAAACAGGTCTACCACCTGTTCCAGTTCATCGAGCCCCTGCTCAAGGACGTCCAAGAGGAACGCGGCGCCGTCACCCTGGCGGATCACGGCGCGGGCAAGTCGTACCTGGGCTTCATCCTGTATGACCTGTTCTTCAAGGAACAGAAAGACGCCGCCAAGAGCGGCTCGCACATCTACGGCATCGAAACCCGCGAAGAACTCGTCAAGTCATCCGAAGAACTGGCCAAGCGCCTGGGCTTTGACGGCATGTCGTTCCTGAACCTGTCGGTGGCCGAATCGATCACCTCGGACAAACTGCCCAAGACCATCGACGTCGTCACCGCCCTGCACGCCTGCAACACCGCCACCGACGACGCCATTCATTTCGCGCTGGAAAAAAGGGCCAAGTACATCGTCGTCGTGCCCTGCTGCCAGGCCGAAGTGGCGTCCGTGCTGAGAAAGAACAAGGCCCGCGCCCTGGCCGACCCCCTGGCCGAAATCTGGCGCCACCCGCTGCATACGCGTGAATTCGGCAGCCAGATCACCAACGTGCTTCGCTGCCTGCAACTGGAAGCCCACGGCTACCAGGTCAGCGTGACCGAGCTGGTCGGCTGGGAACACTCGATGAAGAACGAACTGATCATCGCGCAGTACAAGAACCTGCCGAAGAAAAAGCCGGCCGAACGCCTGACCGAGATGCTGGACCGGATCGGCCTGCAGGAATTGAAGGATCGGTTTTTCTTGCCGGAAGCGGCGGTGGCGGCGTAGATCCCGGTCGTTGTTTTACTCGAGGCCAGGCGGCACACCGAAAGACGTTCAAACAGGATGGTCTAGATGCTCTCTCGCGACGGCGGGGCTGATCGAGAACGGACAGAGCGACTGACTAGGGCATTTCCCTCTTCACTGCGGTCCGACGTCACACTGATCTCAAACGCCATTTGCCCTAGTGGCATGGAAGGTCATGGGGTATTTGTGATCGTGCAGAACGAGCCACTGCAGCTACCCTATCGCATTGAACATACCAACGACGATTCCCTGTTTCCTCAGTTGAACGCACATCAAGCGTTGATCTACGCCTGCATACGGTCACGTCATTTGGACGGCTATGTGCGTCAGCGCCAAATTCGACGGTTGGCCTGCGGGGCAGAGCCATGGGTGGTGCCGTTTCTAGTCCAGCTTGGCAGCGAGTACGTTGTCGAAATCCTGCATGAAATCGAAGCATGCTTGCCGTTACTGGACAAACACCTCTACGGCACGATTCTGCGGTCCAATCCAGCGTTCCTGGATTTGGCACAGCAACGAATGATCAGCTACTGGGATTGTTACTACCGGCGGTTTCGGCCCAAAGGCGAATCCTATGTTGGATTTCGCCTATTCGAACAGTTTCGTAACTGGCAGGCCGCAGGCTAAGGCCTCACCCGGTTCAAAGCCCGCGCCCGAGAATCAATTGCTGCGACGCAGCCGATCCGTGGATTGTTTGTTCAGCCGCTTGGCTTCGGCTTCGGCGTAGTCTTCTTCGCCCTCTTCGTACTTGCCGTCATACATGCAGCTGCTGCGAACCCAGCCGCATTCGCCAACGACCTTGGCGCAGCCCGAACTGAGCACCGCGAGAAACAGCACCACACCGTAACGGCCCAACGTTTGAATCGACATATTGCTCCTTGATGTTCCCGGTAGTGTACGGGTGAGGATGACGGCTACGGCCGCGAAACGCAGTAAAAAATGGTGTCAAACGCTGGTGGCGGGTCAATGAAAGACACGGCCCTGCCTTTGTGGCGGGGGTGTGAATCAATGAAAGTGGGACCCTGCATCTTCGTGCTGGCGCGCCGTCCATGCATCGGAATCTGGCATCATCGCCCTTTTCGGCGAACTCCTTCCCATGCGCAAACTCCTCTGCCTTCGCGACGGCATCGAAGCCATCGCCGCGTGTCATGACGACGGCGACGTCTGGGACCGCTATTGCTGGGTCTACGTGACCGATGGCGTGCCGCTTGTCGACGCCCAACTCTATCTGTCGACCCGCGAAGACGAAGACGATCCTGCCGTCGATGAAGACGGCGAGGAACACCCCGCCTTCGCCATGGCGCACGGACTGGTCAACTACCTGGAAGCCGCCACCTTCGCCGACGTATTGAGTGTGCAGAAACGGCAGCAGCCGTCATCGCAGCTGGAAGACTATGCCGTCGCGCTTGAACACTATGCCGAGCAAGACGCGTTCCTGGACCGAGGCGAGTTCTATAGCGGCGGCAACGAACCCGAGCCGACGCCGGGGCTATCCCGCGACATCTACGCGGAATACGACCTGCACCTGACCGCATGCCCGGCAGACCGCCTGCTGGCTGCCGCCAAGGCAACCGCTGAACTGCTGGGTATCAACGCAGCCGAAGCGTTGAACCGTTGCCGGCAGCTTCCGCTGGTACTGGGCGAACGCGTCGACGCCCGCGAACGCGACCGCATCGAAGCGCGCTTCGCCGACACGTCCCTGCCCCTGCAAAGAACGACCCACGTGCCACTGGCGTGGCAAATGGGCCGCCCTTGAAGCTGTTGACGCAAGAGGCCTAGACGCAAACGGCCTAGGCGAGCGATCAGCGCGGCGCGCCGATCTGCAACACGGTGAAGTCGCGCCGCATATAGCGGTTCATCACCTGCGCCAAAATCGGGTTGCCGGCATTTTCCGCCTTCGGCGCCGTCAGGTTCACCACCGCCGCGCACAGCTTGCCGGCCTGGACCGTCTTGCCCGAGAACTTGGCCGGCACCGCAGCCGCCATGCTCGCCTTCCAGGCCGCATCAATACCATCAACCGCCTGCTTGGCGGTCGCGCAATCCGCGTAGGCCAGCGAAATCACCACCGCCGGCACATCGTCGATCTGCGCGTCCGCAAGAATCCCCGAGAAGTAAGGCGGAATACCGCGCCCATTGGCCTCAGTCGCCGCCTTGAGATTCTGCTTGGCGATGTCGATATCGCCATGGGTCGACAGCAACACCTTCGCCGGATCCACCGCGTTAAGCCCCATCACCGGGGAAATCACCGCGGCCTGAACGATGCGGCCGCTGTTCGCAGGCACCGCCTCTTTCAAACCCGCCAGCGCGGCCGCCACGACTTCGCTGTCGGCCACCGACGGCGCGGTCTGTGCCAGACTCTGCATAGCCGCCCCCGACGACGCCTGGATCAGCGTGGCATCCAGCGGCAGGACAAAGCTGGCCTTGCCCATCATGCCTCGCCACGGATCCTTCGGATTGGCCTTCTGCATATCCATCACCCCCTCGGCGCCATTGGCGATCAGGCCCGGCACACCGCCATCCACGTCCGCAAAATCGCCCTGCTTCAGACTGGTGACCAGTTTTCCGACGGCCTGCTTATTCTTCAGCCCCCAATAACTGACATTGGACGGCGCCTGACCAAACCCGGCGAAATACGACACCTCGTCAAAAGCGACTTTCGCATTCAGCGACCACTGGTCCAGGCCATAGCCCACGGATTCGAGCGGACGGATCGGCTGTGCGAGGCTCAGCCTGCGCATCCCGTCGGCCGTCGGACCGGATGGCTCCAGTGCGCGCCAGGCCTGCACATCCAGAAAGACAATCTGCATCGCCCAGGGGGCAGACAACACCGCCTGCGGAATTTGCTTGAAGGCCTGCTGCAACGTTTGCGTGCTGTCTTTTGCTACTGCCGACGTTCCAAATCCTGCCAGCATGCAGAGTGCAAGAGCCTTTAAGCGCATCAACTTTCTCCGTTTTTCTTGATGGGTTTGACGTGTGGGCGAACCGCGGTCCAGCGAGCCGATCCCGCCAGGCGCTGTCACGAAAACAGCGCCGCAGCGCACTGCAAGACTCGCCTTTCAAGGGTTGGCATGTGCCGTAGCCAGAATTTGGGGACACGACAGAATCGATGGAAGATAGTACATGAATGCGTGAGGATCGATTCCGATGCACTCAATTGCTCGGCTTATCTCAACGCAAAGGCGTATTGCCCTGGGCAGGTCAAGCCCGCCGGTTCACATGGCTGCGGCGTCACGCGTTCGCCCTGCTCTTGCGCCATTGCCCAGGCGTGCTGCCCAATGCATGCCGGAACGCCTTGCCAAACGCCGCTTCCGATTGATAGCCCACGGCCTCGGCAATATCCGCCAGCGTCCGGCGCGTCTGCAGCATCAGTTTGCTCGCGTGCATCATGCGCACCGCCAGCAACGCGGCGCCGGGCGTCATGCCCGAGGCGTCCTTGAATCGCCTGGCGTAGGTGGCTCGCGACATCGCCGCAGCGGCGCCCAGGGTATCCAGCGTCCAGGGATGCTGCGGGTCGGCCAGCATCGCCTGCAACGACGCACACAGGCGCTCGTCGGCAATCAGGGCCAGCCAGCTCGGTTGGGGCGCGTCAGATGACTCACCCTCGCCATAGGCACGCATCGCATAGGCCAGCAACGCCTGCGCCAGCGCATTGGCGATCGCCCACGCGCCGGGCTGCCTGGCCGACACCTCATGCCTCAACAACTGGGTCAGCGTTCGCAACGCGTCAATGCCGGGCGTCTGATGCAGGCACACCTGCAAGACGGACGGTAATTGCTGCATCAACAACGTGCTGCCGCTTTGGCTGTAAAGAAGCCGTCCGCAAAGCAGATCCACTTCGCCGTCACCATCGGCATCCGCGGTGCGAGTCACGGGCAACAGCGCGTCGACCGGTTGCTCTTGCGTCACCCTCGATGCCGCTTGCCCCGCCCCAGCGTTCATGCCGCTCAGCGTATGCGCCTGCCCTTGCGGCAACAACACAAAGCTGCCCGGCGACAGATCGAGAAACGTGCCCGGCAACGACTGCACCCGACACCGCCCGTCCAGCACCAGATGGAAAACGGCCTGCCCGGGGGGCAAGGGCTCGTGGGGCAGGATGAAACTGCCGCTCAGCGCGCAACGCGTATCCAAGCGGATTTCACCCTGCGCCAGGGCCAGCAGCTGACTCAACGCATCCATGAGACGAATTCGCTAAATATCAAGACTTAACTATGCCATAGATCGCATTTCATCGTCCTACACTTTCCCTCATGGCGTTGGACATCAACGCCCTCCCCCTGATGAAAAGGAACGAACATGCTCGACTGGAACGAATACCGCACGCAACTCATGGGCCGCATCGGCGAATTCGGCAAACTGTCACCCGACACCCTGGGCGGTTATCGGACGCTGTCGGGTGCCGGCAAAAAGACCGGACACCTGGACGCCAAGACTCGCGAATTGATTGCCTTGGCCGTTGCGGTCACGACGCGCTGTGATGGGTGTATCGCGGTGCATTCCGACACGGCCGTCAAACTGGGCGCGTCGCGCGAAGAGATTGCCGAGGCGTTGGGCGTTGCGGTGGCGATGAATGCGGGTGCGGCGATGGTTTATTCGGCGCGGGTGATGGATGCGTTGGGGGGTGCGGCAGCGCCATAACCGCGAATAAGCAGTTCATGATTCCGAGTCCAACGTGACAAGGACATCACACCGCTACGCACTTTGGCAACCTGATACACCGTGTACTCGCCCTGCGATCACACCAATGATCGCCCGGGTTGTCCGCCGGAGTTAACAGGAGCGCATAGCCGCCGCAATAGCGGCTTTTTTACGTCCGTAGGCCGAGCCACGTCTCTAGCATTCCAGCCCCAAGCTCCCGTGGCTATGGTTTCGATTAAGAAAGAGCAGCCCAACACCATTATTGCAACAAAACACGCCCAGAACCATTTCCGAGGTAGATGTTTATAAGCTTACCTGCCCCATCGGCCCATTAGGATATTTCGTCCTGTAAGCATCATAACGGTCACAAAACTCGTAAAATACTGCCCAGTGGCAACGAGACATATCTATACCAAACTTAAAATTTTCTCCTCGTCGCGCGCAATCCGCATAATGCCCAAACATATAACATGCAGCATCAGATTTTATCTTTTCCGCCCGCACAAGAAACTCTATCTCCTCAATAAATGTTAAAAATTTCCTGTTTTTATCCCAATTTTTTTCATCACGAAACGCAGAATAATCCCCATCTATATGAGATAAAACCCAAGAAAGATCTGAATCATCAAATAAGCGTCTATGCTGAGACAAAAAGAATTCTGTCCGTTTAAGAGCTTCCTCTTGTTCCTTCTGTTTTTTATGGCGTCGTAGCTCCAACCAAAATTTCCACGCCCCACCAAATGCTAAAAGCAAGCCGACAGCAACTCCAAATCCTTGCCAATGCGCAGCCCATTCTGACATAAGCATACACCTATCAATAAATGGAATTTTGAAGCTGCTGCAGAACACTGATTCAGCTGTCATATGGCTGATTAATTTCGGTGACCAATATGCGCTTTATACGTCCAACGGCATTGGACACTTTGTGGCCAACAAACCCCCTTTTACCTTCAGCAACCCCTTGAGCGCGATCGTTCATAGATGCGGTAGCGGCTTGGTGAGCTCGCTGATTGGCCGGAAAATCAACAATATTAAAGGGGATAGTGCGGCGAATACTGTCTAAGTAAACTCTGCCATATCCAGTCAAAATATTATATTTCGTAACATTTCCATTCCAATGTCCCAGCGCGTCGTCTGTTTCAGACGTACTCACATAATCATAACTTGAAGAATCTAAAAAAAGGCGATCACCTGCGTACGGTCGATTTAATGTCAGAATTTCTGCCCCGCTAGTGTAAA
Organism: Achromobacter sp. DH1f; assembly: GCF_000633435.1. Classification (NCBI taxonomy): domain Bacteria; kingdom Pseudomonadati; phylum Pseudomonadota; class Betaproteobacteria; order Burkholderiales; family Alcaligenaceae; genus Achromobacter; species Achromobacter sp. DH1f. The sequence continues at coordinate 504,229 of NZ_AYMF01000006.1, read as the reverse complement.
TAGGGCGAAGTATGTTTTTAAGCGGTTGCTCCAGCCGAATAGCTAACTCTTCAAATGGGGTATCATCCGAAGAAGCAATTTTTCTTATATGCGGATTATTACTCTCGGCCTCTGAACCGGTCGCGAGTAGCACACTGAGATCTAGATAGTCCCAAAAATGCTTTAGGACGACGCTTTTTCCAATTCTTCCAACCACTCTATCTGAAAATCTCACATTGACGATGTATTCAAAGCAGCCCCGCTTTGCACCAACCATCGTCGTGACAACTTCTTGAGGGTTGGCGATCCTATCCCGTACTTCATTATCATTGGCAAAGGCATGACTCACCTGATTTATTAGAGTAGCCACTCCTTTTAACGCTTCTGCAGAATCATAAAGACTCAACTCTCCCTGATCTGCACTCATACCGTCATAGCGAAACACAACATCAGTATCAGACATCGATATTCCTACAATTTTAGAATTTGCAAAAATACACACTCTAGCAATGACTGCCAAAGAGCGTTATTTATTTCATCCTGCGCAATTAATGCGCGGCACAACATTCATAAATTTTTATCAAATAACCAATGAATATTTATTTTCAAACCAATGCTTATGTTCCAACTCTACGAGAATTTTTTCCCAAAAGTCCTGACTTTCATCGATCACCTCAACAAAAATTTCATCAACGTTATTGCGTTTTAAAAATTTAACTACTTCTTTAATTAGAGCCCTCGCGACTCCTCTCCCACGAAACTCGGGAACGACATACAGTTTGAAAATTTCTGCGCTATTCGCTCCTTCTTGGTAACTCAACGAGCAAACTCCCACAATCACGTCGGAATTTTTAACCGCCACATAGAATGGATGAATATTCGCCCATATGTCTGAAATACCGCTAAATTGCGAAGAATTCTCTCGCTGCAGTGATGATTGCAGATCACTCAGATCAGAACAAGAAACATCAAAAACATATTCCATTTTTTTCACATTAATATTTAAAAAAATTAATCACAGCCATTAAATAATATTTAAAATATTAAAAATAATAATAAGCCAAAAAACTCACACCCTTCCACCACAAAACTTTCTAATGGAGAACACTCCAATTTAATTTATCACCACCAGGACCATACCGATCATGACGACATGAGTGGGGCATCTCCATTATTCATTGAGCTTGACAATGGCTCAATGAATTCGCACAGAAAGCCCCGAGTTAGGCCCAGGTGGAACACCCAATGCTGTATCGATTCCTACTGACGAACGTATGTCATTTAAAAGAACTACGGGGTTAATTTTTTTGCCGATTAAGGCCGCAGATTCTTGTCTTGGATTCTCTGAATCTCGTGCGCGATAGACTACGACGTATGGCAAATTATCAGCTATCGCTGTAAGACAAATTCCACGCACGTACATTCGATTAAATTCACTTTCTGATAATGTAATGTGCGCATTAATAGGAACTCTGACAATCGCAATACCGCCGGAAGGCTTTTTTCGCTCCTCCTGAGTCTTTAAAAGACGTCTATTCTTCAGCTCCTCCGACAGCCAGGAGTCGTCGTATTTTTCGGCGGCTTCCCGCATAAGAGAAGGCCAACCTAAGGCCCCCGATCGAGTTAGCCTATTGCTGATATATAGCGTGCCTGCGGAGTTATCTCTGTCAATTTCCTCCAGCATGAATGCACGAGTACGGCTACTCAAATTCGCATATTTCAGACCCACCACTACCTCCCATTAATAGGCTTAATAAGGCTTTTGGCGTTAGATTAATTCCAGACTTACCATTGAATGGCAGCGCACCCTTTCAGATAAAACCTATAGATAGTGAAACGATTCCCACCCCCAAATGTCGACAAAACACAAAATCCAACATGCTGCGGAGGTTCCTTGGATTAGTGGTCCGTCGAGTCAATTCCAGGGAAGACACCCAAAAGCTACTTTATAGTATTATTCAACATTTGGAAACCTTACATCGTATGTTCTCTGGTCAAGCAGTGGTTTGTCCAATACATCAATGCCGGAGATGCCCTCCCGAGAGTTCAAAGCTGTCCAAAGTTTCCTTGATTAGAAGTTCAGGCATATTTGCCAACTATCCGTCGCGGCACATTCTTCTCAGCCTATGATCAGCACCGCTAGATCGGCACGCTTTCAGTTCGTTTTTTGGCAAAAATAATTTTTATTAGCCTGAGTCCGTTGCTGGCAATGATTCTGCAGCTATTGGCCGTAATATCTCTCTCGTGATTAGGAACAGCCTTTTGTTTAAGGCATAGTTTTCGCGACTGCGGATGTAGTGCGGCACCAAGCGAAATCAAGCAATTCGGCCCAACGCCGCGCAGATCTTCACAGACGATCACAACTCTCCCGTACCTGATCGCCTCTGCGCGCTGCACAATAGCGAAATATCTCCATCACGGCGCACCCGCGAAACTGACCGGTCGCCCGTGCAGCCCCCCGAGTTTTCAAAGGATGCGCACCATGCCGACCTTCCGAATCCAATTGCTTGCCGGCGCTATGCTGCTTGGCGTAGCCGCCACCGCATCAGCCATCACGACGGACCCGGTGTTTTCCACCCCTGCACTTGGCTTGTCCAAGCCCGCCGCCGTGCAGGGCGAAGGTTCGTCGCAGAATGGCGCAGAGGTCTGCGAGCCGAAAGAGCGGCTGCGGATCGGACTGTCGGACAGCGACACGAAGTTGGTGCTGCCGTGGTTCGTCAGCGAACTCAAGGATGCCGTGAATGAAGGCCGGTCGGTCGAGGACACGGCCAAGGGGCTAGCGCGGGGGCTTTGAAACCGCGCGTCGTGAGAACTTGATTGCCTACGCGGGATTGCGCGGCCACATTGACCGTCAACGACGGGCCCCGTGCAGCACCGCGCGACTAAAACAACGATAGATTGGTCGCATTCCCTTGCGGCATCGGGGTGGCGCACCAACTTTCTGCCGGTGCCCCCCGCAGCAGGGACATGGCTTCCTCAGGCGAGGCGCCCAGCCACGCGTCGTAGGCGGTATCGGCCAGCAACACGACCATGCGCTTTTCTTCATGGCTGCGGTGATACCGCTGGAATAATGCGTGGTCGTCGGCATTGACCGTGATCATGCTGTACGTCTCCACAACACCGCCCTCGGCATCCAGACCGCGCTCCCAGATACCCGCCAGGCCCAGCGGGTGGCCATCGGCTCGGGTGAAGCGCGTGGGTATCTGGAATTTCTGACGCCAGTCCGGTTCGAAGATGGCGTCGGCCGGGATGAGGCACCGTTGCCGGTCGAACCAGGCGGCTTGGAAGGTGCGGGCCGTTTCCAGTCGGTCAGACCGGGCGTTGAAGGTGGACAGTTTTGGCAAGGGCGCGGTGCCGCGCCGGGCTAGGCCCCAGCGTCCGACCACGGCTTCGCGCTGTTCACGATTGCCGTTGCCATCGCCTTTGACTAGCCGGCGCACGAACATCCCATTCACGCCCGGATGCATGTCGTGCGCATACGGTTTTTCGGGCATCGGCACGCCGAATAGCTTCAGCAGCAGTTCGGCGTCTTTCAGGGTCTGGTAGTGGCTGCACATGGCACCCTCCCATCGGAAGGGCCAGTATATGACCTGCCTCGCGGCACGCCGATCCTGTTGTGCCTACAAAAGCCCGCCCCCTATTTCTTCGGCGCGTACACCAGCTTGATCGGCGTACCCGGCTTGAAATTCGCAGACTGCGGACCATATTCCGGGTTGAAAGACGGGTGCCATGCACGCAGTTCGGTGTCCGACAGCCATTCCAATTGCAGCTGATCTTCCGGGGTGGGCGCATCGAACTGCGCCAGGGATTTCACGGCGGACTGGCACGCTTCGGACACACCGCGATCCAGAATCGAGACCTGCGTTTTTTCCGTCCACGTCAACGATCCGGCTTGCGGACATTTGCGCACTTCGACGTGGTACTTGCCGTCAGGCGACGGCAGATCGACGATGATCTTGTTGGGGCCGCAGGCCGTCAGCAGGACGGACACGCCAAGCAAGAGCGGGAGGCTTTTTTTCATCGATGAACCCTCTGGCGATTGAACCGGCCGGCCTGGAAACAGCTAGGGATCATACCGTGCGATGCCGGCCCACAATCCACACGGCCCACCCAAAGCCGGGGTATCCTGCCCCTGAGCACTCGCTCCCTGACGCGTCGTCAAGGGTCTTACCGACCCAAAGGAATCGCCATGCTTGATCTCTCGTCGAAATCGCGCCGCATCGCCCTGACCGCTTTGACCCTGGGCCTGGCCAGCGCCCTCTTCACCGGCTGCACCACCACCGGCCCGCAATCGACGGCGTCTGCCGCCGACAAGCGCCAGGAATTGAACGCCGCCGCCACGGCAACCCTGTCCAAGCTGTACGAGGCCGCGCCCCAATCCAAGCAGCTGGTGGCCCAGGCTCGCGGCGTGCTGGTGTTTCCGGCCGTGTTGAGCGCCAGCTTCATCGTCGGCGCCCAGCATGGTTCGGGCGTTCTGCGTGTGAATGGCCAGGACACCGGGTACTACAGCATCACGGGCGGGTCCATCGGCCTGCAGATCGGCGCGCAGTCCAAGGCCATGGTGGTCATGTTCATGACGGACGATGCCCTGGCCAAGTTCCGCAACAGCAGTGGCTGGACGGTGGGCGCCGACGCGACGGTGGCCGTGGCGAATCTGGGCGTGAACGGCAATATCGATTCGTACACCATCCAGCAGCCCATCGTCGGCTTCGTGTTGAACAACGGCGGCCTGGTCGCCGGGGTGTCGGTGGACGGCAGCAAGATCTCGCCGTTGCTGCTGTAGCCCCCGGGCGGGTCGTCCAGACCCGCCCTACCCCCGCTGGCTCAACGCGCGGCTGATGCGGTTCTTCGCGACCGTGGTCTTGGGCACCTTGAACGGGAACCAGGTTCGCACGTCTTCGTCCAGCCCGATGCCGTGCATGTAGTTGTAGATCGCTTTTTTCAGCGCCCGCCCCAGCGCGTCGTGATCGACGCCGGTGGGGTCGTGAAAGCCGATGTCGTTCTTGGCGAAGGTGACTTCGGGCAGCGGCTGCAGCGTGACGCCGTATTCCTCGGGGTTCTTGCCCACCGGGGAATGCACCGTACAGGCAAAGCGGTGGAAAAAGCCGCTTTGGATGCAGTCGTTCTCGAACAGCTGGCGCACGTATTCCAGCGCGTCGACGGTGTCTTGCACAGTTTGCGTGGGAAAGCCGTACATCAGGTAGGCGTGCACCAGGATGCCGGCGTCGGTGAAGGCGCGGGTGACGCGGGCGACCTGGTCGACCGAGACGCCTTTTTTCATCAGGTTCAGCAGGCGGTCGGACGCGACTTCCAGCCCGCCGGACACGGCGATGCAGCCGCTGTCGGCCAAGAGTTCGCACAGCTCGGGGCTGAAGGTCTTTTCAAAGCGGATGTTGCCCCACCACGAGATGCCGGCGTTGCGCTCGATCAGCTCGGTGGCCAGGGCTTTCAACGACTTGGGCGGCGCGGCTTCGTCGACGAAGTGAAAGCCGGTCTGGCCGGTTTCGCGGACGATGGCTTCGATGCGGTCGGCCAGCACGGTGGCGGACGCGCCTTCGTAGCGGCCGATGTAGTCCAGGCTGACGTCGCAGAAGCTGCATTTCTTCCAGTAGCAGCCATGGGCAACGGTGAGCTTGTTCCAGCGGCCGTCGCTCCAGAGACGATGCATGGGGTTCAGCATGTCCAGCAGCGACAGGTAGCGGTCCAGCGGCAGGCCATCCCAGGTGGGGGTGCCGACTTCGGCGAAGGCGACGTCGGGCTCGACCATGTTGATGTACCGAACCTGGCCGGATTCGGCGTCGCGCAGGAAGGTGCGGACCAGGCGCTGGCGCGAGCGCTTGCCCTGCACGTGTTCCAGCAGGGCCAGCAAGGGGCGTTCGCCGGCGTCCAGGCAGACGTAGTCGATGTAGTCGAAGACGCGCGGGTCTTTCAATTCGCGCAGTTCGGTGTTGACGAAGCCGCCGCCCAGCACGGTGATGATGCCGGGGTCGTGCGCCTTGATGGCCTGGGCGATGCGAAAGGCGGCATAGACGGCGCCGGGAAACGGCACTGACAGCAGCACCATGGTGGGCGCGTGGCGCTCCAGGGCTTCGCGGGTCAGGTCGCGCAGGGTTTCGTCAACCAGGTTCAGCGGCGCGGCCAGGGCCTGGGCCAGGGGGTCGAAGGTAGGTTGGCTGCCGGCCAGCGATTCGGCGTAGCGCACGAATTCGAAGCGCGGGTCGATGCCGTCACGCAGCACGTCGGCCAGGTCGTTCAGGTACAGCGTTGCCAGGTGTTTGGCGCGGTCTTGCAGGCCCAGGGCGCCAAAGGCCCAGCCCAGGGGATCGCCGCCGTCTTCGTCCATATAGACGTCCAGCGTGGCAAAGCGCGGCCCTTCGGGCAGGAAGTTGCGGCCGGCGATGCGGTGCGCCAGGGTGGAATCCCGGCCTTGCAGGAAGGCGATGACCGGGCCGATGGTGGCCAGGTAGCGCGGCTGCATGGCGATGAAGGCCTGGATGGGCGGGGTGTGCTTTTCCAGGGGCAAGGCGTCGATCTGGGCGGCGACGGCACGCAGGCCGTCGGCCGACAGCAGGCGCAGCACCAGGGCCAGCGCCAGGTCTTCCTGCACCGCCGGGACCTCGCGCGAACGCAAAAAGCCGGTCAGGTAGGCCGTGGACGGGTATGGGGTGTTGAGCTGCGTCATCGGCGGAATGACCGACAGGACGCGTAAAGGCTTAGGGGACATGAGGCACGGCAAGACTGCCGTCAAAGCGGGGATCAGGGATGATTATAGGCAGTGCGGCCCCTGGCCCGTTGGCGCAGCCCGATTCGCTACACTTGCCCCATGCGCCACGCCCCCGACCCGTTCGCCCCGCCCAGAAAGCCGCGCCCCGTTCGCCAGAACTCGCTGCTGTGGATCATCGAGCCCCTGGAACGGGACGCGAATTTCACGCATCGCAAGATGTTCGGCTGCGATGCGGCCTACCTGGACGGGTCGCTGTACCTGGTGGTGGCCGACCGGGACGAACCCTGGAATGGGGTCATGGTGTGCACCTCGCACGATCGCCAGGCGGCGCTGATGCAAGATGTGCCCGGGCTGGTGCCGCATCCGCAATTGAGCAAGTGGCTGTACCTGCCGCAGACGGATGAAGGCTTCGAGGCGCGCGCGGCGCAGCTGGTGGAACTGGCGCTGGCGCGCGACCCGCGACTGGGCGTGGTGCCCAAGCCGCGGGCCCGGCGGCGCAAATCGTGGCGCGCCGAGGACTGAGGGTTTTGACGCCTCAGACCGTCGTAAAGCTGGCTTTTACCTACGCCAGTTACCGGCCACTGAATTCACACAGCATCACAACCCAGTGGGGGCGTACCCTAGCGGCCCGAAGACAGGCTTTCCGGAGTACGAATCACGTCCGCCTCCACCGTCAAATCCCTAGCTAGATGTCCTCAATGACGAGTTGTGTTCTTGAACATTGAATAAAACTCGCTTTCTGGGTTTAGTGATGATCACGTCACAATGACAACATGCCTATCGACTCGCCCAGATAGAGGTTTATTGTCAAGCTCAAGAATCTCGACCTTCCAAGCCAAGCCTAGCCCCAGCGCGGGGCATAATGCCCTCACGAATATTTCATGGAAGCGTTGCAACGATGTCCACTTGGATAGAAATTCTGAAGTTCATGGGTGTTCCGAGCGCATTGTTAGCTCTCTACTTCGGCCACTTGAAGTTTGGATATAAGCTAGGGGCGCACTACTCCTATTCCTCAAGGCGATTCGTGGCCAACGGCATTGCTCAAGTCACCTTGACGAACCTGAAGGATCGCTCCACGCCAATTTTCGCACTATATGCAATTCAGAAAGATGTGATCATTGAACTCATCAAATTCGACACCCCCCTCGTACTCAAATCGTTCGAATCTGTGCGAATTGACATTCCAAGAGTGTCTCAATACTTCGTCAATGGAAAGCCATACGATTTTAGCGCCGTAAAAGATGACCAGTACTTCACCACCAAAATTTGCTATTCCACTCTGGAGACCATAAAAACTTGCAAACCGATTTCACCACCTGGGCTACACACGCTATTGAGAAGGCGTAGACGCCCATTACAAGTCGCTTTTGTTTCAACGATGACGTTCAATGGCAAGGTATATTCGCCCGAAGCAATCTATATCGTCGAGTACCAAATCCAGGATAAATGGCATGACGCGTTCATCAACGATGCAGGCTATATAGACTGGGGGGTTATACCCAATTTGCTCCCAACGTCAATTCTGATGGACTCACAAAAGACTGCGAATCACTTACTGTCGTCCATGCCGCAGGTACAACAGCTCTCGGTCACGAAGACATACGGCTGGTATCAGAGCTTTCAACCTGGCGCAGCTCGCAACGCGTCTCTGCAGGAACGCCCCGTTTGGGGCACACGAACCGATCAATCTAGGGAACGTACACAGGAATCCCATCAAACCAAATAGATCAGGCACTTTGATTCTACTGCCCTAGTATCCGCTCAAATGCACGCCCTCAAACAGGCTCAGCGATGCGCGTCGTCTGCAGTGCTCGCAAATGCTTCCACTCAATCGACGAAGCGCCTAACGTAGGCAAGCGGATGACGGTTGCATCCGCGAGAGATTTCAATTGTGGAGCGAGCCAGCGCATTGCACCTACGTCAGTCATAACAGGCGGCTTTTAGGCACCATCGCAGGAAATCTCCAATCTGCAAACGCCTTGAACTGCTTAAGCGATGCTCCCTGCGGAGCCAATCGCGGAATAGCTTGCCCATAGTTCGGCAACCACCCCACTAGCCCCCGTCGCCGCATGCTCCCATTCGATGCATGGATACGTCCGGGCGTTGCGCTGCTCTCCTAATCCTGTTGTGTATTTTCCTGAGCCGCACAGCCATGAACCCCTTGGCTTGATCCAGAAGCTCTCCAATTGCTCCAGCAGAGCGACTCCGTACATTTGGTGGAATCGCCTCAATACTGGTAGCGCACCGTCAAGGTTGCGCTACGCCCCGCGCCCCACGCCCCCTGGTTGTAGAACCCCACCTGCGAGTAATACTTGCGGTCGAACAGGTTGTTGACGTTCAACTGCGCCGACAGGCTGCGGTCGAACTTGTAGCGGGCCATCAGGTTGGTCAGGGCGTAGCTGCCCTGGCCGACGCGTTCCTGCCCGTTGGGGCCGCTGGCCAGGGTGTAGATGCTGCTCTGCCAGTTGACGCCGCCGCCCACGGTCAGGCGGTTCCAGCTGCCCGGCAACTGGTAGGTGGTGAACAGGCGCACCAGGCTGCGCGGCTGGTCGGTCTGGATGCCGTTGCCGTCGCCGTCGCGCGCGGTCCAGTGCGAATAACCGGCGGCCACGTTCCAGCCCGGCGAGACTTCGCCCGACATTTCCAGATCGAAGCCGCGGCTGCGGGTGCCTTGGCCGGCGCGATAGGCCTGGTTGATGGTGCCGGGCACGAATTGGCCCGGGTCGATCTGGGCCACGTTGTCCTGGTTCATCTGGAACACCGCGGCGGACGCGTTCAGGCGGCCTTCCAGGAATTCACCCTTGACGCCGGCCTCGTAGGCCTTGCCTTCCAGCGGGTCCAGCCAGCTGCCGTTGCGGTCTTGATAGCTTTGCGGGTTGAAGATGCCGGTGTAGCTGACGTAGGCGGTGTAGTTCTCGTTAATGTCGTACAGCAGGCCGGCGTAGGGCGTGAAGGCGTCCTTGTCGAAGGCCTGCTTGTTGCCGCCGGCAAACCCCACCGAGTCCGTCTTCCAGGTGCTGTAGCGCCCGCCCACGATCAGCTTCAGCGGATCGGCCAAGCTGAAGCGCAGCGCGCTGTACCAGCCGGTCTGCTTGGTGGTGTAGCGGCTGGCGGTGCTGGATTCGCCCCACTGCGGTTCGGGATACGAGCCGTCCCAATCGTAGAAATTGCCCACCGGCGCGGCGGCGCCCGCCGGGAAGCGGCCGCGGAAGTCGGCATACTGTCGGCTGAAGCTGGCGCCGAATACGGCTTCATGGGTGCGGCCGAACAGGTTGAAGGGGCCCGAGGCCTTCACGTCCAGGCTGTTCTGCTGGCGGTCGCCGTAGTACCAGGCCGGCGAGCCGTTCACGCCCAGGCCGGTATTGCGGTCCGGCAGGCCATACAGATACAGCAGCTTGCCGTCCATTTCGTTCTTGGAATAGGACGCCGTCGTCTGGATGCGCCAGTCGTTGTCGAAGCGATGTTCCAGGCTGGCAAAGGCGCCCTGCGTGGTGCTGGCCCACGAGGTCCAGTCCGCGCCGGTGTTCAGCGAACGCTTCCAGTCCGTGCGGCCGCCGTCGGCGTACCACAGCGGAAAACCGCCCCAGCTGCTGCCCTTGGGCTGGTTGTCCTGGTAGTTGAAACCCACGCTCAGGGTGGTGCGCGAGGTCAGGTCCGCATCCACCACGCCGTAGAAGACCTTCTTGCGGTTCTCGTAGTTGTCCAGGAAGGAATGGTTGTCCTGGTAGGCCGACACGATACGACCGCGCACGCTGCCGCTGGCATTCAGCGGCGACGACAGGTCAACGGTGGCGCGATAGGTATCCCAGCTGCCGGCGCTGACGCTCATGTCGGCCGTGAACTCGCGGCTGGTGGCGTGCTTGCGCACCAGGTTGACGGATGCCGACGGGTTGCCCGCGCCGGTCAACAGGCCCGTGGCGCCGCGCACGACTTCGACGCGGTCGTAGATGATGGGGTCCTGCGATGACTCGCCCCCCGCGTAGCCCATATCGAACGACGTCGGGATGCCGTCGTACATGTAGTTGCTGATGGCAAAGCCGCGCGAGTTGAACGAATAGCGCTCGCTGTCGTAGTTCTGCACCGAAATGCCCGGCGTGCTGGCCATGACGTCGGCCAGCGACCGCATGTTTTCGTCATCGATGCGCTGGCGCGTGACGACGGTGACCGATTGCGGGGTTTCGCGCAGCGACATCGGCAAGCCGGTGCTGGCGGCGGTGGCGCGCGGCGTATACGAACCGGTTCCTTCCGTGGTGGTGAGATCGCCCTGGCCTTCAACCTTGACGGCGGGCAACGTGGCGACGTCGGCTTGCTGTGCGAACGCGGCGCTGCTGGCAAGCGCCATCAGCACCAGGCTGGTGGTACGCCGCAGTGCGGCGCGGGGACGAACGGAGGGAGTCTGGCCGACGGGCCGCGGGTCTTGCATGATGGCTTCCTTGCACGGACTGAAACAACATATCGCAAGGAAGTGTAATGCAAACGCTTCTCATGTACGTTCGTGTTGCAGGGATGCACCGATAGTTGCGTCCCTGTTTGTTGATGCTTGTTTGAAGCTAGCGGCCGTGGCACGCGCGCGATTCACCGAAACCGCAGGTGCCGCCGCTGCAGGTCCGCCACGGTCTGGCAGCCCATCAGCTTCATGGCGCGTTCGATTTCAATGCGCATCAGGTCCAGCGCCCGTTCCACGCCGGGCCTGCCGGCGGCGGCCAGGGGGAACAGGTAGTAGCGGCCCAGGCCCACGGCCTTGGCGCCCAGCGCCAGGGCCTTGAGCACGTGCGTGCCGCGTTGCACGCCGCCGTCCATCATGACGTCGATGCGGTCGCCGACGGCGTCGACGATTTCGGCCAGTTGGTCGAAGGCGCTGCGCGAGCCGTCCAGCTGCCGCCCGCCGTGGTTGGACAGCACGATGCCGGTGCAGCCGATGTCGACGGCGCGCCTGGCGTCTTCGACGGACATGATGCCTTTCAGGCAGAACTGGCCGCCCCACTCGGCCACCATCGCCGCGACGTCGTCCCAGTTCATGGCGGGGTCGAGCATGTCGGTGAAGTAGCGGCTGATGGACATGGCGCCACCGCCCATGTCGACGTGGGTGTCCAGTTGCGGCAGCCGGAAGCGTTCGTGGGTGACGTAGTTGAGCGCCCAGGCGGGCTTGGCGGCAAACTGCGCGATGCCGGCCAGGTTCAGGCGAAACGGAATGGCAAAGCCGGTGCGTTTGTCGCGTTCGCGGTTGCCGCCGGTGATGCTGTCCACGGTCAGCATCATGACCTGCACGCCGGCAGTCTTGGCGCGCGCCATCATCTCGCGGTTCAGGCCGCGGTCTTTGTGGAAGTAGAACTGGTAGACCTGGGGGCCGCCGCTGATCTGGCGGGCCTCTTCCAGGCTGACCGTACCCAGCGACGACACGCCGAACATCGTGCCGAACTTGCCGGCAGCGGCCGCCACGGCGCGTTCGCCGTCGTGGTGGAACAGGCGCTGCAGGGCCGTGGGCGAGCAATACACCGGCAGCGCCAGCTTCTGGCCCATCACCGTGACGGACATGTCCACCTGGGCCACGCCGCGCAGCACGTCGGGCACCAGGTCGCAGGCCTCGAAGGCGCCGGTGTTGCGGCGGTAGGTGGTTTCATCGTCGGCGGCGCCGTCGATGTAATTGAAGATCGGGCCGGGCAGCCGCTGGCGCGCCATGCGGCGAAAGTCGTGGAAATTCTGGCACTGAGTCAGACGCATTGCGGGGTCCTTGGTCAACGCTGCAGGGGCGCGTCGCAGTGCGGCTTGAGAGCGGCTTCAACGCCGCCACAAGGCGGCAACAGGGCCGCTACAGGGCAGCCTCAAAGCCGCTTCAAAGCCACATCAAGGCCACTTCAAGGCCGCGACGGCGCCGCCATGATATCGCCAAAGATCAGGCCGACCGGGCCCATGCGCCCGGAAATTTCCGCTGGGGGCATGGCGAAATTTTCGATACCCGGCGCCGTCATTGCGCGTTGCGACCAGGGGCTGGCGGCCCTGCGCAATGCTCCACAGACGGCGCCCGGGTCCTGCGATGCCTAGCGGTCCAGCCGCACCACCAGCTTGCCGAAGTTCTTGCCGTCCAGCAGGCCGATGAACGCCTGCGGCGCCTGTTCCAGGCCGTTCACGATGTCTTCACGCCAACGCAGCTGGCCTGTCTTGATCCATTGCGCCGCCTCGCGCAGGAAGTCGTCCTGCTGCGCGTCGACGAATTCGTGCTGGATGAATCCGCGCAGCGTGATGCTCTTGGCCAGGATCTCGCGCATGGTGGCCGGCAGGCGGTCAGGGCCGCTGATGGCCGCCGGGTCGTCGTTGTAGTTGGCGATCAGGCCGCACACCGGCACGCGCGCAAAGTCGTTCAAGAGCGGCAGCACCGCGTCCCACACATGGCCGCTGACGTTTTCGAAATACACATCGATGCCGTCGGGGCACGCCTGGGCCAGCTGCTGCGCGAAGTCGGGCGCCTGGTGGTCGACCACCGCGTCAAAGCCCAGCTCGTCTTTGACGAAGGCGCACTTCTCGGGGCCGCCGGCAATGCCCACGACGCGTGCGCCCTGAATCCGGGCGATCTGGCCCACCACCGAGCCGACCGCGCCGCTGGCGGCTGCGACCACCACGGTTTCGCCGGGCTTGGGTTGGCCGATGTTGCGCAGGCCGGCGTAGGCCGTGAAGCCCGGCATGCCCAGCACGCCCAGGGCGGTGGACGGCGCGGCCATGGCGGGGTCCAGCCGGCGCAAGTCGCTGCCGTCGGACAGCGCGTACTGCTGCCAACCGGCCGCCGACAGCACCACGTCGCCCTCAGCCCAATCGGGGTGCCGGGAGACTTCCACGCGGGCCACGGTGCCGCCCACGATCACGTCGCCGATCTCGATGGGCGGCGCGTAGGATTTGGCCGCGCTGATACGCCAGCGCATGTAGGGGTCCAGCGACAGGTACTGAACCCGCAGCAGCACCTGGCCGTCTGCCGGCTCGGGGATGGGGGCCGCTTCGAAGCGAAAATCGTCGGGACGCGGCCGGCCGACGGGGCGGGAAGCCAGGACGACGCGCAGATTCTGAGGGGCGGACATGGAAGTTTCTCCGTAGTTCAAGGGAACGCGATTCAAGGGAACGCGATTCAAGGGGACGCGAAGGGCATCCGGTTTCGCGATACGGGGATACTAGGAGCGCCGCAGAGATACAGGTAGACTGAACTCTCATAATCCAGACTTAACAGATTGATAATGTCAGACCCTGCCCTGTCCGGTGACTTCGACCCCGCCCTGCTACGCACTTTCGTGGCCGTTTGCCGCCACGGCAGCCTGAGCCGTGCCGCGGACCAGGCCGGGCGTGCCCAATCAGCGCTCAGCACGCAGATCCGGCGGCTGGAAGAACAGGTGGGCAAGCGCCTGTTGCACCGAACCGGCCGCGGCATGGCGCCCACCACCGAAGGCGAACTGCTGCTGAGCTATGCCAACCGCATCCTGGCCCTGGGCGAAGCCGCGGCGGCCCGGTTACGGGAACGCGCGGTGGCGGGCAGCGTGCGCATCGGGCTGTCGGAAGACGTGGCCGTAGCCGCCCTGCCCGCCGCGTTGGGCCGCCTGCGGCGCGCCTGCCCCCAGTTGCACCTTGAGGTCGTGGTGGACGACGGTGAAAGGCTGGCGGCGCGCTGGCAGGAAGGCACGCTGGATGTGGCGGTGGGCGTATGCGCGGCGTTCGTGGATGAACCCGTGCAGACCTGGGCGGTGGACCTGCACTGGGTCTGCGCCATCGACGAGACGCCCGCCCCGGACGCGCCGCTGGATGTGATCGTGTATGCCGAACCGTGCTCGTGGCGCCGCCTGGCGTTTGATGCGCTGACCGCCGCGGGCCGCGATTTTCGGGTCACGCTGACGAGCCACAACGTGGGCGCCACGATTGCCGCGGTGGAAAACGGCCTGGGCGTGGCGCTGCTGTCCAGCGAATGCCTGCGGGCCGACACCATGCGCATCATTTCGCTCGGGCCCGATAGCCCGCCCAGTCTGCGTGCGCAGTTCGGCATGTATGCATCGAAGCGGCTGAACGACAGCGGCCGCGCCGCGGTGTCGTTGCTGCGGGAAAGCCTGCAGAATTGGGGCGCGCCGCAGCCATCACGGCCGACCGGCGCGGGGACTTCGCACTTGCCAGAGGCCCTGCCCGTTATGGGACTCGCCGGCTAGCTCGGCGGCCTATCCGGCCGTGGCCGGCGCATCCACGGAATCGCCGAACACGCCGCGCCAGGCGTGCGTCAACACCGCGGCCTGCCCATGGGCGACCCACTGCGCGCCGCCCAGCGCCATGGCGGCGTACAGGCAGGCATCGCTGACATCGCGCCACATCGGCGCCAGCCATTGTTCGATTTCACCGTCGTCTTCGATCAGCTCGAAAGCGGCGTCGCCGTCCAGCGCCTGGGCGCGTTCGCGCACCAGCGTGTGTATCAGCAGAAAGCCGGCGTGGATGGGCGAACGTTGCTTGTCGAGGCGACGCGTGGCCGAGAGCACGCCGTCCCAGGCTTGCAGGGCGCCATCGGTCTCGGGCGCGGCGCCGGAAGGCGATCCGGACGACGTATCGGCGCCGGAGGCGTACCCGGATGGCGCGGCGCCATCATCGGCAGACCAGCGCACCCAGGCGCGGCCCCAGGCCCGCCACGCCTGCGGCGGCACGCCAGCCGCAAGTTGCTCGGCCTGCGGGCGCGACAGGTGGCGTATCCGCTCAAGCAGGCTGACCACCGGCCCGCCCTGCGGGCCGAACAACGTCGAGACGGGCAATTCCTCGAGCAGTTCGATCGCGGCGGCGCGCCAGTAACCAGGCTGCGCCACCAGACCCGACATATCGCCCAACTGCGTCACCCGCACCCGCCACAGACGGCCGGGCCAGCGGCTGCCGATCGTGATGCCGGCCACCGACTGCTCGACCACCATCCAGGGCGGCACGGCCTGCGCCAGGCTGACCCGGTGGCCCGATCGATTCAGGCAAAGCGATGCGTCCGGCGCATCGAACCAGAAGCCCTCGCGTTCAGCCGGCAAGCTACGCCGCCTTGCCCGCGCGCTGGGCCTGGATGAGTTCCATGACGTTGAGCGTCAGGCGCGTGGTGTGGCTGCGCATGGCCAGGTAAGCCTGTTCCGGCTGGCCGGCCAGAATGGCTTCGACGATTTTCTGGTGTTCGCGGTGCGAGACCTCGAAGCGGCGCTCGACCCCGGATTGCGCAGCGCGGAACGGCGCCAGCCGTTCGCGCAGGCTTTCGACGGCGGCAACCAGCGTGGCGTTCTGGGTGCCCTGGCAGATCAGTTGGTGAAAGCGCGAGTTCAGTTCGAGATAGGCCTCGGCGTCGCGCTTGTCGGCCACCGACTCGGCCTCTTCGTGCAGCAGTTCCAGCTGGCGGCGCTGCATGGCGCTCATGCGCTGCGTGGCGATGCGGCAACAGAGCGATTCCAGTTCGCACAGGGCTTCGAGCATGTCGGCCAACTGGTCGGGGCTGGTGTTGATGACGACGCCTCCGCGGCGCGGCACCAGTTCGATCAGGCCACGCGCGTCCAGCAACCGCAATGCTTCGCGGACGGGTGTGCGCGACACCTGGAATCGTTGCGCCAGAGCGGGCTCTTCGAGCTTCTCACCGGGTGGCAGGAGGCCGGAGATGATGTCTTCGGCGAGCTGTTGGCTGATTTGGGCGGCGATGGTTGGCACTAATGTCCTTCGAATCAGTGTCGGGAGTGGCAAAAATTATACACGCCCCCATTTTTTGGCCTGATTTCTGGCCAAAAATATTTCAACGACGCCATCTGAGTGCATATCCCTATTTTTGTACACATTGAGTGAACACAACTTCGTGTCCGCCTTGGACAGGCACGCCCGTTCCGGCCGTTTCCGTCACGTCTTTCCAGGGATTTTCCTCATCACAGGCCCGCTTCCCCTGCATGTGATCTAGAAATCCCAAAAATCCTTTGTGTATACACATCAATAACAATGTACACTTTGAGAAAATTATGTACCTTAAACAGGACAAGGGGAGACCAACCACATGGCATCGACTTCAGCCGTTTTCAGGGGCGTCACAAGATCGGGTTCGCGCACCGCGCGCCGGCCCCACCGAGGGCGGGTGGCCGCCGCCGTGCTGGCGGCCAGCGCCGCAAGCCCTGCGCTGGCCCAGCCCGACAGCAGCGTGCAGATCTACGGCTTCATCAAGGAAGACGTGGAAACGGTCAGGCTGTCGGGCAATGGCCGCTCTGAATCCCTGACCCGGCTGGTGAACGACCTGTCGGTGCTGGGCTTTCGCGGCCAGGAAAGAATCAGCGGCGATCTTGAAGCGTTCTTCCAGATCGAAACCAATCTGCGCATGACCGGCACCGGCACGTCGGAAATCTCCGACCGCAATTCCGGGCTGGGGCTGCGCGGCCCCTGGGGCGAGTTCCTGATGGGGCAATGGGAAATGCCGCTGCGCTTTGCATCGGTCTATACGGTGGACCCGTTCACGGCCGGCGTGTTCGCGTCGAACTCGATCATGGGCAACGGCTTCACCACCGCCGGCAATGGCGTGGCGCCGCATTCGTTCGACCGGCGCCAGAAGAACCTCTTCCAATACGCCACGCCAAACTGGCGCGGCTTCAGCCTGAAGATGGGCGTGACGCTGCCCGAACGCATGCCCACGGGCAATCCCATGGCGTGGTCGGGGCTGGCCAGCTACGCCAGCGGCGACTGGTTCGTGGCCTGGGGCCACGAGTACCACCGCGACTACTTCTACGACGGCTCGGCAGACCATGCCGACCGCCTGGCCGTGACCTACACCTTTGGCGGCACCAAGCTGCGCGGCGCCTACGAACGCCTGCGCTACCAGCCCGCCCCAGGGCAGTCGGTATATCGCGATGCCTGGCAACTGGCCGCCACCCAGAGCTTCGGGCCGCATCAATTGCGCGCGTCCTACACCTACGGCGCCGACGCGCACGGGGACACCACCAAGGCGGTGGGCGGCATCGGCGTGCCGGGCTCGGGATCCGGCGCCTGGCAGATCTCGCTGGGCTACGGCTACACGCTGTCCAAGCGCACCGAGGTCTGGACGTCGTTCACGCGGCTGGTGAACGGCGAGACCGCTCGCTACAACCTGTCCGGCAATCCGCTGCCGCAACTGACGGCGGGCGACGCCGCGACCGCTTTCGGGGTGGGCATCACGCACAAGTTCTGATGCCGCCCGCCACCGTTTTCATCCACCCGGTTCCAACCAGGAGCATCTCCATGAGCAACAAACTGCGCCACATCGCCCTGTCCGTGCCCGACCCCTGGGCCGCCGCCGAGTTCTATCAGAACGCATTCGGTTTTCGCAAGGTCGGCGAAACGGATTCGTCGCTGGCGCGCGGCGTGTACCTTACCGACGGCACCATCAGCATCGCGCTGCTGAACTACAAGAGCGACCACGCGGCGGGCGAAGACCGCGGCAAGGATTTCGTCGGCCTGCACCATATCGGCGTCTGGGTCGAAGATATCGCCGAAGCCCGCAAGACGGTCGAGGCCGCGGGCGGCAACTACTACATGGGCGAGGTGCCGGTGAAGGGCAACATCTTCTATGAAGTGAAGTACCGCGACCCGAACGGCATCATCATCGACCTGACCGACCACGGCTGGGGCGGCGCGTCCCGCGCGGGCGGTGACGGCGATGCCGGCCCGGCCCTGCGCAACCCCGACCTGAAAGCCGATCGCAACGGCCTTTGAGGCCACGCTTGCGCAGCGATGCCCCGCCGGGGCATCGCCGGTTGCCTGCCTGCAATCAGGCGGGCAAGCGAACGGGATGCGCGGGCGCGCCCCGCTCGAACCAGCCATCCAGGTTGCTGGCCAGCGCCGCGTGCTGCGCCATGCGCGTTTCCGGCGAACGGCCCGCCAGGTGCGGCGTCAGGATGACCTGGTCCATCGTGCGCAAGGCTTGCGGCACGACAGGCTCTGTTTCCAGCACATCCAGCGCGGCTCCGGCGATGACGCCGCGCGCCAGCGCGTCGATCAGCGCGTCGGTATCCACGACCGTGCCGCGCGACACATTGACCAGAAAGCCGGCCGGACCCAGCGCCTGCAACACACTGGCATTCACCAGGTGATGCGTCTGCGGGCCGCCCGGGCACGTCAAGGCCAGCACGTCGGACGCGGCGGCCAGCGACACCGCGTCGCCATGCGGCGCGTAGCCGTCGCCGCCCTGCGTGCCTTCATGCCACAGGTAGGCCACCTGCATGCCCACCGCCGCCCCCAGCCTGGCGAGCCGGTGGCCGATATTGCCCAGGCCGACAATGCCCAGCGTCTTGCCGCGCAGGCCGGGCCGCGCCGCGCGCAGGGCTTCCCAGCCGCCGGCCTTGACGCCGCGGTCCAGCGCCGGGATGCCGCGCGCCAGCGCCAGCATGAGGGTCAGCGCATGGTCGGCCACGACCTGGCCGTTGGCGTCGGGCGCATGGCAAACGCGTACCTGCCGTGCCTGCGCGGCATGCAGGTCGATTTTCTCGTAGCCGGCGCCAAAGCTTGCCACCAGCTGCAGCGCGGGCAGCGTGGCCAGCTCGTCGGCGCTGAGCCCGGTCGAGCCATTGGTGACCACCGCCCGTGCGCGGGCGCGGACGTCGGCGTCGGCCTGCGCCCAGGGGGTCACGTGGTAGCGGGGGGCCACGGCGGCCAGCCAGTCCGCGTCCAGCGGCAGCCGGGTCAGCACGTGCAGCGGGCCGGCGTGGCCCGCGTCGGTGTTCGGGTCTTTCGGGGTTCCGTTCATGACGGCGCTTGCCTCCTCAGGGAGTGATACGGGGGTGAAACGATGAGGGGGCAAAAATTATCACAAATCCTTTGACGTGTATACACGTAAGCTTTAAAGTATTCACAAAGGCGGCAGTGAGAACACGCAGACCGCCGCTTCACCTCATCATCACAACAAGGAGATCCCCGTGATCTGGCACGGCCTAGCAACCTATGAACTGAACGGCGTCCAACAACCCGGCCTGGTGGTTGACAACACGCTCTATGACCTGGCGCAACTGGCCCGTGCCAGCCAGGCCGGGCAGACCGGCGACCTGCCCGCCGTGGACGGCATGCTGGACGACTGGGATGCCACCGCCCCGCGCCTGGCGTCGCTGGCCGAACAGGCTCGTGGCCTGGCCGCCCAAGGCCGCGTGGCCGCCATCGACGGCGCGGCCTACGCCATTCCCTATCGGCCGCGGCGCATCTTCGGGGTGGCCTCGAATTTCTACGAACACGCCGACGAAATGGGCACGCAGCTCGCCGCCCGCGCCGAAAGCCAGCCCTACGTCTTCATGAAGGCGCAGAGCAGCGTCATTCCCACCCAGGCCACGGTGCTGATGCCCCCTGAAACCGAGAAACTGGACTGGGAAGTGGAGCTGGGCGTGATCATCGGCAAGACCTGCCGCCATGTGTCGGTGGAAGACGCGCTGTCGGTCATTGCCGCCTACACGGTCTTCAACGACATCAGCGCCCGCGACCTCAACCGCCGCACCGACTACCCCTTCAAGCACGACTGGTTTCGCGGCAAGAGCTTCGACACGTTCGGGCCGATGGGGCCATGGCTGGTGCCGGCCGGCTGCATCGCCGATCCGCAGAACCTGCGCATGACGCTGAGCGTCAATGGCGAATCCATGCAGGACGGCAACACCTCGCAGATGATCTTTTCGGTGGCCGAGCAGATCGCCTACCTGTCGCGCATCCTGACGCTGCAACCCGGTGACCTGATCGCCACCGGCACCCCGGACGGCGTGGGCATGGGCCGCGGCGTGTATCTCAAGCCTGGCGATACGATGACGGCCTGGGTAGAAGGCATCGGCACCATCGAAAACCCGGTGGCGCTGGAAAGCCGGTAGCTTGCTACGCAACCTGATAACGACGGGGCCGACAGCCTCGCGAGGAGACAACCGTGAATGCCGTAGACACAAAGGCCATCGCACCCATCCGGACCCGCAAGCTCGGGCACCTGGTGCTGATGGTGCGTGACCTGGAAGCCTCGACGCGCTTCTACACCGAGGTGATGGGCCTGAAGATATCGGACCGCATCGCCGACCAGATGGTCTTCCTGCGCGCCGGGCAAGACCACCATGACCTGGCCCTGTCGCGCCTGCCGGCCGACGCCCCCGACCGCGACGACCTGCCGCGCTACACCCGCCCGGGGCTGGAGCATTTCTCGTACTACGTGGAATCGCTGGACGAAATGAAGCGCGCGGTGGACGTGGCGCGCGCGCTGGGCGTAGAGATCGAGCGCGGCATCGGGCAGCACGGCCCCGGCAGCAACTGGTTCCTGGTGTTCAAGGACCCGGACGGCAACAACGTCGAGATCTACACCGACATGGAGCAGATACCGACCAGCGCCGAACACGAACCGCAGACCTGGGCCCGCGACCTCGAATCGTTCGACCGGCACCGCCTGGCGCATTTCGTGGTGCAGCCGTCGCCGGCGATTCTGGCGGCCAAGGAAGGCCGGCCCGCGCCAGGCAAGAAAGACAAGCCCGAATGAGCCGAGGCGCGCGATGACATTCCCCTTCCTGCACGCGCCGTTTCCCGGGCTGGACGACGCGCAGCGTGCCGCCATGCTGGCCCTGGGCCCGGCCTGGGCCAGCGACATCCAGGGCAACCGGCGCCAGGTCTGCGAGATCTACGACGCCGTCCATGATGGCCTGCCCGCGGACGGCCTGCGCACGTTGCCCGCGCAGGCGTATGGCGACGATCCGCGCCAGCAGCTTGACCTATACCTGCCGGCCGCAGCCGACGGCGCGGCGCGGCCCATCGTGGCCTTCGTGCATGGCGGCGCGTTCCTGCGCGGCAGCAAGGACGCCACGCCGCACATCTACGCCAACGTGCCCAGGCTGTTCGCACGCGCCGGCTGCGTCGGCGTCAACGTGGAATACCGTCTGGCGCCGCAAGCGCCCTACCCGGCCGGCGCCGACGACGTGGCCGCGGCGGTGGACTGGCTGCGCAGGCATGCCGCGGCCTGGGGCGGCGACCCGCGGCGCATCGTGCTGATCGGCCACTCGGCCGGCGGCAGCCACGTCGCCACCTTCCTGACCGCCCCGCGCTACCGGGGCCAGGCAGAAGGCGTGGCCGGCGCGGCGCTGATCAGCGCCCGCCTGGAGGCCGACACCCTGCCCGGCAACCCCAACGCCGCCGGCGTGGTGGCCTATTACGGCCCGGACCCCGCGTTGCAGCGGCGCCATGCCCCGATGGCGCATGCCGAGGCCATGGCCGTGCCGCTGCTGATCGCGATCGCCGAATACGAAAACCCTTACCTGGATCGCTACGCGCTGCAATACGCGGCGCGCGTCGCCGCCGCCGGGCGGATGCCTCGCATCGTCCAGGTGCCCGGACACAACCACACATCCGTGGTGGCGCACCTGGGCAGCGCCGACGGCGCCTTTGCCGCCGCGCTGCTCGATTTCGTCGCCATGCATGCCGGCCCCTTGCCCATCACCGCTCCCGCTGCCCCGGCGCCGGGCCGTTCATCCTGAGGAACCTTCCATGTCACATCCTTCGCTGCGCGGCGTGTTCGCGCCCGTGGTCAGTCCGTTTCGCGCGGACGCTTCACTGAACCTGCCCGCGTTCGTCGCGCACTGCAAGCAACTGGTCGCCGATGGCGCCGGCCTGGCGATTTCCGGCACCAACAGCGAGGCCTGCTCGGAAACCTTTGACGAACGCATGTCGCTGGTCGATGCCGTGATCGACGCGGGCATCGCCCCCGACCGCATCCTGGTCGGCACGGGCTGCTGCGCGGTCGACGACGCCGTCGTCCTGACACGCCATGCCCTGGAACGGGGCTGCGCCGGCACGCTGGTGCTGCCGCCCTACTTCTTCAAGAACGTGCAGGAAGACGGCGTGTTTGCCTATTACCGGCAATTGATCGAGCGGGTGGACAACCCCGCCCTGCGCATCGTGCTGTATCACATCCCCGCCGTCTCGGGCGTTGCCATCACCCTGCCGCTGATCGAGCGGCTGGCGGCGGCGTACCCGCAGCACATCGTCGGCGTGAAAGACAGCTCGGGCGACTGGGACAACCTGACCGCCATGCTGGCGCGTTTTCCGCAGCTGTCGATTTTCCCGGCATCCGAAGTGCTGATGCTGCGCAGCCTGGAACGGGGCGCGGCGGGCTGCATTTCGGCCACCAACAATATCAATGCACGCGACATTGCGCTGGCCTACGGCTCACCCGAGCAAGCCGCGCACCTGGGCGACCGCATCACGGCGGTACGCAAGACCGCCGAGCAGTTCCCGATGGTGGCGGCCGTCAAGCACACCCTGTCACTGTTGACGGGCGACGACGGCTGGCGCCACGTGCGTGCGCCGCTGGTGCCGCTGGATGTCGACACCGCCGCGCAGGTCGAAGCCCGCATGCGCGCGGCGTTGCCGGCGCTGCAGGCATGACGGCCGGCGTCTGCCAAGGAGGCCGCACATGAACGAATCCAGCACGCTGGATCAGTTGTTCCGTCAGGCGCGCAGCCACAACGGCTGGCTGCCCCGCGACATCACCGACGCCGAGCTTCACGCCCTGTACGAACTGGTGCGCCACGGCCCCACCAGCGCCAACACCAGCCCCATGCGGCTGGTGTTCGTCAAGACTGCCGAGGCCAAGGCCCGGCTCGTGCCGGCGCTGGCACCCGCCAACGTGGCCAAGGTGCTGGGCGCGTCCGTCACGGCCATCGTTGCGTACGACAGCGCCTTTCACCAGTGGGGCGAAACGCTGTTTCCGCATCGGCCATCGCAGTACGACGCCTATGCGGCGAATGCGGCGCTGGCCGAGGAAACCGCGCTGCGCAACAGTTCGCTGCAAGGCGGCTACCTGATCCTGGCCGCGCGCGCCCTGGGCCTGGACTGCGGGCCGCTGTCCGGCTTCGACGCCAACGCCGTGAACCAGGCGTTCTTTGCCGACAGCACCTGGCGCGTGAATTTCCTGTGCAACCTGGGCAAAGGAGATCCCGACAAGCTCTTTGCGCGCTTGCCGCGGCTGGACTTCGCCCAGGCCTGCCGGATTGCATGACCGACCCGGCAACGCCGGGCGCATACCTAGAAAACGAGGAGACATCATGACAACCCCCATCAACCCGGCCAGGCGGCGCTTCAGCCTGGGCGCGATGACCCTGCTGGCCGGCGCGCCCTTCGTGGCGCGGGCCGAAGACAGCTGGCCCAACCGGCCCGTCACCATCGTGGTGCCGTTCTCGCCCGGCGGCAACACCGACCTGATCGCGCGCATGATGGCCGAGAAGCTGGGCCAGCGCATCGGCAAGCCGTTCATCGTGGACAACCGCGGCGGCGCGGGCGGCCTGATCGCGGCCGAATACGTGGCGCGGGCCAAGGCCGACGGCCAGACCCTGTTCATGTCGACCATGACGCAGATCGTCACGGCGCCCATGACCAACAAGATCCGCTACGACCCCATCCGCGATTTCGCGCCCATCATCAATGTGGGCGGCAACCCGTTCGTGCTGGCGGCCAGCGCCCGCCACGGCTTCAAGACGCTGGCCGACCTGGTGGACTACGGCCGCGCCAACCCCGGCGCCCTGAACGTGGGCCACGCCGGCACCGGCGGGCTGACGCACCTGTCGGCGCTGCTCTTCCTGACGCGTGCGGGGGTGCAGGCGACGATGGTGCCGTACCGCGGCGGCGCGCAAGCGCTGGCGGACGTGCTGGCCGGGCAGATCGACCTGTACAGCGCCAGCGTGTCCGAAGTGCTGCCGCATGCGGCCACCGGCAAGCTGTCGCTGCTGGCGGTGTCCAGCGCCAAGCGGCTGGCGCAATTGCCCGACCTGCCGGCCATTGCCGAAACCTATCCCGGGCATGTCGTGGAAACCTGGAACGGCCTGGTCGGCCCCACGGGGATGCCCGAAGCGGTGCTGGCCCGCCTGGCCGACGAGGGCCGCCGCATCGTCGCTGACCCCGCCTTTCGCACGCGGCTGGAAGAAGCCGGCATCACACCCTATGGCGAACTGCGCGACGCCTTCGCCACCCGCATCAAGACGGAACAGGGGCTTTGGCAGCCGGTGATCGAAGCCGCCGGCATCGAGCCTCAGTAGCGCATCGCCGCCGCGCCGCCGCCCGGCGGCGCGGCCACCTCGCGCAGGCAGGCAATGAACGTCTGGCAGGCGGCGCCGGGCTCGCGGTTCAGGCGCAGCGAATAGCCCACGGTGCCGAAGGCGCCGGTCTCGGGCAGGTTCAGGATGCGCAAGAGACCGGCATCCGAGAACTGCCGGGCCGCGGCGCGCGGCATCAGCGCCACGTGCGGCGTGTGCAGCAACAGACCGATATTGGTCAGGATCGACAACGATTCGACGATGTCCGTGGGCAACGGCAGGCCAGCACCGCGAAACAGGTGCTCGGCCGCCAGTCGCGCGGGCGAATCCGGCGTGGGCAGGATCCACGGCGACCCGATCAGCTCGGCCAGATGCGTGACGCGGTCGGCCGCCGGGCCATAGCCCTTGCCGACCACCACGCACAGGGCCTCGTCAAACAGCGCGTGGTGGCTGAGCGCATGGGCGTTGGCCAGGGGCAGCTCGGGTTCGGGCAGGCGGCCGACGACGATATCCACGTCGCCCGCGGCCAGCGCCGGAAACAGGTGTGCGGTGGCGCCTTCGCGCACGGTGACCAATACGCCGGGCGCACGCGCCTTCAACATCGCGATCGCGTTGGGCAGCAGGCGGGCCGACGCCGAGATCAGCGTGCCCACCGTGACGTGGCCGCTGGCGCCCAGGCGGAAATCGTTCAGTTCGTCGGTCATGCCGCGCAATTCGGCCATCAGCAGCTTGACCCGGCGGCCCAGCAGCGCGCCCAGCGCGGTCGGCGCCACGCCACGGTTCGACCGTTCGAACAGCGGGCCGTCGAAGCAGGCCTCGAGTTCCTGGATGACCTTGGTCACCGCCGGCTGCGACAGCCGCAATTCCTGGGCCGCGCCGATCACGGAGCCGGCTTCGAGCACCCGCCCGAAGATCATCAGCTGGTTCAGCTTCAAGCGGCGGATCAGCGACAGGTCATTCAAGGGAAGCGCTTCCGCGGCATGCATGGTGGGTTCCTCTTGTCCAAAGCCCGAGGGTACAGGCCCCGCGGCCCGGCCGCTCGCGGCCTGCCGCGATTCTGGTGCATTCGCCGCCCCGCGCCTATCCAGGAAGGCCCTGATGTATACATCTTGAAATACGGCCGCTATAACCAAATC
The DNA here is from genome assembly GCF_000633435.1 of Achromobacter sp. DH1f. Lineage (NCBI taxonomy): Bacteria > Pseudomonadati > Pseudomonadota > Betaproteobacteria > Burkholderiales > Alcaligenaceae > Achromobacter > Achromobacter sp. DH1f. The sequence goes on along the minus strand of NZ_AYMF01000006.1, from coordinate 478,382 downwards.
GCCCGTCACTATAAGCAGACAGTTCAATAAACCTATTCCCCCTCTTCGTATACTTTTATCAATAAATGTATACAACAAAAGTCCAACGTTGACCCGAGCGACAGGCCCGAACCGCAAAGCGGCCGGACCGGCTCACCGAGGAGGGGAAAGTCCAATGAAGAGGATTTCGGCACTGGCGGCCGTGGTGGCGCTATGCGCAGGTTCCAGCGTGCAGGCCCAGACCCGCGTCTGGCTGTCCGGCTACGTCGACATGAACATCAAGCACCTGCAGTCGTCCGGCCCCGGTTCGACGACGCGCATGTCCAGCGGCGGCCTGAACAATTCGCGCTTCAACCTGAGCGGCGTGGAAGAACTGGGCGACGGCAACAAGGCCGTGTTCACGATCGAACCCATGTTCTCGGCCAACAACGGCCAGCAGGCTGCGCAGTTTCGCCAGTCGTTCGTGGGGCTCAAAGGCGACTGGGGCGAATTGACGCTGGGCCGGCAGTTCACGCCGTCGTACTGGATCGCCGGCTATGCCGACCCGAGCTGGGCCGCCGAGTTCAGCATGGTCAACAACATGGAATTCTTCTATGCGTCGTACCGGGTGGACGGCGCGGTGCAGTACAAGACGCCAGCGTTCCATGGCCTCACGGGGCGCCTCATGATGACCAACGGCGAAGGCGGCAGCTCCAAGGCCGGGCGCTTCATCAGCACCGCCCTCGAATACCGCGAAGGCCCGCTGTTCCTGGGCGTGGCCAGCGAGCAGCAATACACCCGCGACATCTTCCGCTCGTCCGAGGTGCATTCCTCGCGCGACAACTATTTCTCGGCCGTCTATCGCATCGGCTCGGTCGAACCCACGTTCATCTTCCATACCTACAACGGCTATTACGCCTACCCACCCTACACCGCCTTCAACGCCAGCGGGTGGGATGTTCAGCTGGGCGCGCGCTGGAACATCGACGGCCGCAACCGCCTCTACGCCAGCGTGGTGCACCGCCACGACGACGACAACAAGAGCCTGTCCAGCGCCAACGGTTTCGTCCTGGGTTTCATCCACGGCCTGTCCAAGCGCACCGACCTGTACGCCAGCGTGGCCCATGTGCAGCATCGCCGCGCCGCGCCCGTGCCGTATCCCGTGACCTTCCAGAACTATCCCAACGCCGGCCAGAACCCGACCGGTTACCAGGTCGGCATCCGCCACGCCTTCTGAATGCCCGCCGCCATTGCCGCATCCGGCGAGCGTCCTCGTCCCCAAGGAGATTGCATGTCCATTCACCGCCCCCACTGGCCTGCCCGTTTCGCGGGCCCGGCCTTCGCTTCGCTGTTGCTGGCCGGCGCCGCGCTGCCGGCCTGCGCCCAGACCGCGCCGGCCGCACCGAACAAGCCTGCTGCGCCGGCCGCCACGCCCGGTACGCCCAATGTGCAGGACCCCTATCTGGCGCAATGGTTGCGCCTGACGCCCGAGCGCCGGCCCGTGCCGCAAAAGCCCGGCGTGGATTACGGCATGGACCCGGCGACCGGCCAGTTCATCTGGCCCAAGGCCACGCCCGAAGTGCACACCGGGCAGAAATTCCCCGGCGAAATGACAAGCTGGGACAAGCAAAGCTACGCCAAGAACGTCAAGGTGCTGGCCTTCTACCCCGGCGTGGGTTCGCCTTTCCATGCCTGGAACAACATCGCCGACTTCGAGGGCCGCCGCTACCTGTACGTGCACGACCGCGACTACCTGCGCATCCTGGATGTCACCGATCCGGCCCACGGCAAGATCGTCTATTCCAAGGGCGGCGTATGGGGGCCGAAAGGGTCCAGCGAAAAGTACGATCCGAATACCGTGCAGGACTATCTGGGCGGCGCCACCATCGCCTGGAGCAAGAAGCTGGGCAAGCCGGTGCTGGTCGCCTCGTTCGAGATCGGCCGCTATGGCCTGATGAACGAAAAGCTGGAGCAGCCCGACAAGGTCGCCGCGCAGCGCCAGTACAACTCGCTCAAGGGCTTCAAGGTCTTCGTCATGGACGGCCCCTTGCCCAGCCAGTGGCGCCTGATCGCCACCCGCACCACGGATTACCAGCATCCGGACGCGCCGGTCGGCCAGCAGCGCGGGTCCGGTTCGCTGGATTCGCCGGAGTACTACGGCGGCAAATACATGATCCTGTCGGCCGCGCCGGACGACACCTACGGCCTGACCGAATACCCGAACTACCTGTATTCGCCCGGCTACCAGGTCTGGGACATGAGCGATCCGGCCGATCCCAAGTTCGTATCGCAGATCGCCGTGCCGGGCCAGATCCTGGGCGACAAGGAACACGAAGAGGCCTACCTGATGAATCCGCGGGCGGGCAACCGCACGTCCTGGATGGGGTCGCGCAACCCCATCTTCCTGTCGCAGCCGCTGGAAAACGGCGGCAAGGTCGGCTTCGGCGCCATGGGCGGCCTGGGCGTGTACGCCTTCGACCTGTCGGACCCCGCCAAGCCCAAATTGCTCAGCGGCGTCAACACGGCGCCCAGCTTTGCCGGCACCGAATTCGACAATGCCGACGTCAGCCAGTACGCGCGCACCGGCTACGTGTTCGCCAACGGCTACCCGATGAACCGCGACTGCTATGAGCCCTACAAGGACATTTTCGTCATCGACGCCCGCGACCCTTCGCACCTGAAGGTCGCGGCCAAGATGCCGCAACCGGAAGTGCCGGCCGGCGCGCCGTTCACCAGCTTCTGCCAGCGGGGCGGCAACTTCGGTCCGAAACGCGCCAACGCCATCGGCCAGCCGGGCCAGTGGCGCCAGGGCATCGTGCCCTACTCGTTCTACAACGCAGGGGTGCAGATCTTCAATGTGGAAGATCCCGCCAAGCCCACCATCGCCGGGTACTTCGTGCCCGCGCTGGCCGATGAGTCCGAGCTGCCCGTCTATACCCTGGGCAAAGGCGTGTTCTCGATCTACACCGAGTACGACCGCAACATCATCTGGGCCTTTACCGAGAACGGCGCGTACGCCTTGTCCACGCCCTTGCTGGGGGAACCGAAGCTGGGCATGGCCGACAAGCCCTGGCCCGCGCGCTGAGCCGGGCAGGCTGCGGCGGCCCCGTGCTTAATCCGCCGCCGCGGCTTCCAGCACAAACGCCGGTTCCAGCCGGTTGCCGCCCAGCGCCTTGGCCCGGTACAAGGCCTGGTCGGCCCGCGCCAGCGCATCGGCCAGCGACGGCGCATCACGGTCATAGCGCGCCAGCCCGATGCTGACGCTGGCGCGCAGCCCCAGGCCGCTGGCCGGATCGGCGATCGTGTCGGCGAATCGTCGGGCGGCGGCCTCGCCCAATGCCTGGGCCTGGCCGGCCGCTTCCCCCGACAGCAAGGCGGCGAATTCCTCGCCGCCGATGCGGGCCAGGATGGCGTCGGGGCCGAGCACGTCGCGCACGATCTGCGCGAACGCTTTCAGGACGTGGTCGCCCGTCTGGTGGCCGTAGCGGTCGTTGATGGCCTTGAACTGGTCCAGGTCGAACGCCAGCACGGCCACCGGTCCGCGGGCGACGCTGTCGTCGATGGCCCGCGCGCCCTGCTCGAAGAACCAGCGGCGGTTGCCCAGGCGGGTCAGGTAGTCGGTCTGGGATTCCAGCACCAGCCGGCTCAAGGTTTCTTCACGGATGAGCTTGATCAGCGTCATCGGCAGAATCACCGAATACAGCACCCCTTCGTACATGGTGATGTTGCTGGCCAGCAGTTGCGCCGCCGGGCCGTGGGCCGCAACCCACCAGGGCAGGATGAAGGCCCGGCCCAGATAGATCAGCGCATGGATGCCCGCGACCGCCACGGCGATGTAGCGGGTCTTGAAGGCTTTCAGGGAATCGCACCGCCATAGTTCCCACGCGGTCAGGCCGCTGACCAGGGCGATGGGAAAAGCGCTGACGTATTTCCAGACCAGATCCTGCCCGCCCGCGCCGGCCACCAGCCAGATCAGGGCCATGACGGCCAGCAAGGCAAAGGCGCGGACCCGGTAACGCCGCCCGCTCAGCGAGGCCACGCTGTTCAGCACCAGCAGGTAGCCGCTCAGGATGACCAGGTTGCTCAAGGCCGGGCCCAGCACGGCAGGCAGGTCGGCGCGAAACAGCACCGAGGTACAGCCGACCGCCAGCGTGGCAAAGCCCGCGGCCAGCAGGCGCAGCGAACGACTGCGAGTGGGATGGGTTCGATGCTCCCAGAACGTCAGGCCGGCGCTGGCCAGCAGCGTTCCGATGGTAATGAGATACAGGGTGAGGAGATCGACGTACATCTCGAATAGGGAGGGTTTGCGCCGGGAGAGGCGGCGGCAGTCGCAATTTTAGGGGGAAAACCTTCGCACGGATGTGACGAGTCCGGGGAACCACGAAGGTGATACGCCCCTATTTTTTGCAGGCAAACCCGCAATTTCACCCCGCCCGCGCGCGAATTGAGGTCAACTAGCGTCCCCAACGCTTGCGAGATTCCCGCCGCCATGGCCAACCGTTCGTATCTCTACAGCTTGAGCAACCGCCCCACGTCCTACGCCGACCGGCCCGAGACGATTTCGGGTTTGTCCGAATGGCCCTACGACGTGCCGTTCATCTACCGCCTGTTGATGTCGGGCGACCCGCAGCTGTGCGCGTCGCTCGTTTCCGATGGCCTGGACGACGATGAGCCCGGTTCCCGCACCCGGCTCTACGCCATCAGCAGCCCGTTCGAACCCGGTTTCGAGCGGGTCAAGCGCTTCCTGGACATCCTGCGCGTCGCGGTGGCCGTGCCGCTGCCCACCGCCTCGCCGGCCCCGACCGCGCCGCAACCGGTGTCGTTCCTGGAACGCGTCAAGCGCCTGTTCTCGGCGGGCAAGAAACCCGGTTCGTCGATTCCGGTGCAGGCGGCCACCACATCGTACGCGCCGCCGTCCAACCTGCTGGTGGCGATGGACGAAACCCTTGCCTTTCTCGAGGCGCACCGGGACGCATACCTGCTGCTGGAAACCATCGAACTGGACATCATGAGCGAGTCTGGCGAGGCAGCACTGAAGGCCAGCGTCGAGCAGGAACTGGCGCGCTGCCAGCATGCCGGCGCGGCGCTGGACGCGTTGCCTGCGGATATCGCCGAGGCCGCACGCCAATTGAAAAGCGCCTCGGTACAGCAGGCCGCCGAACCGCTGGACGTGCTGTTCGGGCTGCGGCTGGACAATGAATTCGACAGCACCCGCAGCGGCGCCACGGAATATCCGCTGGGCCTGGAATGGTCGGACGTGCTGTATTTCGAGCTGTTCAACCGCAGCGAATACGAAGCGCGCCAGCGCTAACGCCAGAAGATCTACCCCCGGCGCGCCGCCTCGATCGCGGCAACGTCGATCTTGCCCATCTGCATCATGGCCTCGAAGGCGCGCTGGGCCACGCCCGGATCCGGGTCGGTGATGGCGTCGGTCAGCACGCGCGGGGTGATCTGCCACGACAAACCCCATTTGTCCTGGCACCAGCCACAGACGTTTTCCTTGCCGCCATTGCCGACAATGGCATTCCAGAGGCGGTCGGTTTCTTCCTGGTCGTCGGTGGCGACCTGGAACGAAAAGGCTTCGTTGTGCTTGACACCCGGGCCGCCGTTCAGGCCCAGGCACGCAACGCCCATGACCGTGAATTCCACCGTCAGCACGTCGCCCCGCTTGCCGGATGGAAAATCGCTGGGGGCCCGCATGATCCGGCCCACGGCGCTGTCGGGAAACGTCTTGGCGTAGAACTGGGCGGCTTCCAGAGCGCCGCCGTCATACCAGAGGCAAATCGTGTTTTTGCTGACCATTCGGGTTCTCCTGTCGATGACGCATCGCGGCTTGCGACGCGTCGGCGGGCACGGGCCGCTTGAACAAGGCTGCGTCGTCGAGAATACTGCGCGCCCCCGGCCGGCAGGCGTTACCAAGCGTAGGCAAATGTCCGGGCCTGGCGGCCGGCGATCACCGGCCTGTGCAAGGCTGGATTCAGGGGTGACAGGCCCTAGGCATTGGCGCGCAGCCAGTCTTGCATGCTTGTGACGGGGATGCCGTGCCGGGCATTGAAGGTCTCGGTCTTGTCCCAGGCCACGCCGCGCCCTTGGGCGAACACGGCACGGTACTTGCGCATGGCGCTGTCCGGCTCGGCAGCCAGCAGGCGTTCCAGTTCGGGCACCGTCCATTCGTGGCGCTCGACCTGGCCGCCGCGCACGCGGTCCAGCGCGTCGGCCACCTGGCGGTACGTCACCGTATCGCCGGCCACGAACACCGCCTGGTTGGCGATGCGCGGCTGGGCGAACAGGATCTCGGCCGTCAACGCGCCGATGTCGTCGGCCGTGGTCAGGGTCACGGCGGTGTCCAGGCTGCCCAGCGCGTTGACGCGGTTGGCGGCCAGGTCGACCACGCCGAAGGCAGGTTCGAACAGGAAGCTGGTGAACATGCCGGTGGACACGATGATCCATTCGGTGGCCTGTTGCGCCCGCAGCAGGTCGCGCACGTCCAGCTGTTCATCGAACAGGTCCTGCGGACTGCCCCGGCCGATGGCGTCGTAGTCGACCCCGAACTGCCACGGCACGAAGCGCTTGACCCCGCCATCCAGCGCGGCCCGCGCGATCTTGCGCTGCACGCCGGGGCCTCCGACAAAGCCCGTGCACGAGATCACGGTGTGAAAACGGCCGAAGGTAGCGGCGAGCTCGGCGGCCGATTGTTCGGCCAGGTCGCCGTGGACGAGGTCGACGCCCAGCGCATGCAGTTCGGCCAGGTCTTGCTGGCGGGCCGGGTCGTCGGAGGCTGCGGACGACGGGCGCAGCAGCACCGACAACGAAACATCGCCGGCCTGGCGGGCCCGCGGCGCCAGGGCGCGCAGCATGGCCATGCCAAGCTGGCCGGCGCCCAGGACGAGAATAGTGGTGTGATTCAACATGAGAGTCCCCGAGGGATGAGTCGATGGAGTGAAGACGGAGGTCTGTTGGAGGCAGCCTGCGGCCGATCGCCAGAGCGATGCGACACAACGCGGCGGTGATGGGCTGGCCAGTGTAGGAGCGCGCGCACCAGCCATTGTTCGCGCTGCTTGAATACACATCGCAGGGACCAACCGCCCGTAAAAACCGGGGCGTTGTTAAGATCGCGCCATCCCCGCCGCATTCGGCGAGCGGCAGGCGCCGCTCCGTCGGCGCACGCCCTTTCAGCAGGCATGGCCCATGGACAAACTTCAAGCGATGGCAACGTTCGTGCGGGTCGTCGAGGCGCGCAGCTTCAGCCGCGCGGCGCAATCGCTGGCAATGCCGCGTTCGTCGGTGACCACCGTCATCAAGCACCTGGAAGCCCACCTGGGCACGCCGTTGCTACGGCGCAGCACTCGCAGCCTGAGCCTGACCGAGGCGGGCGAACGTTATCTGGCGGCCTGCCAGGCCATCCTGGCCGATATTGCCGCCGCGGAAAACGACGTGTCCGCCGCCACCCTGGCCCCGCGCGGCCGGGTGCGCGTCGACATGCCGGGCACCATCGGGCGCGCCATCGTCGTGCCGCGCCTGATTGAATTCGAAGCCCGCTACCCGGACATCGAAGTGGTGCTGGGCCTGAGCGACCGGCCGGCGGACCTGATCTACGAAGGCATCGACTGCGCGATCCGCAGCGGCGCGCTGGCCGATTCCACGCTGGTGGCGCGCCCCTTGGGCCAACTGACCTGGCTGACCTGCGCGTCGCCCAAGTACCTGAAACGCTTTGGCGAACCGGAATCGGTGGCGGCGCTGGCCTCGCACCGCGTCGTGAACTACCTGTCCAACGCCACCGGCCGGCCGCTGGACTGGCGCTTTCGTGTGGCGGGCAAGGCCATGTCGGTCGCCCTGCCCAGCCGTTACGCCGTCAACGAGACCGAGGCCTATCTGCACTGCGGGCTGGAAGGGCTGGGGCTGATCCAGCTGTCGGAACTGGCGGCGGCCGTCTACCTGCGCAGCGGACGGCTGCGCGAAGTACTGGCCGATGCCCGCTGCGCACCGGTGCCGATTTCCATCGTCTACCCCCAGGCCCGCGCCACGGCGGCGGTCAAGACCTTCGTGGACTGGGTCATCGAGATCGCGCGGCCCGAACTGACACCGTGATTCGGCGCTAGACCCGAGGCCCGGCCAAAGCCGGCGGCGCGGTCGCTTGCTCGCCGCCAAGTGACAAATTCATCACTCATCTACAATCCGGGGTCACATTGGCTGCCTCTGGCGGCCGGTCCGTAGCCCCAGGTAGCATGACGCGCGCGAAGAAACCCGCTCCCAGAAAGAGAAGCACCCCCTCTCGAACGAATTCCCGGTCCGCCGGCCGCATTCCCCGTTTTTTACGGGCGCTGGTCGTGACCTCGCTGGCCAGCTTCGGCGCCGCCACCTACATGCTCAATCCGCACTGGCGGATGCCGGCATCGGCCAGCGACCTGCTGTCGCGACTGGGCTGGCCGTCGCAAGAGCGCACGGCGCCAGTTGCCTTGCCCACGCCCAATTCGGCGCTGGTGCAGACCACCTTTACCGACTGCCCGCAGTTCTTCCCGAATGCGCGCCCGCCTGCGGTGCCCGCCAGCCAGCGGCTGCGCGAGGTGTGTTTTTCGTCGTTCGCGATTTTGCACAATGGCCAGACCAAGACGCCCGTGTTCGTGGCCGAACGGCTGAACCGGCAGAACCTGGCGCAGGCCAAGGGTCTGCACCGCACCGACAAGTTCTACGCCGACGCGCGGCTGCCGCGCGCCGAGCGGTCCGAGCTGGACGATTACCGGGGATCGGGCTATTCGCGCGGCCACATGGCGCCGGCTGGCGACATGGCCACGCCCGAAGCCATGGCGCAGAGTTTTTCGCTGGCGAACATGGTGCCGCAGGACCAGACCCACAACGCCGGCCCCTGGAGCCGCATCGAACAGGACACGCGCCAATACGTGATGCGGGCGGCGGGCGACGTGTACGTGTTCACCGGGCCGGTCTATGCCGACCGGCCCAAGACCATCGGATCGGGCGTGGCCGTGCCGACCTATATCTACAAAGTGGTGTACGACGCCACCAGCGGGCGGTCGTGGGTGCACTGGCAGGCCAACAGCGCCAGCACCAAGGCCGGCCCGCCGATCAGCTATGAAGAGTTCGTGAAACGCACGGGAATGCGGTTACTGCCGCAGTAGGCAATGCAGGGCTGCCGCAGTAGGCAATGCAGGGCTGCCGCGCCGAATATCAACAACCTTCAGCGTTGATTACCAGGTTTTAGTATTCGAAAACATATGGCAACACGGGTTATTCGAGTCAGCGATATGATTTGCGCCGCTTGAATGCCTAAAAGGATAACCATGAAAAATGTCACCCGGACCGGCAGCCTGACCGCAGCATTGCTGCTTGCCTTGCTGACGGGCGGCGCGATGGCGCAATCGGCGCCCGCGGCCCCTGCCCCGGCTGCTGCGCAACCTGGCAAGTCGGACGCCAAAACCGCCGAGCCAGCCAAGGCGGGCGAAAACCAGACTGACGCCGGTAAAACCGACAAAAGCCAAACGGGCGCGGGCAAAGCCGGCACCAATCCGGCCCCCGACGCCGTCAACCGCCCCATGACCGAGCAGGAATACTACGCCCGCATGGAAGCGGCGTTCGACAAGCAGGACATCAACGGCGACGGTTATCTCACGCGCGGTCCGCTCTTGAATGAAGCGACCTCGGAACAGGTGGCCGCGATGGACACCGACGGCGACGGACGTATCAGCAAGGCCGAGTTTCTGGACTATGCGATGAAGAATTTTCGCAGCCGGCCTAAATACGAAATGAATCGCAAGCCCAAGCCTTGAAACCCTGGCGTTCAGGCGAGCGTGGGGCCGTCATTTTCCTGTTAACGAATAGATACATAAGACAGAAAATCGGCAATTCGCGCACGCCATGACGCGTGCTAATTTACGGCCCGGCAGTACGTGCCTGGTAATAGGTACCCGGTAATACCTACCCAGTAAAACGTGCGTCGCCATACCGACAACGCATTTCCCACTTCCTACAAGACTCCCCCTATGCACATGATCCCCGATCGCGCCCCGGCTTTCACGCCCGCCAAGAAGCGGTTGATGTCCGGCATTTACGCTGTTGCCCTGGGCCTGGCTTTTGTGGCGGCAGCGCCGGTCATGGCGGCGCCGGGGGATGCGCCGGCATTGGCGCCGGGCCAGCTTCCGCCCCGCCCCCAGTCCCAGGTTCAGCCGCAAACGCAGCCACAAACGCAGCCGCAGTCCCAATCGCCGACGTTGCCTCCCCGGCAGCCGCAGACCCAGCCCCAGGCCCAGCCGCAACAGGCGCAGCCGCAATCCGGCCAGGCCGCAGCCCCGGGCCAGTCTTTGCAACGGGTGCAGAAGACCGAAATCCTGAACCAGGCCGCCTACGAGCGCCTGCTCAACAACAGCGGCGTCACCTTGCAGTGGCTCTGGAGCGACAATCGTGGCCACCTGACGGCCCGTGACGACCGCGACGTGGTGAGCCTGGAAGGCGGCCAGGTCAACGGCGACCGCTCCGTGGAACTGCGCGGTGAAGTGGTCTCGATCTCGGCCGACCGCTTCACTTTCCGCGGCACCATCCTGATCCTGAACGCGCCCGACCCGGGCCGTCGCTGCGAACGCACGGGCGACTATGAATTCCGCGCCACCGGCAAGCGCAAATACTGGCGCCTGCAGCAGATGGAAGCGTGCGGCGGCCTGACCGACTACGTCGATATCTACTATTGAAGTGCCTGCGGCGCGGCGGCCTGCCGCGCCGTTGACGTCGAAGAACGAGCCTAGCGGCGCCCTGCCGTGGCACGGCAAAAATCAGAACATTCCAATGTTCGCGGGGGATTGCACTGCGTAATCTGCAAGGCCTTGGCCCACCTGCAGTTGCTCTCCGCAATCCTCGATTCTTCTCATGAAATCCCCTGTACCCCTGGGCGCCGCCGGCGCCCAGAATGCTTCGTCCTTCGATACCCTCCCCGAATTCGACTACCGCGCCCTGGCCAGGCAAGCGCTTGCGCAAGACATCGCTTCGCTGCGGCGTCAGTCCCTGACAGGCGCCGCGCCGGTCAAACTCTACGAACACGGCTGGGGCGCCGCCCTGCTCTGCGGCCTGGCAGGGGGATTGCTGCTGGTTGCCGGCCTGCTGGCGGGCCTGGAATTGAAGCGGTGGCTCATGGGCGCCATTGGCGTCATCAGCGGCTTGCACCTGACCAAGGCAGCCCTGCGGGCGTTCTGGCTGCAGCGCCAGCCCTATGCCGTGCTGTCGCACAAGGGCGTCTGGCTGCCGGACCTGAACACCTTGGTCTCCTGGGACCAGATCACCGGCGTCAGCACGGAAGAACAACTGAACCTGTCGGCGGGCACCAGCGCCCTCGTCAGCAAGCGGATCGTACTGACCATGGCCGCGGGCTATCAGCCGCCCAGGGACGCCCGCAAGGGCTCGCGCACCCGCTATGCGGCGACGTCCAGGGAATACGTCTTGCCATACCCCTCCCGGGACACGGCGCCCGAGACGGCCGTAGCAGCCCTGTCGCGTTACTGGGAGGCGAATGCGGCGCTGGCCCGCGCCACCGCCGGCGCCAAGGGATGCGCCGATTAGCGGTATCCTGTTGCCACCTCGGCATACACGGGACCCCTGAATGAACCCCACCCTGATCAAATGGATGACCAGCGTTGTGTTCGGCCTGCTGGTCGGCCGGGCGGCATTTGGCGTCGTCAATCCCATCCTGATCGTGCTGTTCGGCTTGAACCATCCGGCAGGGCAGCCCTATGTGGCCGATGCCCCTGACGTGCTGGACCGCATGCTGATCACCGGCACGATCATCAGCGCGTTGATCACGATTGGGGTGGCGGCGGCGTTGCTCCGCATTGCCGACAACCGCGGCCGGGCCGGCTGGGGCTGCGTGCTGCTCGGCGTGACGCTGCTGCTGACGCTGGCGGCCAGCGTGCTGACCATGAACCCCAGCCTGCAAGACGCCGCCACGGCCGGTGCGCAGGCCGCCAACGACACCAAGACCGCGCTCTTCTTCTGGGTGCTGATCTTCGGGCTGCCCTACCTGGGCGGCGGGTTGCTCCTGACCATCGGCGGTACGGTGCTGATCCGCAAGCGCCGCGCCCTGCCTTGAACGCCACCTCGATCGCCCCGGCGCTGGTGCGCGGGGCCCTGGAACTGGAAACGACCGCGCGCGGCCTGCTGCCGCATCGCCTGCCTGCGTGGGCGCGTCAGCAGTGCCCGGACCCGCAACTGGCCATGGCCGAATCGCAGCCGTCGGGTGTGCGCCTGGTGTTCCAGACCACCGCCACGCGGATTGAACTGGATGTTGCCCCCACGCGCTACGTCTATGCCGGTGTACCGCCGCGGCCTGTGGGCATCTACGACCTGCGGATCGACGGCCGACTGGCCGCGCAGGCCAGCGCGGATGGCGGCGATGTGATCACGATCAACATGGCTACGGGCGCAGTCTCGCGGCACACGGGGGCACTCGCCACGCTGCGCTTTGCCGACTTGCCCGGCCACGCCAAGCGGGTCGAGATCTGGCTGCCCCATAACGAAACCACTGAACTGGCCGGCTTGCGCAGCGACGCGCCGCTTGAATCGGTGCAGAGCGATGGCCGGCCCGTGTGGCTGCACCACGGCAGTTCGATCAGCCACGGGTCCAACGGCGACAGTCCCACCGCCATCTGGCCGGCGCTGGCCGCCCGCCTGGGCGGGATGGAACTCTTGAACCTGGGTTTCAGCGGCAGCGCCTTGCTGGACCCCTTCATGGCGCGCGTCATCCGCGACACGCCGGCCGATGTGATCAGCCTGAAGCTGGGCATCAACCTGGTCAACGCAGACCTGATGCGGCTGCGCGCCTTCGGCCCGGCAGTGCATGGCTTTCTGGACACGATCCGCGACGGCCATCCCGATACGCCGCTGCTGGTGGTGTCGCCGATCCATTGCCCGATCCATGAAGACACGCCGGGCCCCGGGGCCTTCGATACCGACGCCCTGGCCGTCGGCAAGCTGGCCTTTCGCGCCACTGGTAACCCGACCGAGCGGCAGGCCGGCAAACTGACGTTGACGGTGATTCGCGACGAACTGCGCCGCATCGTCGCGCAGCGCGCCGCCACCGACCCGCAGCTGCGCTATCTGGACGGCATGACGCTGTATGGCCCGGCGGACTTTGCCGAACTGCCCCTGCCCGACCGTTTGCATCCGGACGGCGCGTCGCACCGCCGCATGGGCGAACGTTTCGCGCAGCGGGCGTTCGGCGCCGACGGGCTGCTGCTGCCGACCGCCTCGGGCGCGAAAGGTTAGCGCGGCGCGCGCCCCCGCAAAGCCAGGCAACACGGTTTGCAGTCTGACACCATTTTCCCCAGGGCTGCTCAGCGCCCGCCAGGCCCGCCCGGTACAATTTCCCGCGCCCTTCCCCCAAACCGCTGTTCCTGTCGTCCAAGCTCCTCGCCCATGTCCAATCTCATCGTCCACGGCGGCACGCCCCTGCGCGGCCGCGTCATTCCGTCAGCCAACAAGAACGCCGTGCTGCCCGTGCTGTGCGCCACGCTGCTGACCGACCAGCCGCTGCGGCTGCATGGCGTGCCCGACATCACCGACGTGCGCAAGATCCTGGACATCTTCCGCACGCTGGGAAGCGAGGTGCGGCTGGACGAAAGCACCCGCACGCTGGACCTGCACCACCGCGACACCGCGTTCGACGCGGCGCAGCACCGGCTGCCCGAGGAAATGCGCTCGTCCATCATGCTGGTGCCTCCGCTGCTGGCGCGCTTTGGCGTGGCGCGGCTGGAAGACAACGTCAAGGGCTGCACGCTGGGCGTGCGCGAGATCGACCCGCACGTGGACATCTTCCGTTCGTTCGGCGGCGAAGTCGAACGCGCCAGCGGTTCGCTGCTGGTGCGCAGCGCCGGCCCGCTCAAGCCCACGCACCACTGGCTGGACTACGCGTCGGTCACCACCACCGAGAACTTCGTGCTGTGCGCGGCGGCCGCCGCGGGCGAATCGACCCTGACCAACGCGGCGTCCGAACCGCACGTGCAGGAATTCTGCCGCTTCATGGCCATGATGGGCGCCGACATCGACGGCATCGGCACCTCGCGCCTGACGGTGCGCGGCGGCGCCACCTTGCGGGGCGGCGAATTCACCTTCGAAGAAGATTTCCACGAGATCACCACCTTCCTGGCGCTGGGCGCCATCACCGGCGGCGACGTGGTGGTGCGCAACAGCACGCCCAGCAATTTCCCGCTGATCGACCGCACCTTCGCCAAGTTCGGCGTGCAGATCGTGCACGAGAACGGCTGGTCGCGCGCGCTGCGCAACGGCCCGCTGAAGGTGCAGACGCCCTTCACCAGCAATGTGCTGACCAAGGTCGAAGCTGCGCCGTGGCCGTATTTTCCGGTGGACCTGCTGCCGATCTTCATCGCGCTGGGCGTGTGCGCCGAAGGCAACGCAATGTTCTGGAACAAGGTCTACGACGGTGCGCTGGGCTGGACGGGCGAGCTGTCCAAGTTCGGCGCCCACGTGTTTTCGTCGGACCCGCACCGGGTCATCACCTTTGGCGGCAATCCGCTGACGCCGGCGGTGGTCGAAAGCCCCTACATCATCCGGGTCGCGATCGCGCTGTTCATGATCGCCAGCAGCATCGACGGCCGCTCGGAAATCCGCAACGCCACGCCCATCCGCCGCGCCCACCCGCGCTTTGTCGAAAACCTGCGCAGCCTGGGCGTGCAGGTCGAATAGGCCAGCGAGGAATAAACGGGGCACGGGTTTCCTATAATCGGGGGCTACCCACGGACGGCGCCACGGTGCGCCCTAGCCCCCAGGACCCCCTACATGCTTCCGATTGCCCGCCAGGATATCCACGTGCCCACCCGGCAAGGCCGCCTTTTCGCGCGCCGCTGGGACCCCGCGGGCCAGGGCGCCGAAGGGGTTGGGAATCCCGGGGCGGCAAACCTGGCCCCCATCGTGCTGTTCCACGACTCGCTGGGCTGCGTCGACCTGTGGCGCGATTTTCCCGAGCACCTGGCCGCGGCCACCGGCCGCAGCGTCATCGCCTATGACCGGCTGGGCTTCGGCCAGTCGGACCCCAACCCCGCCACGCTTGCCACCGGTTTCGTCGAAGCCGAGGCCCACGAGGGCTTTCATGACCTGCGCCAGGCGCTGGCCATCGGCCGCTACATCGGCCTGGGCCACAGCGTGGGGGGCGGCATGGCGATCTGCGCGGCGGCTGCCTACCCCGACGACTGTGTGGCGCTCATCACCGAGTCGGCCCAGGCTTTCGCCGAAGACCGTACGCTGGACGGCATTCGCGCCGCCCAGCGCAATTTCGCCGAACCCGGCCAACTGGACCGGCTGAAGAAATACCACGGCGACAAGGCCTCCTGGGTGCTGGCCGCCTGGGTCGACACCTGGCTGTCGCCGGCCTTTGCCGACTGGAATTTGAACGACACGCTGCGGCAGGTGCGCAGCCCCGTGCTGGCGCTGCATGGCGAACTGGACGAGTACGGCTCGGCAGCCCATCCCGAACGCATCGCGGGCCTGACCGG
Organism: Achromobacter sp. DH1f; assembly: GCF_000633435.1. Classification (NCBI taxonomy): domain Bacteria; kingdom Pseudomonadati; phylum Pseudomonadota; class Betaproteobacteria; order Burkholderiales; family Alcaligenaceae; genus Achromobacter; species Achromobacter sp. DH1f. The sequence goes on along the minus strand of NZ_AYMF01000006.1, from coordinate 462,921 downwards.
CGGCAAGCAGGCGTTGCTGGAAAACTGCGGCCACGTACCGCACCGCGAACAGGAACGCATCGTGCTCGACCTGGCCAGCCACTGGCTGCAGGCCGTGACCCCTCGCTAGGCTGACCTGACGCCGGCGTCCTGGCGACGTCGGCCCGCCGCCCGTACGGCGTGGCGCCCGTGATACCCGGGATACCCGTCGTGATACTTTAGTACCGCCCTGGCAGCCGCGCCGCGACCTATTCCGCCCAGCGCCGCCCGCCAAGCCCGAACCGCAATGCCTGCCCCTACTCACGGAGCGCTAGGAACATGAGCCACCTGGTCTTGCTGCTGCTCGGCGTTGATTACCTGCACAAGCGCGCGCGCACGCTCGCCATCATCGGCTGGCTGGTGCTGGCCGCCGGCATCACGATCTTCATCGACGCGCTGGACGGGGCGCTGTATTTTCCGCTGTACCTGTTTGCCACGCTGTTCGTCATCGAAGGGCTGGCCACGCTGGCCATCGCCACGTCCGGCGTCGGCGGCCAACGGGTGCTGCGCTACGCCAAGGGCCTGTTCGTGCTGGCCGCCGGCGTCCTGATCCTGGCCGGGCACCATCACGGCCATTTCCTGCTGTCGATGATCTTCGGCCTGCTGTTCCTGGCGGACGGGTTGCTGCAGTGCATTGCCGCCTATGTGGTGCGCTATCCGCGCTGGCGCTACGTGTTTGCAGCCGGCGTGGTCGAGATCTTGCTGGCGATCTTCTTCTTCCAGCCCTACCCCACGCATTACGTGGGCACGGTGCCGTACTGCCTGGGCCTGTTCCTGGCGTTTTCGGGCATGAAGCTGGTGTGGCTGGCGCGCCGGGTGCGCAGCCTGGATTCCAACCCGGCACTGGCCGACAACCCGCATCCCGAATTCATGCCGACCCGTGTCGATGGCCCGGCCCAGACCGTGTTCGACGGCCCGCCGCTGGCCAGCGAACGCGCCTTGACGGTGCACGTGTGGACACCGTCCGGTTCCGCCAAGACGGCCACGCGCAACTACCCGGTGCTGGACCGCTACATCGCCGCCGTCGACATCAACGGCGTGGTATCCACCGGCCACGCCGCGCTGGAATCGCCCGAAGGCGTGTACATCAGCCTGTACCCCGCGCAGGAAATCGACCATTCGCCCGAGCAGTTCGGCACGCTGCTGCGCGCCACCGCCGACAACAACGTGCCCGGCGTGTACCAGCCCGATTACGCCACCGAATCCCGCGCCTGGTGCCCGTCCACCATGCAGGTGCGCATCCGCAACTACGACGCGGCCAAGCTGCAGGCGTTCTGGGACGTCTACCGCCAGACCGAGATCTACAACCTGACGCACCGCAATTGCTCCAGTTCGGTGTCGGCGGCGCTGGAAGCCGCGCTGGACGGCGTGGTGGGCCGCCTGCACGGCCCGCGCGCCGGCTGGGGCGTGCTGCTGCGCCTGCTCTTGACGCCCGAACTCTGGGTGGCCGCGCAGATCCGCAAGCGCGCCCTGACCATGGCCTGGACCCCGGGGCTGACGCTGGACTATGCCCGGGCGCTGAGCATGCTGGCCGACCCGCGGCCGTTCGGCTGGTGGAAGATGTCGCAGGCCGCCCTTCGGCAGATCGCGACATTGCGCGCCGGCTGGCGCCGCCAGGACCGCGAGGCAGGCGCCCGCAGCGCGCAGGCCCAGCCATGATCTGGGCCATTGTCGCGGGCCTGGCCATTGCGGCGGGCGCGGCCTGGGGCGCGCTGGCGCTGTGGTTCCAGCCCTTGATGGGTACGCGCCGGCAGCCCTTGCTGCCCGCAGCCTGGCTGACGCTGGCGGCCGCCGCACTGGTCGGGCTGGCCACCGGCCACGCCTGGCCGGCCTGGGTGTTCGGCGCGCTGCTCGTGGCGCTGCTGGCCTGGTGGCGCTGGGGCGTGCGCCCGTCCAACGACCGCGACTGGATTCCGGAAGTCGCCCGCATCACGCAAGGCTCGGTGCAGGGCGACACGCTGACGCTGCGCAACGTGCGCAACTTCAACTGGCGCAGCGCCACCGACTACGACGTGCGCTGGGAAACGCGCACCTATGACCTGTCGCGCCTGGCCTCGGTGGATCTGGCGCTGTCGTACTGGGGCCGCCCGGCCATCGCGCATGCGCTGGTGTCGTTCGGCTTTACCGATGGTCAGCAGGTGGTGTTTTCGGTGGAAATCCGCCGCAAGCGGCACGACAAGTTTTCGGAAATCGGCGGGTTCTTTCGCCAGTATGAACTGTCGGTACTGGCCTCGGCTGAAGAAGACAGCCTGCGCGTGCGCACCAATATCCGCGGAGAAGACGGCTACCTGTACCGCGTGCACATGCCCGACGGCGCGGCGCGCAAACTGCTGCTGTCGTATGTGGACACGGCCAGCCAGCTGGCGCGCCACCCGCGCTTCTACAACACGCTGACCGCCAACTGCATCACCATCATCTACCAGCTGGCCGACAAGATCGTGCCCGGCCTGCCGCTGAACTACCGGCTGCTGCTGTCGGGCTACCTGCCCGAATACCTGTACCGGCTGGGCACGCTGGAAGGCGCGGACAGCGCGGCGGCCTATCGGCGCGCCGGGCGCTATACCGAGCGGGCGCGGGCCACCACGGACCCGGCGCAGTATTCCCACAACATCCGCCGTGGCGTGCCCGGCGTACCGCCTGCCAATGACGTCGACGCCGCTGGCCCACGCGCGCCAGGCGCCGCAACCTAGACCCGTCAGGTCAGGTTCAAGCCCCCATCCGACAGCAGGATTTCCCCGGTCAGATAATCGGACTGCACCAACAGCGCCACCGCCTGCGCGATGTCGTCCGGGCTGGCCGCGCGGCGCATCGGCGCGCGTTCTTTCCAGAGCTGCTGCGCCGCGGTCCAGTCCTGCGTCAGCGGCGTATCCACCAGGCCCGGCGCCACCGCGTTGACGCGGATGTTCGGGGCCAGCGACACGGCCAGCAGCCGGGTCACGTGGTTCAGCGCAGCCTTGGCCGCCGCGTAGGGAATGGACGCGCCCTTGGGCCGCACCCCGGCATGCGAACTGACATTGACGACGCACGCCGGCTTGCCGCCCGCGGCCGCTGCCAGCAGCGCGGGCTGCGCTTCGGCCACCAGGCGAAACGGCGCCACCACGTTCACTTCGTGCATCTCGTGCCAGATTTCCGGTGTCGCGGCGGCCAGGTCGCCATGCGGGATGACGCGGCTGATGCCGGCGTTGTTGACCAGCACGTCCAGCCGGCCCCAGGCGGCCACGGCCTCGCGCACCAGCCGGACCCGGTCGGCGTCGACGGCCAGGTCGGCCTGCACGTAGACGGCCGAACCGAGTTCGGCGGCCAGCGCGCGGCCGGCATCGGCCGAACGGCGCGAATGCAACACAAGGGAATAGCCGTCACGCGACAGGCGCCGGGCGATGGCGGCGCCGATGCCGGACGTGGATCCGGTGACCAGCGCGACGGGAGCGGAATGCGGCATGAGCGTCCGTTATGAAAAAGCGTGGCTGGCGCCGCCTGGCGGACAGCGGCGAATGAAGGCCAGAAGGCGTTCCGTGACGGCCGCCGGATGATCCAGGCTGGGCAGATGCGCGGCGTCGACCGATTCGTACGCCTCGCCCTGGGGCAGCATCTGCGCCACGCGGCGCGCGCGTTCCTGGATGTGGGGAAAATCCAGATTGCCCCACATCACCAGCGCGGGCGCCGTGAATTCCGGCAGGCGCGAGTACGCCGCCACGTTGTCCTGGCTGGCACCCGCGGGCGCTGCGCGCAGCGCCCGCCCATGCATGTCCAGGAATTGCTCGCGCACCGATCCGGCGACACGGCCTTCGGCGGCCAGGGGGCCATCCAGGAACAAGCGCGCTTTCAGGCGGTTGACCTGATCGATATCGCGCGCGGCCTCGGCCGCCTTCAACGGCGCCATCAGCGCTTGCAGCGCGGGCGGCAGCGCCGCTTCGGGCGCGCCGGCCACGGTCGGCGATATCAGCACCAGGCCGCGCACCGAGGCCGAATGCAGCAGCGCCGCGTCCAGGGCGATGCGTGCGCCCTGCGAGCACCCCACCAGGATCACCGGCTTGCCCCCGGCGGCTGCCTCGATGACGGCCATCAGGTCAGCCACGGCCGAATGTTCCTCGGCCTGTCCGCGTGTGTCGCCGAAGCCGCGACGATCGTAGGCGATGGCCTGGCAGCTTGCGGCGATGCCTGCCATCTGGGGCCGCCACATTCGGCGATCGCAGATGGACGCATGCAGAAACACGACGGGATCACCACGACCAACGGTTTCGCCAGCCAGCACGGCATGGCCGTTGGCGACGTCAAAACGAGAATGCATGGCCTAACCTCGCAGGCGCCGGAATGAGCGGCAATCTTACCCCCGGGCGGATGACGCCAGGCTGTCCAGGTAGGCACAGAGCATGTTGCCCAGCGCATCGGCATAGGCGTCGATTTCCTGGGCAGTGCGCGGGCTTTCCGAGAATTGCTTGCCGACCGAGCTGAAGGTGGTGGTGATCAGGTCGCCGGCCAGCGCGCGGGTGGCCTCGGAAGCCTGCGGCAGCGCTTCGCGCAGAAAGGCCTGGACGATGCGGGCGCCCTCTTCCTTGGTGGCCTTGGCTTCGGGCGCATCGCGGTACAGCGGCGCCGCGTCGTTGAGCGCCACGCGCATCACCGCTTCTTCGCATTCGGAATGCAGGAACGTGCGCACCACCGTGCGCAGGCGCTCGGGCGGCGGCTGGCTGGCGTCTTCCAGAATGCCGCGCAGCAGGCCGGACGTCTGCGCCCATTCCTCCATCTGCAGGCGGTACAAAATGGCCGCCTTGTTGGGAAAGTACTGGTAGAGCGACCCGATGCTGACGCCCGCCTTCTCCGCGACGCGCGCCGTGGTGAAGCGCTGCGCCCCTTCCTGGGCCAAAACCTGAACCCCGGCTTGCAGAATGGCGGCGACCAGTTCCGTCGAACGGGCCTGTTGGGGCTGTTTTCGCTCGGAAAGCCGGGCGTTGCGGCGGGTGGGCATGGGGTATCCGGAAATGCGAATAGAGAAATGCGATGAATTCGTCGTATTCTAAACCGGCACTGGCAGCGCTTCAACGGACCGATCCGACAGGCCCTTTGATGCTGCCGCAACCGCTCACTTGATATCGGAACCTTCGCATGACCAACACCCTGACTTCCTCCCCCGTCGCCCCGCTCCTGGACCTGCTGTTCACGCAGGCCGACGCGTCGTGGTCCGCCGCCGACCCGGCCCTGGCCACGATGTCGGATGCCGAACAGACCCGGCTGATGCGCAGCAAGACTGACTACCTCGATTTCTACGGCCGCATGAAAGACCTGCCGCTGGCCGTCTCGCCCGAAACCGGCACGCTGCTCTACATGCTGGCGCGCAGCGGCAACGCACGCTACATCGTGGAATTCGGCACCTCGTTCGGCATCTCGACGCTGCACCTGGCGGCCGCGCTGCGCGACAACGGCGGCGGCCGCCTGATCACCAGCGAGTTCGAGCCGTCCAAGGTGGTGCGCGCCCGCGAGAACCTGACGGCGGGCGGCCTGGCCGACCTGGTGGAATTCCGCCAGGGCGACGCGCTGCAAACGTTGGCCGCCGACCTGCCGGCGTCGATCGACCTGGTGCTGCTCGATGGCGCCAAGGCCTTGTATTCCGACATCCTGGCGCTGCTGGAAAGCCGCCTGCGCCCGGGTGCGATGATCGTGGCCGACAACGCCGACTACTGCCCCGAATACCTGGCCCGCGTGCGGTCGCCGGCATCGGGTTATCTATCGACGCCGTTCAGCGGCGACGTGGAAGTGTCGATGCGGCTGGGCTGATGCGCCGCGCGCTTCGGTTCCGTTCGCCCCAGGCACAGGAACACGATCAGCGCGGTCAGCACGGTCACGGCCGCCAGCCCCCACAGCAGGCTGGCGAATGCCTGCCCCGAGGCTTGCACCAATGCCGCGCGTCCGGCCGCAGGCAGCCACTGCGCGGCGGCGGCGAAATCGCCCGCCACCAGCCGCTGGGCGGCCTCGGCGGCGTGCGCCGCGCCGCCCGGAACCGCCGCGCCGATGTGCCGCGCCGTCAGCCCGGCCAGCACGCCGCTGACGATGGCGAGAGCCACGCCCTCGCCCGCCACCCGCGTGGTGCTGAAAATGCCCGTCGCCATGCCCGCGCGTTCCTTGGGCACGACACTGACCGCCAGGCCGTCCATCAGCCCCCACGGCAGGCTGATGCCCACGCCGATCATCAGCATCGGGCCGATGAAGGCCTGGGGTTCACCGGCCGCCATCGCCACGGCCAGCCACGCCAGGCCGCCCGCAGACACCAGCAGGCCGGCGCCGCAGATGACGGCGGGCGCCAGCCAGCGCGTCATCAAGCCGGCCGCCACGGGCAGCAGCAGCAACGGCGCCGACAGCGCGATCATCAGTCGGCCCGCGGCGACTTCGCTCAGGCCGTCCACGGCAATGAAACGCACCGGCAGCAGGATCAGCAGCACGACGAAGGCATAGGCCGGCGCGGCCGCCAGCCACTGCACGCCGACAAAGCGCGGGTAGCGAAACAGCGTCAGGTCCAGCATCGGCCGCGCCGTGCGCAGCTCGATCCGCGTGAACGCCACGAACAGCAGCAGCGCGCCCGCCAGCATCGAAAGCGTCAGCGGATCGCCCCACCCTTCTTGGGGCACCCGCATGATGCCCCACGTCAGCAGCGCCAGGGCCGCGGTGAAGGCGGCTGCGCCGGGCCAGTCCAGCCGGCCCGCGTCAGGGTCGCGCGATTCGCGCAGGCTGCGCGCACCCAACACGAACGCCACCACCGCCAGGCCGATCACCAGCAAGAAAATGCTGCGCCAGCCGTAGTGTTCGATCAGCCAGGCCGACGAAATCGGCCCGAACGACAGGCCCGCGCCGAAGCTCGCCCCCAGCAGGCTGAACGCCCGCATGCGCGGCAGGCCATCGAATTCCTGCGCCAGGGCAGCGGCCCCGCCCGAGAAGATCGCCGCGCCGCCCAGGCCTTGCGCGGCCCGTAGCCAATCGAAGCTGACGATGCCGGGCGCGTAGACCAGGCCGATCGAGGCCGCGATGAACAAGGCCGTGCCGGCCAGGAACACCCGGCGGCGGCCATAGCGGTCGGCCAGGGCGCCGGCCACCAGCAGCGCGCTGCCGAACGCCAGCATGAAGGCATTGGTGACCCAGTTCAGCGCCACCGGTTCGCCGCCCAGCGCGCGGGCGATCGACGGCAGCGCGACGGCCGGGCCGGTAAAGCTGAGCGGCATGGCCGCGCAAGCCAGGCACACGGCGATCAGGATCAGGGTCTTGCGGGCCGCGGCAAGCGGGGCAACAGCGGATGAGGACATGAGGAAACCAGAAGTGGACGCGACGGCATTGAAGATACTTGCGCACGACTTCGAGATAAATAGGGTAAAAATCCACACACAAGAGAATTAATTTCCGCAATGGAGCCTCCATGGACCGCTTGAGCGGCTTGATGCCGTTTGTCCGCAGCGCCGAACTCGGCGGTTTCGCCGCCGCCGCCCGCGACCTGGACCTATCGCCGTCCGCCGTCGGCAAGGCCGTGGCCAAGCTCGAAAAAGACCTGCACGTGCGCCTGTTCCAGCGCAGCACGCGCCGCATGCAGCTCACCGAAGAAGGCCAGCTGTTCTACGAGCGCTGCAAACGCATTCTGGAAGACCTGGACGATGCCCACGCCATGCTGTCGCAGACGCTGGAAGTGCCGCGCGGGCGGCTGCACGTCAGCGCGCCGCTGGTCAGCTACCACTTCCTGTTGCCCGTGCTGCCGGCCTTCGCGGCGCACTATCCGGGCATCGAACTGGACATGGATTTCAACGACCGTATCGTCGACCTGATCGGCGAACGGGTCGACGTGGCCATCCGCAGCGGCGACCTGCCCGACTCGCGCCTGGCGGCCCGCACGTTGGGCAAATACCGGTTGCAGCTATGCGCGGCGCCGGCCTACCTGGCGCAGCATGGCGTGCCTGCGCGGCCACGCGACCTGGAACGGCACCGCGCCGTGCGCTTTCGCTATCCCAACGCGGGCACGCTGCAGGAATGGCCGCTGATCTTGCCCGCGGGCGACGCGCCGCCGCGCCTGGCCACGGCATTCACCTGCAACAACATGGAAGCGCTGCTGGGCGCTACCGTCAGCGGCTTCGGCATCGGCTGCATGCCCGACTTCTTGGTGCACGACGCCGTGGCGAGCGGGGCCTTGCAGGTCGTGCTGGCCGACCATGTGCAAGGCGAAGGCCGCTTTCAGGCGCTGTGGCCGTCCAACCGCAACCTGTCGCCCAAGGTGCGCGTGTTCGTGGATTTCATCAGCGAACGACTATTCAAGCACGGCGACTGAAGCCTGCCGCGGGCACACGGGCCGCGCGCCCGCCACTGCCCGGCCTTCAGGCCTGCTGCGAACGGGCGCCCCCCGACGCACGCCCCAGGAAATCCAGCACCGCCAGGTAAGACCCTTCGTTGCCCGCCGCATTGGCGGCCGGCGTGCCGCCCGCGTCCAGCAGCAGGCCGGACATGGCGTGCGGCTTGCTGATCAGCGTGGCCGGCAGATAGGGATAGTGCACGTGGTGCCCCGCCCCCATGCAGACATGGTGGAACGTGGGCAGGCCATGCGCCTGGCGCTGGCGCATCACGATTTCGGAATACGCCGTGCTGGGCCAGAAGCCGTCGTCGGACGCGCTGACCAGCATGACCGGCCCCGGATAGCGCTCGACCGGAATGCGCGCCCGTTCGAACGCCGCGGCGTCGCGGCTGGCGCTGAGAAAAGCGTGGGTCTGCCGATACGGCGGGTCGGACGCATAGGCCGCGTCCCAATCGGCGGTGGCGTTGTCCTGCCACAGGTGCGGCAGCGGCTCGCCGGCCTTGCGCCAGACCTGCGCATTGCGCCCGGTGCCCGGCTCACCCGCGCTGACCACGCCGTGCGTCACGGGCGACGGCACGTAAGCCACCACCGCGCTGACCCGCTCGGGATAATGCGCCGCCACCAGCAACGAGGTCTCGCCGCCCCGGCTGATGCCCGACAGTGCCACGAAGCCGTCCCGTGGCTGCAACGTGTCGCGGGCCCAGCGCAGCGCATGCTCGAAGTATTCCAAAGGCATGTCGTTCAGGTACTTGGGCCGGCCCTCGTAGTTGAATATGCCCAGCGCCAGGCATTGGTAGCCGCGGGCGGCGAACAGCGCGGCGCGCGGCGCATTGACGCCGCCGGACGAGCCGTTCATGTAGATCACCAGCGGATGCGGGCCGGGGCCAGCGGGCGTGTAGAGTTCGCCCGATACGATCATGCCGCCGACCTGTTCGCGCACCGGCCGGTGCGTCACGCCATCGGCCAGGAAGTCCTGCACCAGCTGCGCAGTGGCGCTGCGCTGGCCGTCGGTGGCATGCAACTCGACGATCAGCGGCTCGGTGCGGTCGGGCGGAAACACCACCCGTTCCATGTCGGTGCACACCATCGACCACACGATGCCCATGGCCGACGGCTCGGCGTAGCTGCCGGACACCGGGCAGTCGCGCCCCAGGTCCAGGCTGCCGTCGTGGCCGGCCATGAACACGGCCTGTGACTGCCATGGCGCGCCGCACATGCGCATGCGGGCCGTGACGGTCACGAAGGCATAGGGCGCGAAGCCGTCGATGCGGATCTCGCGGGCAACGTCGATCAGCGCGAATTCCGGGCTGACGGTGATGCGGGGCTGTTCGGTCATGGCGGGTTCTCAGCCTTTCAGGTCGGTCTTGGGCACGTTGTTGGCGCGGATCACGCCGGCCCACAACGCGGATTCTTCGGCAATGACGCGGTCCAGGTCGGCCGACGAGGTGAATTCCACCGTCACGCCCTGCGCGGCAAACTGCTGCACCAGGCCAGGGTCGCGCGTGCCTTCGCGTACCGCGTTTTCCAGGATGCGGACCACGCTGCCGGGCATCGCGGCCGGGCCCGAGATCATCATGCGGGTGTACAGCTCCATGCCGTCGACGCCCGCCTCTTTCATGGTGGGCACGTCGGGCAGGCTGGACAGCCGCTTGTCGGCCGTTACCGCCAGCACCTGCAACTTGCCCGACTGGATGTTGGGCAGCGCCGAGGTCGGAAAATCAAACGTGCTTTGCACCGTGCCGGCCATCAGGTCCAGCAGCGCGGGGCCGCTGCCCTTGTAGGGCACGTCCTGGAACTGCGTACCGGTCTTGGACTGGAAGTGCAGCAGCGCCAGATGGTTGATGACGCCACGCCCGGCGTGCGCGCAGGTCAGATCGCCCGGCTTTTTCCTGGCCAGCGCGATGAATTCCTGCACGTTCTTCACGCCCAGCGCCGGGTGCACGATCAGCAGCATGGGCGACTTGCCCATCGATCCCAACTGCTTGAAGTCCGACACCTGGTACGGCAGGTTGTTGTACAGCAAGGGGTTCAGGATCATGCCGTTGGTGCCGGCAAACCCCAGCGTGTAGCCGTCGGGTTCGGCCCGCGCCACGGCCACGGTGGCGATGATGGCCTGGCCGCCCGGGCGGTTTTCCACCACCACGTTGCCCTTCAATATCTTGGCCATGCGCTCGGCCAGCGCGCGCGCGGCAATGTCGGTCAGGCCGCCCGGCGCAAAGCCGACCAGCAGCCGCACGGGGCGGGCAGGAAAGTCAGCCTGCGCCCAGGCGGGGCGAGGCATCAACGGCAGCGCGGCAAGCGCGCCCAGGGCATGGCGGCGGGTGAACGGCATAAGGCTCTCCGGACAGGCGTGCACGGCAGGCGCACGGCATCCGGCCGCGGCGAGCCATGCGATCAACGACAAGGGGGGAAGGAGGCACAGGCCGCCCGCCGAACGGCGGGGGTCTCAATGACGGTATCTTGTATGCAATAGGGCGCCGGGGCTATCTAGGGATATCCCGGTGGGCATCACGCCTTGGTCATCAGGCGCTTCCAGCCTTCAAGACCCAGGCGGTTCATCGTCTCGATATTCTTTTCGTAGATCTCGGCGGCATCCGGGAAGGATTCCACCGCGCGGTCGATGCTGTCTTCGCGCAACAGGTGCAGGATCGGGTACGGCGAACGGTTGGTGTAGTTCTCGATATCGTCCGGCTGCGTATCGGCAAACTGGAACTGCGGATGGAACGTCGCAACCTGCAATTCACCCACCAGGCGCATGCGCTTGAGCAGGCGGTCGGACAATTCTTCGAAGTCGTTGAAATCCAGGAAGTCGTCCAGCGCGTCGGGAATGATCAGCAGCGTCGTGTCGATCTTTTCCGGATCGGTCTCGGCCAACAGGGCCAGTTCGTCCTGCAGGTCGGTCAACACGCCTTCGGCGTCGGTCGCGTCGCTGACGGCAAAGCGGATCTGGTCCTTGACCTGAACCGCCTTGGCGAACGGACAGAGATTCAGGCCGATCACGGCCTGGGTCAGCCAGTGGCGGGTTTCTGCGACCACATTGGCGTAGGCGTCGGAGGTGGAAATCATGACGATAAGTCCTAGAAAAAAGGGAGTATAGGCGACCGGTCAGCGGGGCCGATACGCCTGGTGTAGAGTGACGGAACCCCAATCGCGGAGGTCTTGATGTCTGTAGCGCGCACGTATTTCCTGAACCGCATGCACGACGACGAACTGGTCTCGTTGCTGGGCCAGCGCCAGGATTTCTTTCTCGAGAACATCGACACGCTGAACGACGCCACCCAACGCATCCAGTCCTTGCTGGCGCGCGACGGCCTGTCCAGCACGGTCGAACTCACCCCGATCAACGGGCCGGCCTCGTTTACCGACACGCTGCTGCCCATGATTCCCGTCATCGGTTGGCTCTGGGTCATGGCACGGGGTTCAGCCCTGTTGGCCCGGCCGCGCAGCGATGTCACATTGCGCGCCACCTCGAACACATCGCTCAGTGTGGCGTTTTCTCGCTCGGCCACGCGGGCAACGGCTTGACGCCTCAGGCTGCGCCATCAGTGCAGCGACCAATAAAAACGCGGACCCGCTTACGGGTCCGCGTTGCGTTTACCGCCCCGCCCTTTACGCCGTCGGCATGGCCGCCATGGTCTGGGCGACCGCGGCGGTGAGTTTCTTGCCGTAGGGCACGTGCAGGAATTCGTTCGGACCGTGGGCGTTGGACTTCGGTCCCAGCACGCCGCAGACCATGAACTGCGCCTTGGGGAAGCCCTTTTGCAGGATGCTCATCAGCGGAATCGTGCCGCCCTGGCCGATGTAGCCGCAGGGCGAGCCGTAGTACTGCTGCGAGGCGGCGTCCAGCGCGCTGGTCAGCCACGGCACGGATGCGGGCGCGTTCCAGCCGGTGGCGGCGCCTTCGTTGGCCTTGAAGATGACCTTGGCGTTGTAGGGCGCGTCGGCTTCGAGCAGTTCCTTGATTTCCTGCGAGGCGGCCACGGCATCGACCAGCGGCGGCAGGCGCAGCGACAGCTTGAAGGCCGTGCGCGGACGCAGCACGTTGCCGGCGCTGGACAGCGGCGGCAGGCCTTCGGCGCCGGTCACCGACAGCGTCGGACGCCAGGTGCGGTTCAGCAGGGCCTGTTCGGGTTCGGTGGTCATCGGCAGCACGAAACCGCCTTCGGCGCCGCAGCTCCAGGGGAAACGGCGCCACACTTCGTCGCCCAGGATGCGGGCGGTGGCGGACACCTGTTCAATGCGTTCGGCCGGGATTTCGCAGTGCAGGCTTTGCGGCAGCAGGCGGCCGGTGCCGCTGTCTTCCAGGCGGTCCAGCAGATGGCGCAGGATGCGGAACGACGACGGCACCACGCCGCTGGAATCGCCCGAGTGCACGCCTTCGTCCAGCACCTGCACTTCCAGCGTGCCCGACACCATGCCGCGCAGCGACGTGGTCATCCACAGTTGGTCGTAGTTGCCGGCGCCCGAGTCCAGGCACACCACCAGCGCCACGTTGCCCAGGCGGTCGCGCAGCGCGTCCACATAGGGCAGCAGGTCGTAGCTGCCGGATTCTTCACAGGTTTCGACGATGCCGACGCAGCGCGGGCGCGGAATGCCCTGCTTGTCCAGCGCCATGATGGCGGTCAGCGAGGCGTACACGGCGTAGCCGTCGTCGGCGCCGCCGCGGCCGTACAGCTTGCCGTCTTCGTATTTGGGGGTCCAGGGGCCCAGGCCGGCGCGCCAGCCCGAGAATTCCGGCTGCTTGTCCAGGTGGCCGTACAGCAGCACCGTGTCGCCGTTGTCGCTGCGGGTGGCCGGCGCGTCAAAGAAGATGACGGGCGTGCGGCCCGGCAGGCGCACCACTTCCAGTTTCAGGCCCGAGACCTTCTGGGCTTCGACCCACTGCGCCGCATCGCGCACCACGCGTTCGATGAACGCGTTCTTTTCCCAGTCGGCGTCAAACGCCGGGCTCTTGGCCGGGATGGCGATGTAGTCGGTCAGCGCGGGGATGATTTCGTTGTCCCACTTGTCGTCGACAAAAGCCTGCAGAGCCTTCGGATCGAGGGTAGGAGGAAGAGCGTCGTCGGGGATGCGTGCGTTCATGGCGCGGGATCCTGGAGTTGGGATGGCGGAGGGAATCCGACATTTTATGCCTGCCGGGCGCGGCTGGCATCCGTGGTCGGCATCTTTTGTCCCTGTTTCTGGCGGCAAGGCTGAAAAACGGTGCCGCCAGGCGCGGGGGCCGTCGCCCCTAGCGCGCCGCGTAGGCCTCGATGCGGCTCCAGACCTGCCGCGCCAGCGGCTTGGCGTTGTCCACCGACTGGTACAGCCGGATTTCCATATGGATGTCGTTGCGCGCGCTGTCGGCGCGCACCAGGCTGCCCGCGCGCAAGTCGGCCTCGACCAGCGTGTGCGGCAGCCAGGCCAGGCCGAAGCCCTGGCGGGCCATCGCGTGCAGGGCATCGGCCAGGTCCGATTCATACTGGGTCTGCAATAGCGGCGTGACGCACAGCCCGCGCAGCCGGTCGCGCAGGATGCGGCCCAGCGACATGCTGTCGGCATAGGCCAGGAACGGCACGGCCGGGTCCGACGCCAGCTTGGGCACGGCATGGCGCGGATGCTTGCTGCCGGGCGTCAGCGGCGCGCTCACCGCCACCAGCTTGTCGGCGCCCACCCGCCGGCAACGGTAGCCGGGGTTGTCGATCTGGGCGTACAGCGGTTCGTGCGCATGGCACAGCAGGAAATCGACCTCGCCATCGGCCAGCATGTCCACGCCATAGTTCAGCGTGGTGGTGATCACCTTCAGCTGAAACGGCTGCATGCCCTGCTGCACGCTGGCCATCAGCCCCGGCAGCACGGAATGCGCCAGGGTCTTGCCCGACGCGATGGATATCTTGCGGCTGCGTTCCAGTTCAGGCTTTTGCAGCCCCTGCCGCGTTTCGCGCAGGATATCCAGCACATCGATGGCCGCCGCCAGCATGCTGCGGCCCGCCGCGTTCAAGGTGGAAACCTGATGGCCGCGTTCCACCAGCGGCACGCCGGCCCAGTCCTCCAGCGCCTTGATGCGGCGCCCGAACGCCGGATGCGTGATGTTGCGGGCTTCGGCCGCCTGGTACAGGTTGCGCGACTTCGACAGCGCCACGAAGTCTTCCAGCCACTTGATGTCCATCCTGTCTCCTGCCTCTTCTTCTGGGTCTGTGCCGATCCGGCACAGCCTCTGCGCATTTTGCACAAGGCTCGCGTCAGTTACAATTAGTATTACGGCGTCCCACCCCGGAGAGGCCGATGCCCGACGCCCCTGTTCTGCTGAAATCCCTGCGCAGCCATTTCCTGGGCGGCAGCGATGCCGTGGCCAGCGGCTTGCCCGTGCTGCAGAAGCAAGTGGTCGGCAATGGCGCGGCGCGCGCCATCGATATGAACGGCAACTACAGCGCCGGCCAGCTCTACGTGCAGGAATACCGGCTGGCCCAGCCGCGCCACCCCTACCCCGTGCTGCTCTGGCACGGCGGCGGCATGACCGGCGCCCAATGGGAAAGCACGCCCGACGGCCGCCAGGGCTGGCTCTGGCGCCTGCTGCAATCGGGCTACGACGTGTTCGTGGCCGATGCGCCCGAACGCGGCCGCGCATCGTGGGCCATGTCGCCGCAGGTCTACGACACCGCCCCCATCTTCCGTTCCAAGGAAGAAGCCTGGCAGTTGTTCCGCATCGGCCCGGCCGACGGCTACGCGCCCGCCGGCCAGGCGCGCCGCGCCTATCCGGGGCAGCAGTTTCCCGAAGACGCCTTCGATACCTTCGCCAAGCAATTCGTGCCGCGCTGGCTGAACCATGACGCCATGGCGCTGGACGCCTACCGCCTGCTGCTGGACCTGGCCGGCCCCTGCATCGTCATCGGCCACAGCCAGGGCGGCGGCTACGCCACGCAACTGGCGCGCGACTGCCCCGGCCCGATCCGCGCGGTGGTGGCGGTGGAACCCACCGGCACGCCCGCCACGGTCGACGGCCCCCTGCCCCCGCAGTTGCTGATCTGGGGCGACCACTTCGCCGCCAACGACACCTGGCAGCGCTACCGCGCCCAGACAGACGCCTATTGGCACGCCGTGCAACTCGCGGGCAAGCGGGCCGACGTGCTGGACCTGCCCGCCGCCGGCATCGCCGGCAATTCGCATTTCTGCATGCTGGACCGCAACAGCGACCGCATCGCCGAACTGATCGTCGACTGGCTCAACGGCCTCGACTAACCTTCGCCTGGAGACACTCATGACATTGACGAAAACCACCCTGGCCGTGGCGCTCTTGACCGGCACCTCGCTGCTGTCCGGCGCGGCCTCGGCCCAGCAGGCCGACTACCCCAACAAGCCCGTACGCCTGATCGTGCCGTTCGCCCCCGGCGGCACCGCCGACATCATCGGCCGCGTGTTCGCCGCGCAGCTGGGCACCGAACTGGGCGCCACCGTGGTGGTCGAGAACAAGGCCGGCGCAGGCGGCTCGATCGGCACGCGTTTCGTGGCCGATGCCGCGCCCGATGGCTACATCCTGCTGCTGGCCTCGTCCAGCACCCACGGCACCAACCCCGCCGTCTACAAGAACCTGACGTACGACGCGGTAGAGGACTTCACCGCCATCACGCAGCTGGTCACCGTGCCGGGCGTGTTGAGCGTGACCAAGGACTTTCCGGCCGCCGACCTGAACGCGCTGATCGCGACGGCCAAGGCCAACCCGGACAAATACACCTACGCCTCGTCGGGCGCGGGCGGCCTGGGCAACCTGGCCATGGAACTGATGAAGTCGATGACGGGTGCCAAGCTCATGCACATCGCCTACCGCGGCGCAGGCCCGGCGTTCACCGACGTGATCAGCGGCCAGGTGTCGATGATCTGGGAACCCGTGCCGGCCTCGCTGCCGTACATCAAGGGCGGCCAGATCCGCCCGATTGCCATTGCGGCCGACACGCGTTCGCCCGAACTGCCGGACACGCCGACCTTCAAGGAAGCCGGCCTGCCGCGCTATGAAGCCAATGCCTGGAACGGCCTGCTGGCCCCCAAGGGCCTGCCTGCCGACGTGACGCAGAAGCTGCACGACGCCTCGGTCAAGGCGCTGAACAACCCCGAGGTGAAGGCCAAGATGGCCAGCCTGGGCGGCACGGTGGTGGCCGGCACGTCGGACGCGTTCAAGAATGTGATCGCCAGCGACGTGAAGAAGTGGAAGAACGTGGCGGCCGACGCCAAGATCCAGCTGGATCAGTAATCCTGTGGCGCCCTTGGACTGGACCCGAGGCGGCGCCTGATCGCGCGGCGGGTCGTCAGGCGGACGCCCTGCGATGAACGCACCTCAAGGGTGGGACACGCCGGTCCCCCCTTGGGGTGTTTTCATGTACCGGCTGGCGCCGCGTCGCCGGGAAAGGTCACCACCAGCGCCACGCCGCGGCCATTCAGGCCCGGCGCAAACGTCACGGTGGCGCCATGGCGCGCCGCGATCTGCGCCACCAACGACAAGCCGATGCCGCTGCCGCCGTCCCCGGCGCCCACGCCCGGGCCGCGATAGAAGCGGTCGAATACCCGCGCCTGCTCCTGCGGCGCGATGCCGGGGCCGTCGTCGGCGACCCGTAGCCAGGCGCCCCCTCCCTCCGCGGGACCGCAAGCCACCGCGATCTGCCCGTCTTCGGGCGTATAGCGCAAGGCGTTATCCACCAGATTGCGCACCAGCATGCCCAGGGTATCCATGCGCCCGCGCACTTCACAGGCCTGCACGTCCAGCTGGATGCGCTGGCGCTTGCGCGTGGCCGCCGCTTCGCTGTCACGCACCAGCAGCACCACCAACTGATCCAGCGCCACGGTTTCCAGGTCGGAGTCCTTTTCGCTGACCGCGTCCATGCGCGCCTGGTCCAGCAGTTGTTCGGCCAGCCGAGCGGTGCGCTGCGCCACGGCGCGCAGCTTGGCGCCCGCCTCGGCGGCCGGCGTGCCGGCGATCCCTTGCAGCAGCAGCTCGGTCTGGGCGCTCAAGGCCGCCAGCGGCGTGCGCAGTTCGTGGGCGGCATCCGCCAAAAAGCGCCGCTCGTGGTCCATGGCGGCCTGCAGTCGCAGCAGCAGCGCGTTGATGGACTGCACGTAGGGGTGCAATTCACCAGGCAGCCCGTCCAGCGGCAAGGGCGCCAGATCGAACGGCGCGCGGCGCTGAATGGAATCGCCGGCCAGGTTCAACGGCCGGAATGCCTGGCGCAACACGATCCAGACCACCGCGGCCAACGCCAGGAACAGCGTAGACACAATCACCAGGCCACGCTTGAAACCGGCCACCGCCTCGTAGCGCAGTTCACTATCGTCACGGGCCAGTTGCACCTGCACCTGGCCGAAGGCGTCGCTGATCGTATACACACGAAAAACCTCGCCACCGACATCCACGTCGCTGAAGCCATCATTGAAAGTCGGGTTCAGCGGCTGTAGTGGCGCCTCCGGCGACCACAGCACCAGGCGGCGATCGTTCAATGACCAGATCTGGATGACACTGCGGTCGCCGCGATACTGGCTGGAGGGCGGCAATTCGAAGCGTTCGTCCGACTCGCCGGCCAGCAAATTGCTCCGCAGCGACAGGATGGCCTGGTTGGCGGCGTCCACCAGCGACTGGTCGCGGATGCCCGTGCGTGCCTCGGTAATGACAAGGTACTGGAACACGAACGACGCGGCCCAGGTAAAGAGCAGCGGCAGCAGCAACATGACCGTCAGGCGCCGGCGCAGCGTGGTCATCGCCCGTCTTCCGCCGCGATGCGATAGCCCAGGCCGTGCACCGTCACCACCAGGTCATCGCCCAGCTTGCGCCGCAGTTGATGGATATAGACCGCGACGGTATTGCTTTCAATGGCGCCGCTGCCGCCGTACACGTCGGCTTCGAGCTGGTCGCGGCTGACGGTCTGGCCGGCGCGCTCCATCAGCGCCAGCAAGGTGCGGTATTCACTGGCGCTCAGCACGACTTCGACGCCCGCCTTGGTGACCACGCGCCTGGCGGGGTCCAGCAGCACGTCGCGGCACCGCAAGGCCGACACCACCGAATTGCGGCTGCGCCGGACCACGGCGCGCAACCGCGCCTGCAGTTCGTCCAGCTGGAATGGCTTGACGATGTAGTCGTCGGCGCCGGCATCCAGCCCCTGCACCCGTTCGGTCAGGCGGTCACGGGCGGTGATGATCAGGACCGGCGTGGCGTCGTAGCGCGAACGCAGGTGTTTCAACACCGCCAGGCCGCTGCCGCCGGGCAGCCCCAGGTCCAGCAGCACCGCGCCGTAGGCGTGTTCGACCAGCGCCAGGCGCGCCGCCGGCACATCGCGGACCCAATCGACCTGCATGCCCGACGCCGCCAGGCTGGTGCGCAAGGCATCTCCCAGCATGGCGTCGTCTTCCACCAGCAAGACTTGCACGAACGCTCCCTGACTATCCATGGACGGCATTGTGCCGCCCCGGCTTTAAAGAATTTTTAAAAACGTGCTTCGACAATGCGCGTCTTACCGCGCGATGGCCGATGCCGCGTGCAAGCCCACCAGAAAGGAAGATTCCCCGCAATGAAGCTGATCATGTTAGCAAGAGGCGCCGCCGCCGTCGCTTTGGTCTGCGCCGCAGCCCCGGCGCACGCCGATCAACCGCGGACCAACTTTATCGGCCTGGGAGTCGGTTACGTCCCCGTTTACGAAGGATCCAGTGAATACCGCAGTCTGCCCGTCCCGCTGATCAACTACCGTTCCGGCAGCTTCTTCATCACGCCTCGCGCGGGCCTGCCCGCCATGGGCCTGCAGACCCACCTGGCGCCGGACTGGAAAGCCGGCGTCTTCGTCGGCATGTCGCTGGGCCGCGATTCCAACGACGCCGACCGCACCAAGGGCCTGGACGACATCGATTTCCACGGCGCCTACGGGGCTTTCGTCGAATGGACGCCCAGCCGCTGGTCGCTGGCCGCCGCCTATCGCCAGGCCGCCCACAGCGGCTACGGCGGCACGCTGGAATTGCGCGCCACCTATGCCGCCTGGCAGAGCGGCAGCCACCGCGTCAACCTGGGCGCCAGCACCCAATGGGCCAACGGCGACGCCATGCAGACCTGGTACGGCGTCACCGCCAGCCAGGCCGCCCGCAGCCGCGAAGGGCTGTCGACCTATTCGCCTTCGTCCGGCTTCAAGTCCACCGATCTGTACGTCACCTGGGCTTACCGGATCAATCCCAGCTGGAGCACCCTCACCACGGTGGGTGTGACCACGCTGCTGGGCGACGCGCGCGACAGCCCGCTGACCGAACGCCGCACCAACATGTTCGGCAGCGTCGGCGTGGTCTACGCCTTCTGAACACCCATCGAAAAGCGGAACGATGGATTTACCCCAAGCCGGCGCGCTGCGCCTGACCCTGCCGGATGCCCGCGTGCACGATGCGCTGGCCCCGGCGTTGGCGGCCTTCGCCGAACGGCATCCGGACGTGCGCGTGCAACTGGGCCGGGCTGGCGGCAATGCGGGGGGAGCGAGCGGGCCCTGTGATCTTTCAATCGGACTGGAACCGCCGGCGGACCCCGCCCGCGTGGCGCATCGCCTGGGCGCCCTGCGCACCTGCCTGTATGCCGCGCCCGGCTACCTGGCGGGGCGGCCGCCGCCTGAACACCCCATCGAACTGGCGATGCACGATTGCATCGGTTTGCACGTCGATCCGCAACGCGGCGACGCCCCCCGGCCCGTGGGTTGGCGGTTGTGGCGCGGATCGGAACGCGTCGTCGTCATGGTGCGTGAGCGCTATGGCGTCGATACACCCGCGATGGCCATGCAACTGGCCGCACGCGGCGTCGGCATCGCCGCGTTGCATGCCGCCGGTACGGCGGCCCGACATGGCGCCGGGCTGGTACCGGTATTGCCGGAATGGGAGATGAAGCCGGTCACGCTGTACGCGCTGAGCGGCCTGCCGCGCCTGCCGGCGCGCGCCCGCGCGCTGGTCGACTGGCTGGCGCGCGCGCTGGCCTGAACGCGCCCTTCCGCGACCGGAAAGCGCCCGTTCAGGCGCCCAGCAATACCGGCTCGCCGTCACGCCCCAACGCCTGCGCATCGGCATCGATCACCCGGCCGGCCTGCAGCTTGAACACCGCCACCGCGTCGCGCAGGCGTTGCGCCTGGGTTTCAAGCGACGCCGCGGAGGCGGCCGCCTGCTCGACCAGCGCCGCGTTCTGCTGCGTCACGCTGTCCATCTGCGACACGGCCTGGTTCACCTGCTGAATCCCCTGCGACTGCTCTTCGGACGCGCTGGAAATCTCGTTGATGATGTCCGTCACCCGGCGCACCGACGTCACGATTTCCTGCATGGTGGCGCCGGCGGCTTCCACCTGGTCCGAACCGATCGACACCTTCTGCACCGAGTCGTCGATCAAGCCCTTGATTTCCTTGGCGGCCTGGCCGCTGCGCTGGGCCAGCGCGCGCACTTCGCTGGCCACCACTGCAAAGCCCTTGCCCTGCTCACCGGCGCGGGCGGCTTCCACGGCCGCGTTCAGCGCCAGGATGTTGGTCTGGAAGGCAATGCCGTCGATCACGCCGACGATGTCGGCGATGCGGTTGGAACTGTCGGCAATGGCGCGCATGGTGCCCACCACGTCGCCCACCGCCTGGCCGCCGCGGGTGGCCACGTCGGACGCGGCCACGGCCAGTTGCGATGCGCTGCGCGAGCTGTCGGCGTTGTTCTTCACCGTGGACGACAGCTCGTCCATGCTGGCGGCGGTTTCTTCCAGCGAGGCGGCCTGCTGCTCGGTGCGCGACGACAGGTCGATATTGCCCGCCGCGATCTCGCGCGAACCCGTATGGATTTCCTCGACGCCCAGCCGCACGGCGGCCACGGTGCGCGCCAGGCTGTCCTGCATGCGCTTGACGGCGGCGTAGAGCACGCCGATCTCATTGTTGCCGCGCTGCTCGATGCGGTTGGTCAGGTCGCCGCTGGCGATGCGGTCGAACAGGCGGCCGGCGTCGTGCAGCGGCCGGAACACCGAGCGCGCGAACACGGCGTACAGGCCGACAACCAGCACCGCCACCACGACCAGCAGGCCGATCAGGAACGCGATGGCGCCATTGATGCGCGTCGACGACTCGTTCGCCACGCGGCGTCCGACCTCGTCCGCAAAGTCGGAATACTTCTGGTTGGCCTGCGTGAAGGTGATGCCCAGCGGCGTCACCTTGTCCAGGTTCAGCCGGCTGGCTTC
This sequence comes from Achromobacter sp. DH1f, assembly GCF_000633435.1. Taxonomy (NCBI): domain Bacteria; kingdom Pseudomonadati; phylum Pseudomonadota; class Betaproteobacteria; order Burkholderiales; family Alcaligenaceae; genus Achromobacter; species Achromobacter sp. DH1f. The sequence continues at coordinate 441,409 of NZ_AYMF01000006.1, read as the reverse complement.
CTGGGCATTGCTGGCGCGAATGGCAGCGATCATCGGCAGGACCGCGTCGCGCAGGTACACGTCATAGGCCACCAGCGCGGCCTCGAAGAGCGGCTTGCCCACCGGCGACGTTTCGGGCGTCTGGCGCGCGCTCTGCACCAGGTCGGCCGCCCGCTTGGTATAGCCGTCCAGCCGCTGCATGCTGGCCAGGCTGTCGATGCGCTTGCCTTCCAGCAACGCGCTCTGCGCGGCCAGCAGCACCAGGCGGGCGCGCAGCAATTCGGCGCCTGCGTCGTCCATGGCGTTGGATCGCACCAGGTTGGTGTCCAGCAGCACTTCGATGGAAGTACGGTTGGACGTCAGCTGCTGATAGACGGCAATGCCGGTCAGCAGGAACAGCGCGAAAAAAACGCCAAGCGCGGTCGTCAGGACCGCGCGGATACTCAGATTCTTGAACATGGGGGGGCCTTTCCGGGTTTGCATGAGGCAGCCGCGACGGGCTGTCCCCCTGCTTTACGGCCCAATGCAATGAAAAGTTAAATATCTCATTGGGTTACATCGTGGGTTACCCAGCAGGCGAAAAAAAACCTCACCAGAAACTGGTGAGGTCTTTGTCGGCGGGAACAGCCTTTATTCAGTCCAGACGCGGGCGTTGCGGAACATGCGCATCCAGGGGCTGTACGCCCCGCCGGTATCCGCATTGCCCCACTTTTCCGGCGCCCACGACATCATGACGTTGCGGGTCACGCGTTCCGGGTGAGGCATCATCACCGTGAAGCGGCCGTCGGCCGTGGTGACCGACGTGAGGCCGGCCGGGCTGCCGTTCGGGTTGAACGGGTAGGCCTCGGTGGCATTGCCGTAGTTGTCGATGAAGCGCGCGGCGGCCAGCACGCGGCCGGCGTCGCCCTGCTGGGAGAAGTCGGCGTAGCCTTCACCGTGCGCCACGGCGACCGGAATGCGCGCGCCTTCCATGCCGGCAAAGAAGATCGACGGCGACTTGGCCAGTTCGACCAGCGACAGGCGGGCTTCGTACTTTTCGGACTGGTTGCGCGTGAAGCGCGGCCAGTGCTCGGCGCCCGGGATCATCGGGGCCAGCGCGGCCATCATCTGGCAGCCGTTGCACACGCCCAGCGCAAAGGTGTCGGGGCGCGCGAAGTACGCGGCAAACTGGTCCGACAGCTTGCTATTGAAGCGGATAGTGCGGGCCCAGCCTTCGCCGGCGCCCAGCACGTCGCCGTAGCTGAAGCCGCCCACGGCCACCAGGCCCTGCACCAGGCCCAGGTCGACGCGGCCCGACAGCAGGTCGGTCATGTGGACGTCAACGGCCTCGAAACCGGCGGTGTCGAACGCCCAGCCCATTTCCACCTGGCTGTTGCAGCCCTGCTCGCGCAGGATCGCCACGCGCGGACGCTTGCCGGTGTTGATGAACGGCGCGGCCACGTCTTCTTGCGGATTGAAGGCGACAGCAGGCGTCATGCCCGGGTCTTTCGTGTCGTTCCAGACGTCCAGCTCGGCTTGCGCGCAAGCCGGGTTGTCGCGGCGCGACATGATGCGGTAGGACACTTCGCTCCAGGCGCGGGCGAGTTCGGCGCGCGGCTGGCCCCAGACCTTCTTGCCATCGCGGTAGAACTCGATTTCGTCGGCGCCGTTCAAGCCGCCGATGACGTGCGAGTGGGCCGACAGGCCCGCGCCGCGCAGCACCTGCATGACGGCGTCGCGCTGGGCGGCCGGCACCTGGATGACGGCGCCGGCTTCTTCCGAGAACAGCGCCTTGAGCGTGAGTTCTTCGCGCTGCACGGCCACTTGTTCCGGACGGATCTTGTAGTCGCCCCAATCGGCCGATTGCGGGTCGAAGGTCAGCATGTCCAGGTTGACCGAGATGCCGGTGCGGCCAGCAAAGGCCATTTCGGCCAGCGTGGCGAACAGGCCGCCGTCGGAGCGGTCGTGGTAGGCCAGCAGCGTGCCGGCTTCGGCCAGCGTGCGGATGGTGACGAAGAAGGCGCGCAGGGCTTCGGGCGAATCGATGTCCGGCACGGTTTCGCCGACCTGGTTGTAGGCCTGGGCGAGGATCGAGCCGCCCATGCGGTGCAGGCCGCGGCCCAGGTCGATCAGGATCAGCACGCTGTCGCCCGCGTCGGTACGCAGTTGCGGCGTGAGGCTGGCGCGCACGTCACCCACCGGCGCAAAGGCCGTGACGATCAGCGACACCGGCGCCACCACCTGGCGCTGCTCGCCGTCCTGTTGCCAGGACGTTTTCATGGACAGGGAATCCTTGCCGACCGGAATCGACAGGCCGGCGGCCTGGCAGAGTTCGCTGACGGCGGACACGGTGTCGTACAGCGCGGCGTCCTGGCCGTCGACGCCGCAGGCGGCCATCCAGTTGGCGGACAGCTTGATGTCTTCCAGGCGGGCCACGTCGGCGGCGGCCAGGTTGGTCAGGGCTTCGGCCACGGCCATGCGGCCCGAGGCGGGCGCGTTCAGCATGGCGATGGGGGTGCGTTCGCCCATGGCCATGGCTTCGCCGCGGAAGCCTTCGTAGTCGGCCAGGGTGACGGCGCAATCGGCCACCGGCACTTGCCACGGGCCGACCATCTGGTCGCGGCTGGACAGCCCGCCCACGGTACGGTCGCCGATGGTGATCAGGAACGACTTGTTGGCCACGGTGGGGTGGCGCAGCACGCGCAAGGCGGCTTCGGTGAGGTCGATGCCGGCCAGGTCCAGCGGTTCGGACACGCCGGGCAGGCGGCGCACGTCGCGCGTCATGCGGGGCGGCTTGCCCAGGATGACGTCGATCGGCACGTCGACCGGGCGGACTTCGGCTTCGCCTTGCGGGCGAATGGCATCCAGGCCGGGCAGGCCTTCGCCGTCGACCACGCGCAGTTGGCGTTCTTCGGTGGCCACGCCTACCACCGCATAGGGGCAGCGTTCGCGGCGGGCGATGGCGTCAAAGCGCTCGAGGTCGCTCGGCAGAATCGACAGGACGTAGCGTTCCTGGGACTCGTTGCTCCAGATTTCGGCGGGCGACAGGCCCGATTCTTCGAGGGGCACGCGCTTCAGGTCGAAGATGGCGCCGCGGCCGGCGTCGTTGACCAACTCGGGGAACGCGTTGGACAAACCGCCCGCGCCCACGTCGTGGATCGCGATGATGGGGTTGTTTTCGGCCTGCTGCCAGCAGCGGTCGATGACTTCCTGGGCACGGCGTTCAAGTTCGGGGTTGCCGCGCTGGACCGAATCGAAGTCCAGTTCGGCCGAGTTGCTGCCCATGCTGATGCTGGATGCCGCGCCGCCGCCCATGCCGATGCGGAAACCCGGGCCGCCCAGCTGGATCAGCAGCGCGCCGGGAGGAATGACGTCTTTGTGGGTCAGGCCGGCGTCGATGCTGCCCAGGCCGCCCGCGATCATGATGGGCTTGTGGTAGCCCCAGCGCGTGCCGCCGGCGCTTTGCTCGAACGAGCGGAAATAGCCCAGCAGGTTGGGACGGCCGAATTCGTTGTTGAACGCCGCGCCGCCGATGGGGCCGTCGATCATGATGGACAGGGGCGAAGCAATGCGCTCGGGCAGGCCGTGGTGGTCGGCTTCCCAGGGCTGCAGGGCGTCGTCGAAACGCAGGTGCGACACGGTGAAGCCCGTGAGGCCCGCCTTGGGCTTGGAGCCGCGGCCGGTGGCGCCTTCGTCGCGGATTTCGCCGCCCGCGCCGGTCGAGGCGCCGGGGAACGGTGCGATCGCGGTGGGGTGGTTGTGCGTTTCGACCTTCATCAGGGTGTGCACGGTGGTGTCGCGGCGGATGTACCTGGCGCCGTCGACGCCCTCGCCCGTGACGCCGGGCACGCCGGCCTGGAAGCGCTGCGCCGGGCCGCCGGCCATGATGGCGGCGTTGTCGGAATAGGCCACCACGGTGCCTTCGGGCTGCGCCTTATGGGTGGCGCGGATCATGCCGAACAGCGTGTTGGGCTGTTCCTGGCCGTCGATCACCCACTGGGCGTTGAAGATCTTGTGGCGGCAGTGTTCGCTGTTGGCCTGCGCGAACATCATCAGTTCGACGTCGGTGGGATCGCGGCCCAGGTCGGTGAACGACTTGGCCAGGTATTCGATTTCGTCGTCGGACAGGGCCAGGCCCAGGGTGACGTTGGCCTCTTCCAGCGCCTGGACGCCGTGCGCCAGCACGCCGACCTGGCGCATCGGCTTGCCGGCCAGCGCCTGGAACAGCGCCTGGCCGTCGAAGCTGGCGTCGACCACGGTTTCGGTCATGCGGTCGTGCAGGCAGTCTGCCGCGCGGGCCAGCATGGCGTCGTCGAACGACTTGGTGCCCAAGAGGCCGCGTTCGGGGGTGATGGTGTAGCGCACGCCGCGTTCGATGCGGTGCACGGCCGACAGGCCACAGTTGTGGGCGATGTCGGTGGCCTTGCTGGCCCACGGCGAAATGGTGCCCAGGCGCGGAATGACCAACAGGGCCAGGCTCTTGGCGGGGGCCTCGCCGGTGGCGGGGGTGCCGTAGTCGAGCAATTGGGCCAGGTGCTGCTGCTGTTCGGCCGTCAGGGCGGCGTCGGTGCTGACGAAGTGCTCGTAGCGGGCGGAAATGTCGGCCACGGGCAGGCCGGCTTCCTTCAATTGCGCCAGCAGGCGATCACGACGAAAGGAGGACAGGACAGAGGAACCAGGCAGATGCTGAACTAGGGACACGATGCGGGCGCCGTATAAGGAGGGGAGCAAAGAAGGGATTTTACCTGTTTAAGGGGTTTTCCCGGAGCCGGGATTACCGCAACCCCGATCCGGCCCCTCACAACGGTATTCCGTCCGATGTTACAAAAGAATTCCGCGACGCAACGGCGGTCCTGCTGCAAAGCAATATCGCGAACAAACCCCCGCCCCCAGCGCGGTTTTTCCCGCCAGCCGCCTGCGCGCCGCCGGCCCCGCTATTGCAACGCACCATGTTGCGGCCATACCGCAGCGCGGGAAAACACGAACACCCGCGCCCGCGCCCCGACGGTAGGATGCAGCGACCCTATAACTAGAAAGCGCCCTGCCGCGCTGGCCGTTGCCTCACATGTCACGCCCCGAAGCCCCCGTCGAGCCTGTTGAACCGATCATCCCCGCCGAAACAGATCCCGCCGTGAAAGTGCCGCTGGCCATCGAGGACTGGCTGGCCGTGATCCTGCTGGGGGCCCTGGCCACCATTACTTTCCTGAACGTGCTGGTGCGCTACTTCACCGACCAGTCGTTCGCCTGGACCGAGGAAATCTCGGTCTTCCTGCTGATCGTGCTGACCATGGTCGGCGGCAGCGTCGCCTTCGTGCGCAACCATCACATCCGCATCGAGATCCTGGCCGACAACGGCTCGCCCCGCCGCCAGCGCATCATGGCGCTGATTTCCAATGGCTGCGTGCTGGCGTTCTTCGTGCTCCTGACCGTACTGTCGGTCAAGCTGGTGGCCGACGAATACATCTACGAAGAAACCTCGCCGGCCATCGGCGTGCCCACCTGGTGGTATTCGATCTGGCTGCCGGTCATGGCCGCGGCGATCTCGCTGCGTACGCTGGGCACCCTGCGCCGGCTGATCCGGCGCAAGGACGCAGCGGGCCAAGGGGGCCAGGCATGATCGCCGGCATCCTGTTCGCGGTCTTCATCGCGCTGATGCTGATCGGCGTGCCGGTCGGCGTGGCGCTGGGCATCGGCGGCACCGTCGCCATCGTGCTGTCCAACCTGGATACGCCCTGGTATGGCCTGTTGACCGTACCGCAGAATTTCTACGCGGGCCTGGCCAAGTACCCGCTCCTGGCCATTCCGATGTTCGTGCTGGTCGGCTCCATCTTTGACCGCTCGGGCGTGGCCAGGCGGCTGGTGGATTTCGCCATCGCCATCGTCGGCCGCGGCCCGGGCATGCTGCCGCTGGTGTCGATTGCCGTGGCCATGTTCCTGGGCGGCATCTCGGGTTCCGGCCCGGCCTGCGCCGCCGCGGTGGGCGCGGTGATGATCGCCGCCATGTCGCGCGCCGGCTACCCCGGGCCGTTCTCGGCCGCCGTGGTGGCCGCGGGCGCCGCCACCGACATCCTGATCCCGCCGTCGGTCGCCTTCATCATCTATTCGGTGCTGGTGCCCGAAGCCTCGGTGCCGGCGCTGTTTGCCGCCGGCATGGTGCCCGGCATCCTGGCCGGCCTGGCGCTGATCGTGCCGGCCGTGTGGCTGTCGCGCAAGCACAAGATGGGCATGCTGGAGGCGCACTTGCCGCGCCCGCCGTTCTGGAAGAGCCTGCGCGAGGCCTCGTGGGGCCTGGCCGCGCCGGTGCTGATCCTGGGCGGCATGCGCATGGGCTGGTTCACGCCCACCGAAGCCGCGGTCGTGGCCGTGTTCTACGGCCTGTTCGTGGGCATGTGCATCCACCGCACCATCAAGCTGCGCGACCTGTACACCATCCTGCGCGAAGCCGCCGAGCTGTCCGCCGTGATCATGCTGGTCGTGACGCTGGCCGGCATCTTCGCCTGGGCCCTGTCCACGCTGAGCGTGATCGACCCCATCACCCACGCCATCGTCAATTCCGGGCTGGGCGAATGGGGCGTGCTGGCGCTGCTGATCCTGCTGCTGATGACCGTCGGCATGTTCCTGGACGGCATCTCGATCTTCCTGATTTTCGTGCCGCTGCTGATGCCGATCGCCAAGGCCTATGGTTGGGACCCGGTGTGGTTCGGCGTGATCCTGACGCTGAAGGTGGCGCTGGGCCAGTTCACCCCGCCGCTGGCCGTGAACCTGATGGTGTCGTGCCGCATTGCGCGCGTGCCGATGGAATCCACGGTGCGCTGGGTGGTGTGGTTGCTGGGCGCGATGTTCCTGGTGCTGGTGGCGGTGCTGGCGTTTCCGCAACTGGCGCTGTGGCTGCCGCACAAGCTGGGCTATTGAGGGCGCCTGGCCGGGTATGCGCCCGGGCAGGCATGGCATGCATGACAACAACAGACAAACCCGCAAAGAGAGGAGACGCAACATGAAATTCCGCAATCTGATCGGCGCCGCCCTGTGCGCCGCCGCCGTGGTCGGCGCGCCGGCTGCGCTGGCGCAGAACTACAAGGCCGAATACAAGCTCTCCATCGTCGTGGGCACCACCTTCCCGTGGGGCCAGGGCGCCGAGATCTGGTCCAACCTGGTGCGCGAGCGCACCCAGGGCCGCATCAACATCAAGGTCTACCCCGGCACCTCGCTGGTGCAGGGCGACCAGACCCGCGAATTCACCGCCATCCGCCAGGGCGTGATCGACATGGCCGTGGGCTCGACCATCAACTGGTCGCCGCAGGTCAAGCAGCTGAACCTGTTCTCGCTGCCCTTCCTGATGCCCGACTACGCCGCCATCGACGCGCTGGTGCAGGGCGACGTCGGCAAAGAGATGTTCAAGCTCATCGAAAAAGCCGGCGTGGTGCCGCTGGCCTGGGGCGAGAACGGCTACCGCCAGCTCAGCAATTCCAAGCGCGAGATCAAGCGCCCCGAAGACATGAAGGGCATGAAGCTGCGCGTGGTGGGTTCGCCGCTGTACATCGACACGTTCACCGCGCTGGGCGCCAATCCCACGCAGATGAGCTGGGCCGACGCCCAGCCGGCGCTGGCCAGCGGCGCCGTCGACGGCCAGGAAAACCCCCTGTCCATCTACACCGGTTCCAAGCTCTACACCGTGGGCCAGAAGTACCTGACGCTGTGGAACTACGTGGCCGATCCGCTGATCTTCGTGGTCAACCGCGAGGTCTGGAATTCGTGGTCGGAAAAAGACCGCGACATCGTGCGCCAGGCCGCGCTGGACGCCGGCAAGCAGCAGATCGTGATCGCGCGCAAGGGCGTCACGCCGGAAGATCCGTCGCTGCTCAAGGAAATCGAAGGCCACGGCGTGACCGTGACCTCGCTCAGCCAGGCCGACCACGACGCGTTCGCCAAGATCACCCAGCCCGTCTACGACAAGTGGAAAAAGCAGATCGGCGAAGACCTGGTCAACATGGCCGAGAAGTCCATCGCCGCCCGCAAGAAATAAGCAGCAAGCCCCAGGGGAACGGCGGCGCAAGCCGCCAACCGAGGCAGGGACGCCAGATCCCGCCCACCAAAAGACGGGCGCCGGCCACAAGCCGGCGCCCGTCGCCTTTTTAGGGTGGGATTGATGCGGTTGTCTGATTGTCGCTGTCTGATTGTCGCTGTCTGACTGCGGCTGTCTGATTGGAGTAACGCTGGGGTAACGCGCGCGAAGCCGCCCTCACCCCATGCACGCCCTTTCAGACCACGCTACTCGGGATAGCGCACTTCCAGGATATCCAGTTCCTCGATGCCGCCCGGGGTGCGCAGCACCACCGTATCGCCTTCGCGGGCCTTGATCAGCGCGCGCGCCACCGGGGATATCCAGCTGATCTTGCCGGCCAGAGGTTCGGCCTCGTCCACGCCCACGATGGTGACGGTGTGGTCTTCGCCGGCCTTGTCGGAATACAGCACCGTGGCGCCGAAAAAGACCTGGTCGCGGTTGGGCTGGATGGCCGGATCGACGACCTCGGCAATGTCCAGCCGTTTGGTCAGAAAGCGCATGCGCCGGTCGATTTCGCGCAGGCGCTTCTTGCCATAGAGATAATCGCCGTTCTCGGACCGGTCGCCGTTGGACGCGGCCCACGACACCACCTGCACCACCGACGGGCGCTCGACGTTCATCAAATGCGTCAATTCAGCCCGCAGGCGTTCGTAGCCTTCGGGCGTCATGTAGTTCTTGGTGCCTGCCGGCAAGGCCTGGGCCTGCGGCAGGTCGTCGTCGTCCTCGTTGTCGGATTCTTTGACAAAAGCTTTGTTCATGGCGGCAGCGCCTGGGGCGCACATTCAGATCAAGGGCGGCACGGTCGCACCGTGCCATGAGCCAGGCGGCATCGCACCGCCCGCATAGGGCCTGTCGCCCCTAGAACCAGTCGTGCCAGACCGGCTTGAGATCGGACGGCAAAGGCGGCAAGCGGCCCAGGTCCATCCGGCTTTCTTTCGGGCTGTGGAAATCCGACCCGCGCGAGGCCAGGAAACCATAGCGGCGCGCCACGTCGGCGTACTGCCGGGCTTCTTCCACCGTGTGGCTGCCCGTGGTGACTTCAATGCCCAAGCCGCCCAACTGCAGGAATTCGTCGAACAGCGCGGCGAACTGCAAGGGCGTGTACTTGTAGCGACCCGGATGCGCGATGACGGCAATGCCGCCCGCGCCGCGGATCCAGCCCACCGCCTCGGCCAGCGTGGCCCACTGCATGGGCACGTGGCCGGGGCGATCGTCGCCCAGGTGCTTGGTGAATACGGTCTGCACATCGGGGCAGTAGCCGGCTTCGACCAGGTAGCGCGCAAAGTGCGTGCGGCTGATCAGTTCCGGGTTGCCGGCAAACGGCAGCGCGCCTTCGTAGGCGCCGGGCATGCCCATTTCGGCCAGTCGGTCGCCGATGCGCTTGGCGCGTTCGGCGCGGCCCGAGCGGGTCTGGCGCAGGCCTTGGACCAGCGCCGTATTGGCAGGATCGAAACGCAGGCCGACGATATGCACCGTCAGGCCGGCCCAGGTGACGGAAACCTCGACCCCCGTGGCGAAACGCATGCCCAGTTCCTGTGCCATGGCCGCGGCCTCGGCCAGGCCGCCGACTTCGTCGTGATCAGTCAGGGCCCAGACATCGACACCGTTGGCATGCGCGCGCTGCGCCACGTCGCGCGGCGCCAGCGCGCCGTCCGACACGGTGGAATGGCAATGCAGATCGATGTTCAGGACAGGGGTTTTCATGAGGCCTATTGTAGAGAAGGCCCGTGCCCCTGGATAGCGCGGGCGGCCGGCGGTGTCCCCATTAGCAGGAACCGGCGGCCGGCGCGTCACTTGAGCGCTTGGCCCGACGCCGCCGCCATCGCCCTGCCCCCGCCTCACGCCAACAGGAAATCCGCTACCGGCGTCACCTGGCTGTCCGCCATCAGCGTCGGCGCGTGGCCCACGCCGGGCACTTCCAGCACCTGCGCGCGCGGATTGCGCTGGCGCATTTCTTCGGCCGTGGCGCGGGTCAGCAGGTCGGATTGCTCGCCGCGCACGATCAGGATCGGGCAATCGATCGCGTCATACGAGCGCCACAGCACCTGTTCGCCCGCGGCCAGTTCCTCGGGCGTCATCGCCATCGGCTGGGCCAGCGCCAGGTCGTAGTGCTTGACCCACTTGCCGTCCTGCTCGGGATAGACGAAGCGGGCCAGGTGTTCCCACTGTTCATCGGTATGCGGCCCGAAGGTCACGGAATTGGCGCGCATGTTGGCCACGGCCTCGGCGAACGAGCCGAACGCGCCCGGTTCGCCCACATACTGGCCGATGCGGGCCAGCGCGCCGGTTTCCAGGCGCGGGCCGACGTCGTTGAGCACCAGCTTGTCCAGGCGCACCCCGGCTTGCGGCGGCAGCATGCCCACGTGCGGGCGCAGCGGCAGCATTGCCCGCGCGAACGCGGCGGCGCCGGCCAGGCCCAGGCCGATCAGGCCGCCCATCGACGTACCCACCCACGACAGGCGGGCGGGCCGCAGCCGCGCCACCAGCGTCACCATGTCGGACACGTACTGCGGCACGGTATAGAACGCCGGGTTCACCAGCCAATCGGAACGGCCCCGGCCCACCACGTCGGGGCAGACCACGCGGTAGCGGTCAGCCAGCCGGCGCGCCAGGGTATCGAAGTCGCGGCCGCTGCGCGTCAGGCCATGCACGCAGACCACCACCTGGTCGTTGGCCGGATCGCCCCACTCCCAGTACGCCATGCGGTGCAGGCCCGCGGGGCTGGCGCAGGTGACGAATTCCAAACGGGGTTCCAGGCTTGCGTCCGACATCGTTGTGCTCCAAATGGCCGGCGTCCGCCCAGATGACGGCGCCGCGCATGGCCGGTATCTTATCGGATCGTCGCCAGCACCTGATCCGCCAGGTCCACCACGCTGGCGCGCGAATCCAGCGTCAGGACCGGGCAATGCAGCGTGCTGATCCACTGCCGATGCTGGCCGGGCGTGCGGGTGCCCTCGGTCGCCGTGTCGTAGCTGGCTGCCCAGGCCAGGAACTTGCGGCTTTTTTCCTGGATGGCCGCATCGCTGTCCAACTGTGCGCCATAGCGCTCGGCCTCGCGCCGGCGCAAACGCGCCATGCGCTCGTCTGGCGGCAGGCGCAGGAACACCGCCAACGTGAATTCCGCAATCAGACCCGGGCCCCAGTTATAGACCGAGCCGCCGCTCAGCACCCAGTCGTCGTGCCCCTGCAAGCGCTCGCGGATGCGACGCCACCGCTCGGCCTTGGGGTATTTGTCGGTAAAGGGCGGATCGGTCGGCAGCCAGTAATAGTCGTCGGCTTCCAGGTGCGGGATGCCCAGCCGTTCGCCCAGGGCCGCCCCCAGCGTGGTGGTGCCGCTGCCGGAGGCGCCGAACAGGTGGATGCGCGTGGCCATGGGGCGATCTCCTTGAAACAGGACTGACATGAACGCGGCGGGCAAATCGAGCCTGCCGGCAAGCCTGCCAGTGTAGCGGTGCGCATGGCGATTTCTGTGTCATTGAAACGCCTGAATCCGGGGCAAGGCAGGCGTAAGCCAGGAGCAAACCAGGAGCCCCCCCGGTGCCTTGCCGCCCTGGCCTAGAATGGCGCCGTTACCCTAATCCCGTCTTCAGGAACCCTCGCGCCATGCCCGGCGGATACATGCTCAATGGCGACTATGTCGCCCCGGCCCTGATCTTCATCGCCGTGCTGTTCGGCGTGCTGGTGCTGGGCCTTGCCGCAGGAAAGCTGGCCCGCCCGGGCACCCGCCGGCAACTGCTGCTGGCCTGGCTGCTGGCGCTGATCCTGCTGCCGCCCTGGCTGCTGGCACTGACCGCCGACGGCGACATCTTCGGGGTCGTGACGATCGCCCGCTACGCCCTGGCCATCCCCGCCGTGGCGGCGCTGTGGTGGTTGCGGCGCAGCATCCGCGCGTTCAAGGCGCGGCATCCCGCCCTGCCCCCGCTGCCGCGCAAACCCTGGTTGCTGGTGATCCTGGCGTTGGCGCTGTTCGGCCTGCTGGACTATCTGTCGCGCCACCGCTACGACGCCGCCATCGTCCTGAACGACACCATCGCCTCCATGGTTTTTATCGGTGCCGCCGCCCTGTTGCTGGCAGGATGCGTCTGGGCCTTGCGCAGCAGCATACGTTGGTTAAGATTGGCGGGTCCCGGTTCGGCGACCGCCAGCGTGCGGCGCTGACGGCCCGCTGAAATTAGATTGCCTATCGGCACGATTCAATCATTAAATTGGAAACCCTGTGCCGAACCGGCCAGAGTTATGCGCTTCGAGCATTGCCACATCAGTCATTCCCGAATTGATTTGGAGTCACTATGCAACAAAGCAGTCCGTCATCTCAGCTAAGCACTCAACACACCGAAACCGCCCCGCCTGAGCCGCCCAAAGTACTGCAGGACGTACTGGCGCGAGCGGACGTCCAGATCAACGGGTCGCGCCCCTGGGACATCCAGGTTCATGACAAGCACATGTACGAACGGGTCTTCGCCAGCTGGTCGCTGGGCCTGGGCGAGTCGTACATGGACGGCGAATGGGACTGCGAACAGCTCGACGAACTGTTCACCCGCCTCTTGCGCGCCGACATGGGGTCCGCCGCGCTCGGCCTGGCCCGCGTCAAGCTCATCGCCGAACACCTGCGCCACAAACTGTTCAACCTGCAATCCAAGAGCCGCGCCTTCGAAGTGGGCGAGCAGCACTACGACGCCGGCAACGACGTCTTCGAAGCCATGCTCGACAGCCGCATGATCTATTCCTGCGCCTTCTGGGAAAACGCCGAAACGCTGGAAGACGCGCAGGAAGCCAAGCTGGACATGATCTGCCGCAAGCTGCAGCTCAAGCCCGGCGAAACGCTGCTGGACATCGGCTGCGGCTGGGGCGGCCTGGCCAAGTTCGCCGCCGAACGCTACGGCGTCAAGGTCACTGGCGTCACCGTGTCCAAGGAACAGCTGGCGCTGGCCCAGGAACGCGTGCGCGGCCTGCCGGTTGAACTGCTGCTGCAAGACTACCGCGACCTGCAAGGCAGCTTCGACAAGGTCGTGTCGGTGGGCATGTTCGAACACGTCGGGCCCAAGAACTACGACACCTACTTCACGAACGTGCAGCGGCTGATGGCGCCCGGCGGCATCTTCCTCTTGCACACCATCGGCATCGCCTCGACCAGCCAAAGCACCGACCCCTGGATCGACCGCTACGTCTTCCCCAACGGCAAGCTGCCGTCGGCGCGCGAGATCGCCACCGCCGTCGAAGGCCGTTTCATCGTCGAAGACTGGCACAACTTCGGCGCCGACTACGACCGCACGCTGATGGCCTGGTGGGACCGCTTCCAGCGCGCATGGCCGCAACTGCAGGAGCGCTACGGCACGCGCTTTTACCGCATGTGGCAGTACTACCTGATGTGTTGCGCGGGCTTTTTCCGGTCGCGCGAAGGCCAGCTGTGGCAAGTGATCCTGACGCATCCGCAGCGCCAGGAAATGTACCGGTCGCTGCGCTGATTCTGCCGCCCCGGCGGCGCTTGCGCGGGCCAAACCGCGCAAGCGTCCCGGTTACGCCGTCCGGCTATGCGGCGGCGTCTTCCAGGATCATCTGCGCCCCCCGTTCGGCAATCATGATCGTCGGGGAATTGGTATTGCCCGACGTGATGGTCGGCATGATGGACGCATCCGCCACGCGTAGGCCCTGCAAGCCGTGCACCCGCAATCGCGCGTCCACCACCGCACCCTCGTCCGCCTTGCGGCCCATGGCGCAGGTGCCCACCGGGTGAAAGATCGTCGTGCCGATCTTGCCGGCCGCTTCGCGCAGCTCGGCCTCGGTCTGGTACGACGGGCCGGGCAGCCATTCCTCGGGTTGATAACGCTGCAACGCGGGCGCCGCACTGATCCGGCGCACCAGGCGAATGGCATCCGCCGCCACCTTCAGGTCCTGTTCCTCGCGCAGGTAGTTCGGCGTGATCACCGGCGGCTGCGCGCCGTCCGCCCCCTGCGCATGCACGCTGCCGCGCGACACCGGACGCAGGTTGCAGACACTGGCCGTAAACGCATCGAAGCCGTGCAGCGGTTCGCCGAAAGCGCCCAGCGACAAGGGCTGCACATGGAATTCCACGTTGGCGCGTGCCTGGCCCGGGTCCGACTTGGCAAACGCCCCCAGCTGCGACGGCGCCATGCTCATCGGCCCGCTGCGGTTCAGCAGATATTCCAGGCCGATGCCCGCCTTGCCCCACCAGGTCGATGCGATGCGGTTCAGCGTCTTCACGCCCCGCACCTTCAGGATGACGCGCAATTGCAGGTGGTCTTGCAGGTTCTCGCCCACGCCCGGCAAGGCGTGGCGCAGCGTGATGCCGCTTTCGCGCAGGCGCGCCGGTTCGCCAATGCCCGACAGTTCCAGCAATTGCGGCGTATTCACCGCACCCGCCGCCAGCACCACTTCCTGCGCGGCGCGCACGCTGATGGATTGACCCTCGCGCCGCAGCTTCACACCCACGCAGCGCGTGCCGTCGAACAGCAGCTGTTCGGCATGCGCGCCCGTCATCACGTGCAGATTGGGGCGCTGGCGCACCGGCCGCAAGAACGCCTTGGCCGTATTCCAGCGCCAGCCGCGGCGCTGGTTCACGTCGAAATAGCCCACACCGAAATTGTCGCCGCGGTTGAAATCCTGCACCCGCGGAATGCCTTCCTGCTGGGCCGCGTCGGCAAAGGCGTCCAGGATGTCCCAGCGCAGGCGCTGCGCCTCGACCCGCCATTCACCGCCCGCGCCATGGCAATCGTCCGCGCCGCGGTAGTGGTCTTCGCTGCGCTTGAATACCGGCAGCACCTCGTCCCAACGCCATGACGGATCGCCCGCGATGTCGGCCCACTCGTCGTAGTCCTGCCGCTGGCCGCGCATGTAGATCATGCCGTTGATCGACGAGCACCCGCCCAGCACCCGGCCGCGCGGATAGATCAGCGACCGCCCGCCCAGGCCCGGCTCGGCGCCGGTGCGGTACATCCAGTCGGTGCGGGGGTTGCCGATGCAGTACAGGTAGCCGACCGGAATGTGGATCCAGTGGTAGTTGTCGCGGCCGCCGGCTTCCAGCAGCAGCACGCGCGTGGCCGGGTCCCGGCTCAGCCGGTTGGCCAACACGCAGCCGGCCGACCCCGCCCCCACGATGATGTAGTCGTATGTCTCCATTGGCGCTTCTTCTTTTAGGTGTGTAGTGGCTGCGCCACTGTCGCGCAGCCCGCGGGGGCTGTCCAATGAATTGTTGAAAAGCGCTTTATAAGTCTCTTTAATAATGGGTATCGCCCCGCTGGGGCATCGCCGCCGGACTCGCCCCATGGACTTCAAGCACATCCGCACCTTCGCCGCCGTGGCGCGCGTGGGCAACCTGACCCGCGCGGCCGAACACCTGCACCTGACCCAACCCGCGCTGAGCCTGCAGCTCAAGAGCTTCCAGGAAGCGCTGGACCTGCCGCTGTTCACCCGCACCGCCCAGGGCCTGGCGCCCAATGCCGACGGCCGCGCGCTGCTGCCTTCGGCCCAGCGCGTGCTGGACGCGCTGGACGACTTCGAACGCGCCATCGGCGCGCTGCGCACGACGGTGCAGGGCGAACTGCGCCTGGGCACCATCCTCGACCCCGAATTCCTGCGCCTGGGCGCCACGCTGCAATACCTGGTCGAACACTATCCGAAGATCCGCCCCACCCTGCGCCACGGCATGTCCGGTTCCGTCGGGCGGCAGGTGCGCACGGGCGAGCTGGACGTGGGCTTTTTCCTGGGGCCGCAAGAAGATACCCGCGGCCAGCCGGCCCTGCACGCGCTGCCGCTGGCGGCGTTCTCGTATTACGTCGTGGCACCCAAGGGCTGGGGCGCGCAGGTGGCCGGGCGCGGTTGGCGTGAAATCGCCGCCTTGCCGTGGATCTGGACGCCGCCCGACTCCGTGCACCATCGCCTGTTGGCCGGAAAATTTGGCGAACTGGACGTCACGCCCAATACGGTTGCCGAAGTCGACCAGGAAGCCTCGATGCTGGACCTGGTGCGTTCGGGCGTCGGCCTGACGCTGGCGCGGGACTCCATCGCGCTGCGCGAATCGCAGGCGCATGGCCTGGTGCTCGCGCCGGGCCTGGCGATCCAGGCGGAACTGGCTTTCATCACCCTGGCGTCGCGGCGCGAAGACCCCTTGGTGGCGGCGGCGTTCGCGGCGGTGCAGGCGGCGTTTGCGTAAGCGCTTGCGTAAGAGGTGGCATAACCGGCTGTACCCGTAAGCAGTGGCACAACCGGCATGTCCGCAAGCGGTGGCGCCTTCGCACTGGCGCAGCCTCCCGCGTCCCCTCGGGTATGCTCGCAACAACGCTCGGGCAGCATCGCCCACCCCCACCCGGAGAACTCTCTATGCGCTGGCGGTCTCTCGCATCCCGCGTTGCCATGATCCTTGCCATCACACTGGCCCCCCCTGCCCCGACCCTGGCGGCCGCGCCTGCCAACCAGGCCGAATGGAGCAAAGCGGTGCAGCGGCGCTTGATCTCCCGCCTGGATTTCCCGCGCGAAGCCGAGCACATCAGCGGCAGCCTGGCGCTGTCGCTGAACATCACGGTACTGCGCAACGGCGCCATCTACGACGTCACCATCGCACGCTCGTCAGGCTACGAAGCGGTCGACAAGGCCACGATCGCCATGGTCCGCCGCGCCGCGCCCCTGCCCGTGTTTTCCGCGGACATGACGGAAGAGAAAACCTCGCTCACCTTGCCGGTGCGCTTCCAGATGGAAGACGCCGATCCCGCGCCCCCGGCCGCCGCCCCCAGGCGCTACGTCGACCCGGCCACCGGCTTTGGGGCAACCGTATCCGCCCCATTTCAGATCGGCGCGGCGCGCGAGTCGGGCCGCTACGACGCCCTGATCGAGATTTCCGCCCCCGAGGGCTTTCCGCCCATGACCCCCGGCGCCAAGTTCCTGTGCCGGGCAGGCTTCACGGCCACGGCGGCCGGCGCCCCCACGGCCAAGGCCCCCCAGGGCACGCAGGCCTTTGACGCCCTGGTCGCCGCCGCGACCAGCCAGCAGCGCAAGCTGCGCGGCACCATCGAACAACTCGACGTCTTCGACCAGCCCGGCCGGCGCGGCATCGACTACATCGTTGCGCCGGGAGCCGGTCCGGGCCATGAAGACGCCCGCCAGTACATCGCCGACTGGGTCCGCCCCGAAGGCCGCATCCGCCTGGCCTGCGCCACCACGCGCGACGCCATGCCCGATGCATTGGCGACGTTCCGGGCGATTCGGGATACGGTGATTGTGGATCGGCGTTGATGCGCATCAACGGCCATGCCAGTAACGCCGCCCCACATCCCGCTGCGCCCACACATCCAACGCCCCCGCCCGGGATCGCGCCATCACCGCGCCATCCCGATCACTGCGCCAGAACACCGCCCCCGCACGCGTCCAGCGCAGTTCCACCGCCCGCGCCGGATGCCGGAATCGATTCAGATACCCCGCCTGCGCAATCACATGCGCCGCGTCGGACGCCGCAACCAATTCCCGACTGGACGACGATGCCGAACCATGGTGCGGCGCCATGACGATATCCGCCGGGGCCAGGCCCTGCGCCGCCAGTTCCCTTTCCTGCGCCACGCCGATATCGCCCGTCAGCAACAGCGCGTGCTCGAAGCCCTCGACACGCAGCACACAGCTATCGGCATTGCGATCCTCGACCCGCCCGCTGGTGCCGCCCGCCGGGTGCAGGAAGGTGAACGTGACGCCATCGACCTCCCAGCCCACGTCACGCGCGCAGCCCAGTACCTCGCCCGGCTGCGGCGTCGGTAAGCCTGCACCGTCCGGCCACAAGCGCGCATCGCGCCGCAGAAAAGCCGCCAGGTCAAAGGACGCGTAGCTGCGCGCCACCGGCACCGCCGCCAGCACCGACCGCGTGCCACCCACATGGTCCGTATCTGCGTGCGACAGCACCAGCACATCCAGTTCACCTATGCCGCGCGCTTGCAGAAACGGCGCGATCACCCGTTCGCCCGCATCACTGCCGCTGAAACTGCGCGGCCCGGCATCGAACAGCAGCGCCTGGCTGGCCGTTTCCACCAGAATCGCGCTGCCCTGCCCGATATCCATCGCACTCATGCGCCAATACCCCGGTTCGGGACGGTCCGGCCGCCAGCACAACAGCGGCGCCATGCACAGCCACCCCAGCCGCCGCGCCGGCCAGCCCGGCGCCTGCAGCGCCCAGACCATGCCCGCCACCGCCAACGCCAGCCAGGGCCACGGCGCCGCCGCCACTGAAAAACTGGCCCAGCGCGCATTGCCCACCCACGCCACCACGACCATCATCAGGTCGAACCCGTACAGCCCCGCCTGGCCCGCCAGCGCCGCGGCAGCCGCCAACCCCGGCGCCACCGACAAGGCCGCGCACAGCAGCGCCAGGGGCGTCACGAAAAACGTCACCACGGGAATCGCCACCGCATTGGCCAACGGCGAGCCCAGCGACACCTGGTGCACCAGATACGCCAACAGCGGCGTCAAGCCCAGCGTCACCACCAGCTGCAAGCGCGTCGCCTGCCCCAGCGTCGTGGCCCAACGCTTGCGCCAGCCCGCGTCCGCATCGCGCGGCGCGTCGGCAATGCGCAGCAGAATCGCCACCGCGCCGAACGACAGCCAGAACCCCACCGACATCGGCGCCCACGGGTCCAGCGCCACCACCGCGGCCGCCGCACAGGCCAGGATGCGCCCGGCAGACATCCTCAGCCGCGACACCGCTGCGGCCAGCACCACCGACAACATGAAGAACGTGCGCCGCGCCGGCACGCCCCATCCCGCGATCAGGCAATAGAACAAGGCCACCACCGCCGCCGCAGCGCCGCCCGCGATGCGCGACGGAATGAATTCCGCCAAGCCCGTCCCGCGCCACCGCGCGCGCCGCCACCACGCGGCCAGCAGCAGCCCCGCGATGCCGGCAATGGACGTGACATGCATGCCGCTGATCGACACCAGATGCGTGATGCCGCTGCGGTTGAAAAGGCGCCAGTCCTCACGCGCCACGCCGGCCTGGTCGCCAATCGCCAACGCGATCAGCACCGGCGCGTAGCGGTGTTCGCCCAGCGCTAGTCGCAGGCCCTGCCGCACATGATGGCGGGCGCGTTCAATGGCGATGCCCGGCGACGCCCAGGGTTGGTCGTCCAGCAAGCGGGGTTGCCCCCGCACGGTGCCCGTCGCCCGCAAGCCGCGCGCGAACATCCGTGCTTCGCTGTCGGGCGCGTCGGGATTGAGCAAGCCGCTGGGCCGGCGCAGCACCAGCGCCATGCGCCATACCTGGCCGGGCATCAACAGGGGTTGGTTCGCCTGCCCACCGGGCGGCGACAGCCACGACACCAGGATGCGGGACGGCATGCCGGCACGCGCGGGCGCCACCTGCTCGCCGACAAAGCGCTGCCCGCGCGCATCGCCATCGGGCAGTTCCGCGACCCGCAGCACCAGCCGCGCGACCTCGTTCTGATGTTCGTCGGCCAGTGCGTCGTCCAGCCGCAGTTGCGCTTGCGCGGCGGCGTTGAGGGCGCCCAGGCACAGGCCGACAGACGCGGCCGCGCAAAGCCCGATGGCGCGCCCCGGCCAACGCCGCCAGGCCACCAGCGCCACGATGCAAGCCCCCGCCGCCACCGCATACGCCGCCACGCCAGGCAGCGCAGGCAGCAGTTGCACCCCTCCCGCCCCCGCCACGAAAGCCAGGCAAAACAGCCGACCGTTGATGTCCGTCTCCTGAAACGAACCAGCGTAGGTCGTCCATCCGCCACGGCATGCCGCCAGTGCAGCATTTCATCCCTGCGGACCGGCCGCAGGGACACTCCCCCCTAGAAGTCCGTCGACACCGACAGCCACAGCGTGCGCGGCATGCCGCTGATCAGGTAGCCGGACGGGTTGGCTTCCCAATAGCGCTTGTCCGTCAGGTTGGTAACGGTAGCGCGCAGCACGACTTCCTTGCCGGAGACGCGCGTGGTGTAGCGGCCGCCTGCGTCCAGGCGCGTCCACGCCGGCACATGCTGGGTGTTGTCGGCGCTGACATAACCCCGCCCGGTATGGATGGCGCGGCCCAGCAGCGTCAGGCCCGGCACGAACGGCGTATCCCATTCCACCGACAGATTGGCCTGCAGGTTCGGCGCGCCCACCGCGCGCTTGCCGTCATTGGTGCCGCCCTGGGTCTTGCGCTGCTCGGCGTCCAGCCAGGTCACGCCGCCCATCAGCCGCACGCCCTTGGCCAGCTCGCCGAAGCCGTTCAGTTCCACGCCCTGGTTGCGCTGTTCGCCATCCAGGCTGTAGATCTTGCTGATCGGGTCCACGATGCCGCCGGGCACGCTGATGCGGAACAACGCCAGCGTCGCGCCGAAGGTGCCGTAGTCTGCCTTGGCGCCGATCTCGTATTGCTTGGATCGGTAAGGCGCGAAGACCTCGTCGGCGTTGGCGGCATCGACCGGCGCGGACGCACCCGCGGTCAGGGCTTCGATGTAATTGGCGTAAAGCGACCATTTGTCGGCCGGCCTCAGCACCAGCGACGCAGACGGCGTGGTGGCGCTTTGCTTGTAGCGGTTGACCGTCTCGCCCGTGGCCGAGAACGAACGCGTATCGACGCTCTGGCGCCGTGCCCCCAGTGTCAGCTGCACCAACCCGTCGCGCACCGACAACGTGTCGGCTACCGCCAGGCTGCGTAACGTGCTTTCGCTGGTCTTGTATTCCGGCGAATGCGCAATGGGCGCGCCCGGGTCGTCCAGCCGCACCGGGCGATAGATGTTGGTCTGGTATGCCGCATAACGGGTCTGCCCCTGCCAGCTGCCGGTATCGAGCTGGTTGCCGCTCACGACCAGCTGGTGTGATACCGGCCCCGTCTCGATCCGCGCCCGGATGCCCGCCTCGCCCGACACCGCTTGTGTCTTGCCATGCTGGTGAGTCGACGTGGACGAAGCATCGCCGTTCACGTTCAGGATGGTGGCGCCGGGGGCTTCGCGCTTGTCATAGTCGAAGCGGTTGGCGCCCACGGCGCCGAACAGCGTGACGCGGTCCGACAGATCGTATTCGGCGCGGGTCAGGCCGGTCAGGCTTTGTGCACTGGACTTGTCAAAGCGTTGCGCCAGGTTGATCTTGGGGTCCGGCGCATCCGGCACCGCCACGCCCGGCGCCACGTTGTAGCCGCGTGCCGCGGCGCGCATCCAGTCGTCCTGGTAGATGATGTCGGCGGAAAGCCGCAGGCGATCATTGCGAAAATCCAGGCCCAGCGAACCGGCGCCGTTCTGCGTCGACTGCCCGTCGATGCGCGGCTCGCCGCCACGAAACGCGCCGTTCAGGCGCAAGCCGAACTGGTTCTGGTCGCCAAAGCGGCGGCCCAGGTCCAGGTGCCCGCCCCAGCGCGAGTCGGATGCATATTCGGCGGTAAAGCGCGTCAGCGGCGCGTCGTCGGCCCGCTTGGTGACGATGTTGACATTGCCGCCGACGCTGCCCCAGGGCAGCATGCCGTTGAGAAAGGCGCCGGGGCCTTTGAGCAACTCGATGCGTTCCACGGGATCGGGATTGATGCGATACGCGGGCACCAGGCCGTACAGCCCGTTCAGCGCCAATTCATCGTTATCGACCCGGAACCCGCGAATGGTCAGGGCATCGTAGCGGTTGCCGCTGCCGATCGACGCGCGCACGGACGAATCGCTGGTGGTCAGCACTTCGGCCACGCTGGTGGCCTGCTGGTCGCGCACCGTCTGCGCGGTGTAGCTGACGATGCTGAACGGCGCATCCATATAGTCGGCATTGCCCAGCAAGCCCAATTGCGCCCCGCGCGCCACCTGGCCGCCGGCAAAGGCGTCGGGCAATTCGTACAGCCTGCGGCCCGACACCGTCACTGCGGGCAGCGTGGTGGCCGGTACATCACTCGCGGGGCGTTTGCGCAGCACGTAGCCGCCATTGCCCAGCACGACCGCCTGCAAGCCGGTGCCGGCCAGCAATTGCTCGAACGCCTGGGTTGCGGTGTAGCGCCCTTGCAGCCCCGCCGTCGCAAGGCCATCGGTCTGATCCGCGGTGAACGTCAGCGGAACGCCGGCCGTGGCGGCCAGGCTGCGCAACGCGGGCGCCAGCGCGCCGGCGGCGATGTCGTACGACGCCTGGCCAGCGGATTGGGTCGATGCCGCAGGCGCTTGCGCCCGCGTGTCCAGCGCAGTGCCGCCCAGCGCCAATAACGCGGCGACCATCGCCGCGGCCCGTTTCTGCTCATGCTGTGGCATGAAGTCCCCTCAAAGGATGCTATGGATAAAGTGAAGCCATCACTTGAGTAGGTGCAGCGAGGCACAGAATCGGGCAGGCCGTGGGGCCCCTCAATTTGAAATAAAAAAATACAGCATGGACAGCCGTCAATCCGCCGGCCCGACCGTGACCCAATACGCGGTGCGTCGATGCACGGCGACCGGCAGCGAATTGGGCAGCAGCGCCAGGATGCGGTCCGTATCGGCCACCGGAAACACGCCGGAAAAACGCAGGTCGGCCACCGCCGGATCACAGCGCAGCACGCCCGGGCGAAAGCGGGCCAGCTCGGCGACGAAATCCCCCAGCCGCGCGTCTTCGGCGATCAACAGGCCTCGCGTCCAGGCGGTCGTCTGCATGTCCAGCGCCGTCGTCGGCCCGGTGCCCTGGCGGTCGAACGCCAGCCGTTCGCCCGCATGCAGCACGGCCAATGGTCGCGTGGCCCCCACCGGCGTGATCTCGACAGCGCTTTCCAGCACGGCCACCCGCGTCTGGGCGTCGTCCTGGCGCACGATAAAACGCGTACCCAGCGCGCGGATCGAACCGTCGCGTGTTTCCACGCTGAAGGGCCGGCGGTCGCCCGCTCTGGTCGTCACCATGATCTCGCCGGCCACCAGGCGCAGCACGCGGCGCTGGGCATCGAAAGCAACGTCCATGGCCGTATCCGTATTGAGCATGACCTGGCTGCCGTCCTGCAGCGTCACGCTGCGCTGCTCGCCGCTGCGCGTGCGCACGTCGGCGGTCCATTGACGCCCGCGCTGCGAATTCAAGACCGACCAACCGCCTGCTGCTGCCGTCCCCGCCGACAACAAGGCCAGCAACGCGGCCCGGCGCCGCCGCGATGTCGGCGGGCCGGCAGACGCCAGGCTGCGCAGGGCCGCTGGTCGCGCCAGCGTCCCCAGCCGCGCCAAGGCCGCCTCGATATGCCGCCACGCCCGCTCATGTTCAGGACTTGCGGCGCACCAGGCCTGCCAACGCGCTTCATCCTGCGTGCTCATTTCCCCGGACATGCGCAACGTCAGCCAATGCGCGGCCGCATCGGCGATCTCGTCGGCAATCGGCGCGCCCTGCGCCATCGGCGGCCGGCGCAAGGCGTCTGCGTGGCTATCCGAATTCATGCGCTCAGACCGCCAGCGCAAACAGGCAATGCCGATTCGCCCGTGTCAGGTACTGCTTGACCGAGCTGGCCGACACCTTCAGCCGTTCGGCGATCTGGGCATACGACAGCTCTTCGATATGGGCCAGCAGGAACGCGGTGCGCACCGGCACGGGCAACTCGCTCAGGGCCGCGTCCAGTTGCTCCAGCGTTTCCAGCGCCAGGCTGAGGCTTTCGGGGGAAGGCGCGGTGCCGACGGGCAGCGTCGCCAGCGCGTCCAGGTAGGCCGCTTCAAGCAATTCGCGCCGGCGTCGCCGCAACAACAGGCGATTGGCGATGGTGGCCAGGAACGGACGCGGTTCGCGGATATCGGCCGTACGGCCCTCGCCCAGCAGGCACACGAACGTATCCTGCGTCAGGTCCGCTGCGTCGAAACTGTTGCCCACCTTGCGGCGCAGCCACCCCAGCAGCCATCGGTGATGGCTGCTGTAGAAGGCATGCAGTTGTTTTTGCAGGGCGGTTTCGGCGCTGGCCACGGGAAGCTCTCTCCGGCCGCACGTCCGGCAGTAGCGATGCGAGGGTTTGATTTAGATAATGCGAAGCGTTCGCATTCTAATGGCAATCCGGAACACCGCGCAATCGTGGTTCACCCGGCCACCTCGCCTTGACAATCCCTCCGCCCCCTCCGAACATACCCCCATCCACCCGGGGAGCTTCGGCAAGAAGCTGAGAATCCGATAGCGGGGCCGGCGTGCAAACGCCAACCCCAGCGGCGCGTAGACCCGTTGAACCTGATCCAGACAATACTGGCGTAGGGATGGTGCGGCCCCGCAAGCGCGCCCGAAGCCCGGTGCGACGCATCCCCGCCCTTCCTGCCCAGTCCTTCTCTTACGCAAGGACCCGCCGGCATGACGCAATCGACCCCTTCCCTATTGGCCCAGGCCTCGCAAGACCTCTACGCCGCCGTGCGCCGCGACGCGCCGCTGGTGCAGTGCCTGACCAACTTCGTGTCCATGAACACGGCGGCCAACACGCTCTTGGCCATCGGCGCGTCGCCCGCGATGGTGCACGCGGTGGAAGAAGCCCCGGAATTCGCTCGCATCAGCGGCGCGGTCGTGATCAATATCGGCACCCTGTCGGCCCCTTGGCTGGAAAGCATGCTCAAGACCGCGGCGGCGGCGTCGGATGCCGGCACGCCCTGGGTGCTGGACCCGGTGGCCCACCATGCCACGGCTTTTCGCCGCGACGCGGTGCAGCGGCTGCTGGCCCTGCGCCCGGCGGTGATCCGCGGCAATGCGTCGGAAATCATCGCGCTGGCCGGCGGCCAAAGCGCCAGCAAGGGCGTGGACGCGCGCGACCCGGTGCAGTTGGCCGAGCAAGCGGCGCGCGACCTGGCGCGGGCGCAACAGACCGTGGTGGCGGTGACGGGAGAAGTGGATTTCGTGACGGATGGCACGCGGGAAGTGCGCGTCACCGGCGGTTCGCCGTTGATGCCGCAGGTCACCGCCACGGGGTGCGCGCTGACGGCGGTAGTCGGCGCGTTCGTGGCGGTATCGCAAGGCGATGCCTACGCTGCGGCCGTGGCGGCGCTGTCCTGCTTCGGCATCGCCGGCCGCCGTGCCGGGGAACTGGCTGACGGCCCGGGCTCGTTCGCCTGGCGGTTCCTGGATGCGCTGGCCGCCCTGGAAACGGACAGCCTGACGCGGGAATCGCCGCTGCGCTAAGGTGCCAACGGCAGCCTGCCCACGCCATTGCCCAGCCCGCCGCAGACGGCACGAAAACGGCAAGCAGACAGCACCCAGACGACACAAACGCCCGCATGACCGACAGGCGATCATGCAGGCGCTGTAGCCCTTCCTACATCCGGTACTGCAAGCTCAGCATCGCATTGCGCGGCGCGCCGGGCATGTTCAGGTTCGGGCTGCTGCCGTGCGCCGACACGATATAGCCGGCGTCAAACAGGTTGTACATATTCAGCTGCACCGAATACGGCCCCTGGCGCCACCATGCCGCCGCGTCCGCGGTGACGTAGCCCGGCAGCTTGACCGTATTGCCCGGATTGGCGAAACGCCCGCCCACCAGGTTCAGGCCGGCGCCCACGCCAAAGCCATCGCCCAGGTCCTTGGTGACCCAGACGTTGCCAGCATGGCGCGGCGTCAGCGTGGCGCGCTTGCCTTCGACATCCTTGCCGGCGTCACGGGCCACCGACTGCGTCACGCGGGCATCCAGGTAGGCGTAGCCCAGCATCGCGCGCCAGCCGTTGGACAAGTCGCCCGACAGCGTCCACTCGGCGCCATCGGTGCGCTGCGTGCCCACCGGCACCAGCGTGTTGGTCACGGGGTTGGTGACCTTGATGTCGGTACGCTCCAGGCGGAACACGGACACGGTGGTCGACAGCTTGCCATCCAGGAAGTCGTACTTGGCGCCGACTTCGTAGTTGGTGGTCTTTTCCGGTGCCAGGTCGACGTTGTTGGCGGCCAGCGCAAAGGCTTCGCCCGACGGCTGATACGAACGGCTCCACGACACGTAGTAGGACTGCACCGTGTCCGGCTGGAACACCAGGCCCAGGCGCGGGCTCAGGTTCGAGTCGGTGCGCGACAGGTTCTGGCCGGTGCGGCGGTCTTCGGTCTTCTGCTCGAAGCGGTCGTGGCGCACGCCGCCCAGCACCTTCCAGTATTCGCCCAGCGACACCATGTCCTGCACGTACAGGCCCAGCGTATTGAAGCGGCCCAGGCTGTCGGACCCCGGTGCGCCCTTCACCTGGCGCTGCAAGGTAGGCAATTGCGGGTCGAACAGGTTCACCGTGGCGACGTTGGCGGCCGAATAGTTCACCAGGTCCTTGTTCTGCTGGCCCACTTCGACGCCGTACAGAATGTCGTGGCGCACCGAGCCCCACTGCACGCGCTGCATCAGCTCGGTCTGGTTGGTCCAGCCGTGTTCGTCGCGCAGCACGTTGCCGTGGGTCAGCGACACCGTCTGCGCCGCCTCGTTGACCGTGCCCGGCAGCGTGTTGTTGCGGTTCAGCGTGTAGTGGTAGTAGCGGGTGGCGTTGCGCAACGACCAGTTGTCGTTGAAGCGGTGCGTCAGCGTGCCGGCGTACGACTGCACCCGGGTCTGGGTGTAGTCGGTGTCGCGGGCGTTCTCGGCGCCGTAGTAGGTGGACGGGTCCACGTCCACCGGGCGGCCGTGATAGGCCGGAATGCCGAAGTCGGTCAGACGGCGGTCTTCCAGGAATTCGGTCTGGATCAGGTAGGTGGTGCTTTCGCCAAGCTTGAACTGGGCCGACGGCGCGATGGCCTTGCGGTCGATGAACTGCTTGTCGCGATAGCTGTCGCCCTTTTCCACGGCGCCGGTCAGGCGCCACGACATGCTGCCGCTTTCGTTGGAACGGCCCAGGTCCACGTCCAGCCGGCGGTCGTTCCACGAGCCATAGCTCAGGCCCACTTGCGAGATGTCTTCGCCCGGCTTCTTGGTGACGCGGTTGATCAGGCCGCCCGACGAACCGCGGCCGTACAGCACCGCCGCGGGGCCCTTGATCACGTCGATGCGCTCGACGTTGGACAGGTCACGGTAGTACAGCGCGTCGTCGCGAAAGCCGTCGACGAACTGGTCGGCGATGGCGGTGAAACCGCGAATCGACACCTGGTCGCGCTGGCCGTCGCCGGTGGAAAAGCTGACGCCCGGCACGTTCTTCAGGGCGTCCTGCACCGACATCGCATGCTGGTCGCGCAGCACCTGCGCCGGCACCACGTTCACCGTCTGCGGAATGTCGCGCAGCGGCGCGTCGATCTTGGTGGCGCTGGTGGATGCCGGCGGGTTATAGCTCTGTTCGGGGTCCGCCTGCCCCGTGACGCTGATGGCGGGCAAGGTGGCGGTGGGTGCGGCGCTTTGGCCGTGGGCGGGGGCCGAGGCGGCCAGGGGCGCCAGGGCAAGCAAGGCGGCAGAGAGGGAGCGAGGGGCGTGCATGGCCAGCGAGGTCTTTCTGAAGTCGTTTGAAATCAAAGGATTCGCCATTCTCTTGACAATGAGAATCGGTCGCAATCGTTTTATCGTTTCGTTGCCGGCAGGCCACGATAAATAAGACGCCCGTCTAATTCAGATGCTTTTCAGCTTGTGCATGGCACGCGGGCGCGACGCTGTCGGCGGGCTGAATGTCATGCCCGGGTCACACCCTGTCCCCAGAATTTTGCTTCTCCCGACACAAAAGGAACGACGGTGAAGCACCCCATCCGAAGGATCTTTGCACTGACCGCCAGCGCCACGCTGCTGGCCGGCCTGGCCGCCTGTGGCGGCAGTGACGACGATGACGACGACGCCACCCCGCCCGCGGTCTCCGTGCCCCAGGGCGCGACGCTGGACGTGGCCATCCTGGGCACCACCGACCTGCACGCCAACGTGCTGGGCTATGACTACTACAAGCTGGCCGAAGACAAGAGCTACGGCGTGGACCGCACCGCGACGCTGATCGCCAACGCCCGCAAGCAGAACCCGAACACGCTGCTGTTCGACAACGGCGACACCATCCAGGGCACCGCCCTGTCCGATTACCAGGCGCTGGTCGCGCCCGTGCAGTGCTCGGGCATGCTGGCCATCTACAAGCAGATGAAGCTTCTGGCCTACGACGCGGCCACGATGGGCAACCATGAATTCAACTACGGCCTGCCCTTCCTGTCGCAAGTCACCAACGTCGACTTCGGCCTGGCGGGCATCACCAAGGGCACCGCCCAGACCAACCCGGGCGGCGCCAAGGAATGCGCCGCGCCGGGCTTCCCGTTCGTGTCGGCCAACGTCGTGTCGGCCGCCACGCAGCAACCGATCTTCAAGCCCTGGACGCTGCTGACCAAGACCTTCAAGGCCACCGACCCCGCCGGCAAGAGCATCGACGTGTCGCTCAAGGTGGGCGTGATCGGCTTTGCGCCGCCGCCCATCATGCAGTGGGACAAGGCCAACCTCGAAGGCCACGTCACCGTCGCCGGCTGGAAGGAAACGGCCGCGCGCTACGTGCCGGAAATGCGGGCCGCGGGGGCCGACCTGATCGTGGCGCTGGCGCACGGCGGCATCGACATGACCACGCCCTACAGCCCGTCGATGGAAAACGGCGCCGGCTACCTGAGCCAGGTCGCGGGCATCGACGCCCTGATCACGGGCCACCAGCATCTGCTGTTTCCCGACACCAATCCCAAGTCGCAATTCGCGGGGCAGCCGGGCATCGACCTGGAAAAAGGCCTGATCAACGGCGTGCCGGCGGTGCAGGCCGGCCAATGGGGCAACAACCTGGGCCAGATCAAGCTGAAGCTGGCCTATGACAAGGGCTGGAAGGTGCAGAAGGACGCCACCCAGGTGCAGCGCATCTCCACCCGCCTGACCGCGCAAAGCGGCAACACCCCGGCCACCTACGTCGAGTCCGACAGCGCCACGCAGCAACTGGTGCAGGCGGAACACGCGGCCACCATCGCCTACGTCAAGACGCCCATCGGCCAGAGCCAGTTCGACATGGCCACCTACTACGCGCTGACGGGCGACGTGTCGGCGCTGCAAGTCGTGAACATGGCGCAGATCGACTACCTGAAGGACTACATCGCCCGCAACAACCCCGCCTATGGCGCCCTGCCGATCCTGTCGGCGGCCGCGCCGTTCAAGGGCGGACGCAACGGGCCGGGCGACTTCACCTTCGTGCAGCAAGGCAACATCGCCATCAACAACGCCGCCGACCTGTACCTGTATCCCAACACTTTGCAGGTGGTGCGGGTCAGCGGCGACATCGTGCGCCAGTGGCTGGAGAAGACCGCCGAACAGTTCAAGCGAATCGATCCCGCCCAGGTCGCGCCGCAGGATCTGGTCGACACCAGTTTCCCGACCTTCAATTTCGACGTGCTGTACGCCGAAGGCAATGCGCTGCGCTACCAGATCGATGTGACCCAGCCCAAGGGCTCGCGCATCACGGGGTTGACGTATCAGGGCGCGCCGCTGGACCTGGCGGCGCAGTTCCTGGTCGTCACCAACAACTACCGCGCCAGCGGTGGCGGCGACTTCCCGGGCCTGGCAGGCGGCAAGGGCGACATCGTGCTGCAAGCGCCGGACGCCAGCCGTGACGTGCTGATCAGCTACATCAAGAAGCACCCCGTGCTGGACCTGGCCACCTACGGCCTGGCCCGCAGCTGGGGCTTCAAGCCGCTGGCCGCGCTGGCCGGCCCCGTGGTGTTCTCGTCGGTGCCCGGCACGCTGGGGCTGGCCAACGCGCACGGCGTCAACAACGTGTCGGTCTACGACGCCACGCCTGACCCGGTGACGCAGCTCTCGCGCTACGCGGTGGACCTGACCCAGTAAGCCGCGGCGTCATGGCGGCGGCGATGCACAGGCCGCCGCCATGACGACCCTTCAGCGGTAATACACGCAGATGCGCTTGCCGCCGATCTCGTGCACGTCGATCGGCAGTTCATACAAGGCGCCCAGCACCTCGGACCGGATCAGATCGGCTGGCGGTCCGTAGTGCGCCACCCTGCCCGCCTTCATCGCCACGATGCGGTCCGCGTAGGCCGAGGCGAAATTGATGTCGTGCAGCACCAGCACCACGGTCTTGCCCAGCTCGTCGGCCGCGCGCCGCAGCGTGCCCATCATGGCGACGGCGTGCTTCATGTCCAGGCTGTTCAGCGGTTCGTCCAGCAGCACGTAGCGGGTGTCCTGGCACAGCACAATCGCCACGAAGGCGCGCTGGCGCTGGCCGCCCGACAGCTGGTCCAGATAGCGATCCACCAGCGGACCCAGATCAAGGTAGTCGATGGCGCGGTCGATGTGCGCCTTGTCGTCCAGCGTCAGGCGCCCGCCCGTGTGCGGATAGCGCCCGAACGCCACCAGGTCGCGCACCGTCAGCCGCAGCGGCAAGTGGTTGTCCTGCCGCAGGATGGACAGGCGCCGCGCCAGTTCGCGGCTGTCGGTGCGGGTGACGTCCAGGCCATCGACCTGGATCTGCCCAGCCGACATCGGCAACAGGCGGCTGATCATCGACAGCAAGGTCGATTTGCCCGCGCCGTTCGGGCCGATGATGGCGGTCACGCCGCCGGCCGGCAGCGCCAGCGTCACCTGGTCCACCACCACGGTGTCGTCGTATTGCTTGCTGACTTGCTGGATATCGATCATTGGCGTCCCCTGCGCAAGATCAGGGCCAGGAACATCACTCCGCCCACGAATTCAATCACCACGCTGACGGTCGTGCTCAAACCCAGCACCCGTTCCAGCAACGTCTGGCCGCCCACCAGGAAGATCACGCTCAGCAGCACCGCGGCCGGCACGGTGTAGCGATGCTTGTCCGACCCCATGGCCTGATAGGCCAGGTTGCTGACCAGCAGGCCGAAGAACGTCACCGGCCCCACCAATGCCGTCGATACGGACACCAGCACGGCAATCGCGGCCAGCGTCAACAACAGCGTGCGGCGGTAGTCCACGCCCAGGTTCAGCGCGATCTCGCGGCCCAGCGCCAGCACGTCGTAGCGGCGCCGCATGCGCCAGACCAGCAGCGTCGCCGCCGCCACGGCCGCCAGGGCGAACGGCAACAGGCCCGTGCGCACCGAATTGAAATTGGCGAACATGCGGTCTTGCAGCACCAGGAATTCATTGGGATCGATCAGGCGCACCACGAAGCTGGACAGGCTGCGAAACAGCAGGCCGAACACGATGCCCACCAGCATCATCAGGTGCAGGCTGCGCACCGCGTCGGTGAACAGCCAGCGAAACAGCAGGCAGGCGAAAGCGGTCATGGCGCACACTTCCAGCGCGAAGGCCGCCACGGGATGATTCACCGCGCCGGCCATCTGGCCAAAGCCGAACACCACCACCGCCTGGATCAGCAGGTACAGCGAATCGAAGCCCATGATGGCGGGCGTCAGGATGCGGTTGTGCGTGATGGTCTGGAACAGCACCGACGACACCGCCACCGCGTAGGCCACCAGCAGCATCGCCGCCAGCTTGCCGCCGCGAAACGGAATCACGAACGACCACTGGCCGTTGGCGCCCAGCGTCATGAAGCCGGCCACGCACAGCAAGGCCGCCACGGCCAGCAGGACCAGGCGCCACGCCTGCGGCGAACGCGGGGTCACGGCGTGCAAGGCGGTCCGAAGCACAGTATCAGCCACGGCGCCCCCTGCGGCTGCGCAACAGGCACAGGAACAGAATGCTGCCCACCACGCCCACCACCGTGCCCAACGGAATTTCATACGGGTGGATCACCAGCCGGCCGATGATGTCGCAGGCCAGCACGAACACGCCGCCCAGCACCGCCACCCACGGAATCGACCGCCGCATGTTGTCGCCCAGCAGCAGGCTCACCGCGTTGGGCACAATCAGGCCCAGGAACGGAATGCCGCCCGCCGTCACCACCACCACGGCGGAAATCGCCGACACAATCAATAGGCCCATCAGCGTCAGGCGTGCGTGGTTCAGGCCCAGGTTGGCGGCGAACTCGCGGCCCATGCCGGCCACCGTGTAGCGGTCGGCGGCCAGGTAGGCCGCCGCGGCCAGGCCGAAGCCGATCCACAGCAATTCATAGCGGCCGCGCAGCACGCCGGAAAAATCACCGGTGGTCCAGGCATGCAGCGATTGCAGCAGGTCGTAGCGATAGGCCACGAAGGTGGTCACCGCATGGATCACGCCGCCCAGGATCAGGCCGATCAGCGGCACAATGAACGGCGTGCGCAGCGGCACGCGCCGCAGCAGCGCCAGGAACAGCAGCGTGCCGGCCAGCGCGAACCCGGTGGCCGTCAGCATCTTGCCGATGACCGGCGTGTCCGGCGCCAGCAGGGTCACCACCAGGATGCCCAGCGTCGCCGACTCGACAGTGCCGGCCGTGGTCGGTTCCACATAACGGTTGCGCACCAGCATCTGCATGATCAGCCCGGCCACCGCCAGCGACATGCCGGCCAGCAGCAGGGCCAGCGTGCGCGGCACGCGGCTGACCAGCAGCAGGCGCCAGGCGCGCTCGGCGTCCTGCCCGCCGGTCAGCGCGGCGAACGAAAACGAACCGGCGCCCAGGCTGATGCTGGCCGCGCACAGCCCCAGCAGCAACAGCAGCAACGCCGCCAGCCCCGCCCAGCCCTTGATGGCCCCGCCAGCCTTCACCTGCCCGACCCCGTGTTGCGCGCCATGCGTTTACTTCGCCGCCGACAGCGCGCGGGCGATATCGTCCACGTTCTGCTGCATCGCGGTCAGGCCCGCACTGCCCAGCAGGTACCAGTTGTAGCCGTTCAGGTAGACCACGCGCTGCTGCTTCCAGGCCTTGGTCGGGCGGATCAGGTCGTTGTCCAGCATGCGCTGGGCCGACGTGCCTTCGCGCCCGATGGCCGCGTCGCGGTCGATCACGAACAGCCAGTCCGGATCGGTCTGGGCGATGAACTCGAACGAGATCGCCTGGCCGTGGTTCGACACGCTCAGGTCCTTGGCGGCGGGCGCAATGCCGAAGGCATCGTGGATCACGCCAAAGCGCGAGCCCGGACCGTAGGCGCTCATCTTGCCGCCCGTGGTCAGCACGATCAGGCCCGTGCCGGCGTTGGCGGCCTTGCCGTGCAGCGCCGAGATCGAGGCGCGCAGCGCGTCCAGCTTTTCCTTGGCCAGCGCCTGCTTGCCGTAGATCGCGGCCAGCGTCTCGGTATTGCGCACCACGCTGCCCACCAGGTCCTTGGCGTCGGCCGTCAGGTCGACCGTGGGCGCCAGCTTGGCCAGTTCGTCGTACTTCGGCGCCGAGCGCCCGGCCACGAAAATGACCTGCGGCGCGGCCGCGTGGATCACTTCGTAGTTCGGCTCGAACATGCTGCCGACCTTCAGGTAGCGCTTGTCGGCGTACTGGCTCAATTGGGGCGGCAGCTTGGCCGCCGTGGGCACGCCGGTCACGTCCACGCCCAGCGCGTGCAGGGTGTCCAGCACCGCCAGGTCCAGCACCACCGTCTTGGCGGGATTCTGCGGCACGGCGGTTTCGCCGCGTGCGTGCTTGACCGGCACGGTCTGGGCCGCGCATACCGCGCTGGCTGCGCCCAGCGCCAGGGCGGCGCCAAAGCGCGCCAGCCAACGGCCGGCGTGTCCTGCTTGTGCTTGCTTGATCATCGTCATTGCCTCTGAATGTTGCGCGCGCACGGCCTGGCGGCGGTGCGCGCTGATGTTGCCCCTCCCCGAGGGCTTAGAACTTCACGCCCACGCCCAGCCAGTAGCGGCGGCCGTCTTCCACGTAGCCGTAGTCGTCATAACCGACCTGCTTGTCGAACAGGTTGTAGATGCCGGCGTACACCGACACCTTCTTGTTGACCGCGTACGATCCGCCCAGGTCCATGAAGGTGTAGGACGGCGCCACCAGCGATGACGACGACGGGCCGGTGATCGGCTGGCTTTCCTTGCCGCGGTAGTTGACGCGGGCCCAGGCTTCCAGGGCGTCCGACGCCTGCCAGTTCACCGTGGTGGTGAACAGGTGCTTGGGCAGCTGGTTCAGCGGCTGGCCAGCGTACTGGCCCGACTTCTGCTCGGACTTCGTGAATGTGTAGCTGCTGGTCACGGACCAGTCACGCGCCAGCGGCAGCTTCATGCTGGCTTCCACGCCGCGCGACACCGCCTTGTCCACGTTCATGTAGGTCGTGGGGTTGGCGCCGAACTGGTTCGGCCCCTCGGTGCACTGCGACAGCGGGCACGCCACGCGGGTGATCTTGTCCTTGAAGTTGTTGTTGAACAGCGTCAGCCCGGCATTGAAGCCTTCGCCGTCGTCATACAGCAGGCCGATTTCCTCGGTCACCGACTTTTCCGGCGTCAGGTCCGGGTTGCCGTACATGTTGCCGCCGCGGCTGACCTGGCCCCAGCCGGCCACCGTCTGGCGCAGATCCGGTGCGCGGAACCCGGTGGACACGCCGCCCTTCAGGGTCCAGCGTTCAGCCATGTGCCACACGCCGTACAGGCGCGGGCTGAAGTGGCTGCCGAAGTTCTCGTCCTGGTCCATGCGCAGACCGCCGGTCAGCGCGAAGCTGTCGGTCAGGCGCCATTCGTCTTCGGCGAACACGGCCCACTGGTAGCGGTCCACCTTGCTGGGGCCGCCGGCCAGCTGGTTGCCGGTCTGGTCGGTCAGGCGCTGCGACAGGTAGCTGCCCCCCAGCGTCAGCATGTGCGAGCCCAGCGGCAGCGACCAGCTGGTCTGCAGATCCAGGTTCTTGATCTTCATCTGGCGCGAGCGGTTGTCGAACTCTTCCTGCTGCACATAGCTGTCGGACACGGCCCAGCCCCAGCGGCCGGTGTGCGACAGCGCCCACTTGCTGCTGCGGTAATCGGTCTCGGACGACGCCGGGCAACCGGTGCGCGCGCAAGCCTGCCCCGGCGGCAACGGCGCCACGGTCTTGCCCAGCGTGTTCTCGTACTTCTGGCGGCTGGACGTGGCTTCCAGCACGATGTCGTGGTCGCGGTTCGGCGTCAGCGCCAGCTTGGCGGTGATGTTGGTGGCGTTGCGCTTGCGGTAGCCATCGACGATCCTGTCTTCGTCGCGCTGGGTTGCCTGGCCGTAGATCTGCAGGCCCAGCAGGTCATTCTTGATCGGGCCGGCCAGGTAGAAGTTGCCCTGGTAGATATCGCCCGACTTGCTGCTTTCCTGGAGGGTGGTGTCCATGCGGATTTCACCGCCCCACTCGCTGGGCACCTTGCGGGTGATGATGTTGATCACCCCGCCCATGGCGTCCGACCCATACAGCGACGACATCGGCCCGCGCACCACTTCAATGCGTTCGATCGCCGAGATCGGCGGGGTCCAGCCGCCTTCCACGCCGCTCGAATCCGAGTTGGTGCGGGTTTCGCGGGAGTTCTGGCGCTTGCCGTCGATGAGAATCAGCGTGTACTTCGGACCCATGCCGCGCAGGCTGATGTCCTGGCGGTCGCCGCCGCCGGTCACCACCACGCCGGGCACCTCGACCAGCGCATCGGTGACGTCGCGATAGAACTTCTTTTCCAGGTCCTGGCGCGTGATCACGCTGATGGACGCCGGCGCGTCCTGGATCTGCTGTTCGTAACCGCTGGCCGTCACCACCACGGTGTCCATGACCTTGGGCGCGGCCGAATCCGCCGATTGCGCCCAGGCCGATTGGCCCATGCCCAGGCCCGCCGCGCACAAGGCGACGGTCAGGCGGGTACGCGGGCCGAATGCGCGCCGCGCGGCCAGATCGATGCTGCTCATGTTTCAGACTCTCCCGTCCCGGACAGCTGCCGCGCCCCGTGCGCAGCGCCGCCGTCCGCTTCGTATTTTTAATGAAAACTATTCTCATATTAGAATTGAGGGGTCTGGAACGCTGCAACACGCTTTCCTCAACTTTTATCTTCTTCGCACTTCTTGACACTTCGGCAGCCACACACCCGCTATGCTGCCGGCGGCAACAGAACCCAAGCGCATGTCCATTCCTACCCAAATGGTGACGCGCCGCATCCTGTTGATCGACGACGACGTCGACCTGGCATTGATGCTGCGCGAGTATCTCGACCCTCACCACGTCGACCTGACGCTGGCGCACAGCAGCGCCCAGGGCCTGCCCCTGGCCTTGCAGGACGGCTATGACCTGATCCTGCTCGACCTCATGCTGCCCGACGGCAATGGCCTGGATCTGCTGCGGCGCCTGCGCCAAAGCTCGCGCCGCCCGGTCATCATGTTCACCGCGCACGGCGGCGAAACCGACCGCGTGCTGGGGCTGGAACTGGGCGCCGACGATTACCTGGCCAAGCCCTTCAGCCCGCGCGAGCTCAAGGCGCGCATCTGCGCGGTGCTGCGCCGCTTCGAGGAAACGCCCGAGGCGCCCACGGCCGAATTGAACGTCGGCACGCTCTCGCTGGATGCCGCCAGCGGCCGCGCGCGGCTGGACACGCAGGAAGTGCTGCTGACCGGTGCCGAACAACGCATCCTGGAAGTGCTGATGCGCGCCCCCGGCCAGGTCGTGCCACGCGAACAGATCAGCCTGTACGCGCTGGGCCGCACGGCCGACCGCTATGACCGCAGCATCGACACCCACATCAGCAGCCTGCGCAAGAAGCTGCGGCTGGATCACGCCGACGACGCCCCTGCCATCCGCAACCTGCGCGGCCTGGGCTATGTGCTGGCAGGCTCGGCCTGAATGGCCTGGCTGCCCGTCCGTTCCCTCTTCTGGCGCGCCTTCCTGACCTTCTGGGGCGCCATGGCCGTCATCATGGTCTGCGGCATGATGCTGACTGCGGCCGTGGCCTGGTACCGCGTCGATTCGCTGGACGGCCTGAACCCCGGCAACCTGACCCGCGACGCCGCCCAGATCGCCCGTGCGGAAGGCGCCGATGGCCTGCGCCGCTGGCTCGAAGCGATGGACAGCCGCTATTCGGCGCTGAAGATCTACGTGGTCGACGCGCAAGACCAGGACATTCTCGGACGGCGCCTGCCCACCCGCCTGCACGACTGGCTGACCGCCTTTCGCGGTTCGCACGAAGCCAGCCTGATTGCTGCGCTGGACACCCCGGCCGATCCGTCCGTCCTGCGCGTCTCCTGGTGGGACCCGCAGTTGCTCGTGCTGCCGGACCGCACCGAACTGCTGATGCTGTTCCTGCCCTATGACTCATCGCACTGGGAGGTGTTGGGGCTGACCCCGGTGACGCTGGCGCTGCTGCTGTTTGCGCTGGCCGTGACCGCGCCCTTCTGCTGGGCGCTGACCCGGCACGTGGCCGCCCCGCTGGGCCAATTGCGCCAGGCCGCGCGCACGCTGTCGGCCGGCCGCCTGGATACCCGCACGCCCGCAAGACTCTCGCATCGCAAGGACGAACTGGGCCTGCTGGCACGTGATTTCGACGCCATGGCGGGCCGTCTGCAGGCGCTGGTGGACACGCGCGAACAACTGCTGCGCCACATCGCCCACGAACTGCGCTCGCCGCTGGCGCGCCTGCGCCTGGGCGTGGAACTGGCGCGCCGCAAGGACGAACGCCAGGACTTGCAGCTGGACCGCATCGAACGCGAATGCGAACGGCTGGATGCGTTGGTGGGCAGCACCCTGCGGCTGGCCCGCATGGGCGCGCTGCCCTCACCCACCGACGCGCTGGACCTCGCCGACGTGGTGGATGACGTGGTGCAGGATGCCCGCTTCGAGGCCGGCGACCGCAAGCTGGGCATCACCTGGACGCGTCCGGCGCCGCTCTGGGTCACCGCCGACCGCGACAGCCTGGCCAGCGCCATCGAAAACGTGCTGCGCAATGCGCTGCGCTTCACCCCGGCGGGCGGCAGCATCCAGGTGCGCCTGCTGGCCGATGCCGGCGAGGCCTGCCTGGAAATCGAAGACAGCGGCCCCGGCGTGGCGGAAAAAGAACTGGCCTACCTGTTCGAACCCTTCTACCAAAGCCAGTCAGGCCCGGCCGCCCCCAAAGGCGGCGCGGGCCTGGGCCTGAGCATCGCGCGCGCCGCGGTGGCCGCGCACAAGGGCCGCATCTCGGCGCGCAACGCCGCGCCTTGCGGGCTCAGCGTGCGCATCGAACTGCCGCGCGCGGCGCCCTGAGGCGCCGCCGTCCGTTCAGTTGTAGCGGAACGTCGCGGTCAGCATGGCCGACCGGCCGGGCGCCACGTAACTGAACAGGCCCACGTGCGACGCCTCGTAGATCGTTTCGTCGGTCAGGTTGTTCAGATTCAGCTGCAGGCCGAAGTTCTTGTTGAACTGGTAGGCCGCCATGGCGTCGTAGCGCCAGTAAGACGGCAGCTGGTACACGTTGGCATCGTCGACGTAGCGCTTGCCGGTGTAGGTTGCGCCCGCCCCCACGGTCAGTTCAGGCAGGAACTTGTACGTGGTCCACAGGCTCGCGCTCTGGCGCGCGATGAACTTCATCTGCTTGCCGCTGAAGTCCGTGCCGCCGCTGGTGTAGTTCGTGACCGTCGGGTCCATGTAGCTGTAGCCCGCCCACACCTGCCACTTGCGGGTGATGGAACCCGCCGCGCTCAGTTCCACGCCGCGCACCCGGTTGCTGCCCGCCAAGGTGATGTCGCCCGTGAGCGGGTCGGCCGACCGGGCATCGGTCTTGCGGGTCTCGAACACCGCGCCGGTCAGCGACAGGCGCTCGTCGAACAGATCCCACTTGGTGCCCAGTTCGATGCTGCGGCTCTTTTCCGGCGCCAGCGCCGCGGTGGCCGAGGTCAGGCGGCCGCCCGCCGCACCGTCCGCGCCGCCCGACTGCCCGGCAGTTTCGCCGGACGGGTTGGACGAGGTGCCGTACGACACGTAGATGCTGCCATTGGGCGCCGGCTTGTAGACCAGGCCCAATTGGTAGTTCCACATGTCATCGGTACGGTCCGCGCCGCCGCTGGACACGCGGTAGTTGTCGTAGCGCAGGCCGACGTTGGTTTCCCATTGCTCGCTGAACTTGATCGTGTCGAACACGTAGGCCGCGCGCGTGCTGGTCTTGGCCGCGTCGTACTTGGGGCCCCATGCCAGGCTGCCGGTGTAGGCCTGGTGCGGATTCGGGCGGTACAGGTCATCGAGCAGCGTGCGGTCAAAGCCGCCGCTGGAAATGCCGTCGCGCTTGATGATCTTTTCGGTGCTGTATTCCAGGCCGGCCGCGTAGCTGTGGCGGATGGCGCCGGTGGCGAACTCGCCGAACAGGTCGGTCTGGTTGATGAACGACCGGTTGGTCTGGTTCAGCGTGCGCAAGGCCTTGCTGATCTGCAGGCCGGGCGCTTCGGTCGAGCACGGCGCCCTGCCATAGGCCGGATTGGGGCGGTTGCTGACGCGGGCCGCGCAATTGTCGAACGACGGGCGCGTCATCACGTATTCGTTGCGCGATTCGCTGTAGCGTGTGCCGTTGCGCAGTTTCAGCGAGTCGCTGAACTTGTGCTCGACCATCAGCGTGCCCATGTCGGCCTGGTTCTTGCGGTAGTCACGGCCGATCAGGCCGTAGTAATTGTCGCGGTCGACCTTGGGCGGCGTCACGCGACCCGGGCGCGATTCGTTCTTGAACGGAATGCCCAGGTCGGGCGTGTCGTCGTTCTGCAGGTGGTAGTAGCTGAGCGTCACCTGGGTGGGCGTGCCCAAGCCCCAGGCAAACGACGGCGCCACGCCCCAGCGGTCGGTCTCGACGTGGTCGCGGCCGGGCACGTCGCCACCTTGCTTCATCACGTTCAGGCGGAAGGCCGAGCTTTCGCTGAACGCCCAGTTGGCGTCGCCGGTCAGGCGCCAGTTGTTGTCCGTGCCATAGCCCACCGAGCC
Organism: Achromobacter sp. DH1f; assembly: GCF_000633435.1. Taxonomy (NCBI): domain Bacteria; kingdom Pseudomonadati; phylum Pseudomonadota; class Betaproteobacteria; order Burkholderiales; family Alcaligenaceae; genus Achromobacter; species Achromobacter sp. DH1f. The sequence goes on along the minus strand of NZ_AYMF01000006.1, from coordinate 401,880 downwards.
TTCGACGAAATCCTCGAGCTTCGGGCTCTTGCTGACCAGGTTGATGCTGCCGCCGGTCGAACCGCGGCCGGAATAGGCCGAGCTGGGGCCCTTCAGGATCTCGACCGATTCCAGGTTGAAGGTCTCGTGCGAGAACCGGCCCAGGTCGCGCATGCCGTCGACCATCATGTCGGTGCTGGCCTCGTAGCCGCGAATGAACGGCCGGTCGCCCGTCGGCGTGCCGCCTTCGCCGGCCCCGAAGGTGATGCCCGGCGCGGTGCGTAGCACGTCCATCAGCGAGGTCGCGGCGCGATCGCGCATCAACTGCTCGGTGATCACCGTGACCGAGCGCGGCGTGTCCAGCAGCGGCGCCGTCATCTTGGGCGACGAGGCGACGTTGGCTTCATAGCCATCGCTGACCGCCTGCCCCTGCACGTGCACGGGCGACAACTGGTGCACGGCGCCGGGCGCCGCGCTGCCCTGCGCCAGCACCAGCCCCGGGGACATCAGGGCGGCGCCGCACATGGCGGCATAAATCGTGGACGAGCCGGTACCTCCGGCATTGGCTACAGCCGATTCAGTCTTTTTCATGGGATTCCTGGGAACCTGCCCCGCGACAGGCTCCGCGACAACGTTCTGATTTTCTAGGAACGGCAATGATAGTTATTGCTATTCACCAATTCAACTAAATGTCAGAATTTATTCAGGAATCAGACAGAATTACGAAATTTCAGACAAAAATGATGCATCCGCACGACAACGTCATGCATTGCACCGTATCAAACAGGGACGGAATTTCAGTCAGCGTCGGCCAGAATGGCGGCAGACAGGCGCGGCAGCACCCGCAGGGCGTTGGCGGTCGTGGCCTGCGCCACCTGCGCAGGGGATAGGCCCCGCAGGTCCGCCAGCACCTGGGCGATGCGGACCAGTTCCCCGGGCCGGTTGCGCCGCTCGGGCGGGTGCAGCCAGGCTGGCGGTATATCCGGCGCATCCGTTTCCAGCACCAGGTGCTGCAGCCCCACGTCGGTGGCGTGGCGGCGAATCTGCAGCGCGCGCTCGTAGGTCATGGCGCCGCCCAGCCCCAGCGCAAAGCCCTGGTCGACAAAGGCCTGGGCCTGCTGGGCGCTGCCGTTGAAGGCGTGCGCGATGCCGCCGACGCGGTCATGGCGCCGCAGGTACTTCAGCAGGATGTCTTGCGATTTACGCACGTGCAGCAGCACGGGCAGCTTGAACTCGACGGCCAGCGCCAATTGGGCGGCATAGAAGCGTTCCTGCCGCGCCCGCGGTTCGCCGGACGCGATCTCGGGCACGAAGAAGTCCAGCCCGATCTCGCCGATGGCCACGAAGCGCGGATCGCCCAGGGCCTGCTTGACGGCGCTGCGCAGCGCGTCCAGGTCGTCCTCTGACGCCCGCTGCACGTACAGGGGATGGATGCCCAGCGCGTAGGCGCCGCCGGCCACCTGCGCGGCCAGGTCGCGCACCACCGAAAAATTGGCGCGTTCGACGGCGGGAATGACGATCGATTGGACGCCGGCCTCGCAGGCGTGCTCGGCGACCTGCCGGCGGTCGGCATCGAACTCGGCAGCGTCCAGGTGGCAGTGGGTGTCGATCAGCATGGCGGGGCCTCCTGGGAGGATTATCCCCCCGCCATGGGGCGGGCGGATACTGCCTGGGGCCGAGACGTCAGACGAGCCGGCCGTTTTCCATCAACAGCTGGCGATCGGCGCGCGCGGCCAGTTCGGGATCGTGCGTGACGATGGCAAAGGCCGTGCCCGATTCTTTGTTGACCCGGGTCAGCAGCTCGAACATGTTGTGCGCGGTATGGCGGTCCAGGTTGCCGGTGGGCTCGTCGGCCAGCACGCAGACCGGACGCGTCACCAGCGCGCGCGCCAACGCCACGCGCTGGCGTTCACCGCCCGACAACTGGCCGGGGTAGTGCCCTTCGCGCGCCGCCAGGCCCACCAGGCCCAGCACTTCGCGTGCCGCCTCGCGCGCCTTGTCGCGATTTTCGCGGCGCACGATGAGCGGCATGGCCACGTTGTCCAGCGCCGAGAATTCCGGCAGCAAATGGTGGAACTGGTACACGAAGCCCAGGCTGCGGTTGCGCACCGCGCTCTTGCGGGCTTCGGACAGGCCGACGGCCAACTGGCCATCCACCGAGACCGCGCCGCTGGTGGGCACGTCGAGCAAGCCCAGGATGTGCAGCAAGGTGCTCTTGCCGGACCCGGATGCGCCCACGATGGCCACCATTTCGCCGCGCGCCACCGTCAGGGTGACATTGCTCAGGACTTCGATGCGGGCCGGGCCTTCGTCATAGACCTTGACGATGTTGTCGGCATGCAGCGCCGGCGTCAGGGAATCAATCATGGCGCAGCACCTGTGCGGGTTGCAGGCGCGAAGCGCGCCAACTGGGGTACAAGGTCGCCAGCAGCGACAGCACCAGGGACGTCAGGCCGATGACCATGATGTCGCCCATCTGGGGGTCAGACGGCAAGGCGCTGATGAAATAGACCTCGCGCGGCAGGAAGTGCACGCCCAGCATGCGCTCGATGAAGGGCACGATCACGTCGACGTTGTAGGCGATGATGATGCCACCCACCACGCCCAGGAAAGTGCCGATCACGCCGATCAGGGCGCCCTGCACCAGGAAGATGCGGGCCACTTCGCCCGGCCCCGCGCCCAGGGTGCGCAGGATGGCGATGTCGGATTGCTTGTCCTTGACGGCCATCACCAGCGAGGACAGCAGGTTGAACGCCGCCACCGCGACGATCAGCGCCAGGATCAGGAACATCATGCGCTTTTCGGTCTGCACCGCCGCGAACCAGGTGCGATTGTTGCGCGACCAGTCGCTGGCCATGACGTACGGCGGCAGCACCTTGCGCAGTTCGGCGGCCACTTCGGGCGCCTTCTGCATGTCGGCGATGCGCAGGCGCACACCGGCGGTGCCGCTGTCGCGAAAGACCTTGGCCGCGTCGTCGTTGTCCACGAAGGCCAGCGACGAATCGTATTCATAGTGGCCCGACGAGAACACGCCCACCACCGTGAACTGGCGCATGCGCGGCGCGAAGCCGGCCGGGCTGATGGAGCCCTGCGGCGCCATCATCAGCAGCGTATCGCCCACTTTGACGCCCATGCCGTCGGCCAGCTCGTTGCCCAGCACCACGCCGAAGCCGCCCGGTTTCAGGTCGGTCAGCTTGCCCGAGACCATCTGGCGCGGCAGGTCCGAGACATTGCCTTCGGTGCCCGGATCGATGCCGCGCACCTGCACCCCGCGCAGCGCCTGCCCCCGCACCAGCATGCCCTGCGCCGCCACGAAGGGCGCGCCGGCCTTGACCTCGGGATTGCGCTTGGCCGCATCGGAGAACTGCTGCCATTGCTCCAATACGCGCTCGGGCGCAGCGCCGGGAATGTAGAGTTCGATGTGCGGCAGCACCGACAGCATGCGGTCGCGGACCTCTTTCTGGAAGCCGTTCATGACCGACAGCACCACGATCAGGGCGGCGACGCCCAGCGCGATGCCCGCCATGGAACTGGCAGCGATGAAAGAGATGAAGCGATCGCGGCGGCCGCCTCGCTGGCGGATTCGGGCCAACCCGGCATAGCGGGCGCCGATCCAGAGTTCGTAGGGTATTTTCAGCACGTGCGCATTATGGCATTAACCGACTGGAAAACCGCCCCGCGGATGTGGGATTGGACGACCAGCCGTGTCAACGTATGGCAATCGGGGCCGGCCTTAGTTCCCCGGGCGGCCAGCGACTACAATCGCGCCCATGCTGATCGTCATTCCGGGCGCCTTGCCCGCCCTTCCCGTTGCCGCCGAACTGGCCAAGCTCCTGCCCCAGCGCGCGCCCACGCTGCACCGCTGGCTGCAAGCCGCCAGCGCCCGGGTCCAGGCCCACGACATCCGCGCCTACGGCTGTACCCCCTTCGAATCCTGGCAGCTGGACCGGGCCGGCTACGCGCCCGAACCCGGCCTGCTGCAAGGCGCCGGCCTGGGCCCGCTGCTGACTGACGACTCGGCCGGCAATGGCCCCGTCTGGCTGGCCGAGCTGGTGCACCTGGCCCTGGGCACCGACCAGGCCACGTTGCTCGACCCGGCCCAGATGGACCTGCGCGACGAAGAAACCGCCGCGCTGCTGGACACCGCCCGCCCGCTGTTCGAAGGCACCGGTTTCACCGTCCAACCGCTGTCGGCGGCGCGCTGGCGCCTGCAACTGCCCGACGGCCTGCGGCCCCAGACCGCCAGCCCGCTGGCCGTGGCCGGCCTGCGCCTGAACGACTGGTGGCGCCAGGACACCGAAACCCGCCCCTGGCGCCGCCTGCTCAATGAAATCCAGATGGCCTGGCACGAGCATCCCGTCAACGACGCCCGCGCCGCGCGCGGCCTGCCGCCCGTCAATGCCCTGTGGCTGTATGGCGGCGGCACGCCGTGGCCGCAGCGCCCGGCCGCCCCCAGCGCGCACGTGCTGACCGCCCTGGACGCGCCGCAACGCGCGGGCGACTGGGCCGCCTGGCTCGATGCCCTGGCTGAACTCGATACGCAGCTGCAACCGCTGGCCGGCCCCAACGGCCTGCCCGCCACGCCCGCCGAACTGCTGCTGCTGGGCGACGACCGCAGCGCCGCCCTCACCCTGAAACCGCGCGGGGGCCTGCTGGGCTTGCTGCCCGCCCCCAAGAAAAACTGGAGCGCCTGGTGGTCTCACCCCGCTTAACCATCCGCCGGGCCGACCTGTCCGCCTGCCACGTCCTGGAAGCCTCGGGCATCCATCCCCTGCTGGCGCGCCTGTGGGCCGCCCGCGGCGTCACCCATCCCGACCAGACCAAGCTGGCCTGGCCGTCACTGTTGCCGCCCGCTGGGCTGACGCATTCGGCGCACGCGGCCGGCGTGCTGGCCGACGCCATCCAGGCCGGCAAGAAACTCTTGATCGTGGCCGACTACGACTGCGACGGCGCCACCGCCTGCGCCGTCGGCCTGCGCGCCCTGTCGGCCATGGGCGCCGACGTCGACTTCCTCGTGCCCAACCGCTTCGAGACCGGCTACGGCCTGTCGCCCGCCGTGGTCGAACTGGCCTGCCGCCACCGCAGCGGCAAGCCCGACATCATCATCACGGTGGACAACGGCATCGCCAGCGTCGACGGCGTGGCCGCGGCCAACGACGCCGGCATCGGCGTGGTCATCACCGACCACCACTTGCCCGGCGACACGCTGCCCGAGGCCCTGGCCATCGTCAACCCGAACCAGCCGGGCTGCGGCTTCCCGTCCAAGAACCTGGCGGGCGTAGGCGTCATCTTCTACATGATGCTGGCGCTGCGCGCCGAGCTGCGCCGCCGCGGCGTCTACGCGGCCGACGGCGGGCCGCGGCTGGACGCGCTGTCCGACCTGGTGGCCCTGGGTACGGTGGCCGACGTGGTCAAGCTGGACGCCAACAACCGCCTGCTGGTCACCCAGGGCCTGCAGCGCATGCGCAGCGGCCGCCTGCAGCCGGGCCTGCGCGCCCTGTTCGCCGTGGCCGGCCGCGAACCGCGCACCGCCAACGGCTTTGACCTGGGCTTTGCCCTGGGCCCGCGCATCAACGCCGCCGGCCGCCTGGCCGACATGAGCCTGGGCATCGCCTGCCTGACCACCGACGACGAAGCCCAGGCGCTGGAAATGGCGCGCGAGCTCGACAACATCAACCGCGAACGCCGCACCATCGAAGCCGAAATGCGCGAACAGGCGCTGGCCGCCATGGAAGAACCCAACGCCTCGGCCGGCGCCACGGTCTGCGTGTTCGACCCGGGCTGGCACCAGGGCGTGGTGGGCCTGGTGGCCTCGCGCCTGAAAGAAAAATTCTGGCGCCCCACCCTGGCCTTCGCCCCCGCGGGCGACGACGAGATCCGCGGCTCGGGCCGCTCGATTCCCGACGTGCACCTGCGCGATGCGCTGGACCTGGTGTCCAAACGCCACCCCAACCTGATCCGCAAGTTCGGCGGCCACGCCATGGCGGCCGGCCTGACGCTGGGCAAGGACGATTTCCCCGCCTTCGCTCCCGCCTTCGATGCCGCCGTGCGCGAACTGACCGGCCGCGACACCTTCGAACCCGTCATCGAAACCGACGGCTCGCTGGAATCGGGCTATGCCAACGCCGAAGTGGCCGGCATGCTGCAGCAGCAGGTCTGGGGCGCAGGCTTTGCCGCGCCGCTGTTCCTGGACGAATTCGTGGTGCGCAACCAGCGCCTGGTCGGCGAAAAGCACCTGAAGCTGTCGCTCGAACGCGGCCACCAGCGCTTTGACGCCATCTGGTTCGGCCACGACCAGTCGCTGCCGGAACACATCCAGGCGGCGTACCGGCTGGAGCAGAACGTGTGGAACGGGATGGTGTCGGTGCAGTTGGTCATCGAACACGCCGGCTAGAAAAGCAAGGGCGCTTCCCTCGGGAAGCGCCCTTGTCTTATCAAGCCCCGCGCGTTACTTGTTGACCAGCTTGGCCGGTTGCGCCAGCGCCACCAGCGCGCCCACCACCAGGCAGCCGGACAGCATGTACAGGCCGGTGTTGGTGGTGCCGGTCATATCCTTGAGCCAGCCCACCAGATACGGGCTGACGAAGCCGGCCAGGTTACCCACCGAGTTGATCAGCGCGATGCCGGCCGCGGCGGCGGTGCCGCCCAGCAAGGCGGTCGGCAGGCTCCAGAACAGCGGCAGCACCGTGCAGATGCCGATGTTGGCCACCGTCAGCGCCAGAATCGCCAGCACCGTGTTGCCGCTCCAGATGGCAGAGAACAGCAGGCCCAGCGCGCCGAACAGCGCCGGAATCGCCACGTGCCAGCGGCGTTCGCGGTTGCGGTCCGAGTTGCGCGCGATCAGGATCATGCCGATCACCGCGAACAGGTTCGGCACCGCGGTCAACAGGCCGATCGCCAGCGGGCTTTGCACGCCGGTGCTCTTGATCAGCGTCGGCATCCAGAACCCCACCCCGTACAGCCCCATCACGAACGAGAAGTAGATCAGTGCCATCGCCCACACCCGCGGACGGGTCAGCGCAGCGCGGATCGGCGGATCTTCCTTGTGCTGCTCTTCGGCCGCGATATTGCGGATCAGCACGGCCTTTTCGTTGGCGGTCAGCCACTTGGCCTTGTTGATGCGGTCGTCCAGGTAGATCAGCACCAGCACGCCGATGATCACCGACGGAATGCCTTCGAGCAGGAACAGCCATTGCCACCCGGACAGGCCGTGGTCGCCATGGAAGGTGCTCATGATCCAGCCCGAGATCGGGCCGCCGATCAGTCCGGACATCGGCACGGCCGTCATGAAGAAGGTCGTGATGCGGCCGCGGCGGGCGGCGGGATACCAGTAGGTCAGGTAAAGAATGATGCCCGGGAAGAACCCGGCTTCGGCCGCGCCCAGCAGAAAGCGCAGGAAATAGAACATGTGCACGCTGGACACGAACATCATGCAGGCCGAAATGATGCCCCACGTGATCATGATCCGCGCAATCCAGACGCGCGCACCCACTTTATGAAGAATGATGTTGCTGGGAATCTCGAACAGGAAATAGCCGATGAAGAATATCCCTGCGCCCAGGCCGTAGACCGTCTCGCTGAATTGAAGCTCCTGCAGCATCTGCAGTTTGGCAAAGCCCACATTGACGCGGTCCAGGTAGGCCACGACATAGCAAACCACCAAAAGCGGCACCAGCCGCCACCCCACCTTGCGGTAGATCCGGTCCTCCTCAGCCGCCGGGATCGCCGGCGAGACCCCGGGGGCCATAGTGTGTTCCATCAACGTCTCCTCCTCTAACGGGATAGGCCGGCTGGTTGCCGGCATCTTGCGCGGTCCCGGTCCCCGGACAGGGGACATATGGGCCGGCCACCAAGCCTAGAATCCCGCAGTTGACAAAAAACTGAACAACTCGCCCCTCTGCGCGCAAACCCCTAGAAGGCATTTCCGACCAATCCGTCCCCTTTCTTGCCACCCCGGCCCGCAAGCCGGCTCCATCCACGGTAAAATGCCAGGTTTCGCACAAAAGTCATCAGACAGGATCATCATGGAAGCCGAACGTCAGAACCAGCTCGCAGCCCGCCTCGCCGACTACGCGGAGCGCGAACAGGCTCTACGGAGGTATCTTTGACTACGATGCCAAAACTGAACGCCTGCAAGTCGTAAACGCCGAGCTCGAAGACCCGGCCGTCTGGAACGACCCCAAGCACGCCCAGGACCTGGGCCGTGAAAAGAAAGCCCTCGAAGACGTCGTGGAAACGCTGACCGGCCTGGGCACGGGCTTGGCCGACTCGAACGAACTGTTCGAACTGGCCGCCGCCGACAACGACGACGCCACGCTGGAATCCATCGAATCGGACGCCGACGCGTTCCAGGAAAAACTGGAAGGCCTGGAATTCCGCCGCATGTTCTCCAATCCGGCCGACCCCCTGAACTGCTTCCTGGACATCCAGGCAGGCGCGGGCGGCACAGAAGCGCAGGACTGGGCCTCGATGCTGCTGCGCCAGTACCTCAAGTACGCCGAACGCAAGGGCTTCAAGGCCGAGATCCTTGAAGAATCCGAAGGCGAAGTCGCCGGCCTCAAGTCCGCCACGATCAAGATCGAAGGCGAATACGCCTTTGGCTATCTGCGCACCGAAACCGGCGTGCACCGCCTGGTGCGCAAGAGCCCGTTCGACTCGTCGGGCGGCCGCCATACGTCGTTTGCCAGCGTGTTCGTCTACCCGGAAGTCGACGATTCCTTCGAAGTCGAAGTGAACCCCGCCGACCTGCGCGTGGACACCTACCGCGCGTCCGGCGCGGGCGGCCAGCACATCAACAAGACCGACTCGGCCGTGCGCCTGACCCACATACCCACCGGCATCGTGGTGCAGTGCCAGAACGACCGCTCGCAGCACCGCAACCGCGCCGAAGCCATGCAGATGCTGAAATCCAAGCTCTACGAGCTGGAAATGCGCAACCGCATGGCCGAACAGCAGAAGCTGGAAGACTCCAAGACCGATGTGGGCTGGGGCCACCAGATCCGTTCCTACGTGCTGGACCAGAGCCGCATCAAGGACCTGCGCACCAACGTCGAAATCTCGAACACGCAGAAAGTGCTGGACGGCGACCTGGATCCCTTCATCCAGGCCAGCCTGAAGCAAGGCGTCTGAGTTTCCCGCTAGTTCCGCCCACCGCACCCAGAGGGTCCACGAATGTCTGACACCATCGCAATTCTCACCGGCGCTTCGCGCGGCATCGGCGCCGCCATGGCGCGCGGCCTGGTCAAACCGGGCACGCGCCTCTTTACCCTGGCGCGCCGCGAAGACCCCGAACTGGCCGCCTACGCCCGCTCGCAGGACGTGCAGCTGGAACAGCTGTCCGTGGACCTCTCCGACCTGGCTGCGGCCGATGCCGCCGCCCAGCGCATCTGCGGCGCCCTGCCGCGCGACGCGCGCCGCTACCTGCTGATCAACAACGCCGGCACCGTGCACCCCGTGTCCGGTACCGACGCGCTGATCGACGGCCCGGCCATCGCCGCCGCCTTCAACCTGAACGTCACGGCCGTGATGCTGCTGACCGCGCGCTTCCTGGCCGCCGTCGAAGACCTTGCCGCCGACCGCCGCGTGCTCAACATCTCGTCCGGCGCGGGCCGCAACCCCACCGCCGGCTGGGGCGTCTACTGCGCCACCAAGGCCGCGCTCGACATGTACTCGCGCGTGGTCAAGCAGGAACAGGGCGAAAGCGGCGCGCGCATCGTTTCGCTGGCCCCCGGCATCGTCGACACCGACATGCAGGCCGCCATCCGCTCCAGCAGCGTCGAGAGCTTCCCGGCGCTGGCCAAGTTCCAGGACTTCCACGCCACCGGCAAGCTGTCCTCGCCCGCCAACGTGGCCTCCCGCATCCTCGCCTACCTGGACCGCGACGATTTCGGCACCACCGAAATCGACGACATCCGCAATTACGACTGATCCCCGACCATGACCGACCACACGACCGCTCCGGCAACCGCCCAGGATGAAAACCGCTTGATCGCCGAACGGCGCGCCAAGCTGGCCAAACTGCGCGAAACCGGGGTCGCGTATCCCAACGATTTCGTTCCCGACGCCCGCGCCGCCGCCCTGCACGACAAGTACGACGGCGAGGAACAGGAAGCCCTGGCCGCCGCCGCCGTCACCGTCAAGGTCGCCGGCCGCATGATGCTCAAGCGCGTCATGGGCAAGGCCAGCTTCGCCACCCTGCAAGACAGCACCGGCCGCATCCAGATCTACCTGGACCGCGGCACGCTGGGCGAAGACAACTACGCCGCGTTCAAGCAATGGGATATCGGCGACATCATCGCAATCGAAGGGTCGGTCTTCAAGACCAACAAGGGCGAACTGTCGGTGCACGCCGCCACGGCGCGCCTGCTGTCCAAGTCGCTGCGTCCGCTGCCGGACAAGTTCCACGGCGTGGCCGACCAGGAACTGCGCTACCGCCAGCGCTACGTCGACCTCATCATGACCGACGCCACGCGCCGCACGTTCGAAGCGCGCAGCAAGGCCGTGGGCAGCATCCGCCAGTTCATGCTCAACGCCGGCTTCCTGGAAGTCGAAACGCCGATGCTGCACCCGATCCCGGGCGGCGCGGCGGCCAAGCCGTTCGTCACGCACCACAACGCGCTGGACATGGAAATGTTCCTGCGCATCGCGCCCGAGCTCTACCTCAAGCGCCTCATCGTCGGCGGATTCGAACGCGTGTTCGAAGTCAACCGCAACTTCCGCAACGAAGGCGTCAGCCCGCGCCACAATCCGGAATTCACGATGATGGAATTCTATGCAGCCTTCGCGGACTACCGCTGGCTCATGGACTTCACCGAAGAACTGATCCGTCAGGCCGCCATCTCGGCCACCGGTAGCGCCGTGCTGACCTACCAGGAACGTGAGCTGGACCTTTCCAAGCCGTTCGACCGGCTGACCATCTGCGAAGCCATTCTCAAGTACGCGCCCGGCTACACCCAGGCCCAACTGGACGACCCCGCCTTCGTGCGCACCGAACTCAAGAAGTTCGGCGTCGATGCCGACGGCCCGGTCCTGGCACGCGCCGGCCTGGGCGCGCTGCAGCTGGCGCTGTTCGAGGAAACCGCCGAAGCCAAGCTCTGGAACCCCACCTACATCATCGACTACCCGGTCGAAGTCTCGCCGCTGGCGCGCGCCTCCGACTCGCGCGAAGGCATCACCGAGCGCTTCGAGCTGTTCATGACGGGCCGCGAAATCGCCAACGGCTTCTCCGAACTGAACGACCCCGAAGACCAGGCCGAACGCTTCCGCTCGCAGGTCGAGGCCAAGGACGCCGGCGACGAAGAAGCGATGTACTACGACGCCGACTACATCCGTGCGCTGGAATACGGCATGCCCCCCACGGGCGGCTGCGGCATCGGCATCGACCGCCTGGTCATGCTGCTGACCGACAGCCCCAGCATCCGCGACGTCATCCTCTTCCCGCACCTGCGCCGTGAAGACTAAATCGCGCGCCGCATCATGATCTTCAAGATCCTGATGCTGGCCGCGGTCGTGGCCGCGTTGTTCTACATGGTGATGCCGCCACGGCGCGGCCGTGGCGGCTATGCCGCAGGCCCGGCGCCCGTGCGGCGCTCGCCGCTGTTCATTGCCTTGTGCCTGGCCGCCGCGCTGGGCCTGTCGGGCGCGCTGATCACCGCGGTGATCTGGATGGGCAGCGTCGCCGGTGGCGTCACCGGCGGCGGCTATCACGGCGAAGCCGACTTCCTGCTCACCATTGCCGGCGCCCTGCTGGCCATTGCCATCGCCTGCGGCGTCGGCGCCTTCTTCAAGCGCCGCGGCTGACGCGGCGCTTCTCCTTCTCACAAACCGCTACGCGCGGCGCAAGGCTCCGGCCAGGCGCCGCATGGCCGTCTCGATTTCGTGGGCGCTCAGCGACGCGTAGCCCAGCAGCCACCCCTGCTGTTGCACCGGCCCCGCATACAGGCGGCTCAGCCCTGGCAACGCCACGCCGGCCGCGGCCGCCCGGCGGATCGTGTCCGCCTCGGACCAACCCGGTTCCAGCAGGCAGGGAATCTGCAATCCCCCTTCGGGCCGCACCGCCCGTGCCACGCCTTGCAAGTGGCGCGCCACCGCGTCCAGCATGACCTCGCGCCGCGCCGCATACAGCTTGCGCATGGCGCGCACATGCGAGTTGTAGTGCCCATCGTCCATGAAGCGCGCCAAAGTCAGTTGCAGGATCTGCGGCGTGTGCCCGTCGACGATGCTGCGCGCGCGGCTGAAGGCGTCCACCAGTTCCTCGGGCAACGCCATGTACCCCATCCGCAACCCCGGAAACAGCGTCTTGCTGAACGTGCCGAGATAGATCGTACGGCCGTGTTTGTCCAGGCCCTGCACACAGGCGGTCGGCAAGCCGTCGTAGTGGAATTCGCTGTCGTAGTCGTCTTCGATGATCCACTTGCCGGTTTCGCCGGCCCAGCGGGTCAATTCCAGCCGGCGCGCCAGCGACAGCGTCGCCCCGGTGGGGTATTGATGCGACGGCGTCACGTAGACGCAGGCGGCGCCGCTGCGGTCGGCGCGTAGCAAGTCCGTGCGAATGCCCTGCGCGTCCACGTCGATCGGCACGATGCGGGCCTCGGCGAATTCGAACGCCTTGCGCGCGCCAAAGTAGCCGGGGTTCTCCAGCAGGATCGGCTTGCCGGCGTCGGCCAGCAGCTGCGCGCACAGGAACAGCGCCTGGCGCGTGCTGCTCAGCACCACGATCTGACGCGCCGTCACCTTGGCGCCGCGTTCCAGGTTCAGATAGGTGGCAATCGCCTTGCGCAGCGGCTCGGCTCCCTGCGGATCACCATGCAGCAACACATGGCCGCGATGTTCCTTGAGCACCTGGCGTTGCAGCCGTTCCCAGACCTCGGTGGGAAACGTCCGCGTCTCGGGCAGCCCGGTGGCGAACGGCTGGATCGCCTGCTGGTCGGCCACGCCGCCGCTATCGAAGATCGAACGGCCTCGCCGGCTCAGGCCTTCGCCAGGCGCGGCTACCGTGGCTGCGCGTGGCGGGGCCTTGACGCGCCGGCCGGCCGCCCCGCGCAGGTCCGCGCCGAGGGTGGCGGACACGTAGCTGCCCGAGCCCTTGCGACGGGAAATGAAGCCGTCACGGTGCAGCTGCACGTAGGCATTTTCGACGGTGTCCCGCGCTACGCCCAGCGACTGCGCCAGGGTACGCGTCGCGGGCAGCTTCACACCCGCGCCCAGCGCCCCGTCCAGGATCAACGCCCCCAGCGCACGCTGGATGCGCTGGTGCAGGTCCAGCCATTGAAGATCCGCATCGGCCATGCGGATCTTCAGGGTTTCCAGTTCGAATGCCTTGCTCATGTGGTCTGCCTGAAAGCCGCACAATGAAGTGTCGCGGCAGGCCATTCTAGGGGGCAGAACCCTCGCCTGCAATGCAGACAGCCGAAATAAGTGGTCTGGTGGTATCTAAAAAAGCATAGGGCCTGGGTAGTCCATTACGGCGCTATAAAACGACTTTCCCTCCAACCTCCCCCTCTCCAGGCCGGCCCCTACGCCATGTCTTCCCCCGTATCCCGCCCCGCCCTGCAATGGCGCGACCTTCTGCATCCCGTCGTCGCCGGCCTCATCTCGGTCATCGTCAACTACGGCGGCACGTTCATTCTGGTATTCCAGGCCGCCAAGGCGGCCGGCCTGGACCCGGCCCATACCGCCTCGTGGGTCTGGTCCATCTCCATCGGTGTGGGCGTCACGGGCATCCTGCTCAGCTGGGCCACGCGCGAGCCCATCATCACCGCCTGGTCCACACCGGCCGCCGCCTTCCTGATCACGGCCCTGGCCACCACACCATACGCCGAAGCCGTGGGCGCCTACCTGATCTCCGCTGCCGCCTTCGTCGTGCTGGGCCTGTCCGGCGGCTTCGAGAAACTCATCCGCCTGATTCCGCCCGGCGTGGCGGCGGGCCTCCTGGCCGGCATCCTGCTGCCGTTTGGTATCGGCGCCTTCGGCGGCATCAGCCTGGACCCCTTGCTGGCGGGCTGGCTCATCCTGGCCTATGTGGTGCTCAAGCGCTTCACGGCCCGCTACGCCGTGGTCGGCATCCTGGTGTCGGGCCTGGCCCTGCTGCTGCTGCAGGACCGTGTCGACCTGTCTGCCCTGACACTGACGCTGGCCGCGCCCGTCTACACCTCGCCCGCCTTCTCGCTCAATGCCGCGCTCAGCGTCGCCTTACCGCTGTTCCTGATCACGCTGACGGGCCAGTACATGCCCGGCATGCTGGTGCTGCGCAACGACGGCTTCAAGACCCGCGCCAATGGCATCGTCACGATCACGGGGCTGGGGTCGCTGCTGATGGCGCCCTTCGGGTCGCACGCCTTCAATCTGGCCGCGATCACGGCCGCCATCTGCACCGGCCGAGAATCCCACGAAGACCCGTCCCGGCGCTGGGTGGCCGGCATCGCGGCGGGCGTGTTCTATATCGTCGTCGGCATCTTCGGGGTCACGCTGGCGGCGGTCTTCATGGCGTTGCCCGCCACCTTCATCACCACGCTGGCCGGCCTGGCCTTGCTGGGCACCATCGGCGCCAGCCTGGCCGGCGCCCTGGCCGACGCCAAGACGCGCGAGGCCTCGCTGATCACCTTCCTGGCCGCCGCGGCCAACATCAAACTGTTCGGCATCGGCGGCGCGTTCTGGGGCCTGCTCATCGGTCTGGCCGCCCACGCCCTGCTCAACGGCCGCCTGCCGACGCGCACCCGCTACACTGACACATCCATCGCCGCCCCCGCGGCCGCCAAGGACATGGTGAAGTAATGCAACCCGACCTGCCCCCCACCGACGACACACAGACCCGCCATGACCAGCACGGCCGCTATCCGCAGGCGCTGACCGTCGAAGATTTCCAGCACAACCTCGCCGCCGTGCACGCGCGCATCCAGGCCGCCTGCGAGCGCGCCGGCCGCGACCCGCGCGACGTGCGTCTCTTGCCCGTCAGCAAGACCATGGACGAATCCCGCATCCGGCTGGCCTACGCCGCGGGCTGCCGGCTGCTAGGCGAAAACAAGGTGCAGGAAGCCCAGCGCAAATGGGAAGGCACCACCGACCTGACCGACCTGCGCTGGTCCGTCATCGGCCATCTGCAGACCAACAAGGCCAAGGTGGTCGCCCGCTTCGCCAGTGAATTCCAGGCCCTGGACAGCCTGCGCGTGGCCGAGGCGCTGGACCGCCGCCTGCAGGCCGAAGGCCGTTCGCTGGATGTGTTCGTGCAGGTCAACACGTCCGGCGAACCCAGCAAGTATGGCCTGCCCCCCGAAGAGGCCGCCGCCTTTGTCCGCGCCATGCCGGCATTCACCGCACTACGCGTGCGCGGGTTGATGACGCTGGCGCTGTTCTCCAGCGAAGCCGTGCGGGTACGCCAGTGTTTCGTGATGCTGCGCGGCCTGCGCGAGCAATTGCGCCAGGACGCGCCCGCGGGCGTCGCGCTGGACGAGCTGTCCATGGGCATGTCGGGCGACTTCGAAATCGCCATCGAAGAAGGCGCCACCGTGGTGCGCGTGGGCCAGGCCATCTTCGGCGCTCGCGCCTTGCCGGACAGCCATTACTGGCCCACCGGCGAATAGCCGAACCGCCCCTTAGCCCAAGGGCCAGCGGCCAGCTTCTGGCGGCAGGCCCGGCAGGCTGGCCACCAGCATTTCGTCGATGAACGCGGCGGGCGCCAGCCGGCCGTCCGGCTTGTACCACTGGACTGTCAGGTTCATGGCGCCCAGCACGCAACGCTTGATCACCCGGGCGTCGCCCCGCAGCAGGCCCGCCGCCACCGCCGCCGCCACCACCTGCTGCCACATCGCCTCGTAGCGGTCGCTCAAGCCCTTGACGCTAGCCTGGCTGGGCGCCGACAGACTGCGCCACTCGTACACCAGCGCATTCATCGCGTCGCCGCCGGCGCCATGCAGCATGCTCCACATATGCACCCGGAACAACGCCGCCAGGCGGTCCGCTGGCGCCTGGTAGTGATCCAGCGCCTGGCGGCCGCCGTCCAGCACTTCCTGGATGCCATTGTTCATCACCGCCACCAGGATTTCCTCTTTGCTGCGGAAATGATGGAACAGGCTGCCCGACTGCAAACCCACGGCCCGCGCCAGTTCACGCACCGTCGTACGTTCGTAGCCATGCTGGCGAAAGAGGCGTCCGGCCGTCAGGATCACCTCGTCGCGGCGCAGCGATTCCGCCCCGTCCTCGTGGCTGGCCGGTACGTCCCTGGCTGGCCGGCTCATAAGCGTTCGATCACCGTCGCAGTCGCCATGCCATGGCCGATGCACATGACCTGCAAGCCGAACTGGCCGCCCGTAGCGCGCAGCCCCGCCAGCATCTTCGCCATCAGGCCCGCCCCCGTCGCGCCCAGCGGATGGCCGTGGGCGATGGCACCACCCCACGGATTCACGCGCGCCGGGTCGGCATCCAGGCTGCGCTGCCACGCCAGCACCACGCTGGCAAAGGCCTCGTTGATCTCGATCCAGTCCATGTCCTGCAAGCGCAGGCCGGCACGGGCCAACGCCTGTTCGGTGGCAGGAATCACGCCGGTCAGTTGCAGTACCGGGTCCGAACCGACCGCCACGCGGGCGCGAAAACGCGCCTGCGGACGCAGGCCGTCGGCCAACGCCGCCTGCCGGTCCGCCAGCAGCACGGCGGCCGCGCCGTCGGCCAACTGGCTGGCCTGGGCGGCGGTCACATTGCCCTGACCCGGCGGGCGCAAGGCCGGCGCCAGCGTGGCCATCTTGGCCGGGTCCGCCCGTTCGCGGATGCCTTCGTCGCGCAGCGGCAGCCCCGCCGGCCCCGCCAGCAGTTCGCTATGCCGGCCTGCCGAGGCCGCCGCCCAGGCGCGGGCATGGCTCTGCACCGACCACGCATCCATCTCGGCGCGCGTCAGCCCCCATTGTTCGGCGATGCGTTCCGCGCTTTCGATCTGATGCACCAGCGGATAGCGCTGCAGCAGCCCGGGGTTCAGCGAATCGAACCCGCGAAACTCACCCTGCCCCAACGTCACGTCCAGGAACATCGGCACGCGGCTCATGCTTTCCACCCCGCCCGCCACGACATAACGCATGTCGCCCGCGGCAATGGCCTGCGCCCCCATGTGCACCGCCTGCTGGCTGGACCCGCACATGCGGTTCAGCGACAGGCCCGGCACCGTCTCGGGCAAGCCCGCCAGCAGCGCCGCCAGGCGGCCGATATTGGCGCCCTGCTCGCCGGCCTGGCTGACGCAGCCGGCCAGCACGTCCTCGACCTGGCCAGGCGGCAGGCCGGCCCGCCCCAGCAAGCCCTGGATGGCATCAGCCAGCAAATCATCGGGCCGCCTGTCGGCCCAACGGCCGCCACGCCGCCCGAAGGGCGTGCGCACGGCCTCCACAATCACCGCTTCGTTCATGCCGCTGCCTCCTCGGCGTACAGCCGCTCGATATCGTCCGCATAGCTGCGGTAGATGCTGGCGCGCCGCACCTTCATGGTCGCGGTCACCTCGCCATCGTCGTGGTCCAGTTCCTTGGTCAAGAGATGAAAGCGCTTGATCTGCGCCACCGGCGCCAGCCCGGTATTGGCGCGCGCCACCTCGCCCGCCACCAGCTCGCGCACCTCTGCGCATTCGGCCAGCGACCGGAAATGCGTAAAGGCGATGCGCCGCGATTCCGCCCATTTGCCCACCGTGTCGAATTCCAGCTGGATCAATGCTGCGACAAAGCGGCGGCCATCCGCGATGATCACGCACTCCTTCACATAGGGGCTGCTCTTGACCGCATTCTCGATTTCCGACGGCGTCAGGTTCTTGCCGCCGGCCGTGATCATGATGTCTTTCAGGCGATCGACGATGCGCAGGCGTCCGTCCTGCACCGCGGCCACGTCGCCCGTGTGCAGCCAGCCGTCCCGCACGGTATCCGCCGTGGCCGCCTCGTTCTTGTAGTAGCCGGCAAACACCATGTCGCCGCGCACCTGCAGTTCATCCGCGTCGCCCAGGCGCCAATCGACCCCCAAAATCGCCTCGCCCACCGTACCCACTTTGACCCGGTCCGGATGCTGGCCAAAGATCATGCCCGCCGATTCGGTCAGGCCATACACCTCGACCAGTGGCACACCGATCGTGCGGAAATACCGCACCACGTCGGGGGCAATGGGAGCCGCCCCCGTCATTGCCACCCTGACCCGACGCAGGCCGATGAAATTCTGCAAGGCTCGCAGCACCAACACGTACCACAGCGCATAGGTCAGCCTTTCGCCCACGCTGCGTTGCCGCGCCGATTTTTCCAGGAACGGCGCGCAGGCCACCAGCGCCCGCCGATACAGCCATTGCTGCAACCGGCCCGCTTCCTGCATCTTGATCGAAATCGACGCGTGCAGCTTTTCCCAGATGCGCGGCACGCCCAGGAACACCGTGGGCGCCACTTCGCGCAGATCTTCCTGCACCGTGCGGATCGACTCGCCGAAATTGACCTGCGCCCCCAGATAGATCGGCACGAAGGTCGACAGCATCTGCTCGGCCACATGGCACAGCGGCAGGTACGACAGGTGCACGCTGCCGGCATCCATCGACAGGCGGTCGGCGATGCCAGGAGCCACGCCGCGCATGTTGCGGTAGCTCAGCATCGCGCCCTTCGGCTTGCCCGTGGAGCCGGACGTGTAGATCATCAGCCCCAGGTCATCCAGCTGCTGCGTGTCCAGCCAGGCATTGAGCGCCTCCAGCCCGTCGGCCTCGCGCCGCAGGCCTTCCGCTTCGAGTTCGGCGAAGGCAACGATGCGCGCACGTTCGCCGGGCGGATACGAGCGCAACCCCTTGGTTTCCATCACTACAATGCGGCGCAAAAGCGGCAGCCGGTGCGCCACCTGCAACACCTTGTCGGTCTGTTCCTGGTCTTCGCACACCACCAGCTCGACGTCGGCATGTTCCAGCACGTAGCCCATTTCCTCGGCCGGGCTGGTGGCGTACACCCCCACGGCCACGCCGCCCACCGCGCCCGCGCCCAGCTGCACCAGCAGCCATTCCAGGCGGTTGTCGGACACG
This sequence comes from Achromobacter sp. DH1f, assembly GCF_000633435.1. Classification (NCBI taxonomy): domain Bacteria; kingdom Pseudomonadati; phylum Pseudomonadota; class Betaproteobacteria; order Burkholderiales; family Alcaligenaceae; genus Achromobacter; species Achromobacter sp. DH1f. The sequence goes on along the minus strand of NZ_AYMF01000006.1, from coordinate 382,895 downwards.
ATGGCCACCCGGCCGCCGCGAGACAGGCCTTCGGCCTGCAAGCCCAGCCCCACGCGGCAGGCCCGCTGCCAGTACTGCGCCCACGGCACCGGCTGCCAGATACCGAAGTCCTTCTGCCGCACGGCAATGCCGGCCGGCTGGCGGCGCGCCTGTTCGCGCAGCATCTGCGGCAAGGTCAGCGCCGGCCAGAGACCGTCCGCCGGCCGCGAAGCATCGGGCGCCGTCATGACAGCCAGCGCTTGCGGCGCTTGTAATGCTTGATATCGCGAAAGCCGCGGGCCTCGCCCGAGCCGCCCACGCCCAGGTAGAACTCGCGCACGTCCGGGTCCGCCGCCAGCTTGTCGGCTGTGCCGTCGATGACCACCTTGCCCGTTTCCATGATGTAGCCGTAGTGGGCCACCGCCAGCGCCACCGACGCGTTCTGCTCGACCAGCAGCATCGACACCCCCTGTTCGCGATTGATCCGGGCAATGATCGAAAAAATCGTTTCCACCAGCATCGGCGACAGCCCCAGCGACGGTTCGTCCAGCAGCATCAGCTTGGGCTGCGCGATCAGCGCGCGGCCGATCGCCAGCATCTGCTGCTCGCCGCCCGACAGATAGCCCGCCAGGCCGCGGCGACGCTCGTGCAGCCGCGGAAAATAGCCATAGACCAGGTCGAAATCCACCTTGGCGCCGGGCCGCCCGGTCAGCGCATAGGTCGCGGCCACCAGGTTCTCTTCCACCGTCAGGTCCTCGAACACGCGGCGCCCTTCCATCACGTGCGCCAGCCCCGCGCGCACCAGGTTCTGCGGCCGCGCGCCCGCCGTATCGCCGCCATCGAACGCGATGCGGCCGCGCACCAGTTCGCCGTCCTCCAGGTCCAACAGGCGCGACACCGCCTTCAGCGTGGTCGACTTGCCCGCGCCGTTGCTGCCCAGCAGCGCCACGATGGCGCCCGTCGGCACCGACAGCGACAGGCCGCGCAGCACCTGCACCGCCTTGTTGTAGACGACCTCGATGTTGTTGATGTCCAGCACCGCCGCAGGCGGCGCTGGCGTCGTTGCGACGATTCCGGGTATCACGGCCGCCTCACTGCAGCACGATCCAGTCCGACGCCGGCACCATCTGCTTCTGCTTGGTGTCCGCGCGGTAGATCCGGCCCACGGGAATGGAATTGCCCTTGATCGAGATCGGCACGCCGATCAGGCCACCGGTGTCGAAGTCCTTGATGCCTTCCAGCGCGGCCTTCATGTTGGCGCTGGTCAGCTCTTTACCCGCATCCAGCGTGCGCTTGGCGACTTCGGTGAACAGCATCGCGGCCAGAAAGCCCTGCATGTAGCCCGTGCTCTGGTACTGCGGCCGCATTTCTCGGATCTTCTTGAGCATCGGCGCATCGGCCGCGTCGTCATAGTAGTAGCGGTAAGGCATCACGCCCATGAAGCCCTCGGCATCCTCGCCCATCTGCATCACGGTGGAATTGTCCATGGTCCAGAACGTGCCCATGTAGCGCGTCTTCAGGCCCATGCGCTTGCCCTGGCCGACGAATTCCGGAATCGGCGCCAGCACGTAGCCATGGAAAATCGTGAAGTCCGGGTCCGCGCGGCGCAGCTTGATCACCTCGGTCGATACATCCACGCTGCCGGGCGGCGTCATGATCTCGGTGGCCACCGTCAGCCCCAGCTTCTGCGCCACCGCGCGCGAACTCGCAATCGGGTCGCGTCCGAACTCGGTGTCCGAATACACGAATGCCACCTTGGCCCCCGGCTTTTCCTTGGCGATATAGCGCAGCAGAATGCCGAACATCTCGGTGTAGTCCGGCCCCAGCATGAATTGCGCCGGATACTTGGCCGGGTCGTTCAGTTCGGTGGCGAACGAGGCGCCCGTCATGAGGATGCTGCCCGCGCGGTTCAGTTCGGCATTGATGGTCTTCGAAAACCCGGTCGAATCGCCGTAGTAGAAATTCACCTTGTTCTGGCTGGTGATCTTCTTGAAGGCCGCCACCGAGGCATCCACCTTGTAGGCCGTGTCTTCCGGCACATAACGCACCTTGCGGCCCTTCACCCCACCCTGGTCGTTGATGATCTTCACGTAGTCGGTGATGCCGGCATGAATGCCCTGCCCAGCAAACGCGAACACCCCGCTCAGCGGAATCGAGCCGCCCAGCACCAGGTCTTCTTCGGCGTGGGCCGCGGGCGCGGCCGCCATGGCCATCGCCACGCCCAAGGGCGCCAGCAACTTCGATAAACCGCTGCCTATCCGGATGCGCTTCATGTTGATGTCTCCTGGTTCTCTGGGTGCGCGGCCGCCGTCTACGTGCGGAATGGCCACAAGTGGAAGTAACGGCGCACGCGGCGCCAGATTTCCGCGAGCCCGTGCGGCTCGAAGATCAGAAAGCCCACAATCAGCAGGCCGAATACGATCGTGCGTACGGGCGAAATCAGGCTCAGGGCATCGCCCCCCACCGGCAGCCAGCCCACGATCAGCTTGAGCAGTTCGGGCACCATCGTCATGAACACGGCGCCCAGGATGGAACCCAGGATCGAGCCCATGCCGCCCACGATGATGGCAGCCAGAAAGAAGATCGACATGATCAGCGGAAAGCTCTCCGGCGTGACCACGCGAAAGAAATACGCCCACAGACCGCCTGCCACCCCGGCATAGAACGACGACAGGCCGAACGACAGCAGCTTGTAGCGCAGCAGGTGGATGCCCAGCACTTCGGCCGAGATATCGCGGTCGCGGATCGCGATGAACGCCCGGCCGATGCGCGTACGAAACAGATTGGCCGCGCCCAGCACCATCAGCACGGTCAGCGGCACGATCAGCCAATAGATCTTGAACGACGTGTCCAGATCCATGCCCAGGATGCGGGCGGGCGGCACCTGCAACCCGCCGGTGCCGCCGGTGAACTGCCAGTTGGCGAAGACGAAATGCGCAATGAACGACGCTGCAATGGTCGATATCGCCAGGTACAGCCCCTTGACGCGCAGCGACGGAATACCCACCAGCAGGCCGCCCAGCATCGCCACCACGCCCCCGCCCAGCAGATTGACCAGCACCGGCGTACCCAGGCGCAGTTCCATCACCGCCACCGTGTAGGCGCCCAGTCCCATGAAGGCCGCCTGCCCCAGGCTCACCAGCCCCGTGTAGCCCGTCAGGATGTTCAGGCCCGTCGCGCTGGCCACATTGATGGCCACCAGGCAGGCCAGGTACAGCCAATAGGCGTCCGCCATGAACGGGAACAACACCAGGGATGCCGCCAGCAGCGCCAGCCACAGGCGCTGCGTGCGGGTATCGAACAGCGCCTGGTCGGCCAGGTATGTCTCTTTCGCGGTCGCGATGCGCATCGGCTACAGCCTCTCGATCTCGCGGGTGCCGAACAGCCCATAAGGCCGCAGCATCAGCACCACCACCAGCACCACGAAGGTCGCCAGCAATTTGTATTCGCCGCCCAGATAGGCGCCGGCCCAGGCTTCCAGCAAACCGATGAAGATCCCGCCCACCAGCGCGCCCGCCACGCTGTCCAGGCCGCCCACGATCACCACCACCAGCACCGACAGGCCAAATACGCCCATCGACGAAGAAATGCCGCCGATCGCGCCCACGATCACTCCCGACACCGCGGCAATCGCACCCGCTGCCGCCCACGACAGCGAAAACACCCGCGGCACGTTGATGCCCATCGCGTAGGCCGCGCCCTGGTCCGATGCCGTGGCGCGCAGGGCCACCCCGCCGCGCCAGTAGCGAAACACGGCCAGCACCAGCAGCACGAACGCCACCGCCACCCAGAAGCCGTAGAACACCTTGGGCGCCACGAAGGCTTCTCCCACCATCACCGGTGCGCGCGGCATGAATTCGGGCAAGCGGCGCTGGTCCGCCGTCCAGATCAGCTCCACCACCCCCACCAGGATCGACGCCAGCCCCACCGTGATCATGAACACCGAAATCGGCGACTCCCCCAGCATCGGCCGGATCGTCAAACGCTCGACCAGCGCGCCCAGCGCCGCCGACACGCCTACCGCCCCCGCGATCGCCAACCACACCGGCCACGCCATGCCGGCGGCAAAGGCATAGAACACATAGGCGCCCAGCATCAGGAATTCACCGATGGCGATGTTGACCACCCGCGTCGCCTTGTAGACGATCACGAACGCCAGCGCCGCCAGCGCATACAGCCCGCCGCTGCCCAGCCCGGCCAGCGACACTTCCAGGAAGAACAGCCCGTCCATCAGGCCGCCTCCCGCAGCCGGCGCCGCAGGTCGCCCACGTCGCCCGCGCCCAGATAGGCCTTGATGACTTCCGGATCCGCCTGCACCTGCGTCGGCGACCCATCGGCGATCACCTGGCCGAAGTTCAGCACCACCACGTGGTCCGACAGGTCCATCACCATGCCCATGTCGTGCTCCACCATCAGCACGGTCACGCCCCATTCGGCGCGCGCATCCAGGATGAAGCGCGCCATGTCATCGGTTTCCTCGCGGTTCATGCCGGCCACGGGCTCGTCCAGCATCAGCACCTTGGGGTTCATCGCCAGCGCGCGCGCCAGTTCCACGCGCTTTTGCAGCCCGTACGACAGCGCCGCCACCGGCGCATGGCGAATGTGGTCGATCTCCAGGAAATCGATGATGCGTTCTTCGATGTCGGCACGCAGCGCCATTTCCTCGCGGCGGGCGCGGCCCAGGTACAGCAGCGCGTCCAGCACCGTGCTGCGCAGGTGGGCGTGACGCCCCAGCTTGATGTTGTCCAGCACCGTCATGCCGCGAAACAGCGCAATGTTCTGGAAACTGCGCGCCAACCCCAGGCGGGCCCGTTCGGGCGCGGCGACGCGCGTGATGTCGCGGCCCAGAAAGCGGATCGTGCCCGCGGCTGGCCGGTAGAACCCGGAAATGGTGTTGAACAGCGACGTCTTGCCCGCGCCATTGGGGCCGATGACCGTGGTGATGGACCCCGGCGCCACGCGAAAGCCCACGCCGCTGAGCGCCTTGACCCCGCCGAACGCCAACGTGACCCCATCCACCTCCAGCAAGGGAGGGCTGTCGGATTGATCCACCTTTGTCTCCTCGCTGTGTCGCGAAGCTGTTTTTCTAATGGCGGTGAATCAGCGTAGCCCCGAGGCAGGCGATGCAGCGAACCTGTCTTTACCTACGCTGGTACAGCGCCGGAAAATCGTTCTATGCGTTACGCTTGCCGTGCGGATGGTCAACCAAGCAAGCGCTCGGTTCCGACCATAGCATCGTGGTTTTTGGATCGAAAGTTGGTATTTACCCGATAACGGAGACAGGCCATGACCCCTTCCCTTCCGATCTTTCCAACGCTGCTTCTTGATGCCGGCGATGGCATCGCCACCCTTACGTTGAACCAGCCCAACGCGCTAAATGCCATCAGCGTCGCCATGGCGCAAGACCTGCAACGCGCCGCGCAATGGCTCGACACGCAAGGCGATATCCGGGTGGTGCTGCTGCGCGGCGCGGGCAAGGCCTTCTGCGCAGGCGGCGACATCGCGATGTTCGAAGGCGGCCCCGATGCCGTGCGCGACAAGCTGCTCGATCTCTTCACGCCGCTCAACGATTTCCTGTCGCGCATCGTGCGCATGGACAAGATCTGGCTTGCCCAGGTGCACGGCGTGGCCGCGGGCGCCGGCCTGTCCCTGGTGCTGGCCTGCGACCTGGCCATCGCCGATGCCGACACGCGCTTCATGACCGCCTATCTCAAGCTGGGCGCCACGCCCGATGCCGGCATGACGCACGGCCTCATGCGTGTGGTGGGCCCCAAGCGTGCGCTCGACCTGCTGCTGCGCCACGATGCCTTCACCGCCGCCGACGCACAGGCCTGGGGCATCATCACCCGCAGCACCCCCGCGGGCCAGCTCGAACCGCAGGCGCAGGCCTACGCCCAGGCCATCGCCAGCCATGCACCGCACGGCATCGCCGGCGCCAAGCGCTTGCTGCGCAGCGCCGCGCAGGCGTCGCTGGAAACACAATTGGCCGAAGAAACCGCCACCTTCCTGGCGTCGGCCCGGCGCGACGATTTCACCGAAGGCGTCGCCGCCTTCCGCGAAAAACGCGCGCCGCGCTTCCAGGGCCGCTAGGCGCCGCGCCCGCAGGCCGGCTTCAGAACTTGTAGCTGACGCTGGCGATCACGCTGCGCCGCGCGACAGGCACGTGGCCAGCTCAGCCTGCCGCGCTACGCCCGTCCCGCGCGCAACTGCACAGCCTGGGCCCAGCGCCGCGCCACCGACGGCGACGTCGCGCAGGTGGCCGATTCGGTCACCACCCGCACCGCGCGCTCCAGCAACTGGATATCCGCTTCGTGCTGGCGGGCCACGTGCGGGTCTTCGAAGAAGATCACGCGCTGGCATTGATGCTCCAGCACCAGCTCGGCAATCTGGGCGTCGCCCCCCAGCGGGCCGCTCAGGTAGCGATGCACCCAGGGCGTGTCCTTGGGCCAGCCGCGCGACCAGGCCAGGTCGTTCAGGCGGCCGCCCGTCGTGCCCGTCGCCACGCGCCGCGCAAACTGCGACAGCACGTCGAAATGTTCGCTGGCAAATGCCACCATCTCGTCCTTGAGCGCATCGTGGGCAATCAGCGCCAGCGTCTGGCCCGTGTAATTGAACAGCCGCGAGGCCGACACATCCGGCGCCAGGCCGGCATGGATGCGCTCGACCTCCATCCATTCGATGGCGCCAGCCAGCGTCGAAATGAACGGCCGACCGTGCGTGATGCATTGGCGCTTGAGCGCCAGGGCCTCGGGAAAAATCGACGACGGGTCCACGGGATCGATCAGGTAGATCGCGCCGTCGAACGGCGCCTGTCCGTCGCGGCCCTCGGTCACGCGCGCCACCAGCTTCATCAAACCGCCTTCGCGGCCATACGGATAGCGGATCAGGCCGCTATAGCCTTGCAGCATGCCTTCGCGCACGATCGCGTCGTGCGTGCGGCCCACGGTGTGCAACTGCACGCCCAGTTCGCGGATCGTGGACGAACACGCCCGCAACCAGCTGAACAAGGCGGCATCGGGCGTTTCATGGTGCAGTCGGTTGGCGGCCAGGCCAAAGCGCAAAGGGGCAGCGGGCATCGGTAGACTCGGGCGGTTGGAACAACAAGAAGAGCCTTGATGATACCGCGCAGCCGGCGCGCCAAAACAAAAACGCTCCCGGAAGGGAGCGTTTGCGGCGCGGCTCAGTCGGCTTCGTCGATCCAGGCCATCTGGATGGCTTCCAGGATCTTCTCGCCGCTGCGTTCGGGATCATCACTGAACCCGGGCAAGGCCAGCACCCATTCGCGCAGTTGGGTGAAACGCAGCGTCTTGGGGTCGACGTCCGGATGGGCGTCCACCAGCGCTTCGGCGATCTGGTAGGTATCGGTCCACTTCATCAATGGCCCTCTTTGGCGTGGTTGATGGTGTACTTGGGGATCTCGACCGTCAGGTCGGCATCGGTCACCAAGGCCTGGCACGACAGGCGCGAGGTCGGCGTCAGGCCCCAGGCCTTGTCCAGCAGATCCTCTTCGTCGTCGGTCGCGTCTTCCAGCGACGCATAGCCCTGCTTGACCACCACGTGACAGGTCGTGCACGCGCACGACAGCTCGCACGCATGCTCGATGTCGATGTGGTTGTCCAGCAGAACGCGGCAGATCGACACGCCTTTGGGCGCGTCTTCGATCACGGCGCCCTCGGGGCAGTAATCGGGATGAGGCAGTACGGTCAGTTTCGGCATAACTTCTTATCAGGCAATTTCGTCAAGTTTGCGGCCAGCCAGGGCGGCGCGAATGCTGCGGTCCATGCGGCGGGCGGCAAAGTCGTCGGTGGCCGCCGACAAGGCCTCGGTCGCGGCCTTCACCGTGTCCACATCCTGGGCGTCCTGCGCCGCGATCGCCGCTTGCAGGCATTCGTCCACGCGCTTGCGTTCGTCGGCATCCAGCAGATCGCCATCGGCCGCCAGCGCGGCCTGCACCGATTCCACCAACTGGCGCGCATCCACCTGCTGTTCGCGCAACATGCGGGCGCGGGCATCGGAATCGGCCTGCGCCACGCTGTCGGCCAGCATCTGCGCAATCTCGTCGTCGCTCAAACCGTACGACGGCTTGACCGACACCGCGGCCTCGACGCCCTTGCTCTGCTCACGCGCGGTCACGCTCAGCAGCCCGTCCGCATCCACCTGGAAGGTCACGCGAATACGCGCGGCGCCGGCCACCATCGGCGGAATGCCGCGCAGTTCGAAACGCGCCAGCGAGCGGCAATCGGACACCAGGTCGCGTTCGCCTTGCAGCACATGGATGCTCATGGCCGTCTGGCCATCCTTGAACGTCGTGAATTCCTGCGCGCGCGCCACCGGAATGGTGCTGTTGCGGGGAATCACGCGCTCGACCAGGCCACCCATCGTTTCCAGGCCCAGCGACAGCGGAATCACATCCAGCAGCAGCCAGTCTTCGCCCGGTGCGCGGTTGCCGGCCAGCAGATTGGCCTGCAGGGCCGCGCCCAGCGCCACCACCTGGTCCGGGTCCAGATCGGTCAGCGGCTCGGTGCCGAACATCTGGCCCACCGCCGCCCGCACCACGGGCATGCGCGTCGCGCCGCCCACCATCACCACCCCACGCACGTCCGCCGGCTTGAGCTCGGCATCGCGCAGCGCGCGGCGCGCGCATTCCAGCGTGCGCTGGATCAAGGGTTGCGCCAGCGTTTCGAATTCCGCGCGCGTCAAGGTGCGGTCAATCGCCTGGCCGCTGGCCAGCGTCAGTTGCAGACGCGCTTCCCGCGCCTCCGACAGCGCTTCGCGCACCGCACGCGCCGACATCAGCAGGCCACGCCGATCGGCGTGCGTCAGGTCGCCCGCACCAGCCGCCGCCACCACGTGGTCGACGATCAGGGAATCAAAGTCATCGCCGCCCAGCGCGGTATCGCCGCCGGTGGAAATCACCTCGAACACGCCCTGCGTCAAGCGCAGGATCGAGATATCGAACGTGCCGCCGCCCAGGTCGTACACCGCATACACGCCTTCGGCGGCGTTATCCAGGCCGTAGGCAATTGCCGCGGCGGTGGGTTCATTCAACAGGCGCAGCACATTCAGGCCGGCCAGTCGGGCCGCATCGCGGGTGGCCTGGCGCTGCGCGTCATCGAAATACGCCGGCACCGTGATCACGGCACCGACCAGGTCGTCGCCCAGCACATCTTCGGCGCGCTGGCGCAGCACGGCCAGGATCTGCGCCGACACCTCGACCGGGCTCAGGTCGCCCTGCGCCGTGCGGATGCGCACCATGCCGGGCGCGTCCACGAATTCGTACGGGGCGCGCGTGGCGCGCGCCTCTTCCAGCGAACGGCCCATGAAACGCTTGACCGACACCACCGTGTTCAGCGGGTCTTCGGCCTGCTGCGCCAAGGGCTCGCGGCCCGTGGTCACGCGGCCGCCCGGGTAGTAGCGCACCGCCGACGGCAGCAGCACATGCCCCTGCGCGTCAGGCAGCACTTCAGCCACACTGCTGCGCACTGCGGCAACCAGGGAATTGGTCGTGCCCAAATCGATGCCCACCGCCAGCTTGCGCTGGTGCGGTGCGGGCGATTCACCGGGCTCGGAAATCTGCAATAAGGCCATGATTCTATTTTTCTGCTCAGTAGGCGGCAAAGCCTGGGCGCCCGGCGGCCAGGCTCGTCCGGATCGTCAGGCTAGGGATGGGCGTGCGCCAGCTCTTGCGCCAGCTTTTCCACGAACATCCATTCCCGCACCTTCAGGCCCGCGGCCGCGTAGTCGCGCTGTTCGTCCAACAGCCGGGTCAGCGTGGTGCGCATCTGCACGCGGGCGTCCTGCAACTCGACCTGCAGCGCCGCCAGGGCGTCAGCGTCATCGCGCGCATCGTCCAGCATTTCGCGCCAGGTCATCTGCTGCATCAGGAAAGCCGTGTCCATGGACGTGTTGCTCTCGGTCTGCAAATCGACGCCCGCCTGTTCACACAGGTAGCGCGCTCGCAACAGCGGATCGCGCAACAGCCGATAGGCCTCGTTGGCGCGGGCTGCCCACTGCATGGCCACGCGGCGTTCCGCGGGACTGGCGGTGGCAAAGCGGTCGGGATGCACCTGCGCGGCGACGGTCCGCCATGCGGTTTCCAGCGCCTGCGGGTCCAGGTCAAAGCGTGCCGGCAAGCCGAACAGGCTGAAGTGGTCGTCTCCAGCCAAGACTTACACCGTGAACGACTCGCCGCAGCCGCAGGTCGCCTTCTCGTTGGGGTTGCGGAACTTGAAGCCTTCGTTCAGGCCTTCGCGGGCGTAATCCAGCTCGGTGCCGTCCAGGTAGGACAGGCTCTTGGGGTCGACGAATACCTTCACGCCGAAGCTCTCGAAGACCTGGTCTTCGGGCGCCACGTCGTCCACGTACTCCAGCTTGTAGGCCATGCCGGAGCAGCCCGTCGTCCTAACGCCGAGCCGCAAGCCAATACCCTTTCCGCGCTTTTGCAAGTAGCGGCCGATGTGGGTGGCAGCCTGTTGGGTCAGGGTAACGGACATGTCAGTTCGCCACAGCTTCGGCCACGACCGAATGCTTTTCCTTGTAGTTCTGCACGGCGGCCTTGATCGCGTCTTCGGCCAGGATCGAGCAGTGCACCTTCACGGGCGGCAGGGCCAGTTCTTCGGCGATCTGCGTGTTGCGGATGTTCATGGCTTCGTCCAGCGTCTTGCCCTTGACCCATTCGGTCACGAGCGAGCTGGAAGCGATGGCCGAGCCACAGCCGTAGGTCTTGAAACGCGCATCTTCGATGACGCCGGCTTCGTTGACCTTGATCTGCAGCTTCATGACGTCGCCACAGGCGGGCGCGCCGACCATGCCGGTGCCCACCGAGTCGTCCGACTTGTCGAACGAACCGACGTTGCGCGGGTTTTCGTAGTGATCCAGGACTTTGGTGCTGTAAGACATATCAGTTCTCCACGTATTTCGTTGGCGCGGGCGCTCAGTGAGCGGCCCACTGCACGGTATTCAGGTCGACGCCTTCCTTGGCCATTTCCCACAGCGGCGACATGTCGCGCAGCTTGCCGACCCGGCTCTTGAGCAATTCGATGGCGTAATCCACTTCCTTTTCGGTCGTGAAGCGGCCCAGGGTGAAACGGATCGAGCTGTGCGCCAGTTCGTCGTTGCGGCCCAGGGCGCGCAGCACGTACGACGGCTCCAGGCTGGCCGAGGTGCAGGCCGAACCGCTGGACACGGCCAGTTCCTTGATCGCCATGATCAGGGACTCGCCTTCGACATAGTTGAAGCTGACGTTCAGGTTGTGCGGCACGCGCTGGTCCATGTCGCCGTTCAGGTAGACCTCTTCGATCTGCGACAGGCCGGCCCACAGGCGATCACGCAGCATGCGGATGCGCTCGTTTTCGGTGCCCATTTCTTCGCGCGCCAGGCGGAAAGCTTCGCCCATGCCAACGATCTGGTGGGTCGCCAGCGTGCCCGAGCGGAAACCGCGCTCGTGGCCACCGCCATGCATCTGCGCCTCGATGCGCACACGCGGCTTGCGGCGAACGTACAGGGCGCCGATGCCCTTGGGGCCGTAGGTCTTGTGGGCCGAGAACGACATCAGGTCGACCTTCAGCTTCTGCAGGTCGATCTCGACCTTGCCGGTCGCCTGCGCGGCGTCCACATGGAAGATGATGCCCTTCTCGCGGCAGATCTCGCCCAGGGTTTCGATATCCTGGATGACGCCGATTTCGTTGTTCACCATCATCACGGACACCAGCACGGTGTCGGGGCGCAGCGCCGCCTTGAAGACGTCCAGGTCGATCAGGCCGTCGTCCTTGACGTCCAGGTAGGTCACTTCAAAGCCCTGGCGCTCCAGTTCGCGACAGGTATCCAGCACGGCCTTGTGCTCGGTCTTGATCGTGATGATGTGCTTGCCGCGTTCCGCGTAGAAATTGGCAGCGCCCTTGATGGCCAGGTTGTCCGATTCCGTGGCGCCGGAGGTCCAGACGATTTCACGGGGATCGGCATTCACCAGCTTGGCCACTTCTTCGCGGGCGCGTTCGACGGCGTCCTCGGATTCCCAGCCAAAGGCATGGCTGCGCGAAGCGGGATTGCCAAAGTTCTCGTACAGCCAGGGCACCATCTTGTCGACGACGCGGGGGTCGACGGGGGTCGTGGCCGAATAGTCCAGATAGATCGGGCGGGTGGTCATTTCTACAACTCCTGATGCTGCTTATACGGTGGCGTTGGCCGCGACGGTCGTGGTCGGGGCATTGGCGGCGGCATTGGCGCCCCCCCCCCGATTCACACGCACCGCGCAGGCCTGCGCTTGATTGTTGGCTTCCTGCAGTTGGCGCACGCGCTGCTGATCAACCAGATCTTGCAGGGACACCGAATCCAGGTAATCCACCATCTTGCGATTCAACGTCGCCCAGAGCTCGTGCGTCATGCACTTGCCGGGCTTGCCGTCGTTGCCGCTCGTACAGTCCCGCTTGCCGCCGCAGCTGGTTGCATCCAGCGGCTCGTCGACGGCAAAGATGATGTCGGCCACGGTCACGTTGCGCGCCAGGCGAGCAAGCGAGTAGCCGCCGCCGGGGCCGCGCACGCTGTCCACGAGTTCGTGGCGACGCAGTTTCCCGAATAGCTGTTCCAGGTACGAAAGCGAAATGTTCTGACGCTGGCTGATGGCCGCAAGAGTGACCGGGCCGCTATGCTGCCGCATAGCCAGATCGATCATGGCAGTCACGGCGAAACGCCCTTTGGTAGTTAGCCGCATGGTGGGTTCCCTGTGATTCGGCAATGGCCGCCGGCGAATCCGGCGGTCAATACCCGAGTAATTGGCTCAAGTATAGCAAATTCCCGACTAATTTGGTATGGCTCCCGGCTAGAAAAAACCGCGCAGTTGCGCGGTTTTTTTCACTACCAAATTGCCCAAGGCCGCCCGTGGGCGGCCTGGTGCACCAGGGGATCAGGCCGCCTGGTACTGGGTAGCGCGCTTGCGGACCAGCTCGAGCACGCCCTGACAGGCATCTTCGAGGTAGTCGAGCACTTTGCCGAAACCGTCGGCGCCGCCGTAATACGGGTCCGGCACGGTGGCTTCTTCGAACTCGTTGGCAAAGCGCATCAGCAGCATCAGCTTGTGCTGGTAGGCCTTGGGGCACTGCTGCTGCATGGCAGACAGGTTGTCCCAATCCATGGCGAGGATGAGATCGAAGTCGCGGAAATCTTCCGCGGTGACCTGACGCGCCTCGCAGTGCGTGATCTCGTAGCCGCGCTTACGCGCCGCAGCCTGCGCCCGGGCATCAGGCGCCTCGCCGATATGAAACGCGTGCGTGCCCGCGGAGTCGATGCGAACCACATCGCCCAAACCCGCGTCGTTCACCAAATGGCGAAACACGCCCTCTGCGCTCGGCGAGCGACAGATATTGCCCATGCAAACGAAAAGTACCTTGGTCATCATGGGAGTAAGTGTGCGGGAAAACCCGAGATAAGGCAAGCTTTTTTTGCAGCGCCAGCCAGGACGGCGCGCAAATACGTCCCCTTAAATATCAACTATAAATCATATAGTTACGGACTATACTTAAGGTTGCTCGAGATGCTTTCGACAGACCGATTGTCCAAATATTGAGCATGTAAATGGAACGGTGCGCCGCCAACCACGATTCAGCAGGCTGTCAGCGCACAGATACATTTAGATACCCCAATACGGTCAGACCGCCCCATCCAACAGCACCCGCTGCTTCAACGCGTTCAGCGCGTCGCGCGCTGCCGCGGCCTGTTCGAACTCCAGATTGCGGGCGTGGTCCATCATCAGCTTTTCCAGGCGCTTGATCTCGCGCGCCAGGGCCTTTTCATCCTTCAGGAATTCCGCGGGCACCGCGGCTTCCAGGGCGTCGTGCTGTACCGGCGCCACGATGCCGTCGATCAACTCGCGCACGGCCTTGTGCACGCCACGCGCCGTAATGCCGTTGTCGGCATTGAACTGCAGTTGCTTGGTACGGCGGCGGCTGGTTTCCTCCATGGCGCGCTGCATCGAATCGGTGATGCGGTCGGCATACAGGATGGCGTGGCCGTTCAGGTTGCGGGCCGCCCGGCCGATCGTCTGGATCAGGCTGCGCTCGGACCGCAGGAACCCTTCCTTGTCAGCGTCCAGGATGGCCACCAGGGAAACTTCCGGAATATCCAGGCCTTCACGCAGCAGGTTGATCCCCACCAGCACGTCGAACGTGCCCAGGCGCAGGTCGCGGATGATTTCGACGCGTTCCACCGTATCGATGTCCGAGTGCAGGTAGCGCACCCGCACCCCGTGCTCGGACAGGAAGTCCGTCAGGTCTTCGGCCATGCGCTTGGTCAGGGTGGTGACGAGCACCCGCTCGCCCTGCCCCACGCGCGCCTTGATCTGGCCCAACAAGTCGTCCACCTGTGTGCGGGCAGGCAGCACCTCGACAATCGGATCGACCAGGCCGGTGGGACGAACCACCTGCTCGATGACGTTGTCGGTGTGCTCTTTCTCGTAGGCGGCGGGCGTAGCCGACACGAACACGCATTGGCGCATCCGGGCCTCGAACTCCTCGAGCTTGAGAGGCCGGTTGTCCAATGCCGACGGCAGGCGAAAGCCATACTGCACCAGCGTCTCTTTGCGCGACCGGTCGCCGCGATACATGGCACTGAGCTGGCCGATGGTGACGTGGCTTTCGTCGATGAACATCAACGCATCGGACGGCAGGTAGTCGATCAGCGTGGGCGGCGGATCACCCGGAGCCGCGCCCGACAGATGGCGCGAGTAGTTCTCGATGCCCTTGCAGAAGCCCAGCTCCTGCAGCATTTCGAGGTCAAAGCGGGTGCGCTGCTCAAGGCGCTGGGCCTCGACAAGGTGGCCGTCATCGACAAAGCGTTTGACTCGTTCGCGCAGTTCTTCCTTGATGGTCTCGATGGCGCGCATGACCGTGTCGCGCGGCGTCACGTAGTGCGAGCCGGGGTAGACGGTAAAGCGCGGCAGCTTCTGGCGGATACGGCCGGTCAGCGGATCGAACAGCTCCAGGCTTTCGATCTCGTCATCGAACAAGGTCAGCCGCAGTGCCAGTTCGGCGCTTTCGGCCGGGAAGATGTCGATGGTTTCGCCGCGCACCCGGAACACGCCGCGCGTGAATTCCGCGTCGTTGCGGGTGTACTGCATCGCCACCAGGCGCGCCAGGACCTCGCGCCGCGAGATCTGGTCGCCGGCGCGCAGGATCAGCACCATCGCGTGGTAGTCGCCCGGGTTGCCGATACCGTAGATACACGACACCGTGCCGACGATGATCGTGTCGCGGCGTTCCAGCAGACTCTTGGTGGCCGACAGCCGCATCTGCTCGATGTGCTCATTGATGGACGAGTCCTTTTCAATGAACAGGTCGCGCGTGGGCACGTAGGCTTCGGGCTGGTAGTAATCGTAGTACGACACGAAATACTCGATGGCGTTCTTGGGGAAGAACTCGCGCATCTCGGCGTACAGCTGGGCTGCCAGGGTCTTATTCGGGGCCAGAACCAACGCCGGCCGCCCGAGCTGGGCAATGACGTTGGCCATGGTGTAGGTCTTGCCCGACCCGGTCACGCCCAGCAAGGTCTGGAACATCAGGCCATCCTGGATGCCCTGCACCAGGCCCTCGATGGCCGCGGGCTGGTCGCCGGCGGGCGGGTACGGTTGGTACAGATGAAACGGGCTGTCCGGAAAATCCACGAACCCGGCCCCTGCCGGGCCCGCACCGGGTACAGCCGTAACGGGGGCAGCGCCGGTCGATGCGATGGTCGATTCGCTGGCTGCGCCAGCGGTTGCACCAGCGGCCGCCGCGCCCGCAGCACTCGGGTCTATTGCGCTCTTAGGCATGCTAGACTGTTCCCAGGGTAAACCCCCCATTATCCACAGCACTTCCCACTGCGTCCACTCACCCTCAGCAGAGTCCCATGAGCACCCTTTTCGATTCCGTCGAACTCGCGCCGCGCGACCCCATCCTTGGTCTGAACGAACAATACAACGCGGATACCCGCCCCGGTAAAGTCAACCTGGGCGTTGGCGTGTACTACGACGATCAGGGTCGGATTCCCCTGCTGGGCGCCGTGCGCAAGGCCGAAATCGCCCGCATCGAAGCCGCCGCTGCCCGCGGCTACCTGCCGATCGAAGGCATCGCCGGCTACAACCAGGGCGCGCAAGCCCTGCTGATCGGCAAGGATTCCCCGCTGGTCACCGAAGGCCGCGTCCTCACCACCCAGGCTCTGGGCGGCACCGGCGCCCTCAAGATCGGCGCCGACTTCCTGCGCCAGCTGTTGCCGACCTCCAAGGTCCTGATCAGCGATCCCAGCTGGGAAAACCACCGCGCGCTGTTCGAACGCGCCGGTTTCGAAGTCGGCACCTACGCCTACTACGACGCCGCCACCCGCGGCCTGAATTTCGACGGCATGCTGGCTGCCCTGAAGGCCGCGCCGGCCCAGACCGTCGTCGTGCTGCACGCTTGCTGCCACAACCCCACGGGTGTGGACCCCACCTTCGAACAATGGCAGCAGATCGCCGCCGTCGTGAAGGAAAACAACCTGGTCCCGTTCCTGGACATCGCCTACCAGGGCTTCGGCGATGGCCTCAAGGAAGATGCCGCCGTCGTGCGCCTGTTCGCCGACCTGAACATGACCATGTTCATCAGCTCGTCGTTCTCGAAGTCGTTCTCGCTGTACGGCGAGCGCGTCGGTGCCCTGACCGTCGTAGCCGGCAGCAAAGACCAGGCCACCCGCGTCCTGAGCCAGCTCAAGCGCGTCATCCGCACCAACTACTCCAACCCGCCCACCCACGGCGGCACGATCGTCTCGACCGTCCTCAACACGCCTGAACTGTTCGCCATGTGGGAACAGGAACTGGGCGCCATGCGCGACCGCATCCGCCTGATGCGCAAGCACCTGGTCGAGAAAATCAAGGAACACGGCGGCAAGCAGGACTTCAGCTTCGTGCTGCAGCAGCGCGGCATGTTCTCGTATTCGGGCCTGTCCTCGGCCCAGGTCGACCGCCTGCGCGAAGAGCACGGCGTCTACGCCGTCTCCAGCGGCCGCATCTGCGTCGCCGCCCTGAACAGCGGCAACATCGACCAGGTCGCCAAGGGCATCGCCGCGGTGCTGTAAAGCGCCTCGCAAAGCCGGCACCTGCCAGACGGGACCTTCGGGTCCCGTTTTTTATTGCACGCCTGCCATGGCCGCTTGCCGCCGCAATCGACACCCGCTTGCTTTTTTGCGTTATGTCCCCCAGAATGCTGCTGTATATATGTACAGTCCGACCCCAACGGATCATCGCCATGGCCAGCAAACTCACTGATCGTCAACAGCAAATCCTGGACCTCATCCGGCAAACCGTCGCGCGCACAGGCTTTCCGCCCACCCGCGCCGAAATTGCCCTGGCCCTGGGATTTCGCTCGCCCAACGCGGCCGAAGACCATCTCAAGGCCCTGGCCCGCAAAGGTGCCATCGAACTCACGGCCGGCGCCTCGCGCGGCATCCGCCTGAAAGACGCCTCGGCCTCCCCCACGCAAGCCGCCCTGCCCCTGCCGGGCCTGGCGCAACTGCTCCTGCCGCTGGTAGGTCGAGTGGCCGCGGGCAGCCCCATCCTGGCCGCCGAGCACGTCGAACGCGAAATCGGCGTCGACTCCAGCCTGTTCGCCCAAGCGCCCGACTACCTGCTCAAGGTCCGCGGCATGAGCATGCGCGATGCCGGCATCCTCGAAGGCGATCTGCTCGCCGTCAAGAAAGCCTCCGAAGCCCGTAATGGCCAGATCGTGGTGGCCCGCCTGGGCGACGACGTCACCGTCAAGCGCCTGCAACGCCAGCATGGCCGTATCGAGCTGCTGCCCGAAAACCCCGACTTCGACACCATCGTGGTCGAAGCCGACCAGGAATTCGCCCTTGAAGGCATAGCGGTCGGCCTGATCCGCACGCACGCGCTGCATTGATTCGGCACTGAACCGCGCGCCGGGCGGGCCTTTCAGGCCTTGCCAAGCCACGCACAGCGCCCACTTCGCCCGCGTAGTTCAGGCACACTGCCGTTCAGAGGCAAGCCCCAAAAAAGAAACCCCGCCATGGCGGGGTTTCTTTTTGAAGGCGCTGCTGGCAGCGCCTTGCAGGCCGGGATCAGTGCTTGAGCACCGGATCCGTCGAACCCGGCTCGGCCGGCTTGGCCACCAGCGGTTCCTTGACCGCCTCGTCTTCAGCCAGCGGTTCGGGCAGACGCTCCAGAGCCAGTTCCAGCACCTTGTCGATCCAGCGGACCGGCACGATCTCGAGATGGTTCTTGACGTTGTCCGGGATCTCCGCCAAATCCTTGACGTTTTCTTCCGGGATCAAGACCGTCTTGATGCCACCGCGGTGGGCGGCCAGCAGCTTTTCCTTCAAGCCGCCGATCGGCAGGACTTCGCCGCGCAGCGTGATTTCGCCGGTCATGGCGACATCGGCGCGCACCGGGATGCGCGACAGCGCCGACACCATGGCCGTGGTGATCGCGATACCCGCGGACGGACCGTCCTTGGGCGTCGCGCCTTCCGGCACGTGCACGTGCATGTCGTGCTTCTCGAAGACGCTGTCGGCAAAGCCCAGGCGACGTGCCCGCGAGCGCACCACCGTACGAGCCGCTTCGACCGATTCCTTCATCACGTCACCCAGCGAACCGGTGCGTTGGATCACGCCCTTGCCGGGCATGTCTGCCACTTCGATCGTGAGCAGGTCGCCACCGACTTCCGTCCAGGCCAGGCCGGTCACTTGGCCGATCTGGTTTTCCTTTTCGGCCATGCCGAAGGTGTAGCGGCGCACGCCGAGGTAGTCGCTGAGGTTGTCGCCCGTGACATTGACCGGCTTGACCTCGAGAGTCTTGCCTTCGGCCTTGGCACGATCGGTCTGGGTCAGCAATTGCTTGATGACCTTGCGGCAGATCTTGCCCACTTCGCGTTCGAGCGCACGCACACCGGCTTCGCGGGTGTAGTAGCGCACGATGTCGCGCAAGGCGCTGTCATCGACGGTCAGCTCGGTATCCTTCACGCCGTTGTTCTTCATCAGCTTGGGCAGCAGATGGTCGCGGGCGATGTGGATCTTTTCTTCCTCGGTGTAACCCGACAGGCGGATCACTTCCATGCGGTCCAGCAGCGCCGGCGGAATGTTCAGCGTGTTGCTGGTCGCCACGAACATGACGTCGGACAGATCGAAGTCGACCTCGATGTAGTGGTCCTGGAACGTGTGGTTCTGTTCAGGGTCCAGCACTTCGAGCAGCGCCGACGAGGGATCGCCGCGGAAATCCATGCCCAGCTTGTCGATTTCGTCGAGCAGGAACAAGGGATTGCGCACGCCGACCTTCGACATGTTCTGGACGATCTTGCCCGGCATCGAACCGATGTAGGTCCGGCGATGGCCGCGGATCTCGGCTTCGTCGCGCACGCCGCCCAGGGCCATGCGCACGAACTTGCGGTTCGTGGCCTTGGCGATGGACTGGCCGAGCGAGGTCTTGCCGACGCCCGGAGGGCCGACCAGGCACAGGATCGGCGCCTTGACCTTGTCCACGCGCTGTTGCACGGCAAGATATTCAAGGATGCGTTCCTTCACCTTTTCCAGGCCGTAGTGGTCGTTGTCCAGTACGGTTTCAGCGTTGGAGATGGAATTGTTGATCTTGCTCTTCTTTCTCCAGGGGAGATTGATGAGCGTATCGATGTAGTTGCGCACCACGGTGGCTTCGGCCGACATGGGCGACATGAGCTTGAGCTTCTTGAGCTCGGCATCGGCCTTCTTACGTGCCTCTTTGGGCATGTGGGCAGCGATGATCTTCTTTTCGAGCTCTTCGATGTCCGCGCCTTCTTCGCCTTCGCCCAACTCTTTCTGAATGGCCTTGACCTGCTCATTCAGGTAGTAGTCGCGCTGGCTCTTTTCCATCTGCTTCTTCACGCGGCCGCGAATCCGCTTCTCGACCTGGAGGATGTCGATTTCGGTTTCCAGCTGCGTGAGCAAGCCTTCGAGGCGCTCGGAGGTGCCGACGATCTCGAGCATTTTTTGCTTCTGCTCGAGCTTCAGCGGAAGATGCGCGGCGATCGTGTCGGCCAGGCGGCCGGCGTCATCGATGCCGGCGAGCGAGGTCAGGATCTCCGGAGGGATCTTCTTGTTCAGTTTGACGTATTGCTCGAACTGGGCAACGATCGCGCGGCGCAGGGCCTCGGTTTCGGAGCCTTGGACGGCGTCCGGTTCGATCGGGGTGACCTGGCACGTAAAGTGCGAATCGGCGTCTTCGATGCTGTTGATGCGGGCACGCTGGGTGCCTTCGACCAGCACCTTGACGGTGCCGTCGGGCAGCTTGAGCATCTGCAGGATACCGGCAACGCAGCCGATCTCGTAGACGTCTTCGGGGGTGGGATCATCCTTGCCGGCGGACTTTTGGGCCACCAGCATGATGCTCTTGCCCGCTTCCATCGCAACCTCGAGCGCGCGAATCGAGCGCGGACGGCCGACGAACAGCGGGATGACCATGTGCGGGAACACTACGACATCGCGCAGTGGCAGCAGGGGAAGGTCGATCGGGTCGGAAGGCAGGGTCTGGCTGGCAGACATAGGAGGTTCCTCGGTATGACTCGGCGTATCGGGGACAGGATGACCGGGTATACCCGGGCATCTTCGTCAGTTACGTCTGTTATGGGAACAATAGCCGAAAATTCAAGATCCCGGCTGCCGGATAAACAAAACGGCAAAAAAAACAGCGGCCGGTATCCCTTGTTTTCTTGGACACGCCCCGAGAGCATGCGTTCAACGCCTGGCCCCGAGGTAAAAAAACCCGTTACGAGAACGGGTTTTTCTGAAATAACCGTCAGGCCGCGGCGTCGCGGACTTCTCCGCGCTCGGGCTTTTCGGCGGCGCTTTCTTCGTCCGCGTAGATCAGCAAGGGCTTGCCCTCGCCTTCGATCGCGCCTTCGTCCAGCACCACGCGCTTGACGTTGCCTTGCGACGGCAGGTCATACATGGTGTCGAGCAGGGCCTGCTCGATGATGGAACGCAGGCCGCGGGCGCCGGTCTTGCGCTTGAGCGCCTTGCGGGCGATGGCCTTCAAGGCGGCCGGGCGCACGTCCAGCTCGGCGCCTTCCATGGCGAACAGCTTCTGGAACTGCTTGAGCAGGGCGTTCTTGGGCTCGGTCAGGATCTGGACCAGCGCGGCTTCGTCGAGCTCGTCCAGGGTGGCGACCACCGGCAGACGGCCGACCAGTTCGGGGATCAGGCCGAACTTGATCAGGTCTTCGGGTTCGACTTCCGAGAACAGCTCGCCCACGCCGCGTTCGGACTTGGCGCGCACGGAGGCCGAGAAGCCGATGCCCGACTTTTCGGTACGGTCGCGGATGACCTTTTCGAGTCCGTCGAAGGCACCGCCGACGATGAACAGGATGTTGGTCGTGTCGACCTGAACGAAGTCCTGGTTGGGGTGCTTGCGCCCGCCCTGCGGGGGCACCGAGGCCACCGTTCCTTCGATCAGCTTGAGCAAGGCCTGCTGCACGCCTTCGCCCGATACGTCGCGGGTGATGGACGGGTTGTCGGACTTGCGGGAAATCTTGTCGATTTCGTCGATGTAGATAATGGCGCGCTGCGCCTTCTCGACTTCATAGTTGCAGTTCTGCAGCAACTTCTGAATGATGTTTTCGACGTCTTCGCCCACGTAACCGGCTTCGGTCAGCGTGGTGGCATCGGCCATGACGAACGGAACGTTCAGCATACGCGCCAGCGTTTGCGCCAGCAACGTCTTGCCCGACCCGGTGGGGCCGATCAGCATGATGTTGCTCTTGGACAACTCGACTTCGTCGCCCTTGATTTCGCCGTGGCGAATGCGCTTGTAGTGGTTGTAGACGGCCACCGCCAGCATGCGCTTGGGCGAGGTCTGCCCAATGACGTACTGGTCGAGGAACGTCTTGATCTCAGCCGGAGTGGGCAGTTCGGAACGAATCGCCGCGCGCGCGGTAGCCTGCGCTTCCTCGCGGATGATGTCGTTGCACAGGTCTATGCATTCATCGCAGATGAATACCGACGGACCCGCGATCAGCTTGCGGACTTCGTGCTGGCTTTTATTGCAAAACGAGCAATGCAGCACTTTTGCGTCTGCCGATCCCTTTTTTTCTGGCATATGTAGTCGTATCTCAGGTAAAGAAGCGCCGGACCGGGTAAACGGCCCGGCGCCTGCGCTTACTCAAACGTGGCGGTAGCGGGTCAGACTCAACCGGGAAGTCAGCCTTCCGAACGGGAGGTCATCACCTTGTCCACCAGTCCATACGATACCGCATCTTCGGCGGACATGAAGTTGTCACGTTCCGTGTCCAGGGCGATGCGCTCGATCGACTGGCCGGTGTTGTCGGCCAGGATGCGATTGAGACGCTCGCGCAGATCCAGGATCTCGCGAGCCTGGATCTGGATGTCGGAGGCCTGCCCCTGGGCGCCGCCCGAGGGCTGGTGGATCATGATGCGCGAGTTGGGCAAGGTGAAACGCTTGCCCTTCTTGCCAGCCGCCAGCAGGAAGGCGCCCATGCTGGCCGCCAGGCCGGTGCACAGGGTCGACACGTCCGGCTTGATGAACTGCATGGTGTCGTAGATGGCCATGCCCGCGTACACCGACCCGCCAGGCGAGTTGATGTACAGGGAAATGTCCTTGTCAGGATTCTCCGATTCCAGGAACAGCAACTGCGCCACGACCAGGTTGGCCGTTGCGTCGTTGACCGGGCCCACCAGGAAGATGAGCCGCTCGCGGAGCAGACGCGAATAGATGTCGTAGGCGCGTTCGCCGCGCCCCGACTGCTCGATCACCATGGGAATGTAGCCCAGGCCGGTGGGGGTCACCGACGACCCGCCATTCATTGCCGCATAGAAATCGGTGAATCTCTGCATAGTGTTACGCCATCCCCATCAACTGATCGAAAGGCACCTTTTCTTCGGTGACCTTGGCCTTGTCCAGAACGTGTGCAACGACGTTGTCTTCGAGCACGATAGCCTCGATTTCAGCACGACGTTGACGGTCAGCCAGGTAATAGCTGACAACCTGGGCGGGTTGTTCGTAGTTTTCCGCGAATTCTTCGATGCGGGCACGAACCTGTTCCGGCTTGGCTTGCAGCTGGGCTTGCTTGACCAGTTCGGACACCAGCAGACCCAGGCGCACGCGGCGCTCGGATTCGGTGGAGAAGGCTTCGGCGGGGATCGGCACGGACTCGGCGTTCGGCACACCGCGTTGCTTGAGCTCTTCGCGGGCAGCGGCGATGCGGCTTTGCACGTCGTTGTCGACCAGGGCCTTCGGCACGTCGAACTTGCCGGCTTCGACCAGGGCGTCCATCACGCTGGACTTGGTACGGCCTTGCGAGCGGACCTTGACTTCGCGTTCGATGTTGCTGCGGATGTCGGCCTTCAGCTTTTCGACGTCGCCTTCGGCCTGGCCGAGGGACTTGGCGAATTCAGCGTTCAGCTCGGGCAGGACGCCTTCAGCCACTTCCTTGACGGTGATGGTGAATTCGGCGGTCTTGCCGGCGACTTCCTTGCCTTGGTAGTCGTCAGGGAACTTCAGCGGGAAGACCTTGGATTCGCCAGCCTTCAGGCCGCGGGCGGCTTCTTCGAATTCCGGCAGCATGCGGCCTTGGCCGAGCACGAACGGGAAGTCTTCGGCCTTGCCGCCTTCGAACGGCACGCCGTCGATGGTGCCGGCGAAGTCGAGGGTGACGCGGTCGCCGTCTTGCGAGGCGCGGCCTTCACGGGCTTCGAACGTGGCGCGCTGCTTGCGCAGGACGTCCAGGGTCTGTTGCACTTCGGCGTCGGTGACGGCGGTGTCAAAGCGGGTGACGGTCAGTGCCGACAGGTCGGGCACGGCGACTTCGGGGTAGACCTCGAACGTGGCGGTGAACGCCAGCGTGTCGTCGGTGACGCCTTCGGTCTTGGGTTCCAGGTTCGGGGCACCGGCGACGCGCAGCTTGGCGCCGTCGACGGCTTGTTCGAACGCACGGCCAACTTGGCTATTGATCACGTCGTAGCGGATGCCGGGGCCATGGCTGCGCTCGAGCATGGCGAGCGGCGCCTTGCCGGGACGGAAGCCGGGCACCTTGGCGGTACGGGCCACGCGCTTCAATTGCGCCTGGACTTCCTTTTCGACGTCGGCCACCGAGACGGCCAGATCAACACGGCGCTCCAGGCCGGAGAGGGTTTCAACCACAGGCTGCATTAAAAGACCTATTTTCCGAGAGATAAGAGATGACGGGCGGATAAACGCGCCATTTTACCGGAAACTTCCGGAACCCTGACGCAAAGGGGTGCGAGCCCCCGGATAAGCCCGGATGCCCGCACCCCGTTTCCACCCCCGAAGGGAGGCAAACGCCCGCTTGGGACGCCTTATTTCGCTTTGGCGATGCGATCTTCGATGTGCTGAGCGCGCTTTGCCGAAGACGGATGGGAGCTCATCATATCGCTCTTGCCGCCATCAAGCTCGGCCAGCTTCTGGAACGCGGTCACCAGACCCTTCGTGTTGAGCTTCTTGGCCTGGAGCTGGTCGAACGAGTAGTCGTCGGCGGCGCTTTCCTGCGACTGCGAGAATTGCGCGTTGATGAACTTTTCGGTCACGTCGCCCAATTGCGACGAATTCAGGGCAGCCACGGTGGCGCCGCCCGCAGCGCCGGCCGCGTCGCGCGCAGCCGACACCGTGTAGGCGGTCTGCATGGCCTTCTTGCTGTGGCCCAGCGCCACGTGGCCGATTTCGTGGCCGACCACACCCAGCACTTCGTCGTCGGTCATCATGTCCATCAGGCCGCTGTAGACGCGGATGCAGCCGTTGGCCATGGCCCAGGCGTTCACATCCTTGGTGATGTAGACCTTGTAGTTGGCCTTCTGGCCGTTCACGGTGCCGCCCAGTTGCTTGGCAATCTTTTGCAGGCGAGCGTCGTACTTGCTGCCAGGGGCAGCGATCTTTTCCTGGGAATCGCTTTGTGCGCAAGCCTTGTCGGACAAGGTCTTGATGTCGGCATCGCTCAGGGTGGCGGCCTGCACCACCTTGCTGCCGGCGCCCACCAGGCCCCCGATGTCGAGGGCATGCGACGCGGAATAAGGGGCAAGCGCAACGGCCAGGGCGGCAACGGTGTAGCGGATCTTCATGGAAAAACTCCTCTTGACTGACTCTTTGCGAGTGAGGCGGCAATTCTATATACGCCAAAAGGTCGCAAACCGTTTCGCCACAGAGTTTCGCAAATGCGAACTTCACTTACACAAAAGGCATGCAAATGACTCGTTAGCGTGGTAAATACCCTCGCCGCAATACCGATTTGTCATCAAAAACAAATTGCCGCGAGGTCCGGCATTGATAGAATTGCCGCCGCACTTTTTCGCACCCAACCTTGGCTCGCAACCACTCATGACCCCGAATACCCCTCCCCGCCTTGGCCTGCTGCCCAGCCTGATATTCAGTTCACGCTGGCTCCAGCTGCCGCTATACCTGGGCCTGATCGTCGCCCAGGGCGTCTACGTGATGCTGTTCCTGAAGGAACTGTGGCATCTGCTGACGCACGCCAACAGCTTTGGCGAAATGGAAATCATGCTGCTCGTGCTGGGCCTGATCGACGTCGTGATGATCTCGAACCTCCTGGTGATGGTGATCGTCGGCGGCTACGAAACCTTCGTGTCGCGCCTGCGCCTGCAGGGCCACCCGGACCAGCCGGAATGGCTCAGCCACGTCAACGCCAGCGTCCTGAAGGTCAAGCTGGCCATGGCCATCATCGGCATCTCGTCGATCCACCTGCTACGCACCTTCATCGAGGCCGGCACCCTGGGCACGCCCAATGCCCGCTTTTCCGAGGCCGGCGTGATGTGGCAGACCATCATCCACGCGCTGTTCATCCTGTCCGCCCTGGGCATCGCCCTGGTGGACAAGCTGTCCACGCCGGCGCCGCACCCCAAGCACTGACGCCCCGCCCGCCCCGAAAAAGAAAAAGCCCCTGCACATTGCGTGCGGGGGCTTTTTATTGGAGCGGGCCGTTGCCGGACCGCTACAGGAAGGAACTCAGGCTGCGACCTTGATGTTCTTGGCGCTGGGGCCCTTGGGGCCGGTACCGACCTCGAACGTGACGCGCTGGTTCTCCTGCAGCGACTTGTAGCCTTCGCTGCGGATTTCAGAGTAATGAGCGAACAGATCCTTGCTGCCGTCGTCGGGCATGATGAAGCCATAACCCTTTTCGGCGTTGAACCACTTGACGATGCCGGTTGCCATGGAATTTCCTCGAACCTAAAAGATGCGATTGCTCGCGGGGCGCCAGATCATCAAGGATGGGAGAGGAAGCAACCGCAGCACCACTGACGGCGACAAGTTAAACGCAGACCGCGTCTCTTGAAAATCTCGCTGAACCCAGTGTATTGGCGAACCCTGAAAAACGTCAAATATGCGGGCATCCGCAGGCCCGTGCCCCGCCTGGGCCCGCACGGATCGGGCGGATATTTTCAACTCGCCATGCGCCGATACATGCGGATACCGAGCGAGCAGCAGGGTCGCGCCGGCGAGGGAAAGCCGCCTGCGCCGGCCGTTCGGGCTCAGCCGGCAAAGCCGCCCGCGTCCAGGAATTCCTGCTCGGGCTGCGTGGTGTGGCGACCCAGTGCGGCATTGCGATGCGGGAAGCGGCCAAAACGCTTGATGATGTCGCGATGCAGAACCGCCCAGCGCACGGAGTCGGCGCCCAGGGGTTCCATGAGGGCCACCGCGCGATTCTGCGCGGCCAGGTTCTCGGCATGCTCGAAGGGCAGGTAGAAGAACTGGCGCAGTGACGGGTCGACCGACAGGTCGTGCCCGGCCGCGATGGCCCGTTCGGCAAACACCAGCGCCAAGGGGTCTGTGGCGAACATATGGGCGGTACCGCGATAGGCATTGCGGGGGTACTGGTCCAGCAGGATCATCAGCGCCAGCGCGCCCTCGGGCTCTTCCAGCCAGGCATCCAGTTGCCGAGCCGCCGCGGCCAGGTGAGCCGCCCCGCAGCGCTGCCGGAAACGCTCATCGAAGGCCGCATCCTTGGTGAACCAGGCCGGGGGCCCCGCATCGCGCCAAAACGCCACCACGTCTTGCGGTTGCAGGGAAAGCGGTGTCTGGCCGGGATGGGTCATGGAGTTCGTCCTGTATCGGGTGCACGCCCGGCTTGGAGCCGGGCAAGAGGCGCAAAGCTGCGGCAAGGATACCGCGCCCGGCCGGACGACATGAAAAAGGCCCCCTTGCGGGAGCCCCAGATGCAAAAAAGCCCCCGAAGGGGCTTTTCCGAAAAGCCAGAACCTTTACAGGACCTGGATCTTCGTGGCTTGCGGGCCCTTGGGGCCATTGGCCGTCACAAAGCTGACGCGCTGGTTCTCTTCCAGAGACTTGAAGCCCGAGCCCTGAATTTCGGAGAAGTGAGCGAACAGGTCCTTACCACCCGCTTCCGGGGTGATGAAGCCGTAGCCTTTTTCCGAATTGAACCACTTAACGACGCCGGTTTCCATACTGTATTTCCTAGAGATAATGGGCAAATGCCCGGAGGTCACGAATCAATCAAGGAGGGGACAGTAGAACAATAACGCTGAGCCGGAAAAGGCACGGCACTGAACGAAAATCGCAACGCTTGTGATCGTGTGCCGACACTATCGTTATGTTCCCCTCACAAGTCAACATAATCCTAAAAAATACGTGCCAATAATGCAACAAAGAGAAACTGCGCACAAAATTTACACGTTTTCATAGGCAAAAAGGAGTCCTGCATAGGTGTAAACACCCACGCATCATAAAAAAACAATCGAGGCTTATATAAATGCCGTCAAACGCGCATCGGACTCATACGCCGTTTGGGTCGGGCATTTTTTGGTTTGCCGTGAGGCTTACTCGTCGATAGGTAAGCCCAACAGATCGAGCGCCGCGCCAAAAGCATCGGGACCCGAGCAAAGGAAAACCGCCACGTCGCCGGGATTCATATTTTCCAGGACCTGGTCGATTTGGTCTTGCGCATTATCAACATTGTCGACATTGGCAGCGTGTATGTCTGCTCCGCCTTCGACTTTTTCGGGGGGCACGATGTCGGCGATGCCATTGAGATCGTTTACGCCGGTTACGACATAAACGCTGATGCTCTCGCCATCCAGCGTCGTGTGCAGCTCAACGCCGCCCGCCACGTCGGCAACGTGCCGACTGAGTATTTCCATGATCAATCTTCCTAGACTTGCGGGCCATGCCCGCCTGGGCACGCACCGTGCAGGTGCACACACGCCCAGGCGCGACTATAACAGCCTTATGCTAAGGCTTCCTGACATTCGGACCGAGCGAACGGCGAGCCGCGCCGGACGTGGCCGCCACGCTGCGGCTGCGCACGCCGGCAGCGGCCAGCGCGGCCACCAGCGGCTTCTGGGCGGCCAGGAACGTGGCCTTCTCGTCGCCAGCCAGCTTGCACAGGAACATCTGGGCCTGCAACTGGGTGCGGCGGGCCTTGCGGTTGTCGGACTCTTGCGCGAGCCAGTCGGCGATCCAGTCGGCCGCAGCCTGGGCATCGCCCTGCAGCTTGACGTGGCCCAGCAGGTCGAACACGGTCACGCCGTCGATGGCGCCGTCTTCGGTGCGGGTCAGAAAGAGCTTGGCGGCCTGGCCGGTATAGCCGGGGATCAGCGCGAGGCAATCGCGCTCTGCGGGTTTCTTCATGGGTACTGCCCGTAACGGTTATCGGTAACCCGCCACTGTAACCCGGCCTCGCGGCTGTCGCGTGGACGCCACGGAACTCTGCTATTGTCGGCCTGTCTTTTTTCCCAACTTGGCGGACAACATCATGCAACGCGATTTCGATCTGGTCGTCACCATCCTGGGTGCCTTGCGCGACGCGGCGGGCCCCAACCTGAGCACCCACGACATCAAGAACGCCGCTCTGGCGCCCCACGCGCAGGAGCAGGGCCTGCAACTGATTGCGCATCACCTGGACCTGCTGGCCGATGCCGGCCTGGTCAAGCAAGTCAGCGAGACGGCCGCGACGGCCGGCGACACGCGCTGGCGCATCACCTGGAAGGGCTATGACGCCCTGGAGCAGGACGAAGAGGACGACGAAGACGAAGACTTCGACGACGCCGAAGAATAAGCCGCCGCAACTCGCGGGCCGAGGGCACCCAGCCCGTTCGGCATGCGACGCGGGCAGGTGTAACGGGGCGCCCCTTGCGGGCGCCCTGCTCTTTTTCGGCTCAGGCGCGGCGCAGGATGCGGCGGGTGAGCAGCGCCGCCGCGCTGCCGATCACCAGGCTGAACATGAAGGCCGCGATCGACAGCATGGCGGCCTGGTCGCCAAAGCCGGCCGAGCGCGACATTGCGAACACGGCGGCGAAGACTGCGGCGGCCAGCACGGCCACGCCGGCCAACGCCCGGCCAACCGAGCGCAGGCGGCCGCAGAGCGAACCGCCTACCAGCGCCATGGCGACCATGGCAGCCATGGACCAGAACAGATATTCGTAGTGCATGCGGATGGGCTCCCCCAGGGGTATCGAGGCGCCCGCATTATAGGCCGCGCACGCCCCTCATCCGTCCCCCACAGATCAAGCGGATGGCGCCACCGCGATGGCGCTGATTTCCACCAGTGCGCCGTAGTGCAGTTCACGGGTGGGGACGATGGCCCGGGCGGGCCGATGGTCGCCGAAGCTGCGTTCGTACACGCTGTTCACCTCGTTCCACAGGGCGACGTCGGGGATATAGACGGTGACGTTGACCACGTGGGCCATCGACGAACCCGCAGCTTGCAGAATGGCCGCCATGCTGCGCAGCGCGGCTTCGGTCTGGGCCGCCACGCCCTGCGCCAACTGCGGGCGTTCGCCCGGCTGGGCGGCGGGCAGAAAGCCCAGTTGCCCGGAGACAAAGATGAAGCCGTTGGCCCGCACGGCCTGCGAATAGTGGCCGGCCGGCGGGGTGGCGTTGGGGGTGTAAATGGTGTCCATCGAGATTCCTTTTGCAGGCTTACCAACCGCGGAAACGTTCCCAGTGCGCCACGATGTCGCGGCTGCCGCTGTGCAGGACTTCGTAGGCGTCGTGCTGGGCGCAGGTGGCGCAGGCGTGGTTGGGCACGACGCGCAGTCTGGTGCCCAGCGGCAGGTCCGGCAAGACGGCGCCGCTGCCGGCGCGCAGCTTGATGATGCCTTGCTCCTGGTTGGTTTCGGCCAACAGCAGGTCGGGATAGACCTTGCCATCGGCATCGCATACCAGGCCGTACAACTGGTCCACCGGCTGCTTGGCGGTGCCACGGTCGCGTGACATGGCCATCCAGCCTGCGTCCACCAGGATCCAGCCCTTGTCGGGCTGATGGCCGATCACCGTCGTCAGGACGGTGGCGGCAATGTCGTCCACCGAGCAGACGCCTAGTCCGGCCATGACCAGGTCGAAGAAGACGTAGACGCCCGCGCGCACTTCGGTGACGCCCTCCAGGTTGCGGGCGAAATGCGCGGTGGGGGTCGAACCGACGCTGACGACCGGGCACGGCAGGCCGGCCGCGCGGATCGCGTCGGCGCACGTGACCGCGGCCAGGCGTTCTTGCTCCGCCATGGCGGCGATGGCCTCGAGGCTGCGACAGCCGTAGGACTCGCCGGCATGCGTCATGACGCCTTGCAGGCAGCCCGCACCGTGCAACACCCGCGCAATGGCCAGCAACGGGTCGGTGTGGCCCGGCTGCACGCCGGCCCGATGGCCGTCACAGTCGATTTCGATCAGGGCGGGAATACCCGCTCCCGCTTGCCTGGCGCGCTCGGCAACGGCTTGCGCGGCCTGGATGCTGTCGACCACCACCGTGAGGTTGACGCCGCGGCCACGCAGGGCCAGGACGCGATCCAGCTTGGCGGGCGCCACGCCCACCGCATAGAGCAGGTCGGTGACACCGGCGGCGGCGAATTGTTCGGCCTCTTGCAGCGTGGACACCGCGGCCGGACCTTGCGGACTGGCCATCACGCGGCGGGCGACTTCGATCGACTTGGGCGTCTTCAGGTGCGGGCGCAACTGCACGCCGTGGCCAGCCATCAGGCCGTTCAGGCGCTCGATATTGCGCGTCATGCGGGTGTCGTCCAGCAGCAGGCAGGGCGTATCCAGAGTATCGAGGGTGGCAGGGGCAGCGGTCATGGCAGTGTCGGAAGAGAACGGGCGGGAACGGGCGGGGATCGAGGCGGGCGCCGCCCGGGCGCAACCGCATGCCGGCAGTATGGCGCGCCACGGGGCTTGCGTGTTTAATAAGGACTTAATCAATCATTAAGGCAATTCTGAATGATTACCACCGACGACCTGCGCTTTTTTCTGAGCCTGGCGGCCACCAGCTCCCTGGCGCAGGCCGCGCGCGCGCTGGATGTGACGCCGCCCGCCGTGACGCAACGGCTGCATGCGCTGGAAAAGCGGCTGGGCGTGCGGCTGGTGAACCGGTCCGGCCGCGGCACGGCGTTGACCGACGAAGGCCGCCTGCTGGCGCTGCGCGCCGGGCAGATCTGCGGCGAACTGAATGACCTGGCCGACGAGCTGGTCGGCCGCCGCGGCGTGGTGGCCGGCCACCTGCGGGTGGTGGCGCCGCTGGGTTTCGGCCAGCGCTACGTGGCGGACCTGGTGGCACAGTTTCGCCAAGACAGCGAAGACGTGACCGCCAGCCTGATCCTGTCCGACGGCCCTCCCCGCCTGGCCAGCGACAACTGGGACGTCATGATCCACATCGGCGAACTGCGCGATTCGACGCTGGTAGCCTACCCGCTGGCGCCCAACCGCCGCATCCTGTGCGCGTCGCCCGCCTACCTGGCTCGGCGCGGCGCCCCCGCCAAGCCGGAAGATCTGCGGGACCACGATTGCATCGCCCTGCGGGAAAACGAAGAAGACGTGACACTGTGGCGCTTCAAGCGCGGCCGCGGACCGGCGGTGGGGGTGCGCATCGCGCCGGTGCTGTCGAGCAACGCCGGCGCGGCGGCGGTGGCCTGGGCATTGGCGGGCCATGGCATCGTGGCCCGATCGGAATGGGATGTGGCCGAGCATGTGAAGAACCGCGACCTGGTGCCGCTGCTGGCCGGCTGGAACTTGCCCGAGGCCAACGTGGTGGCGCTGGTGAAGTCGCGCCAGGACCTGTCGGCCCGCACGGCGGGCTTTCTGGCCCACCTCCGCGAGGCCTTTGCCGCGACGCCGTGGCGCGACAAGGATTGAAGCTTGCGGACCCGGCGTTGCTTTGCAGCGGCGTCAGTCCAGCATGGCCTCGGCTTCGATCTCGATCAGCCATTCCGGCAGCGACAGGCCGCTGACGATGACCCACGAGGAGGGTGGCGGATCTTTCGGAAAGCGGTCGCGCAGGGCCTGGGCGATCACTTCCTGGTCTTCGCGGACCGTGTCGCAAATATAGAGGCGCAGCATGATGACCTGCGCCAGCGTGCCGCCGGCCGCGGCCAGGACGCGTTCGATGTTGTCCAGCGCAGCCTCGGTCTGTTCCTGAAGGCCGGGCCCGACGGTGCGTTCGTCGGCATCGACGCCGACCTGGCCGGACAGCAGCATGCGCCGCTGGCCGGTCACGATGACGGCCTGGCTGAAGCCGTATTGCACCGAGTTGAAGACAGTGTCGGGATTGACGACGGTTCGGGACATGGTTGTTCTCCTTGTGGGCGCCGCGCCCCGCGGCCCGGCGCTACCGGCATTCTAGAACCGCCGGGCGTTCACGCTGCCGCTGGCGCGGGCTTGGCGCCGCGCGCGGCATACAGGGCCACCAGCAACACGACCGCGCCCGCCCCCACCGCCGTCCAGAATCCCGCGCCCACGCCATGATGGTCGACGATCCAGCCCGCCAGGGCAGCCCCGGCCGCAACCCCTGCGCCCAGGCCCGTCACCAGCCAGGTCAGCCCTTCGGTCAAGCGGCGCCCCGGCACGCTGCCTTCGACCATCGCCATGGCGATGATCATGGTGGGCGCGAACGACAAGCCGGCCAGCAGGACGCCCAACGACAGGGTCAGCAGGTCCGCAACCAGCAGCAGCGGCACCGTGGTGAAGGCGGTGACGGTGGCGGCAATGGCCAACAGGCGAGCCAGCGGCATCTGGAATTTCAGCACGCCGAACGCCAGGCCAGCCACGCACGAGCCCAGGGCATAGGCCGACAGCACCACGCTGGCGCCTGCCGGCAGGCCCTGCTGGCGGGCGAACGCCACGCTCATCACATCGATGGTGCCGACGATGACGCCCATGGCCGCCATCATGGTGGTCAGTTGCCGCATGATGGGCACGCTCAACACCGACGCTTCGCGGCCTTCTTCGCGCGGCTGCACCTTGGGCGCGGTGGCGCGCTGCATGACGAACGCCGTGACGCCGACGCCCAGCAGCAGCGCCGCGCCGAGCGGGCCGGCCTCGGGAAACAGCAGGACGCACAGGCCCACCGCCACCGGCGGCCCGATGATGAAGCTGAGTTCATCGAAGACCGATTCCAGCGCGTAGGCCGTGCGCAGTTGGGGCTGGTCGCGGTAGATCTCGGTCCAGCGGGCCCGTGCCATGGCGGGCATGCTGGGCAAGCTGCCCGACAGCGCCGCGAACACGAACAGCGTCCAATCCGGCGCGCCGACACGCACGCACAGCGCCAGGCCGACCAGGCCCGCGACGCTGGCGCCGGCAGCCAAGGGCAGGATCCTGCCCTGGCCGTGGCGGTCGACCAGGCGGGAAATACGCGGCGCCAGCAGCGCCGTCGCCAGCGCGAACGTGGCCGCCACGGCGCCGGCCAGGGTATAGGCGCCGCGCACCTGCGACAACATGGTGATGATGCCGATGCCGATCATCGGCAAGGCCAATCGGGCGACCGCGCACGCGGCGACAAAACCTGCGGCGCCGGGCGCCTTGAATAATTCGCGATAGGGATTGGACACCCGAAACCTCTGGGGATGTTGCAGGCCGGCGGGACGGGCCGTCGGACAAATTGACATACGAAGCGTATGCAAGATCGTATTCACATACCGGTCGCATGTCAATTAACATACGCGGCGTATGCAACGGGAGCCCACCATGTCGCGATCGCGCGCCGAGATGATTGAAGCAACCCGCGGGAAGCTGCTGGCGACGGCGCGGGAATCGTTCCGCCGCGCCGGCTACGCGGGCACGTCGATGGACGATCTGACCGCCGCCGCCGGGCTGACCCGAGGAGCGTTGTATCACCATTTTGGTGACAAGTCGGGATTGCTGGCAGCGGTCGTCGAGCAGATCGACGGCGAGATGGATGAACGGCTGCAAGCCATTTCCCGGCGCGCGCCCGATGCCTGGACGGGCTTGGTCGAACGCTGCCGCGCCTATCTGGAAATGGCGACCGAGCCGGAGATTCGCCGGATCGTGCTGCAAGACGCCCGTGCGGTCCTGGGCCACAACGGCAACACCGCGCAGGACCAATGCAGCGTGTCGCTGGGCGCGCTGCTGCAGACGCTGATGGAGGAAGGCCGCATCGGCCCGGCCGACCCGCGGGCGCTGGCCCGCATGCTGTATGGCGGCCTGGCCGAAAGCGCCTTCTGGATTGCCGCCGGGGACGATGCCGCGGACCGGCTGGCGCTGGCGTTGCAGGCCCAGGAACTGCTGCTGCAAGGACTGCGGCGCGAGCCGTGACGCCAGCGCCATCGACGCGCATAATGCGGCAAACCCACGCCCGCCCGACGCACGCGCCGCCCAGGGCCCCACTGACGACCTGAACGCCTGAACCGCACCATGAAGCTCCTGCGCTCCTACGCCCTGGCCGCCCTGCTCTGCAGCGCCGCGCTGATCCCAGCCGCCGCCCAACCGCCGGCGCCCGACGCCGTGCAAGCCCTGGTGGGCAAATGGCGGCACCAGACCATGCTGCGCACCGTGGATGGGCAAGCGCTGGCGCCGCAACCGGCCGGCGGTGCGGGCGTGGCGGAATTCCGCGCGGACGGCACCTGGTCGATGCAGGGCCCCGGCACGGTGTCCAGCGGCACCTATCGCTGGCTGGACGCCAAGCGCATCGAACAGACGCTGGAACAATCCACCAGCAAGTACGAACTGGGCGTGGCGTCCATCCGCTACGTGAAAATCCAGGGTGATCACCTGAGCCTGACGCGCGTGCAGGACCGCAAGGAAATGGACAAGCTCATGCCCCCGCAGGTGCCGGGGACCACGCGGCCGCAAGAGATGATCGTCACCAACGTCTTCACGCGCTTGCCGGCGGATCAGTAAGGCCTGTTGGCAAGCGCCGACGAGACCGATCGCCGCGCCGGCCACCCGCAGGCGCCTCACCCGAACGCGGTATGGAACGATGCAACCTTCTTTGCTAGGCTGGGTCACATTGCTGGAGGCCACATTCCATGAACCCGAAGATTCGCGTGTTTTGCGTCCAACCGTCGTCCGCCTCGGCGCGCTTTGCCTTCCTGGCGATCGCGCTGCGCTGGTCACTGGGCGCAACGCCCCGTCCTGAGCGTTTGCGGATCGGGCCGCATGACCTGGCGCCGGTCGGCTCGGAAGCCGCCTTCTGGATGTTCGCGCTGCGCCATGCTTTTTCGTCCCAGTCGGTGCTGGTAACCCGCGGCGACCACTGGGATGTGGCCGCCTCGGTCGATGGCGATGAAATTCGCGCCTTTGGCCGCAAGTTTGCGCTGCGCCAGTGCCTGTAGCCCCCTGCGCAGCAACGGCCGGCCCTAAGCCGGTGCCGGCGGCTTGCGGTGGTAGGCGGCCAGTTGCTCTGCGGTCCAGCGCTGCTTGGCCTCTTCCTGGCAGCAAGTCCTGAACACCCGCGCGCCCACCTCCAAAAACCCCCGCACATCCTCGTCGGTCAGTTTGGCCTGCACTTTCAACAGGCAATCCGCGTACGCGGACAAGATGCCGTCCCAGCCCTCGGGCTTGCCGGGCGCGACAGGCTTGCTGATCATGCGAGCCATCATTTCGTTATGGTCCATGCTGATTCCCCAGTGAAGCCGGGCCGCGGCCCCGAGGGCCGTGGCGATCAGACAGGCCAACACCAGCAAGCGCCATGCCCATTGTGCGCCGGGGCACCCGTAAGGCTGCGCCCGCCGGGATCCCTTGGCAAAGATGCGCGACAGTGCAAAAACTACCATTGCCGCCGATACGGCTGCACTGGGTCACGGACAGGCCGGCCGCAGTCCTTGCCGCCGGGGTGCGGCCTCAGCGCGCCGGCTTGGCCGAGTCCGGCCCGCGTCCCCGCAGCAAGGCTTCGGGGCGGGTCTGCAGGAAATCCGACAATTGCCGCAGCGACCGGGCGGCCCGGCCCAGTTCCCGCACTGCCACCTCGGTATCCACGGACAAGGTGCCATCCGGCTGCAGCATGCCGCCGACCGCCGCCAGCGACTGACTGGCCTCGCGCAGCAGGGCCTGCGCGGCCGGCGCCACTTGCGTATCCAGCCTGCGCGCCAGGCTGGATGCCGACCGCAACAGGCCGCTCAGTTCGGTGCCGATCGAGTCGAACGGCACCTTGTCCAGGCGGGTCATGATGCGATTGATCTGCTGCTGCAGCTGATCCAGGTTGTTGGGCACGGTGGGCAGGAAAGGCACTTCCTCCATGGTGAAAGTGACCGGTTTGGCGTCGGGAAACACCGACATCGCCACATACAGCTGGCCCGTCAGCAGGTTGCCGATACGCAGTTGCGCGCGCAGGCCGCGTTCGACCAGCGACGTCAGCAAGCGCCCGGTGGGACGCGACAGGTCGGGGCCGGTGTATTCTTTGACCTCGCCCAGCACCTGCGCGCCCAGCCGCTGGGGATAGACGGTGGCGGACACCACCGCGTAGAACAAGCCGGTGGTGTTGTCGAAATCCAGGTTGATCGCGTCGACCTGCCCCAGCGTCGCACCGAAGGCGTCGATGGGCGCGCCGACCGCCAGTCCGCGCACGGATTGGTCAAAGCGCAGACGTATCCGCAACGGTTCGCCATCGGGCTGCGCCCGGGCGGCTTCTTCATTGGGAAACAGGGCGAACGCGGCGCCCGCCTGGGCCGGCGGATGCTCGCGGGCATCGAACGTCTCGAACGCCAGGCCGCCAATGGCCACCGACAGCAACGATTGCGAGCGTACCTTCAGCCCGCGAGAATCCACGCTGAAGTCGATGCCGCCGGCATTCCAGAAGCGCGTGCCAGCATTGACATAGGCATCGTACGGTGTGTCGACGAACACCTCGACCGTCACGCCCGCGCCGCCGCGTTCCAGTTGATGGCCGATGACCTCGCCCACCGCGACGCGGCGGTAATAGACCGGCGACCCGATTTCCAGCGACCCCAGGTCGCGGGCCTGCAAGGCAAAGCGCTTGCCGCCGCGGTCCTGCGACACCTGTGGCGGGGTTTCCAGGCCGGTGAATACCGTTTTGGACGCCGCCTTGGCGCCATCCTTGCGCGGGCCGGCGGGATCCACGCCGATGTAGGCGCCGGACAGCAGCGTGCCCAGGCCGGATACGCCATTGAGCGTCAGGCGCGGCCGCACCACCCAGAAGGCCGTGCCGTCGCGCAGCAGGTCGGCGGCGTCTTGATTCAGGCGGATGGTTGCCACCACGCCGGAGCGGTCGTCGTTGAGCGCCACGCGCTCGACCATGCCGACCACCACTTCCTTGAAACGGACCTGGGTCTTGCCGGCTTCTAGGCTTTCGGCAGTGCGAAAGGCGATGGTGGCGGTGGGGCCGGCAGCCAGCCAGGCATGCAGCACCAGCAGCAGGCCGCCCACGGCGGCCACGACGGGTACGAGCCAGATCCAGGAAACGCGCCGTCTGCGGGCACGGGGGGCCGCGGTGGCGCTGGCAAGTTCCGACTCGGACATGCAGACCCCCTTCTGGCGGTGACTCCAGCAGGGTCGCGCCGCGGCCGGTGCCGCGCAAGCAGGGTATTCCCGAGGCCGAAAGCCGGCGTTCTAGAACTCGGGCAGGTCGAACACCGTGTGCAGCGTGGAACTGGGCGCTGGCACCGACGCCAGGTGCTCGCGTCCGTCGTCGTCGACCAGCACGCGCACGGGGCGCGAGGCGACCGACAGGCCGTCGACGCTGATCATGGTTTCGACGTCGGCGCCGGCCTTGATGGCCTCGATGACCTCGGACGCCGCCGCGGTGACAGGGTCGCTGACCCACCCCGGCACGCCGCGTTCGGCCAGCCCCCAGCGCACATAGGCGACATGGCCGCTGACGGGTTCTTTACGAACGGCGACGATCGCGTAAAAAGACATCCAGGCCTCCCTAAAGTATGTGGCCCGGATCGTATAACAACTTGGCTGACCTGCGATGACAACCCGGGTCAGGGCTCGATGTCGATAGGCGCAAAGGATTTCACCAGGTCATCCAGCTGCTTGAGCTGGGTCAGGAATGGCTCGAGCTTGTCGAGCGGCAAGGCGCTGGGGCCGTCGCATTTGGCGTTCTTGGGGTCGGGGTGGGCTTCCAGGAACAGGCCGGCCAAACCCACGCCCATGCCGGCCCGCGCCAGGTCGGCCACCTGTTCGCGGCGTCCGCCGGACGCGGCGTCCAGCGCCGAACGCTGCTGCAGCGCGTGGGTGACGTCGAAGATCACCGGGCGATTGCCCGATACCTTCTTCATGACGCCAAAGCCCAGCATGTCGACCACCAGGTTGTCGTAGCCGAAGCTGGTGCCGCGGTCGCACAGGATCAGTTGTTCGTTGCCGGCTTCGGTGAATTTTTCAACGATGTTCAGCACTTGCGTGGGGCTGAGAAACTGCGGCTTCTTGATGTTGATGACGCGGCCGGTCTTGGCCAGCGCCACCACCAGGTCGGTCTGGCGCGCCAGGAAGGCCGGCAGTTGCAGGATGTCGGCCACTTCAGCGACGGGCGCCGCCTGCCACGGTTCGTGCACGTCGGTGATGACCGGCACGCCGAATTCCTTCTTGACCGCCTCGAAGATCTTCATGCCCTCTTCCAGGCCCGGGCCGCGATAGGAATGGATCGAGGAGCGATTCGCCTTGTCGAACGAGGCCTTGAACACGTAAGGAATGCCCAGCTTGGTGGTCACGCGCTGGTATTCCTCGCAGGAACGCAGGGCGAGATCCAGGGATTCCAGCACGTTGATCCCGCCGAACAGCACGAAGGGTTGGTCGTTGGCGCAGGAGATCGAAGGCGAAATGGCGACTTTCGGGGCGGTCATGGTGAGGCGGTCCTGTAAAGGTGAAGCAGGCAATAGTGCGTAATGTACAACCTGCCCACCCCCGATCCGGCGGACTGCCGTGCCTTTTTTGGCTCGCTTCAGCGGCTGGAGGTCATGCGGCGCAGCACGCCGTCGCGCAGCACGTAGTGGTGGAACAAGGCGGCCACCGCGTGGATACAGGCCAGCACGATGATGCTCCAGGCCACGGTGTTGTGCAGGCCGCCGATGAAACGCCGCTGTTCGTGGTCGATGCTGATCAGCGTGGGAATGTCGAACAGGCCGAAGAAGGCAAAGGGCTCGCCCTGGGCCCAGCGGAACAGGAAGCCCAGCACGATCTGCGCCGCCAGCAACAGGTACAGCACCCCGTGCATGCCTGAACTGGCCAGCCGCAGCCACCCTGCCCCGGCCGGTGGCAGCTGGCGGCCCGCGCCCAAGCGCCACACCACCCGCAGCACGAACACCGCGGCAAACAGCAAGCCGAACGAGATATGCAGCGATTGCAAGAGGCGCCGCGTGGGTGTGCCGCGCGGCAGAAAGCCCCAGATTTCGGCCAGGGCGAACAGCCCGACCACCAGGATGACCGTCAGCCAATGAAAGGCGATGGTGGCCCGGTCGTAATGCGAGTCGGCGGCAGGGGCGGTCGGAAGGGAGGCGGCAGTCACAAGATACACTCGTTGGCGATGGGCCTGTCTATCCAGGCAACGCCCGCCAGAATATTGATATCAGACTTACGACAACCTGATTCATGGACACCGACACTCTCCAGGGCCGGCTGGAATTTCTCCGCCAGGCCGAACGACTCAAAGACGTGCTGCGCAGCGCCCATAGCTCCGGCGGCCGCCAGGAAAGCACCGCGGAACACACCTGGCGCCTGTGCCTGATGGCAATGATGCTCGAAGAAGGCCTGACGGGCCTGGACTTCGCCCGCATCCTCAAGCTGTGCGTCATCCATGACCTGGGCGAGGCCATCCACGGCGATGTGCCCGCGATCCGGCAGACACCCGGCCTGGACAAGGGCGCCCAGGAACGCCTGGACCTGCTGACCCTGGCCGGGCCGCTGGATGCCCCCGCCCGCGCCCAGCTGCTGGCCTTGTGGGACGACTACGAAAACGCCTCGTCGCCCGAAGCCCGGGCCGTGAAAGCCATGGACAAGCTGGAAACCCTGCTGCAACATAACCAGGGCGCCAACGACCCCGATTTCGACTACGCCTTCAATCTGGACTACGGCCGCAAGTACACCGACGCCTTGCCGCTGTTTCGCGAATTGCGCCGGCTGGTGGACGCCGACACCCAGGCCCGCATCCGCGAGCAAGCCGCTGCCCGAGCGGCCGACGCCCCGCAACGCTCGCTTCCCGACCGCGATGTGACGTAGCCGAACGCCGCCGCGCCCGACGGCACCGCCTCAACCACCCGAGAAAAGCATGGGATTCCTAGATTCGCTGTTACGGCGCAAGCCGACACAGGACCAGTTCGCCGAGCTTTTCATTGCTGCCGTACGCCAGCGTGGCTACACGGGCGACCTGGCCTACAAGGCCGACGAATTCCGCCTGCTGCAGGGCGAAGGCTCGTATTTCAACCTGCACAATGCCTATCACGCCTACTGTAGCGCCCCCGGCGGACAGCGCCAGGGCGCCCTGCAGGGCTTCGTGTCGACGCTGCTCAGCAGCGGCGTGGCCGTGCCGCAATCGCTGGCCGAAGCCCGCCCGCTGCTGCGGCCCGTGATCCGCAATCTGGGCGCCATCGAAGACGTGCGCATGCATCACGTGCGCACCGACGGCAACGACGCCGATTTCCATCCCGCACTGCGGCCCTTCGGCGACGACTGCGTGGTACTGCTGGCGCTGGACCACCCCGAATCCATCTCGACCCTGACCAACGGCCCCGAGGCCGCCTGGGGCATCTCGTTCGAGCAAGCGCTGACGATGGCGATCGACAATCTGCGCGACTCGGCCGATGACTTTGTGGAAGTGGCGCCCGGCGTCTACAGCGGCGGTTGGGAAGACGGCTACGACACCAGCCGCGCGTTGCTGCCCGACATGCTTGAGCGCGTGCCGGTACGCGGCCGTCCGGTATTCATGATGCCCACTCGCGACCTGCTCCTGGTCAGCGGCGACAACGACGACGCCGGCCTGATGAAGATGGCTGAACTCTGTCAACAGGTCGTGCCGCATGGCCGCCCGGTGTCGCCGCACATGTATCACTACACCGACGCGGGCATCGAACGCTACCAGCCCCCGCAAGACGCGACGCGCCGTCAGTTGAACCACCTGGCGCGCCTGTTGGCCAAGGGCGACTACGACGCTCAGAAGGAAACCCTGGACCGCATCCACGAAGAACAGGGCGTCGACATTTTTGTCGCCAACTACAACCTGTTCACGCAGAACGACGACGCCACGGCGTCTTTCTCGGTGGCTTCCTGGACGCGCGGCGTGGATACATCACTACCCCAGGTCGACCGCCTGGCGCTGGTGCGCCCGGATGCCGACGACGAGATCGGCGAAGTCCGCGTGGTCGACTGGGAACAGGCGCTGGCGGTGCTGGCGCCCTTGCTGGAACCGGAAGAGGTCTACCCGGTGCGCTACCGCACGCGGGGGTTTCCCAGCGACGCGGACCTGGCTGGTCTGCGGGCTTTGGACTAGGGCCCGCCGCCTTGAAGATCCGGGTGCGAGCCAATAACCCTGCATCGGACTCCGGCCAGCACCCGAATTTTCAGAATTTTCCAATTCCCAGTCTTTCTCTGGTGCGTGACGATGGCTCGAGCCGACCTCGGCCGACCACGATACGTTAAACCTCCAGAGAGATACATGCCATTTTTAGACAAGCTATTTCGGCGCCAACCAACACAAGACCAATTCGCGAAGCTATTCATCGATGCTGCCCGGCGCCATGGCTGTCCAGACGATATCGGTTACCGGACGGACAAGTTTCAGCTGTTGTTCGAGGACGGCACCCATTTCGAGCTCTTGAACGCGTATCGCGACTACTGCAATGCCGACCGAGCGCAAAAGCCGGCATTGCTGCGGATACATATAAAGGCCCTGGCGAGCGCCCGTCAGTCCGCCCCGGCTCAGGCCGACGGGCGTTCGCAGTTGCGACCCGTCATTCGGTGCCGCAGCGCCATCGAAAGCGCTCGCATGCAACTCATCCTCTCACACGGTAGCGACGCCGATTTTCATCCCGTGTTCAAACCGTTCGACGAAGATTTCGTGGTAATGCTGGCGCTGGAGCAACCGGAATCCATCACGACGCTGTTCCAAGGTGTTCCCCAAGACTGGGGCTTCACCTTTGAAGAATCACTGGCTATCAGCATCGACAACTTGCGCCACTCGCCGCCGGACTTCACGCCCCTGAGCCCCGGTGTCTACGGCGGCGCCTGGAAAGATAGCTACCACACCAGCCGCGCCTTGTTGCCCGACCTGCTCAAACGCGCGCAGATTCGTGGCCAACCCATATTCATGGTGCCCGTTCGCGAGACACTATTGATCACCGGCGACGCCGACATCGAAGGGCTGACCAACATCGTGCTACTGAGCCATATAGCGCTCGAGCATGGCACTGCGCTATCGCCGCACATGTACCGTTATTGCGACGCCAAGGTCGAACGCTATCTGCCAGAGAACGACGAAACGGCCAGCCTGCTGGCCACACTGGCACGCAGGATGGCCAAGGAAGAATATGACACACAAAAAGAAGCGCTGGATCGCATCCACACCGCTCAGAACCTCGACATTTTCGTGGCCGACTATCTCTTTCGCGGAGCCAACAACCCTTCGGGCGGTTCGCTATCGTTGACATCATGGACGCGCGGCGCCGATTGCTTGCTTCCCAAGACAGACCGGCTGGCACTGGTACGCCCCGGCGCCACTGACACCATGGGTGAAGTCAGAGTGGTCGACTGGGCGCAGGCGTCCACCCTGCTGGGGCCTATGCTGGAGCGTCAAGATACCTATCCGGTCCGCTACCGGACCCGCGGATTTCCTAGCGATTCCCAATTGGCGCAACTGACGAATTTGCCGCTCTGATATGGGCTGGGGCTGGCCATGACGGCGCTCACGGTGACGGTGTAGAGCAGCAACTGAGCGCCGATCCGGGCGACACCTCTCTCCTCTACCCCTGAGTCGCCGGCTCACTCACCAGGCGATACGCCAGCGCGCCAATGATTGCCCCGGCGATCGGCGCGACCCAGAACAGCCACAGTTGCTCCAGCGCCCAGCCGCCCACGAACAATGCCGGGCCGGTGGATCGCGCCGGGTTCACCGACGTATTGGTGACGGGAATGCTGACCAGGTGGATCAGCGTCAAGGCCAGACCGATGGGGATGGCGGCAAAGCCCGCCGGGGCGCGTTTGGCAGTGGCGCCCAGGATCACGAACAGAAAGCCCGCGGTCATCACGACCTCGGTCACCAGCGCCGCGCCCATCGAGTATTTGCCCGGCGAATACGCGCCGTAGCCGTTGGCGGCGAAGTGGCTGCCCTTCAGGTCGAATCCGAGCTTGCCATCGGCGATGACCGCCAGCACCGCCGCTGCCGCAATGGCGCCCAGGACCTGGGCCACAACGTAAGGCAGGATTTCCCGGGCGGGGAAACGGCCGCCCGCGACCAGGCCGACGGTGACCGCGGGATTGAAGTGGCCGCCCGAAATGTGCCCGACCGCAAAGGCCATGGTCAGCACCGTCAGGCCGAATGCCAGCGCCACGCCGGCAAAGCCGATGCCCAATTGCGGAAAGCCCGCCGCCAGCACGGCCGCCCCGCAACCGCCCAGCACCAGCCAGAACGTGCCGAAGAATTCCGCGCCGCAGCGCTTTGATAGTGGGTACACGATTCGCCCTCCAAGCTGAAAACTCGATGGTCGGCCAAAGCGGCGCCGGCAACTTCAAAGCAATGCAAATTCCTTTCGATTGTTGACATTGCTATGCTTGGTGCTGTTTTCCTACCCTCACCATGACCGATGGACGCCACCACGCTATTGCTATATGTCGTCACCGTGAGCGCCGTCATGGTCAGCCCCGGCCCCTCCATGCTGCTGGCGCTGAACAACGGCGCTTGCCACGGCATGCGCGTCGCAGGCTTTGGTATTGCCGGCGCGATGTTGTCTGATTTGTTGCTGATCGGCGCGGTGGGCTGCGGCCTGGGCGCGCTGCTGCAAGCATCGGAACAATTGTTCAGCGTCGTCAAATGGGGCGGCGCGGCGTACCTGCTGTATCTGGCCTGGGCCATCTGGCATTCACCGGCGCGCGCCTTGCAGGTCAATGCGGCGCAGGTGTCCGCCACTGGCAAGAAGGCCTTTCTGCGGGCCCTGTTCGTGGGCCTGTCGAACCCCAAGGGCATCCTGTTCTTCTCGGCTTTCCTGCCGCAATTCATCCAGCCGGCCGCGCCCGTCGCGCATCAGTACGTGGTGCTGGCGCTGGTCAGCGCCGCGATCGACTGCGTGATGATGTGCCTGTATGCCTATGGCGGCCGCCACGCCATGCGCGCGTTTTCGGCCCGGGTGATGACCTGGGTCAACCGCGGCTGCGCCGGCATGCTGGCATTGCTGGCG
This sequence comes from Achromobacter sp. DH1f, assembly GCF_000633435.1. Lineage (NCBI taxonomy): Bacteria > Pseudomonadati > Pseudomonadota > Betaproteobacteria > Burkholderiales > Alcaligenaceae > Achromobacter > Achromobacter sp. DH1f. The sequence continues at coordinate 338,372 of NZ_AYMF01000006.1, read as the reverse complement.
CTGGGCTTGAGCCTGTATCGGCGCAGCGAATTACGCTGAATTACCGACGTCAAAGGCCGTTTGACATGCTGTCAACCTGACCTCGCATTGTAAAAAACACGTCGCAAGACAAGAATCCTGGAACGAGCGCGACAGCGGCGTGGCGATCCCGCCCCGCCGCCTCACGCGCCGATCCGGAGACATGCGCATGACCCAGGGCAACACCGTACGATCCCGCCGCCGTTGGCTGACGGGCAGCGCACTGGCCCTGCTGGGGCTGGCGCTGGCCGGCCCGCTGCACGCCGAGGCCGCATGGCCCACGAAACCCATCCGCATCATCGTGCCCTACAACGCGGGCGGCGCCACCGACATCGTGGCGCGCATGGTGGCCGAACGCCTGTCGAACCGGCTAGGGCAGCCGGTGCTGGTGGAAAACCGCGGGGGTGCATCGGGCATCATGGGCACCGATGCCGCAGCCAAGGCCGCGCCCGATGGCTATACGCTGACCGTGTCGCTCAGCTCTTCGCTGATGCAGAACCAGTTCCTTTACCACCACCTGCCTTACCAGACGCTGCGCGACTTCGTCCTGATTTCGCAGATCGCCATCGCGCCGGTGACGCTGGTGGCGCACCCGAGCGTGCCGGCCAAGGACGGTCCAGCGCTGCTGGCGTACGTTCGCGCCAATCCCGGCAAGGTGGCCTATGGATCTTGGGGCGTCGGCTCGTACGGACACCTGGGCCTGGCCTATCTCGATGCCTCGCAGCACGGCGACATGACCCATGTGGCCTACAAGGGCGAATCGGCCATGCTGCAGGACCTGATCGGCGGCCGCATCCAGCTGGCGTTCGCCAGCGCGCTGGGCACCAAGCCGTATATCGACAACGGCCGGCTCAAGCTCATCGGCGTCACCGGCGACAAGCGCATGGACGTGCTGCCCGATGCCCCCACGCTGGCCGAACAGGGCCTGCGCGAAGACGCCTACCGCCTGGTTGGCTGGGTGGCGCTGGCCGCGCCCAAGGACACGCCCGCCCCCATCGTCGCGCGCCTGGCCCGCGAAATGCACGACATGGTGCGCACGCCGCAGGTGCAGGCCCGGCTGATCGACATGGGCTTCATTCCCACGGGTAACTCGCCCACGGAATTCGTGGCGAGCTATCAGCAGGAACTGCCCGTGTGGAAGACGCTGGTGGAACAATCCGGCGCGCGGCTGGACTGACGTCCGCCACGGCCGGCCAAAAGCGCTGCGGCGCTATCGCAGCGCTTTCGGGTCCACGCTCCACAGCACCGCGTCGCTGGTCGACACCGCCACCGCGCCCTGTTTCAATGCGGCAGCCACGTCGCCCTGGTTGCAGACAAAGCCCGACGCCACGATGGGCGGCAGCGCCTTCAGGTCCTGCGGCGCCATGTGAGCCAGCATCGGCGCCGGCATGATCTGCACCAGGTTGGGGTCGCTCTGTTCCAGCGCCTTGACGCTGCGCGGCCAGGTGGACCGGTCGGTGACGAACACCTTCTGCATCGTCACCATGCCGGCGCGATTGGCACGCTGGATGGTGGCGACGCGGGTGGACACCAGGCTGGCCACGCCGATATCGGCCAGGTAGTCCACGCCGCCCTTGTCCTGCGACAGGCCTTCGCAGCTGTCGATATTGACGATGACGTACTTGCCCGCCCGATTCAAGGCGGCGATCACCGGCGCAAGCTTGCGCAGCTCGACGTTGGCCACGATGCCGATCTCGGCTGCGCTGCCCACGAAGGCGTTGATTTGCTCCGGCCCGTACAGCGTGGCAATGACCGGATGCCGCGAAAGGCATGCCCCGAGTGACCTGTCCATGTTATTGCCTGCCCTGATCGTAGAAGAGTTCGTCCGTCAGGCCGAGCTTTCCGGGGTTGAGGATGTTTTTCGGATCCAGCGCCCGCTTCACCGCGAGCAGCACCGCGAAGGCCGGCCCCAGCGATTCCCGCATATATGGCGCGCGCAGCAGGCCCACCCCATGGTGGTGGCTGAGCGCGGCATTATATTTAATCAACACCGCGTTGGCGGCGTCCCAGGCCTGCCGATACCACGTAGCCCGGTCCTCGACGGCGACTTCGCCACGCAACGAAAAATACAGGCACGCGCCGTCCCCATACGCATGCGACTGGTGCGCCGACCCGGCCAGCGTGCCTGGCACCGCATTGATGGCGGCCACGACCTCGTCGTAGATCGCGGGCAAGTCGCTCCAGCGCCCCGCCATTTCCAGCGTGTCTGCCACGAAACCCGGGCTGCGTTTGAAGCCTTCGGCGCTTTTTCCGGTCAGGTAACGGGTTTCCAGCCAGCGCTCGAACACCGCCTCGCCGTCCAGCGGTTCGCCCGTTTCGCGGCACACGGCTTCACTGATCTGCATGACGGCATCGACGACAGGCTGTGGCCCCTCGTCGGCCACCAGCAGCACGTTCAAGTCCGGCTGATTGAACTGCACCCCGCTTTCCAGTTCGTCGTACAGCCGCAGCGCCGCCGGGTTGGCGCCGCGCTGCATGATCTGGCGGCAGGCCTCCAGGCCCGCCGCGAAGGTCTTGAAGCCATAGGCGATGGCGCGACCGTAATCGGGCAGCCGGTGCAGTTTCAGGCGCACGCGCACCACCACGCCCAGCGTGCCTTCCGAACCGATGAAGACCTGTTGCAGGTCCGGCCCCAATGCTGCACGCGAATAGCCGCCCACGGTGATCAGGCTGCCGTCGGCCAGCACCACGTCCATGCCGAACACCATGTCTTCGATCTTGCCGTAGCGCGTGGACAACTGCCCTGCCCCGCGGCACGCCACCCAGCCGCCCACCGTGCTGATACCGAACGACGACGGCCAATGGCCCATCGTCAGGCCGAAATCGCGCTGGATGGTCTGTTCGAACACATCGCCGAACATGCCGGCCTCGACCTCGACGATCTGGCTTTCGCGGTCGATGCCGATCAACCGGTTCAACTGGCAGACGTCCAGCACGATGCCGCCGCGCAGCGGCAGTGCGGCGCCGGTGACGTTGCTGCGGCCGGCCGATACGGTGACGGGGATGGCAGCCGCGTGGGCGATACGCATCACGGCCTGGATCTGCGCCACGGTCGACACCTTGACGATCACCGCATGCGGCGTTGCGGGCCGGCCCGCCGTTTCGGTCATCATCGACCCGGCCCACCAGTCGCGCGTCCAGGCCACCGCGTCGGCGGTGGCGGTCAGCACCTCGTCTGCCGCGGCGCGCAGCGTCTGGATGTGCTCAGGCGTCACCGCGACCGGGTCGCGTTGCAGGCCGGCTTGCGTGCCAGGTTGCGTGCCGGTCTCGTTCAAGCCTGCCGCATAGCCCGGCGGCGTGTGTGCGCCCACCACGTAGTTGCCACGGTTGTAGCCGCGCTTGATAGCTTCTTTACTGATCACGAGTCGTCTCCCATTAGTACGGACTTTTCATGTTGGATCGCGGCGCGGTAGCCGTTCACTTGCCGCGCCACTTCGGTATCGGACAGGCCCAGTTCGGCCTGCAAAATCTGGCCCACGCGCGCCGCGGCCAGGGCCGAGGCATCGCGCGCCATCAGCCGCGCCCGCATGCGGCGCGACAGCACGTCTTCCACCGTGGCCGCCAATTCGTGGCGCACGGCGTACAGGGCCTCGGCCTCGGTATAAGGCAGCCCCGCCACCAGCGGTGCCATCAGCGCCGGGTCTTGCTGCATCAGGTCGCTGACAAAGCGCGCCTCGGTGCCGTAGCGTTCACCCAGGTGCGCCGACAGGCCGCCCGAGGCCACGATGGCCTGCGGGTCGTAGCCCGCCGCGCCCAGCAAAAAGGCGCTGGCGGTGACGCAGCGCGCCTTCTTGCCCAGCACCTTCTGCGCGGCGTCAACGGTCTGCTCGGCCATGTGGCGCGATGTCGTCAGCTTGCCGCCCACGATGGTCACCAGGCCGTCGGCTGCCACCCGGATTTCATGGTTGCGCTTGATTTCCAGCGTCTTGCCGCCCGGCGGCGCCACGAGCGGCCGGCAGCCTGCGATGCTGCCCACCACGTCTTCGGCACACAGATCGGTCTTGAGCGCCGAACGGGCGCCTTCGAGCAGGAAGTCCAGCTCGCGGCGGGTGCAATGGACGTCGTCCAGGTCGCCGTCATAGTCTTCGTCCGTCGTGCCCAGGTAGGACACGTTGCCCCACCGCGTGATGGTGGCGCGGCGGCTGCGTCCGGGCACGGGAATCGTCACGGTGCAGTCGTTGCGCACCTTCAGCCACGGCACCGCCACGTGCACGCCCTTGGCCGGACGGATGTGCAGCGCCTGCGGATCGTCCTTGCGGCTGCCGTTCCAGTCGCGCAGCCACACCCCGGTAGCCATGACGACCACTGCGGCCCGCACGCGGATTTCGGCTTGCCCGGCCTGCACGATGGCGCCGTCGACCCGGCCGTGGGCGTCTCGCGTGACCTCGACCGCCTTGGCATGGTTCAGCACGGCCGCACCATGGAAAGCCGCGGTGCGCGCGACCGCCAGCGTCAAGCGCGCGTCGTCCACCCGCGCGTCGAAATACAGGAAGCCGCCCAGCAGGCCATCCTGCTTGAAGGTCGGGCAATGCGACAGCACCTCGGCCGGTGTCAGCTTCTGATGCAGGATGCCTTCGCGCCAGCCGCCTGCCAGGTCGTAGGTCCACAGCAGGCTTTCGAAGGCCTTGGCCAGCCGCTTGTCGAACACCCCGTCGCGTTCCAGGATGGGAAACAGGAAAGGCAAGCGCTGCACCAGGTGCCGGGCATTGCGGCGCAGCCGCTGGCGCTCGTGCAGCGAATGGCGCACCAGCCCCAGGTTGCCCTGTTCGATGTAGCGCAGCCCGCCGTGCACCATCTTCGAAGACTTCGACGACGTGCCCGACGCAAAGTCGTCTTTTTCCACCAGCGCCACGCGATAGCCGCGCAGGCTGGCATCCAGCGCGGCGTAGGCGCCCGTGATGCCGCCGCCGATGATCAACATATCGAACTGCTCGCTGCCCAACCGGTCCGACTGCTCCTGGCGGACCAGCCGCAACGGTTCGGTGCGGGTCATGCCGGCCCGGTCCTTCCTGGGCTTTCTTGATGGCCACCCGATCATGTGCGCAATGCCTCCTGCTTGTCGTGGGGGTACAGGCCCGCATGGGCCAATTCGGATTCAACGCGCGAATGCCACAGCGCCCGCCGCCGGGCGCGCGCGTCGGCCGCCAGCGATGGCAGGAACACCGCGTCGGTGGCGGCGGTATCGCGCGCCGCCTGCAACGACGGCCAGAACAGGCCCGAGGCGCCTGCCAGGAACGCCACGCCGCGCAGGCTGGCGCGGTCGGCTTCCTGCATGCGGCGTATCGGAATGCCCAGCAGGTCCGCCTGGATGCGCAGAAGCGGATCGCTGCACGACAGGCCGCCCCCGACCACCAGTTCCGACACCTGCACGCCCGACACTTCCTCGTCCGCCTCGATGCAGCTGGCGACGGAATGGGCGATGCCTTCCAGAATGGCGTAGGCCACCTCGGCCTGCGTGGTTGCCATGGAGATGCCAGTCAGCGACGCGCGCGCCCCGGCTTCCATGCGCGGCACCCGCAAGCCCGTCAGGGCCGGAATGAACGTCACGCCGCCGGCGGATTCGGCCGTGGCGGCCAAGGCACTGATTTCCTGCGCGTTCTGGAACCACTTCAGCTTGTCGCAGACCCAGTTCAAGGCCGATCCGGTGGTGGCGACAAACGTCTCGACCGCGAAGTGCGAGACCTGGTCCTGGCGCCGCGCGGTCATGGTCAACGAGCCTTCGTAGCGGCCGCTGTTCACGGGGGGCTGGGGCCCGATGATCAAGTCGACAAAGCTGCCGGTGCCGTGCACGCACATCGCCTGCCCGCGGTCCAGGCACCCCAGCCCGACGGCGCCGGCGTGCTGGTCGCCAGCCGATGCGCGGATCGGCACGGCGATGCCCAGCAGATCCGCGCGGGTATGGCCGAAGTCATCGGCTTCCTGGCGCAGGGCGGGCAGCAGTTCACGCGGAAATTCCAGCGCGTCGATCCAGTCCAGGTAATAGCAATGGTCGGCCAGCACGTAGGCGCCGGCAGACGTGGCGTTGGTAGGCGTCGTGACGCATTCGCGGCGGTCCGACAGATGCCACAGCAGCCAGGTATCGACCGTGCCGAATGCCAGCCGCCTTTCGCGCCAGGCCTGCGCCACCGCGGGCGTATCGCGCAGGTGGCGCGCGGCCCACAGATACGGCGAACGCACGCCAGCCGGACGCCCCACCTGCGCAAGCAGACGCGCATTCCAGGCCGGGGCCAGGCGATCGAGTTCATCGACGTAGCGCGTGTCCTGCCACACCATCGCCGGCACCAACGCACGACCGGTGGTGGTGTCCCACAGCACCGACGTCGCGCGTTGCGTGGCCAGCGCCAGCGCCGCAATCTCGCGGCCATCCTGGCGCGCCTGTTCGACGACCTGGCGGCATACCTGCACCGTCCGTTCCAGAATGGCGTTGGCGTCCTGCTCGACCACGCCAGGTCGCGGCGTATCGACCTGGAGCGACAGGTACTGCTGCCCCGATACATGGCCGTCGCCCGACACCAGGGCCGCGCGGGTCCCCGAGGTGCCGGCATCGATAGCCAGGATCACGTCTTTGTGCATAGTGTCTCCGTCCGTCATCGCGCCGTTTTCCCCAAGACGGGGTCCAGCGCGGGCAGGGTCTCGTCGCCCTTGAATTGCGGGGCCCCGGCCTCGTTGTCGGGATTGATCCCGCTGCGGGTGGGGTCCCATTTGATGGCAAAGCAGATGATGCTGGCGATGAGCGGCACCACCGACAGAATCAGGAAGGTCTTCTCCAGCCCGTAGTTTTCGCGAAACAGCGGAAACACCAGCAGCCCGACCGCCGCGCCAATCGAACCCAGTGCGCCGATGACGCCGTTGGCGCCGGCTCGCAATTCACCGCGGAACGACAGCGACGACAGGCTCTTGCCGTTGGCGCCCGGCCCGCCGGAATGGAACAGGATGAAAAGCGACGGCACCACCACCGCCAGCCACATCGGCATCTTGCCGTGGAAGGTGCCCAGGATGAGCAGCATCAGGAACACGGCGGCAAACCCGAACGCCGACGCGCGCCGCAGACCCAGCTTGCGGCCGATGTAGGGCGACATGAAGCCGCCGAAAATGCCGAACACGTTGAACACCAGCGCGCCCACCGTGGCATAGACGAAGTCCTTGCCGAACAGCGCCGCGCTGATCAGCGGCAGGTACCAGCCCACCGCGAAATACTGGATCGACTGCCCGATCTGCACCGTGGCCGCCAGGATGGTGCGCGGCAGATACACGCCACGAAAGATCAGCAGCACGTTGGCCAGCCCGCGCCGGGCCTGATTGGCCACCGGTACGCGTTCGGCCAATGGCGCGGCGGTGAATGGCTGCGCGTAGATGCGCGTCATCGCCGCGGCGGCCTCGTCGACCCGCTCCTTGCGCGCCAGCCAGATCGGGCTTTCGACCATGAAGCGCAGCTGCAGCAGCAGGATGGTCACGGCGAATACCGCGGTGGCCGCCACCGAATAGCGCCAGATCGCGTCGCCCACGTCCCACGAATAGAACAGCAGCGCCAGCAGCAGGTTGGTGCAGACCGCCGTGTACCACATGCCCTGCCAGGTATTGAGCCGGCTCTTGAACTTGACCGGCGTGAACTCGGCCAGCACCGCCATCGCAATCGCGAAGTCGATGCCATAGGCCGCGCCCACGAAGAACCGGCCCGCCAGGATCACCTCGAACGACGGCGCAAACACCACCAGCAGCGCGCCGATCAGCGCCAGCAGCTTGGCTGCGATCAGCGGCCGCATGCGGCCCCAGCGATCCGCCATCCAGCCGCCGATGGGGTTGAACGCGATCGCCACCCATGAGGCAAACGAGGTCATCAGCGCCACCTGGCCGGCCGTCAGGCCAAGGTTGCGCGTCATGGGTCCGAGGCCCGCGCTCAGCGCGGAATTGGCGAATGCGTCCAGGAACAGGCCACCCAGGGCGAGCCACCAGATAAGGCCGGCTCGGCCCACGATGCCCGGACGAGAATCGATGTAGGCGATGACATCGTCGATGCCACGCAGCTTGACGGATGTTGATTGCACGACTGTCTCCTCTTGGAATTATTTCTGTAAGAGGTCGACGCAACGTGCACGCGATAAAAGACCATCTTACAGATGGTCTTTTATCTAAATCTGTGCGGTGACTTTATGGACTAACCCGATGAGTGTCAAGCAGGAGAAACACCAATCCGCGGCAGGCGGTATGCTTGGCCTGCACGCCAATTCGCGCGCGTGTTCACCCTGTTCAAAACCCCTGGATTGCCCTTCGCGCCGCCATGATCCGACACGCTTTCGCGCTGACTTTGATGCTGTCTCCCGTCCTGACCCTGGCCGCCCCGCCGGACTACATGGACCAGTACGACCGCTGCCTGAAAGACGCCGGCGCCGTCAACAACGGCACCGTCGAAGCGTGCTCCGGCGCGGTATCGTCCGCGGCCAAGCGCGAGATCAACGCCCAGTACGCCAAGATCCACGCGCGCCTGGCCACCGAGTTTCCGGACGACGCCGTCAAGCTCGAAGAAGCCCAGAAGGCCTGGCTGGTCTACCGCAACGGCCACTGCTCGCTGGCCGGCGCACACGTCGGGTCGCCAATGTATGGCTACTGCCCGATGCTGCTCAACGCCAATCGCGCCAGCGAACTGCGCGAGCTGGCGGGCGATTAGCGTTGCCATGCACGGCGCCCAGACCGACGGAGGCGCGTCATCGGCCGCTTGCCGGAACCCCGCGACATTGGTACCTTTGCTGCGTCCCCTCTTTCTTACAGGACTGCGCACCCATGACCATCGTCGTCTACGCCGCCAACGCCCGCGCCCTTTGGGAAACCATCCAGGCGGACATCGCGCCCATCGGCGCCAAGACCAGTACGGGCGGCAACACCTGGCGCAAGGATGACAGCGCCCGCGCCACCAAGATCTACCGCGCCACGCCCACCGGCCAGCACGACGAGCGCGCGTATTTCGTGGGCACGGTGCGCACTGGGCAGTTGATGCTGCTGGACCTCTTGCCCGGCACCGAGCCCTTGAACTGGTCATTGTTCGGCGCGCTGCACGGCCATATGTCCGGCATGCTGCTGGCCACCTACCCCGACGCCATCCTGTCGCTGAACCTGTTCCCCAACAAGCCGGCGCCTGAATAAGGACATCCCGTTTTGCTGCTGTTTTCCGTTTGCGTGCTGACGGCGCTGTCACTGGCCGCGTTGCTGTGGCGCATCTCGCGCCGTCCTGCCGGCAAGACGCCCGGCGATATCTTGCGCGGCGCGGCTGGCGGCGCCGGCCTGTTTGTCGCCCTGGGGCCGCCTGTGGGGGTTGGCGCTTTTGCGCTGCTGGTAACCGTCGCAGCCCTGGACCTGGAAGCGCTCAAGAACCTGCCGATGATGATTTTCCTGGTGCCCTATTCCTACCTCTTCGGCGGGGTGCCTGCCTTGCTGTCCGGCGTGGTGGCCGGCGCCTTTCGACCGGCCCGCGTGTCCTGGCGTTCGTACTGCTGGCCAGGTCTGCTGGGCGGGTTGTACGCCACGGTTTTTCAACTGGGATTCGGATCACGCGACTACTCGTGGTCGGATCTGACGGCGCTGTTGCTCATGGGGGGATTGCCGGGGCTGGTCGGCGGCGTGGCGTGCGCCCGGGTGCTCTACGGCAAACCGCCAGGCGCGGCCGCGCAGCCCGTCCCGCCCACCTGACACGGACACCACGTCGTACTTGTCCCGGCATTACAATTCCCGCCGATTGCATCGCACTCCGATTCTTCTCAGGAAGCCCCATGAAGATCTCCCTGTCCCATCTGCTGGCCGCCCTGGCCGCAAGCCTGTGCGCCGCGACGGCCTTGGCCGCTTCAGCTGGCGATAACGCCGTTGCCGCCGCCCAAGCCCAACTCACCCGCATGACGCCCGCCTCGAAGATCGAGTGCCGTGCCGACGGCTACGGCGGCGCGAGCTGCACCGCGGATGGCTTTTCCGTGAACGTCGGCAACTGCGGCGAAGGCGCCGCGTTCGGCTCGATCGCGGCCGATGGCGGCCTGGACCTGAACGACCGCATCGACGGCGAAGGCAACCCCGTGGCCCACGTGCAGGACCGCCAGTTCGTCTGCATCCCCGCCATGGCGCGCAAGGGCGAGACCCAGCGCCACTACGTCATCGTCGTGCCCACCGCCAGCGTGCCGGAATGCCGCGACAACAGCCTGTGCAAGGACGCCGACCTGCCGGTGCAATGGAAGACGCCGCCAAGCGGCAAGGCGTGCCAGCGGGGCAAAGATGGCGACTATGCTGGTGACTGCGCCGCGGGCTGGGTGGACGTGGGCCAGATCGACCAGTACGACACGCTGGCGCCGATGCCGGCCAAGTCCGCCAAGTGAACGCGATGAAGCGCGTTGGCGCCTTGGCCTGCCTGCCCTTGGCTGCAGGTTTTGCGATGATCTCGGGGTTGGTTCATTCGGCATACGCCGCGGCCACGTCCAGCGTGGCCGTCCAGCCCAACCCCGACACGTCGCGGCGCATCGGCATCATAGCCACCGTCGAGGGCGCGCCGGGTCCGTTCGACCGTGTCGACGGCCATGCCGACTACCGCGTCAGCAATGCCGCCTGCACGCCGTTGACGCCCGTGACGGGCGCGACCGTCGTGCCCGAACAGCGTGTGGCGGTCACGTTTGATCGCCAAGCGGACGGCACCTTCCGTGCCGAGGTCGTGCTGGCCCCGTTCCGCGACGAAGATTATTTCGGCCAAGGCGTCTGCCATTGGGCGCTGGCGGGCGTGGTCGCCGACTTTCATCGCGGCCCGGTGGATTTCAGCCCCGCGATCGGCCTGACCGACAGTCAAAGCCCCCGCACGGTGGTGAAGCATTTCTCGAACAAGTCGTATGCCGCCGCAGACAATGCGCGGATCGACATCGGCGCCGACAGCCCATCCGCCTACAAGGACCCGCAAGCCACCTTCGCCATTCGGCTCCGGGCGGAACCGGTCACGCGTTAGGGCTCGCTGCTGCCAGCCGGGTTTCAGTTGCCGGCCGCGCGGCGCAGCCGTTCCATTTCAGCTCGGTTCAAGCGCTTGGCTTCCGCCTCGGCATAGTCGCGCTCGCCGGGCTCGTATTTGCCGTCGTAAAGACAGCTGGTGATCCGGCATTCCAGCGATACGCGAGAAGCGGGCGAACCTGAGGGTGAACCGGGATTGGGGGAAGACCAGGGCGACGGGGTGGATGAAGAACAGCCGGACACCAGGGCGGCGCACAACAGCAGGACGCTGCTGCGGCAAAGCATTTGAATCGACATTTACCCTCGCTGGAAAAACAGACTTGACCCGTCTTTATAGCAAGCCTGGATGGCGGATAAAAGCGCGGGCGGCGTCTCGCAACCGCCCCCATTTCACTACGGGTGTTTGAGCATGTCGTCGCGGCTGTGCTCGGCCCTGGACGCACCAATTGCGGTTTCCACTTTTTTGACTTCTTCAGGCGGCGGCAGCACAGCAGGAAACCCCAGCGCTTCAATCCACAGTTCGCGCGTCCAGCCCTGGGTGTGATACAGGTGATGATCTTCGTCCTTTTCCACGGCGTCGTACGCCTTCTTCAGGATCGCGGATTCAGACCCTGAAAGCTTGTCGGCAACCCGTCCAATCAGCTCCCAATTCTGGTGGTCCTTGGTTTCAGCCAGCACTACGCATTCCCCCGCCACAATCTGGGCTGCGGACAGGTCCCCACCTTTTTTTGCCATCTCCATGGCCGCGACCAGGCTGTCGCCATGGTGCTTGACGATTTTTCGGCTGGGCGCCGGTGTCGCCGGATCCAACCCCAGTTCTTCGAATACGGTCAACAACACCTGCTTGTGTGTTTTGGTTTCGTCCAGATAGCCCTGCCATTCCTTGCGTAAATCGTCATTGACCACACAGGAGAGCGCAGTGGTGTAGACGTTGATTCCCCCTATTTCCGTCTCCAAAGCCTGAAATAGCAGGTCGTGAATTTTCTCGGTATTGCCTTTCCTGGATGCAGCCATGATGGGAACTCCTCGGTGAATCGACACATGCGCCGAACGGCGTCATGCGAGAAGCCCAGCAAGCGCCGATCCCGTTAGAAACCAGGATCGCGCGAACTTTCGCTGCAAGGTATATTTCTGTCAGAAAAATAGCAGCGCATGAATTCCCAGGAGCGGGCAACCATGAGAGTTTTGCTTTATTGGGTAATGATCGCCATCATAGTGGTCTGCCTGATACTCGCCATTAGCGATCTGGTCAGACTCTCGCGGAATCACTTCAAAAATCGCGGGCAGCCCTTCGCCAAAGAAGCGCTGTATTGCCAAAAGTTCCAAACCCATATCGCGATCGGCATCATCGTGGCTGGGATCATTACGCTGTATTTGCGCCACTACTGACTTGTCACGGTCTTTCTGCGCTTCTTTCCGTGGCGACGTGAAAACCAGAACGAGAGTATCCCCGCCACGATCACGGCCGGCAGTATTCCCGAGCTGATTTCCCCAGCGAGTCCGCCTCGGGCGTAGGCAAGCTCCAGGTCTTCGCTGGGTTGGAATAGCTCGAAATACCCCAGCAGACCGACCGGGATCGCGACCATGGCAATCAGCAAGGTCCAGAAAGCGACTCGCGCGCCATTCATCTGCGGCGCTCGCGCGGCTGAATTGACCGCTTTGCCGATCATCATCAAGACGGCCAGCGTGAGGAAACTGCACAGGACAAAAACGGATGCGGCGCTCATGCCGTGAAAACCTCCAGAAAATACATTCGAATGGGCCGGCGGGGCTCGGCCAGGATCTACCCGCGTCGTCATTTGATACCAGGGAAAAAGTGAGGTTGTGTGAGAAAATGACAAAACCAAACTAAAAATCAGCGCCGGAACAACAATGAGTACGCAAGAAAGGTCGCGAAAAGCGGCCCAGATAATGTCGGTCTGCGCGTGGCTGATTTTGCTCATGGGCGTGATTCCCACTTGGTTCGGACTGGACCTGTCCATTCCCACGGATGTGGGCGTCGTCATGGGTATTGCCCTTTTCACACTGATCCAGGGTACGGCCTGGGTCCTGGCGAAACGCTCCGGCCATTCCGAATTCATCGGATCGCTCTTGATGTGCACACTCTGGACGCTGTATTTCAAATTCTCCAACCGCGTGCACAACACGTATTTTGGGTATGTGGCGCCAGCCGAGCGCGTAATGCCCACTGAAAAGACGGCCTGACCGGTTCTTCCTCAGATCCATCCTCACATCAACAGAGAATCCCGTGTCAGACAACAGCCCCGGCCTGTACCAGCGCAGCCTCGGTGCAACGGTGGCGCAGCCGGCGCCTGCACTATCCACTACCGGCACCGAACAACCGGCTTCGTCTGCCGCCCTGCGATTTCCGCCGCCGGAGGTCGTACCGCCTTGGGCGCACTTCTGGCTGCTTTTCGCGCTTTATGCCGTTCTGGCCATCGGCCTTTTCCGCAAGATCGGCACGCCCGCCCACAAGGGATTGCGCGTGCTTCGCCGTCTTCTGTTGATATGGGTGGGCGTCTATTGCTTTGCGGGCGTGGCGTCCATCAAGAAAGGAAGCATCTTCGTGGCGATGAGCATACTGTCGTCGGTGGGGCCCGCCATCTTGATCCTCGCCGTCTGGTCCTTGCTCGCGGCGTGCCTGCGGCGCTTGTCTGCGCGATGAGCGCGAGCCCTTCCTTCAGTGCGAAGGGTAACGCCCCGCTGGTCTGATGGGTGACATCTACGAGGAATTGCTGGCCGGCTTGGCCATAGAACCCTGCCTGCAGGAACGGGACCAGGACGTCCAGGAGTTGATGGAAGCGCCGCACAAGCTGCGCAAGGGCATGGTAACGAGGTAACGCAAGGCGAGCCGCCGATCCGTCCCGCGTTAAACTCCTCGGGCCAACGACAACAAGAATCCCATGAAACCTACCAGCAAGCCCGTCAGCTTGTGGGAATGCGCAGCATTCCTTTACCTGTTTGCCCCGGTCGTCGTCTTCTTCGCTACCTTCGTGCGCTGGGAAATCGCCGCCCTGGCCGTGCCACTGCTGCTGTCGAGCCTGGTCAGCATCATCCGACGCACGAGTTTTGAAATGCCTGCCGGCCAGGGCAAAGCGGCTATGTGGTATGCCGTTCTTAGCGCCTCCTGCCTGGTCATCGGCGGGGCCGGTGGCTTTGCCTACATTCCTAGCGACTGGGAAAAGCACTTCTCCATCCTGAACTTGCTGCTTCAGAATAACTGGCCGCCGACCATCACATCCGCCGCCGGCGACGTCGAGGTGCTGCGCTACTCCCTGGGCTGGTATCTAGTGCCGGCCCTGGTGGCCAAGACCGTCGGCGCCCACAACGTCGACTTGTTCAGTGCAGGCTGGTCCCTCATTGGGCTGACTATTTTCTTTTCCCTCGCCGCAAGCTTCTGGCCAGGGAAGAAAGGAACGATTGCTGGCCCCCTTGTGTTCCTGGCGTTCAGCGGGATGGATTACATCGGAACGCAGTTGACTGGCCACATGGCGGCTCCCCATCATTACGAGTGGTGGCCAGGCTGGATGCAATACAGCGCAAACCTGACCTCTCTATTCTGGGTCCCACAGCATGCCATTGCCGGATGGATCGCCGTGGCCCTGCTCATGAAGCAATGGGAATCCCCGACCGCCATCAACCATATTGGCGTGCTGCTGTTCGCGGTCCTGCTATGGTCGCCGTTCATCACCGTAGGCTTGCTGCCAATATATTTAGTATTGGCAATGCGCCATGGCTTGCGCCCAATGGCCTTGGGATGGTGGCCGATTGCGTCGGCCGTCGTGATCGGCTTGCCACTGGTTGTGTACCTGACCTCTGGGACAGCTGCTCTGATCAAGGGCCTTATCTGGGACCTGCCATGCATAGGCTCGGCACCAGCTTCGCTCTGCTTCTCGCCGAAATCCTATGCCACCGTCATGATGTTGGAGGTGCTGCCATTTGTCGTGCTAGCCTGGATTGCCGAACGTCGCTTCCGGGCTCTTCTCGCAGCCGTCGCCGTCACGCTCGCGATTCTGCCCTTTTACAGGCTGGGCCTGTACAACGATCTCACGATGCGAGCTTCGGCGCCTGCGCTGGCCATCCTGGCGATCCTTGTCGCCCGAACGGTAATGTCTTCCAGTCCATTGATCGCATTGCCGTTGGCGGCCGCCCTGATGGTGGGAGCAATAACCCCATTCGGTCAACTGCAACGCGCGTTCACTGAGCCTCAAACTGTCTCCTCCCAGGACCAGTTCGGCAACGATCTTCTTGGCACGTACCGGCAACAGTACTTTGCTCCCTACAGGCCCGGAATCTTCCGATAGAAATATGGTGCCAGACTAAGTTTTGGCGAGGCGAATTGAGACGAAGTGGACGATGGTTTCAAATGCCGCCGCCAATTTTGGCGCGAAGTCTTCCATCAAGGAATAAGCCCATGAGCCTGTTCGGCGCTTTTGTCCTGATCCAGGGCGTCATGCTTCTGCCGTTCCTGCTGTAGCTCGACCCTGCGGCACGACCCTCTACACCCCCAACACCGTACCTAGAGCAAAAACCCCCAAGGCATTCCTGCCAAGGGGGGTTCCGCGCTGCAACCCGGCCTGAAGACCAGTTACGACAGTCTTGCAGACACTGCCTACGCGGGGTGCGACCCGGACCAAAACTGCATCTAATAGGAGTTTGGTAGGAAGGAGGGGACTCGAAAATTCAATGCTGGCGCAGCTTTGAGGCGCTTTCGTATCCACAGCGCTCTCGCCCCATCCCTAAGGACGTGTGCTACAGCTGCGCCGCGGGCCCGTAATCGAGCGGCGACACAACTCAACTTCTACATGCGTCAGATGGTGCCGTTTCAATTGCCCAGACCGGGATAGTCCTGCACGAACTTGGCGATGAACTCGGCCTCGATTTGCCCATAGGTCTTCGCCGCCAATTCCGCCATATTCGCGTACTCGATCCGAACGTCGTAGGTTGCGCCGGTCATCCCTGCATGATTCGTCAGCGTAGCGTTGATGGAGGGCGGAATGCCCATAAACACGTTTACCTTCAGATTGGTCAATTGCAAAGCCATGAAGATTGCTCCTTAGATATGAATGGAAAGAGACTTCATGGTATTGGCGGCGCCCATCTGCGTACACGGCATCGCGTCGCACAGCGTTGCTACACCTCAAAATGGCTGTCGCAAAACTCTTGCGTGTTCACTGTGGCCATGTCTGGACCGTCGCGAGATGGCGCAGAGCGCACTCCTAAGCAGAAATACGGTGCCAGACTACAATTCTGAGCCCCCTTCCTGAATGCCGTCCCAATGCCAGACACAATCGAACAGCTTGAAGAAAAGAAGCGCCGGCTTGAACTGGAAGCCGCCATCGCCAGCCTGGAACGCAAGAAAGAGACAATCCGAGTCATTTCCAAGACTCCGGCAATCCTCTCCAAGGTGCTCTATCTGTTGGCGGTGATATTGGCCGCCATAGGTTCCACGATGTTTCTCCTGGGAATCGCCTACGAGCTCGACGGATTGCGGGCCCCCAGAGACTTGCTTATCGGCGCCCTGCTGTGTACCCCGCTGGCCGCCCTGCTCTTTTGGCGCAGGGCGAGACGCCAGGGGTTATAGCAACCAAGTGGCTTTTTCTGGGGAGAACACGATATGGCTCGGTTCGCCGTGTTTGTTTTATTGTTGTAGCCCACAGCATCGTATTGCTCCCTTTCCTGCTGTAATCCCCGCCCCAAGCCAGCTCCGCCCAAAGCAAAAACCCCCAAGGCATTCCTGCCAAGGGGGTTTCCGCGCTGCAACCCGGCCTGAAAGCCAGTTGCAACAGTCTTGCAGACACTGCATACCCAGGTGCCACCCGGGCCAAAACAGCATCTAATAGGGGTTTGGTGCGAAGGAGGGGACTCGAACCCCTACTCACCCCAGTATCTATGCGACTTTCAAGCCTTATGTTGTCCGCAGGCTGTCATTACCGGAGTCGACTTCATTCGCGCCCGTAGCCCTATACTTAGCCTTCCAGAGGGGTCAGGAGCGCAGCATGTGCGGTCGCATCGTCCAGAAGTCCGGGCCGCTCGATTACGTCGAGCGCATCTTTCCGAACCCACATCGCGTGTTCGACGACCCAGCCGGCCCGCGCTACAACATCCCGCCTGGCACGCGGCCGCTCGCCATGCACCGTCTGGCCGGCGAGTTCGAACTGGGCCGGCTACCGTGGGGGTGGCGCCCCCACAATTCCAAGTACCTCATGTCGAACGCCAGGCTGGACAAGGTCCTTGCCGGCGCATGGCCCTGGAAGATGCTCACCAGCCACGGGCGCATCCTTGTCCCGGCGGATGGCTGGTATGAATGGAAGCAGCTCGGTACGGGACCAAAGCCTGCCAAGCAGCCCTATTACATCCACGCTACAGACGGCGCACCGCTTTATTTTGCCGGCTTGAGCAATTGGCGCCCCGGTATGGAAAAGGATGAGGCGCATGGGTTCGCCATCGTTACGAACGACGCCGCAGGCGGCATGATTGACGTCCATGACCGCCGGCCAGTAGCGCTTCCGCCGGATCTGGCGCTGCACTGGATGGACCCCGATTTTCCCACCGCCCAGGCGTTGGACGTGCTCGGCCTTGGATTGCCTGAATCGGCTTTCACTTGGCACCCAGTCCGCCCGGAGGTGGGCAGTTCGCGCTACCAGATGCCCGACGCCGTCGACCCTGTTGAGCCTCTTACGCCGCCGGCTTGACCTTGTCGTAGAGAAGGATGGCCTTGTCCAGCGTCAATTCCATCCCGTGGCGCGTGCCGTTCGCGGCCCATAGCTCGTGCTGCCAGCGGCTGTCGACGAACACCCGGCAGATTGTCCACCCGCCAGGCCCAGCCCAGTAGTATTCGTCCCGCTTTACCCACTCTGCCGCGTCCGCCTTGTTTCGTCCCCAATCGGCCTAAATGGGGGCCGAATTGCGCGAATTCTAGGCGCGATTACACTGTATGTCCATACAGTTGTTTTGCCATGCCGTTCAAAGCCCCCCTCACCCATTCCGAGTTGCGCGCCATCCGCGAGCGTCAGCCGTGGAACGCTGATGTGCTGGCCCTCCTATGGGAGGTCAAGCGCCTGCGCTCGGTCTTGCTGCGCATGCACCAGGTGTCCTGTGACTTGAAGCGCCCTGCCGGGCTGATGGGGGACATCTACGACGAACTGCTGGCGGGCCTAGCCGTCGAACCCTGCGTGGTGGAAATGGACCAGATGACGGCCGAACTGTTGGAATCGCCAGCCAAGCTGCGCAAGGGGATGGCGCCGCGTTAGCGCTTGCAAAGCTTGCGCCAGGTTTCGTTGTGCTCCAGCACTTGACGCCGTATCGCTGGCGGCGTGTTGTCCACCTGTGCGGCGGAATCAAAATAGACCGGCTGCGTGTGGTCGCAGTATTCAACGCCCACCCTTGCCGGTGGGGCTGCGCACCCAACCAGACTTAAGCTGATCACCAACAGCGTCATCATCCTTGCGGGCCACATCGTCCTGCACATCGCGAACCTCCTGGCGGGTCTGTGCCGCCTGATCGTTGACCTGCTCATTGCGCTCCTGGCGCTCAGCCTGGCGCCCCGTCGCTCGGCCGCGCCAGTACACGCTAACCAGCGTGCCCAGAAACAGGCCCACCACCAACAGCCAGCCCTGCACACGCTTAAGCCACGTCTGCATGCCGCCCCCTGACTTCGATGTAGGCCTGCGTGTGATTGGTCGCCCACTTCGCACGCAATTCCGTCCGCTGTTCCGGCGTGCCCCTGGCATGGGCGCCAGGGCGCCAGGTGCGCAAGTAGAGCGCCCAGGCGCCTTCTTCGTCACCCAGTGCTGGCAGGCGGCCCGGATCGGTCCACAGCAAGAGGCGAGCGAGACCAGCGGCCAGCACGTCGTCGCGCTCGATGTCATTCCAGATCGCGGCATCGTCCGCTGCTACGCCGCGGGCGCGGTACAGCTGCGCAGCCAGGTCGCGCGTGGCCGCGTGGGTCCGGACGCCCCGAACCATGCCGCCCCCCTGCTCTGCTTGCCAGAAGCTCTTAGCCGGCCCCACAGGCCGCGGCGGGCGACCAACCAACTGCCGCCGGTCGATAAACCGACTTTCCTGCAGGCCGATAGCCAAGAGCATCAGGCGCGCTTCGGCCGTGTCCATCTTCGCCGGCAGCAGAGCCAGCGCGGGCGTGATCGCCTCGTCCGTGATCGTCATCAGATTCACGCTCATCCCTCCCCGCCCGGCCGAAAGCCGAACAACTTGGCCCGCACTTCGGCCAACCATTCCAAAAGCCCCTTTTGGCGCATCGTCGCCATCCAGCGCATATATGCGCCCAGTACCCACCAGGCCGGCAAGCCAGCGAGCAACATGCTTGGGCCAAGTACGTAGAACTTCGCCAACAGCGCGTCGTCGGAACCGGCCCCGTGATGGGCCAACCATGTCATGGCCTCTATCAGGCCCGGCTTCCACGCGATTACGACGCCGGCCAGCGCCGGACCGAACATGAAGGAACATGCAACCGTGCATACCGAGCGAACGGTAAATTCCCGCGGCGTTTTGGGCGGCATGATCAGCAGCCCCAGCATTGCGGCCACTGCGGCAGGAATGCCGTAAGCCATTGCGACCTTCAGGGCCGCCAAACCACCCAGACCAGTAGATCCCGGTTCCATATTTGCCCCGCTCCTGTTGACGGTGTGCATGATTGCCTCTCCCGTATGGACGAAAAAAAACCCGCCAAAGCGGGCACAAACTAGGCCTGGAGCTATCTCACAGGCCGGTCACGTCAATAATCGTCGAACTGAAATTTTCTCGACGTATGTCGGGCCAGTTGGACGGAGTTGCATTCGGTCCGTAGTCCTCCACGCAGATGGTCTGCCCCATATAGCTGCCGTCCTGCCGAGCCATCTGCCAAAACCGAAATTGCATGAATTGAACACCTGGACCCACACCTATAGGCACCTCGGTCTGGCTATTGCACATGTTCCCCTGAATGATTGCCGGCGTGATTCCCGGATAGACACGCAGCGCGAGGTTGGGGGGCAGACCCGAGCTTGTGGAAGGAACATCGTTGAGTGTTCCGCTCCAAAAATCAGTTGTCCGCATATAGTCAATTCTGGAATCAAACGTCTTCACGCCAGCAGCATTCTTGACGATAAGTCCATACCTTTCACCAGTTGGGATTGAAGCCGCTACCGGCTCATCGAACACGTACCACCAGATGGTCACCGGCGCACTTCCAGGCTGGTAGCCCAGAAAGTTCAGAGACATGCCACTCCCACTAGGTGAAATTCCGTACAGCGTGGCTGCCCCGTTTGAGCGGAACGCCACAATCCCAGCGTTGCGCGACGTGTAAGCATTGGCCTGCCTGAAGTTGCCGTGAAACCACCCCCCTGTTGCTGTGATGACCCCCTTGTCACGCAAAGCAAAGTTCCTATACGCGCTGTCTATCTGTATTTCATTTGATCCATTCCTTGCCCTGAAGCCGTAGTCCGCCATTACCCTAGAACTCCATATGTCACCCTGGCGTTCACGCGGTACGCCGACGCTACGCCGAAGGCCCAGCTAAGAGTGGTGCCGGATATTGAAATCACAGGCGCCGTAGTGAAGCCGATGGTTGAGCCTGCCACCGCTGACAGCTGATAGATCGGCACGCGTCCTGCAAACTCCGGCACGGTGATTGCGCCGTCCGACAGCCCAGTGTTCACCTCGCCTATCAGCCGAGGGAGCCGCGTTGTGAATTCAACTTGGCTGAGCCCTCCGGCCGCTTTCGTTCGAACGCCATAAGTCGCCATTACGGTAGATACCCCAATGTCACGCGATCCACGCCATTCGGATCGAACACCACCACGTTTTGGCCGTTGACCCGAAGGCGCCCCCCGCCCGGTAGCGCGCTGTTCATTTCCAGCACGCCGCCTTTGTCGATACGCCACCCCGACACGCCTGGCACGTAGTCGTTCGACTGGATGTAGTTGCCGATCATGGCGTTAGTGATCCAGCCGCTGCCGATAAAGGCCTGGTTGATGAACGTCTGCCCGTTCTGGATCACAAACGGCGTGGTGACAACGCCATTGATCAGGTTGATAAGCGCCAGACGGTCGGCCAAGAAAAGAACCTGCGTCTGCATGCCCTCGGGCGTGTTTTCGACGCCTACGCCCATGCCGGCGCTGTAGTACTTGCCGTCCACGGTCACGCCGGCCTTGATGCTCACCATCGCATTGAGACCGTCTTTCACCTGCTTGATCTCGGTCGCCGCGTCGCCCCCGGATTCAATTTCAGTGATCAAGTCCTGCCCGAGCATGGATTTTTCGATCTTGCCGCCGATCTGCTCCAGGATTGGCGTTGCGTCCGTACTCGCCTGCCCGCGAATGCCCAGGCCGCTTTCCGAGGGATACCAAGCACCCGCCACGCCGTTCTTGTCGACCAGCCGCGCCCAAAACCACAGTTCCTTGCCAGCTAGCAGGCCCAACAGCGTGTGCGTGTTTTGCGGGTAGGCAAAGACGCCCAAGGGGATGGCGCCCTCAAAGCTGGAATTCTGCGAGTACCGAATCTCGGTGCTGGCGATGATCGACGGGCCGGACGGCAATCCCCAGTCAAGCTGGATAGCGAAGAGAAGCCCCCTCGCAACCAGGCTGGTAATGACTGGAGGCGGACCCACGATGCCGTCCAGGTGCGTCAGTACAGACGTGGCCCAGATGGATGCCACGCCCAGGGCGTTGAGTCCCCGCACTCGGAACGTGTAGCCCCCGGAGTAAATATTGGGAACCTCCACTCGCGCATAGCCCGTGCGCGGCAGATTGATCCAATCCGAATTGTCGCGGCGCCACTGCACTTCATACGCCACCGCGCCGTCCGCCCCCTTCCATTCGAAAACCGCCGTGTGGTTGGCGATGCCCTGATTGATGATGTAGTACGAACTGATTTTCGGTTCCGTAGGCGGCGGCAGCACTCCAGGCGGAATCACCGAAATCGGCGGCCGGTCCAACCGGGTGCCAAAGTCAACGTTGTTGAACTTGCCCGGCTCGTGCTGGATAGCCGAGACATCTGCCAACACTCCGTCCTTGCGCTTGATACTCAAGACGCGGAACGTCTGAGCCGACAGCGCCTCGGATTCCAGCGTCCATACGCATTCCGGCTCGGGCACCTCGGAAAACGGCGTCTGGACGTCGATGTGCATTGCCGAACCAGGTAGGCCAATGAGGTCCGCCGTCAACTTCGTTGAGTCGTAGCTGTAGCCGCCTGAATCCAGCGTCAACGGCTCCCCCATGGCCGACGAAACCAACCGGGTTTCCGACTTTCCACTGGGCAGGTTCACCGTCAGCCGGTCACCAGGCCGGATTCCCAACTCGGCGTCGACCACAATTCGGCTGGCCGAGGCTTCCCGGATGCGGCCACCGATACGACGGCCGGCCAAATGCTGGTCCGCAACGCGAATGATGCTGCCTGGCCGAATCTGGCACTGCTCCAGGCCGACACTGAACGTGACGCCCCGCGTCTCCAAGTTGGAGGTAAGCAGAAGCCACTTTCCAACCCGGTTGGCCTGGCCGCGCGACGTGCAGCCGAAAGCGGTGACCTCCAGCTGCTTGATGCCGTAGCGCGCAATGCCTTCGCGGCTCTCGACGTATTCGACCTTCTGACGCCCCATGTCCGTCAAGTCGCTCCAAGACACCAGCGCGACCGTGTAGCGCGTGTTCAACGCAGACCCGGTGTAGGAGAACCGGCCATCGATGACGTTGGCCGACGAGTACGTGTAAACCGGGTCGCCCGGCATGTCCGCCACGGCGATCACCGAAGAATTCGCCCAGTAGGCCATACCTCGAAACACGGACGCCAGATCCTGAACGACGCGGTACGCGTCGGCAGTCGTCTGCAGATAGACATTGCAGGTAAACCGCGGCTCCTTTCCTCCGAAGCCATCGTCCACCAGTTCGTCGCAATACCGGCCGATCTGGTACAGGCCCCACTTGTCCAGCCAGCCGGCCGGAACCCGCTCGCCCAGGCCGTAGCGGTCGTTTCCCACCAGGTCGAAAAACACCCATGCAGGGTTATCGGTCCACGCCGTCTTGAACGTGCCGTCCCAGGTGCCGATATACACCCGAGTCTCCGGGTCGTAGTTGCTCGGCACGCGGATGATGCGCCCCTTCATGTCGTAGGCGCGCGTGGGCACGCTTTGGAACTGCGATGCGTCGATCTTGATCCCGACCACAGCCGACATGGGATAGCGTAGCTTCGCGTCGATGATCTCGGTCACCGCATCCACGAACGTGCGATCCGCGATAGTGTTGCTGTTCGCGTTGGCCGTCAGGCGCCGAACACGTATGCTCCATCCCTGCTGCGCCCCCGCTGGCAGGTCGATGCGGTGCGATCGCGCATAGCGCTGCGTTGTCTTGCCATCAAAGGCGCTAGCCAGCACCTGCTGGTAGGAAGCGCCATCCCGGCTCACGTCAATCGCATACTCGACCCGGTAGCCGTTGATGTCACCGTTCGACGTGTCGGCCTTGCTCAGTCCCTCCACGGCCAATGTCACCCGCACTGCGGACATTTGGCGGTTCGTGAACAGTCGCACCCAGGGCTGCGTGGCTTTCAGTTCGGTGCTGACGCCGATTGTGTTCTCGGATGCGGGGAACCCCGGCAAGGGGTCTTGCCATTGCGTGCCAGTGCGAAAATCAATCGACACATTGGAGAAATTCAGAGAGCCGTCCGCATTGGCAACGGGCGTACCGTTTAGATACACGTCACGCAGCGCCCCGCCAAGCCCATGCACCGGCCCGTAGATCTCCCCTTCGCTCAAAAGATCGATTACGCGGGCATAGGCGGTGCTATGCAGGCTGTCGGGCGCCTCGCTCGGGCTGCTCCCTCCCCCCCCGCCTTTACCGCCCTTGTGGCCGATAACCCGCAGCGTGACGCGCTGGCGACGACCATAAAAAAAGGCACCCGAAGGTGCCTTTCTGCGTTGCCTGAGTTTCATGCTTGATCTTCCGAAAATATGCCTGCCGAGATAGTGGCGCTGCCGATGATCATGCGCCCATACAGTACGGGTACAGGATTGCCTTGAGCCGAGGTATTGATCGGGCCGTTGAAGTTGTACGAAGCCCCATTCTCAGGCCGATCTTTGGCGCTCAATGATCGCTGCTGTGGCGAGAGCATCTGTACGACACCGCCAAGCGCCAAAGAAGCACCCATATTGACCAGCCAAGCCTGACCGGTATAGAAGCCCACAACCACCATGACGGCGCCGAGAACGGCTTGGAACAGCCCCCCGCGCTTCGAGCCGGCCAACACAGGCGCGATCCGGATGTCGTTGTCGCCAACCGGGTGCCCAAGCTCTTCCTCACCGATGTTCCGCCGGCCGATGAAACACGCGTATTTGACGCCGCGACTTCCGCTGGACGCCATCGCGGCTTCGAAGCCCGGAACCAACACGCAAAGCGCGCGGACGGCCTCTGCAGTGCTGTTCACTGCCAACCTATGCACCCGGCCGAATTGTGCACCCATGCGCCCGTATAGCCGCACCGTGCGTAGTGTTTCGTTCATGCTTCACCCTTGATATCGCAGCACCAGGCGCGTTGCCTCGCGCCAGTAGCCGCCATACACCACCCGCTCGGACTGGCGCCCGTAGAGGTGGTGCAACATCGCGTCCGGCACCGAGAACAGGCCCGGCGCCTCCTTTAGTCCCTCGGCGCCCAGGAAGACGCCCGCGTGGTTGGCGCGGTTGGAGCGGACCTGCATCAATATCACGTCGCCTGGCGCCATGTCCTCGCCGGCCTGCAACAGCCGGAATCCCGCCTCGGCGTAGTGATCCATGTACAGGTCGCCGTCGCGGCCAGGCTCCCACCAGCCGTCATCCCGCTGGAAGTCCAGCAGCTCGATACCGCGCTCGCGCTTGTACCAGTCCCGCACCAGGCTGTAGCAGTCCAGCACGCCATGCGCGAACTGGCGGCCCAGCAACGGCGCTTGAAACCCCACCGGAGTAAAGCCCCGCAACTCGCCCGCCACCACCGCGCCCGCGTCGTCCCTCGCCACGGCCACGATGAACCAGGGAATACCCGTCGCCTCGCAGGCAACGCGGTCCGCCTCGCTCGGCGCAGGCGTCTCGTCCGGGTGGGAATGCACAATGGCCACGATTCGGCCCGTGTCCTCGGCCGCGGTGTAGTCGTCAGCCGCAAGCACGAAATGGTCGGCGCTCGCCGCCGTGTTCCGGCACGGTACATACACCTCGCGGCGTGCCACCATGACCACCAGCCCGCAGCACTCGCGCGGGTACTCGGCCACCGCATGCGCGCGGATGGCCTCCATCGTCTTTTTGCGCATGGTCACCCTCTGATCAGGTCGGCAGAGGGAAACCCTCCGAAGTTGATTACCTCGTACTCTCCGAATCGCTTCTTGCAGTCCGACATGAGGCCCGAGCAGCGATCGCGCGCCGGGTCCGTGACCGGGTTCCCGGCCAGGTCGAACATGCGCCCGCCGGTATATCCGCAGTACGGGCCGCGATAACCGCCCTTGCGCAGCCAACCGCACACCCCAGCGATGATCGGACGACTGGGCAGCTGCTGCCCGTCGAAGTCCAAAGCACTCGATAGCTGGAATTCCACCGCCTCGGCGGTCTCGGCCGTCTTCTGCTGCACGATCCAGACTTCCGGCGGCAATTCTTCTGCGGGGTTCGCGGTGGGGTTACCCTCCGGGAAATTGCGCGCATCAAGATAACTGCCCAGCGTGCGACGCACCCGCACCCAGGCGCCCACCATGTCGTCCAGGGCGATACACAGGGAAGAAATCACGCCGGCAATCGGCTTGCCTTCGGCGTCCGCGCCTATGTTCCCGACCGACAAAGTAGGCGTCGGCTGCTGGCCGTCGCCGACCTGTTCGAAGCCCTCCGCCGTGATAGCCCAAGGGTCGTATTGATTACCTTGCCACCAGATCGGGCCGACCTGCGTGTAGCCATGGAAGCGCTGTAGCACCCCCCCGATGGGCGTGGCGTCCAGCTCGTAGAGTTCGACCAGATCGCCGACCTCCAGCTTCTGCACATCTGCATAGATCCGCATTTTTCCCCCTTATGCTTTCAACGTGGCAGCCAGGCGGAACAAATCATCAAGGTGGACTGCCTCTAGGCCGAGTTCATCGGCAAGTGCCGCCAGCATTGCGCTGTCACGCTCGAACTGCTGAATATCCGCCCAGGCGTCTCGGTAGTACGCAGGCGTTTCTGACTTCGCCAACAGTTCCTCCACAGCCTCCAGCAAATCGCGTTTGATCGCGCTGGTATCGGACGTGTCGTTGATGACAATTTCGCCCCCCTCAACGGTGGACAAGCGCAGCGCTTGGCGCCCTTGGTAGCGGGACACCAATCGTGGCACGGGAGGTGTGGCAGCGACCCAATCTCCGCTTTCCGATGCCACCATTTCTGGCGCTGGGCGCTCACCAGCCATGACCACCCAGCCATTCTCCGGAACACCGCCGATCTGCTGGCTGCTAAATCCGACCTTTCCGTAGACCTTCATAGCGCACCTCGAACTTTCCACACGCGAACCCGCAGACGACCATTCGAAAATACATCCACTTCGCCCCCCCCACCGCCGGACAACGATCCAGGCGCGGCAAGGCTGTGGCGCCCCGTTTGCACGACAATTTGACCCGTTCCAAGTTGGCTAGCACGAGTCCCATGCGTTTGCCACTCCGCTGGCACAGTGGACGTGTTAAACGTGGTCAACCATCCGGTATCGAACCATTGATCCGTCAGGGTGGGGTGTCGCAACTGAGCTTCGCAAACGACCGGACAGCCCGGGAATGGGTTGTCGTATACGTACCTGGTATTTGTTTGGATGGTCGGAGGATTTTGCAGCGAACCGCCGGGGTAGTAATGTACGAAGCCAACCGAAGTTTCCAGGCTCTGGAAAGCGGAATTCAGCGCTGCATAGTCGCTGGCCAGTTGCGCGGCATCTGCCGCCCCCGGGTTGGTGACAGCGCCGAACGCCTGCACCGTCCATACCCCGGCGACGTTGGAGGGCCGAGTTTCACTTGCCGTGCGAGCTACGCGGGATGCATCAAATGTGTAGCTGGAAGCATAGTCACTTGCGACCCGCGCTGAACCTTCGACGAGATAGCCATTTCCACCATCCACAACCGTCCGGAATGGCCCGTTCGTGTTACCCGACGGGTTCGCCACCATGCGGGCGATGTTGCGGCCCCACCCAATATCGAGCGAACCGGCGATGTTCTGCATGGCGTCTCGTTGAATCGAGCCGTCGACTCCTGACGAAAGCGAGCCGTCACCACGCATGAACAACGCGCCAATAGAGCCAGACGACTTTCCGTTGTAATCCGGCATGCGGATAGTCGTGGAGCCATCCCCCAGCGTGTAGGCCCCGCGTTTCAGCGGGTCCGCGAGCCAATCCGCCTCGGATACTACCGGCAGCGTGCCAGCGACCACCATGGCAGCGAGGTCGGGGAAAGTGGCGCGGCTTGCGGTCTGCCCATCAGCCGGAATCTGGCCAGCGGGAATGGACGTGCGCAACGGCCACCATGCCACCGAGCCTGCCGGCGGCCCGCTACGCGGCAATTGCCCGCTCGGCACTTTGCCTCCCGCGTCCAGAGTCGCCACCCCGCCGGCCGCTCCCTTCTGCGACATGGGGATAGCGTCAACTGCATTGGGTAGCTGCGTCGGCGTCACTTTGCCATCAGTTCCCAGTGTGGCGACACCTCCAGGCGCGCCCTTTTCGTCCGCATGCACAAAATCATCAAGGTGTGCAGACGGCACTTTACCGGTGCCATCCAACGGCGCCACTCCACCGGGTATACCCTTCTGGGACTTTGGCACTGCCCCGTCGGCGACAATCTGCGCGGCTGCCGCTTGTTCCTTGGCTCCGACCGCAATCAGTTCGATGGCATCGACGCCTGTCTGCACCTTGGAAAAGTTGGCGTTGACCTTGACCATACCGTTGCGCAACGGGTCGCCCGTGCCATCATTGGCCTGCTGGCCAACTTCGATGTGTTCGAGTTCTTGCATATCTGTTTAGGGCTTGAAAACCTGTTGAAACTTCGCGGACACCGTATAGGCGGGGCCGCCCATAGGCATGGGGCTGTACTCGGCGACCTCGTAGTAGCCCTCAACGCCCATGGGCGGGGTCCAGAGAAATGAGCGGGTGCCGGCGTGGCGGTCCAGAAAATCTACGAGGTCCAGCATCTGGTCGCGCGTGCCGGCGAACTGCACCGGCCACGCCTGGACCTTCTTGTTGATGCCATCCCCGACCACTTGCCGGTAGCCGTCACCGAATTGCGCGACAATCCTCCGGAAGGCGACCGTGCCAGCTGGCTGCCCGACGGGCTTCCAGCGAAACGTTTCTGTCGTCATACCCGCTCATTCCTCTTATTCCAATTGGCACCACCTGGCCGGTTGGCGCGGTCGATCTCTCGACGGACCAAGACCTTGATGCCTTCGGCCAGTCGGTCGCCGATTTCGCTCTGCCCAGTCCCCTTCTGATCCTCGCCACCATCCTGCGTTACGTTGACTTGGATAGAGATGTTCGGGGCCGCCCCAACACCCTCTGCCAGCGGCGCGCCCTGCGCAACCATCGGGCTGACGTGCCCCGATTGAGACCCCATCAGCAGGAAAGACTTGTCGCCGATGCGAGCCACCTCCGGCATGCCGCGCTCGTTCACCTCGTACATCTGGCCTGCCGCCACGGGGCCGCCGATGGCTCTGCGACCGACCGCGCCCCAAGCGCCCGACATGCCATCAACGCTGCCCGTCATCGAGCCGCCGGACGTCGCGCCCGCGCCGGCGGTGATCCCTCCAGCCAGCGAACCGACGATGCTGCCGATGGCGCCGATGATTGCCTGCCTTGCCGCGATGCGTGCCAAGTCCGCCAGAATCGACGTGGCGAGGTCTTTGAAGCTCGCCTTGCCCGTGGTCACAAATCGGGTCAACGCATCCTCCATGCCCCGGAATGCGCCCGAGAAGACGCCTTGCGACAGCTGGGCGACGTTTCCGGCGGATTCGGCGTAGTCGGAGAACGCTTCACGCGCCCCGTTGCGCCAATCTCCGTTGAGCTTGTCGACCTTGTCGTAGTAGTCCTTCTGGTCGGCCAGCGCCGCCTGCAGGGAATCGCGGATCTTGCCCTGCGCTTCCCGGAAGCGATCCGAGTCAAGCTGATCCTTCGGTGTGGCCTTGGCAAGCTGGTCCTGGTAGCGCTTGAACTCCAAGCGGATAGAGTTCTCAGCCTCCACCCGCTGGCGCGCAACCTGGCCCAGGCCGGCTGTGCCCAGCTGGCGGTCGTACTGCTCCTGCCGCGACTCGGCCGACGATGCGATCGCCTGCTGGATCTGCGCCGCCCGCTCGTCCATCTTGAGCATCGCCTGCTTGGCGGCCAGTTCCTTGGCCAGGCCCTCGTTCTTCACCAGCTGGGCGCGGATCGCGTCCTGACTGGCGAGCAAGCTCTTTTGATCCGCCGTCAGGATCTTCTTGTCCTTGAGGTCGGCAATCTCTTGCTCGAACTCCGCGCGGGCCTTGCCTGCATCCGTTAGCTTCTTCTCCCCGGCAAGCTGCGCGGCTAGAGAGGCTTCCTGTTGGCGAAGATCAGCCAATCGGCGCATTGCACCGTCATCTTTGTAAGCGGCACCCTTTTGGTCCTTGTACTTCTCATTGACCTTGGCGATGCGCTTCTGTAGTGCTTCTTCGTTTTCGCCAAGCTCTTTCGAAGCGGCTGTAACTTGAGCCACTTCTTGGTCTCGGATCTCCTTTCTTGATCGTGTCTCCCTATCGATCTGATTCAGCAGCGCTTGCGCTCGGACCTTCCTGTCCTGTCCGGCCTGCGTCTCCGCTCGGTCGAGTTCTGCGCCCGCGTTCAGCTGCGACGCAGATGCTTCATTGACGAAGCGCCCAAGCTGCGACCGATAGAAGTACCACTCCGACGAGCCACGGCTCGCCTTCTCTACTGCGTCGCTGTAGTAGTCGATATCTTTCTGGATGTCGCCGATTGAGCGGTCGCTGCCGAGATTCGTCATTGCAGACCAAGCGTTCTTCGCCTTGGTCTGCAAGTCATCCCACATTTTCTGCAGCGGACTCATCTGAACGATGATTCTGTCCGCTGCATTTTTCACTGCATCAGCATAAGTCGCCTGGGCCAGCGCCGCGGCCTGCTGTGTGCGTCCTTGCTGCTCCAAGGCGGCCACTTGCTGGTAGATCGCAACGGAAAGGAAGTGATATTGCTCATTAAGCTTGAGCAACGTGGCGGCCGGCGCATCGGCCAACCTTCCAAATTCTGAAACCAAGTCGTCGACGCTGCGGGCGCCAGTCTTCGCCATAGCCGCGGTTGCGGTGGATACTCGCTCAAGCTCCGTGCCGGCAACCTTGCCAGTGTTAACAAACTGAGCCACCACCTCGGCAGATTTACCTTGGCTAACTCCAACGCCTGCAATTTCGCGCGACATGTCCTTCAACTGGCCGGCGGTCTTGCCAACAGCATTCCCGGTCAGCGCAAGCGAAGTATCGAACACTCGGGACTGAGTCGCCCCCTGATACATCGCCGTGCCCATCAGCGCCAAGGCGGCTCCAACTCCGCCAACAGCGAGTGCGAACGGCGTCACCATGCCCAGCAATGCTCGGAACATCGGGCCGATACCGCCGAAGCTGTCCTTCAACTGCCCGCCCTGCTGGATCAAGATGAGGAACGGGTTTTGTCCTCCTACCAGTTGTGTACCGATGTCGGTCATCTGCGCCGGTACCATCCTGAGGGCGGCGGCGGTCTGGCGCGCAGATACGCCGGTTCCGTCGAGGTTCTTGTTGACCTGGGCGAGCCGCGCGATCAGCGGAGCGGCGCGGTCGCCGACCCCCAACTGCGCGGCCCGGTATTCCAGCATCTGGCGGGCCGTCAAGCCAGCGGTTTCCGCCTGCTCACGCAAGCCAGCAATGAACCGGTCCCCCTGTGCCGCAGCCTGGGCGCTGGAGCGCGCCAAGGCCGCTTCTGAGGCGTCCAGGCGCTTCACGGCAGCGCCGTACTGGTCGGCGGTAATCCGCCCCTGATTCCACAAAGAAACCAGCTTGTCGGTCTGCGCCCGGATTGCGGACTGGGATCCCGCCCCGCGCTCGATGGCGGCCAGCGCCGCGTTGACCTCGTTGATATCGCGCGTCAGCTCTTGGAAGCCGCGATTCTGACCGGCCAGCACACCAGCCCCTTGACCGCGCGAAGTGCTGGACGAGGCGGCCGACAGTTCCCGCTCCGCGATAGCCGCGGCTCGGGCTTGCTCGACCAGGCGCTGCAAAGCCCCGGCACGCTCCACCGCCGCTTGCCCGATATCCCGATAACGCGTCGCCGTCTGGGCTTCCGATTGAGCAGCTTGGGCACCAGAGGCCGCCACCGCGCGCTGACCCGCGCTGAGACCGCCCATGGCCGCTTCCGCTTCGCGGATCTTGGCCACTAGAGGTTCATACACGTCACGCGGCAGGCCTGCGGCCTGGGCGCGATACTCGGCCACCTCTGCGCGAGAGCGACCCAGCGTATTCGCCAAGCGCTCCAGCGATTGACGGGCGCGCTGCTGCGACGAATTCAGCTTCTGAGCGGCGGCCTCTCCCGCGGTGCCAATGCCCTGGAGACTGCCCGACGCCTTCACGGCGGCAGCAGCCGCGACAGTTGCCATGCTGTTGACCTCGCGGCCAACCTCTTGCACAGCCGATTTGACGCCGCTGTTGTCGGCACCGAACTCCAGTGTGGCTTTGCCTACAACGTCCGTCATATCAATCCTTGTGCATTTCTTCCAGGGCGGCGCTTTCCATCACGCGCACCGCATCCCAGATTTCAGGCCACAGCCCCCGCTTGATGCCCATGAAGCGCATCACGGTGGGCAGCGTTCCGTAGTCCAACCCCGTCGCGCCGCCAGTGCCCACACGCCATTGAGTGTCCATGGCGCAGAAAACGTTGAACGGCAGCTGGTTCTCGGGCAACAGCGCCACCAGGGGTGGCGCGATGTCCGCCAACGTCAGGCCCATCCAGTCGTATTCGTCCGCCGGCGGCGCCCGCCAGTAGCGCCGCCGGGCCGCGGCGATCAGTTTCCCCGGCGGACCTCCGTCAGTTCCGACAGGTACTTGGCGACGATGGCCTCGACGGCAGGCTGGTGGTAGTTGCTGACCAGCAGCGCCAGCGCCTCGGGCGAAAAGTCCACGCTCACGCCTTCCCAGCCGACGACGATCACCCCGAGCCATTCGGCGTCCGACTTCACTTCCGTGCCGCTGGCCAGCCACGCGTTGAGTTCTTCCTTGGTCTTGTGACCGAAGGTCAGGCGCAACTTGGCCGGATCGGCGCCGGGGCGCGGAATGTCGACGGTCGCGACGAAGGTCGCCGGCGGGGTCAGGGAAAACAGCTGGTCTTCGTTGTGCTTGGGCATGGTTGGTCCTTACGCGGCGTAGCGGGTCGGGGCGCCGGTCAGCGACAGGGTGACCTGCAGCGTCATGGCTTCGTTCTTGGTGGTGGTGGGCATCTCGCTGAACGAGACGTAGGCGCGGAAGTAGATGACCGAGCCATTGGGCAGCTGGAAACGGATCGCCCGCGGCTGGCGGTCGTCGTTCGCGGCCTTCAGCACCTGGTAGTGCGGCAGCGCGTCGTCGTCGGCGATCGTCAGGGTGATCGACCGCGCGCTGCGCGTGGTCGGGATCTGGCGTTCGTCGCCGGTGTCTTCCAGGAAGGAATAGTTGTAGAACTGCTGTTCGCCGCCCTGGCTGGCCGATTCCATGACCTGCGAAATCTGCGTCCAGTCTTGGATTCGGCGCACGCTGCCACCGCCCGTGCCGGCGGGATAGCGCTTGGTGTCCGTCGTATCGATGCCTTCCAGCGTCAGGCTGTCGGTGGTGACGGCGTCCGCGCGGGCGACACGGCCATCCAGCGCGGTCCAGCCCGACACCATTTCCACGATGTCGCCGTCGGCCGCGCCGTGGGCCGCTGCAGTCACCACAGCCGGATTCGCATTGGTCACTGCCGTAGCTACAACAGCCGCGGCATAGGTCTTCGCAACCGAGAAGATTGCGCCGTTGGGAAGTTTCACGCCCATGTCGGGCCTCCATGAAAAAAGCCGCCCGAAGGCGGCTGAGTTTTTGCCCGAAGCGGGCTAATCCTTGAACCAGACCGAGAAAGTCTGTTTTCGCGCGTAGAGCTTCGTGTCGGGTTCGTGATCCGACAGCGCGCCACCCTCGGTGACGGCGCGCAGTACCGGGCTAAGACGCAATGCGTCCTCTGCCTGGCGGATGATGCGGGCGGCGTCCTGGTCCAGCAGCGCCCATACATCGACCTGCAAACGACCGTTGCGCAGGTCCGGTACGCCCGCCAGGAAGTTGAGGGGCTTGCCGCCCACCCAGTGATAGGTAATCCGCGGCTGGCCGGCACCGTCTGGCGCGACCCCGGGGTACACCTCGTCTTCAACCAACGGGCCGAGAACAGCCCGAATGTCGTCTTCAACCATGGGGTTGCTCCGCTGCGATTTCCGCGATCAGCGCTCGGGCGCGTTCCCGCGATGCGTCCAGCGCCTTCTCGTAAAAGTCGAACGCCGGCCGGATGAACGACTTCGGGCCGTGGCGGCTGTTCCCGTACTCCATCCAGTGACCGTGGGGCGCCTTGGCGTGGTTCCAGCTGATCTGGTAGATCTTGGCGTCATCGGTCGAGCGATCTTCAGAGAAAACCCGGTAGATCGCCGCTCGCAGCTGGCCCGGCTTGATGCCATTTTTCGCCGGCCCGGTGTATTCAGGCGCAAGCTCCCGCGCCCGCTCGTAAAACACCAATGCGCCAGCATGCGCAGCTGGCCGAACAACCCGCTGCTCGACCGCTTCCACGAAGCGGGTCAACCCTGCCACCGGGTCGCCGTCCATCTCAAAAGTCAGTTTCATGGCTTCGCCCCCGGTATGGACTGGCAGACTAAGTCGACGTGATCCCTCCGCTTCACGTCGGGCAAAACAGCGCTCACCTCAAATACAGTGCCAAGCAGGACAACACGCATTCCAGCCACGATGTCGGTTCGGAACCGGACCCTGACGCTCGCCTTCACGATTGATACATCACCGTCCGCCTTTATCGCTCCGATGCCCCCTTGCATCGCCACATCCGCCCATGGCTTCGCATGTTCTACCCATTGAGTAATTGGCTGCCCGCCGCCCGCTCGGGTCGTCTCGGGGCGAAGAATGGGAACTCGCCGATTCAACTTGCCGGCTCTCATGGCGTCATCGTCCTTCGGTCTGACCTAAGTAGTTCCGGCACGCCCTGCGGCAACTCCACGGCCGTCGCCCCCACCACAACCTGCTCACGGTTCGCATACAGATTGCCAAGGGTGAGCCGGACAGCGGCCTCCACCCGCGGCGTCACCACCATCCCATGCAAAACTCGGTCGAACCAGAGCTTCGCCTTGGCAAGCCGCTCGCGGGCTACCGCAATTGCCATATCCCGCGCGGCGATATTGCCTAACGATGCGGCGCGCGCAATGGCGCTGTCGTATGCATCCTGGGCATCGCCCGCGGCATCGGGCAGCGCATCGAGCGCGCCAGCCAGTTCCTCGGCAGTAGCGAACACGGCCCGGTTGAGATGTCCGGCCACCACGCTTTCGGCAGACGCCAGGAGCGATTCCAGCAGCGGCCCGTCTTCTGGCTCTGCGCGGCACTGTACGATGCACTCTTCCGGGGTCAGCAGCGACATGGTCAGTCCTTTTTGCCTTCGACCAGGGCGGCACGCAGCTTTTCTACGCCCCAATTCTTGGCGTACTTGATCCCGGCCGCGTCCAGCTGCGCGAAGAGTTCAACCTTTTCCGGGTTATCCGGGCTTGGCGCATCCAAGGCACCCACCTCGGTCGCTCCGGCCACCAGTTCAGGGGGGCATTCATCGCCAGGCTCATACCGCACCGGGTAGATGTCGCCCTCGGGAACTCCCACAAAGGCCTTTATCAGTTTGGGCATATCGGCTCCAAAGTGTTCTCAGAGGGACGGCCGGCGGCCGTCCCCCATCAGGATTTACGCCGACGCGGCGATCTTCATCGCGCGCATCGGCTCGGGGTTGTGGACACCACCGCCCACGCGCTTGGTCGTGTAGAACAGCACGAAGGGCTTGTTGGTGTAGGGGTCACGCAGCACCTTCACCCCGACGCGGTCGTAAATGGTGTAGGTGCGCTTGAAGTCCCCGAACAGCACGGGGGCAGCGCCTGCGACCGCATCGGGCATGTCCGGCACCTCGCTGAGCGGGAAGCCCCCCAGCGTGGACGGCTGGCCCGCCACCATGGACGGCTGCCACAGATAGTTGCCTTGACCGTCCTTCAGCTTGCGCACCAGCCCCTGGGTCTTGCGGTTCATGGCGAATCGCGCATTACCCGTGAAGGCCGAGGGCAGGTCATAGATCAGGTCGATGATGCCGTCCGAGGTGATGGCTGCCGCGGCGCCGCTGTTCACCACCTTGATCGCGCCGAAGGGATGCTTGGCTGCATTGGCGCCGCCTTCGATGTAGGTCAGGATGCCGAACGGCTTGTTGGTGCCGTTGCCCGATACGTAGGCCAGCCCTTCCTGCTTGGCGAACTCGGTTTCCACTTCGCCAGCGAGCCAGCTTTCCAGGCTGATCGCGGAATCGTCCAGCAGCTGCTGCGTGGCGGCCGGATTGGCGTAGATCTCGCCCCAGCCGAAGGCCAGCGACGCAAAGCCGGAGGTGTTCGTCTGCGGACGGGAGGCGGTCTCGCCAACCCAGCCCGACGCCGTGCCGCCCAGGTTGTACAGCTTGGTGAGGCCGGCGCCCGAAACGGGCTGAACGTTGGCCAATTGACGCATGGGCGAGACGAGTACCAGCTTATCGGTGATCGTGCGGTCCCACTCCACCGGAGCGAGGTAGCCGCCTTCTTCCGCGGCGCCCTTGTTCAGCGCGGCCTGTACTTCGCCCTTCTTGAAGTGGGCATTGAACGCGTCGCTGTACTCGGCGTCCTTCAGGGGCTGACCACCGCCCCCGCCCATCTGGGCCGATGCGATCTTGAGATTGGCTTCGTCGATGCCCGTTTGCAGCCGCGAAATGTCGGCGTTGATCTTCTCGACCTTGAGCGCCTGCAGGGCGTCGTGAGTGCCCTTCTTGACCTCGTCCAGTTGCTTGGTGTGCTCGTCCTTGAACGTGGCGAAGGCCTGGTTCAGCTGCTCGATCAAGGCTCGTACTTCTCCCGGACCGCCAGCGTCGGCGCGAACGGATACCAGCCCGCGCGGCACGCGGGCATTCGATTGGTGCTTCATGTTTAACCTCGCAGGGTTGAAAGTGTGGTTTGCAGCAGGGCTGCTACGTCGGCGCCAGCGCACGGCGTGGCGGTTGTGGCAGCGCTCGGCTTGCCGGAAAAAAGTGCTTTGAAGGTGTCCCGCCGCGATGAACGGCTGTATCCAGCCTTGGCCATCGCCGCCTCAACTTGGGCCAGTGCCCGGCGCTCCGCGCTCGATTGCGGCGCCTCGCTGACCTCCCCCCCGTCCAGCTGGCCAGTGGCAAAGCCGTCTTCCACGGCCTGGGCGGCCCCGATCCAGGTTTCTTTATCCATCAGGGATGCCGCTCCCTTGGGCGTCATTCCGGTACGAGCGGCGTACACCTGGGCCATAGCTTCATCAAACGGCGCCAGCTTTGCAGCAGCGTCAATCAGGTCATGACGGTTGCCGATAGCCACGGCCCACGCGTTGTGGATCATCAGAAATGACCCTTGCCCCATCAGAATTTCGTCGCCTGCCATGGCGATGACCGAGGCGGCGGAGGCTGCCAGCCCCAACACCTTGATGGTGACCTTGGCCTTGTGTTCGCGCAGTGCGTTGTAGATCGCCACGCCTTCGAAGAAGTTTCCGCCAGGCGAATTGACATTGACCGTCACGTCCCGCGCGCCGATGGAGCGCAATGCGGACTGGATGCGCTTGACGGTTACACCGCTGCCGTCCCAGGCCTCGCCGATGGGGTCGTAGATCGAGATGTTGGCATCTTCATCCCCCTTCGCGGCGCGCACTTCGGGCGTCCACCGCTCCAGGGCGTCGGGCCGCAGATCGAAGTCCGCGCCGCCCAGTCGGGCATCCGCCCTGATTTCAGGCAGTTGGATCAGGCTCATTGCTCTTTCCTTTCTGGTTTGTCGGGTCGCGCAGCTTGTTCGCCCCCGGGTCATCGCTGGCGGGTAGGTCCGACAGATCCCGAATTTCGTTTTGCCACATCCATGGCGCGTGCCCGCCAGCGCCCGATGCCTTGGCGAAATAGTCCGCCTGGTCCTTCAGCGTGCCGCGCATGAGCGCGCGCTCGTTGAACTTGTAGGTGAGGCCATCCAGTTCGTCATCGTTCAGGAAGGTGCGCATGGCGGCCTGTTCCCATGCCGTGAACCAGAACTGCAATCCGTACTGCACAAAGAAGATGCCCAGTTGCTCGATGCCTGACCCCCAGCTGGTGTCATCCATCATCAGCAGAGGGCGCGGCACGCCGAAGGCGCGCGCGACTTCTTCGATTTGGGCGTTCCGGTTCTCAATGTGCTGCGCTTCGGCAGCCGTGGCCGAAAACTTATTTGCCTTGGCGCCTTCCTCTAGAAGCATCCAGCGCTGCGCGTTATCCGCGCCGGCATAGTCTGTATCCAGCGACTGACGCATACGGTTGTAGGCCGTGTCCGAAAGGGGCTTGGGCACCTCCACCGCTCCCCCTGCTAGGTTCCCGGTACGGAACACCCGACCCGCCGCCCGTTCGGCGTCACGCGCCAAGGCAATGGCATCCCGCGCGAGCTTCATTCGGCCCAAGCCCTCCACCCCATCGACCGATATATCCCGCAGGTGAAAAACCTCCTTTTGGGCTAGCGTCACCTGCTGACCGTCCGGCCTGGTGTACAGGTAGCGCATCTCCCACCCTACGAGTTCGGCTTTGACGGAGCCGAGCGCCATCGGGATGACGGCAATAGGCCGACCCGCCGACCAAATCACGCGGGCATAGCCGTTCCCCTGCTCCAGCACATGCAGCTGCATCATGCTTTTGAATTCGAACGGTGTTTGCCAGCCGTTCGGCTTTAGTTTCAGCAACCGATAGCCGGGGTGATCCTTCACCAACGCCTTGCTCGCGTCATTGCGCATCAGGTTGAGTGGCAACATTCCCAGCGAAGTGACGATCAAGGAAACACACCGCAATGCAGCCATGTTCCGCAATGACTCCACTCGGCGGTTGTACTCGCCGCTTCGCATGTACTCCAACAAGGCTGGGTCATCAAGGCCGCTAAAGGCCTGCCCCTTGGGCTGCTGCGATGCTTGCGCCAATTCGGGCGCAATCGTAGGCTCAAGGCGCGGGCCGGCCTCAGGCATAGGGCCGTTGGCCGAGCCGCCCAGGAATCGGTCCAGTAGTTTCATTGGTTCTCTCAGATGAAGCGGATACCGCGAGTCTCGTAAACCGACCTGCCGCTTGCTTCTGGGTTGAGCGCCATTAGGTGGCTCGCGTCGAATAGGCCCATCAGCGGGTCAATCTTGGCTGTCCCACTGGCTTGCTTAGTGATGAGAATCGAATTCGCTCGCTGCTCGACCCGCGCGTTCCCCACACACCAGGCCATCATGGCGGTCCCACCATGCAGAAATGTGCCTTCGGCAAGCTTGCGCTCGACCGTCTTGATCGTGCCACCCATGCGCCAGCCCTGCGACACGCCCACAAGCAACTCTTCGGGAATCTCCGCGTCAGAGAATGCCTCAGCGAACGTGATTCCGCTGGGGTCGGCGCCGACACCCGCCTTTTCAGGGAACAGGCCAGCATCGAACACACGTCGGATGATCGCCGCCAGCTGCGCCACGTCATCGCCGATCTTGTCGACGATGACCAGGTCTTTATCCCGCTCGAAGTCACGAAGACGAGGAGCGATTTCTTTGCGTCGTTCCAACACCGACGGATGAGCCCAGGCTCTGCCCCAATGCAACCATCGACCGGTGCCCTGCTCCCTGCCAACCAGGCCCAAGCCCAGCAAGTCGTCCAACCCCCCGCCGTCAATGCCACCGGTTACCACCTCGGCTCGACTCAGGAAATCGTCCAGCAGGCGCAGCGACTTATCCGCCTGCGCCTCCCAATGGTCCGCGCCGGCCCATCGATCAGAACGCAGATTCAGACCGATTTCGACATTCAAGTGCTTGGCCAGGAACTGCTGGAATGCTCCGTCAGTCCGAGCACGCAGCAACTTGAGCTGGTCGCCCAACCACTCGGCGCTCACAGAGCGCCCCAGGTTGGGATTGGTGATATAGAAGTTGTCGGGGTCGAGATACCCCTTTGCCTCGATCATGTCGTCCGGGAACTCGTACAGAATGCCCAACGTCTTAGGGTCTATCACCCTACCGTCGCGAACGTCGCGCCAGTAGGACAGCTTCTCTTTGAACACACCCGCCGGCGGCTCGTCGCTTTGCGTGGTCAGGTAGATCACCCAGCCTTCATCGCGCGATATCTGACCTCCGAGCGCCTCAAGGAACATCGCCACGGCATTCGCGCGCTTGCCGAACAGCCAAAGCTCGTCAACGAGGATGCGACCCGACTTCTTCCCCGACACAGTGTCCGTGTCGGCGGCAACCACCTTCAGGCTGTTGCGTGTGACGCGGTGCGTGATGGTGCGCACGTGATCCTGTACGTGGAACATTTCG
Organism: Achromobacter sp. DH1f; assembly: GCF_000633435.1. Classification (NCBI taxonomy): domain Bacteria; kingdom Pseudomonadati; phylum Pseudomonadota; class Betaproteobacteria; order Burkholderiales; family Alcaligenaceae; genus Achromobacter; species Achromobacter sp. DH1f. The sequence goes on along the minus strand of NZ_AYMF01000006.1, from coordinate 298,852 downwards.
GACAGTTCGTCATCCGCCCGCACCATCGCCGCAGCTGGCTTAAAGCTGTTATCGGCCACCTCTTTCGTGGGCGCGAGGATCAGATGTTCCTCTTCCTGGCGCCAGCAGATGACTACCGCGGTCAGCATGATGCCGGCGGCGATAGTCGATTTCGTATTCTTCTTGCTGATGAGCAAGCCGTACTCGCGGATCAGCTGTTTACCCGTGTCAGCCTGATAGCCGCCAAAGATGGCGCGGACAAAGTTGAACACCCATTCCTCCGAGCATTCACCGAACGTCTGGTGCCGATATTCCTCTATGTCCTCGTCATAAACCTGGGGGAGATCAACCACCTTCAGCTGCTTGAAGATGCTCAACGCATATTCGGCCTGGTCGGGAAAGATCGGCGGGGGAATGATCGATTTTCGCGCCCGCAGCCGATCCGCCCAGTCTGGGCACGCGGTCGTCCAGGACATGGCTTAGCCCTTCCCGACAACGCGCAGATGCGTCGGCGGCGGCGGTGGATTGAACCGCCCTCCCGCAGCCGCCTTGTTTGCTGCGGCCTTTTGTGCGTCCTTCTTGCCTTGGTCTGCGACCTTTCCGTGCGTGAACGGCATCAGGGCCTTGGCCGCCTCCAGCCGCAGCTTCGGTTCCTCGCTTGCATCGTTCATGATGGCCACCAGTACCGTCCGCGGATCGGAGGTGAGGCCCAGGACCTTAAGGCCGATTCCACCCATGGGGCTTCCATCGGCGGTTGCCGAAGGCGCTGCATCGGGTGGGGTTGCTTGCTCCGCCGGAGGCTGCGCGTTGCCCTTTTTGTTAACCGACTTTTTGTTAACCGTCTTGTTAACTTCGGCTATGCGCCCGAGAGCAGCCAAAACATGCTTGTCACGCATCAATCGGGCGGCTGCCTGGGCCGCCCCGTTTTCGCTGTAACCCGCATGGATAGCGGCTTTCGCACCGGATAGACCCGACAGCAGCGCATCGACGAAGCGGCGCTTTTTGTCGGTTAATGCCATAGCTTCTAGTTAACAAAAGAGGGTTAACAAATTTCCAAAACGGAGAAATTTTCCGCGCGTGAGGGAACAGGTGGTTTCCGGAAGGCGAACCCGCCAGACTTTCACCCCGCCCCCCTCTCGGCATGGTCCTGGCGCCCGCGCACAGCCCCGCTAGGAGGCGCAGCAGACACTGCCGAGGCGCGGACATGCCGACGACCTTGCGATGCGCTACGGGCTTCTGGTGACGCGAGCGGACAGGCCGCGCCTGATCCATCGTTCGACCTTACCCATGTCTGGCGTGCCGCCGGTCATTTGTGCGGTCAACGCCACGCCAGTCAGATACCAGCGCACCCACCACGCGACGCGAATAGAGAGCTTGACCGTGATCTGTGCCATTACGTCCGGCTCCTGTATCCCATGTCCCGCCGCGTCTTGGCGTCATGGCACCCAGCCTTGCGGCCCTGGGCATCTCGATAGACGCACAGGATTTGCGAGTTCTCGTCGGTGTCCTGGCCACCGTCGAACAGGCTTAGTTTGTGATCGAGTTCGAAGCCGTGGGGATACACGGTCAGCATCCCACAAAGCGCACAATGCGGGTTAGCCGACCAGATGCGCAGCCGGCGATCTTGCAGCTTGCGACCTGTCATGCGCTTGGCGCTTGGCGTGGGCGCAACCGTCAGCCTTGAGCCAGCCATCGCAATGCGCGGCTTGAGTGTCTTGAGCTTCATTCCCGCTTCCCATGTTCTCGCCGGGTGCCACCAACTGCACACCGCCCGGCGCGATGATCCCTTCCCCGCGCGCCATGCCCAGCGCGCGGCCCTTGGTGGCAAAGGGTTGGAGAAATAAAAAAGCCCGCCGAAGCGGGCAAACCCATGAGAGGTGGGTAAAACTAGGTCAGCTGCAAGGGCTGCTGAATATGAGCCATCAGCCTTGTGTAGTGCTGTTCGAAGACTGGCTTCTGGCGCTTGCGGTCCAGCATCAAGTGCGAACCGAACGAGGCCCGGGCCTTGGAGTCAGCATCCTTCGCCAACAGCGCCTGCATCTGCTGCCACAGATCTTGCCGACCGGTGCGGATGTACTCTGCCATGGCATTGAAGGCCTCGATAAAGGCCTCCTTTACTGCCGCCGCAGCCTTGCCCGTAAATCCCATCACCAAGAACATAAAGCCATCCTTGGTCATTTGCACCAAAGGCTCTGGCTTGCCGTTCGCTAACTCATTGATTTCAAAGCACTGCGCAAAATTGCGCGCCCTGAACCCCGCGCTGCACTCCAGCAACCGGATTGCGCGCAGCACATCCCGATGCCGCTTGCTAAAGCGACTGGCCACACGGCGGGAATCGGTCACTAGCCTATCGCCGGCCAGCGTGACCATCTCACGAATGTCTTTCAAATCCATGCTTCACCTCTCTGGCGTAGAAATAGAAAAACCCGCCGAAGCGGGTTCTGTTCATCGGTCTATGCCGACTTGCACTATCTGGTTGCGGCGGCAGGGTTCGAACCTGCGCCATCCGGGGTATGAACCCGGCGCTCTGCCACTGAGCTACGCCGCGAAAAGGAAAAGCCCCGACCGGAATATCCGTATCGGGGCCTGCGTGTGAATGGGCGGCCGGAATTGAACCGGCGTCCTCATGGAGTGCTTCGTTCTCGTTTAACTCCGAACCCCATGCGCTCTACCCCTGAGCTACGCCACAAACTGGAGCGGGCTGCGGGAATCGAACCCGCGTTGGCGGCTTGGAAGGCCGCAGCCTGACCACTCGGCCAAGCCCGCAAAAAAGCAAAAACCCGCCGGCTTTCGCTAGGCGGGTTTTGTTGGACGCAGTAATGCACCGTATCCTTTAGGTGCCTATATTGGGGGTAAAAAACCACATCGTCAAGAAAATTTATTAGCCCCCTGCCACATCGAGCCAGCCGCAGGCACGTAGCCGCTCGGTGAACGCCTGGCAGGCCTGCTGGTGCAATCCCACCTCGCCCGCGGCCCCGAACATCCACCGCTTGAGCTTCGCATGGTGCGCGCTGACCGTGCGTTCATCGACCTTGTGGTCTTCCGCCAGCTGAGAAAGCGTGACCTTGGCACCGAAAAGCCTCTGGATGAGCATGGAGCGCAACCGGCCATTGGACAAACAACCAGACAGCGCGCCGGCTGCTGCTGCCGTTGTCAGGTCGCGGATAGCATTGGCCCACTCCTGATTCAACTTCAGACCCGAGCAGCACGAAACCTTGCATTCGCATGGCAGTTGCTGCGGCGCAACGCTCGCCACAAGAGCGGCCTGCTGAATCGGCGTCAACTGCGCCAATTCGACCCGGACCATGCCAGCCTGCCCCGCGCCGTCCACGCCGCTGAGTCCCTTGCCGGGGCCAGTCGCCGGGCCAGCCGCCTTACGGTTCATCAACGGCCGGTCGTACTGCTGCATGGAGTAGTTGAGCGCGAACACCAGGGCCGCGTGGGCACTCTTGAACAGCGGTTCAGCCTTCGGCGCCACGGCCGGCACCGTGGGAAGGCGGGAAATAATCATCGTCGTCATCAGTAAATCTCCGGGGAATAAGGTACTTTCACGGGCAGCTTCTCCCGCATCCATTGCATCGCTGCAGCCCAGTCCAGCGTGACCGTGTGGCGCCCCCGAACGGGAAAGGTACGCGGATTCAAGTCGTGGGCGTCCAACACAACCAGGTCGCCCACCATGCCGGTGCGCTTGTAGATCAGCACCGGAATTCGGTTTTCGCCAGCCTGGGCCTGCGCCTGGCGCCACCAAGCCGGCAGGCAAAGCGTGGTTGCGTGCTTGCATTCCACGCTGATGCGGTCAAACGCTGGGTCATCGGCCACCACATCGCTGTCGTCTTCGTGATTTCGGACCCGGCGGCGCCAGCGAGTGCCGGTCGCCTCGGTCAGCTGGTTGGCAATGCGCCGCTCGTAGGACGCGCCCTTGTTTCGAGCCATAGCTCCGCTCATGCTGCTTTCCTCCGTTTGGCGAACTGTCGCCTTACCTCTTGTTCCAGATACTGTTGGGCTTCGATCCCGCGCTTTCGGCCGACTAAGTTCAAGTACGGCACCCGCCGATCAAACAGCAGAGACAGCACGTGGCGGGCTTCGCATTGCCTGCGCCATGCCTCGCTGCCGGTGTCGATTTCGCGTCTCATAGTGGGATGCCTACTCGTCCATGAGGCTGTAGCGCGCCCCCTTGGGCGCCGGACGGACTCCAAACGTCTGTCCCTTCGCCAAGCTCTGGAACTTCGTCCGTTCCCCGACGTATTGCAGGGCCACCGTTCCTCGATCCACCTGGCGTCCCGCGCCAATGATGATTTCGGCAATGCCACGGTCCGGCGTGTCGGGGTGGTAGACCTCATCCCGATAGACGAAAAGAATGGCGTCGCAGTCCTGCTCAATCGCCCCCGAATCCCGCAGGTCCGAAGGGAGCGGGCGCTTGTTAGGGCGCTTCTCCAACTCGCGGTTCAGCTGAGACAGCAGGACGATGCCGATATCCAGTTCCATCGCCAACGCCTTCAGCCCTCGCGTGATGCCTTCGATTTCGGCGTTTCGGTTCGGGCCTTCGCCGTGCATCAACTGCAAGTAGTCGATGACCAGCAGGTTCAGGCCGTGCTTGCGCTTGATCTGGCGGGCTTTGAGGCGAACATCCATCAGGCTCAAATTGCCTTGATCCTCCAGCCACAGTCCAAGGGATTCAATGTGCTTGAACGCCGCTGTCATACCCTCGTAGTCGCTTGGCGTCAGGAGCTTGGGCTGCAACAAACGGGGCAGCGGCACCCCGCCCAGAATTGCCACATTCCGCGTGTGCAATTGCCGCTTGGGCATTTCCATCGACAGCACCAGGACGTTTCCGCCGTTGGCGACATGCAAGCCGATGTTGAGCGCGAGCGCTGTCTTCCCCATCTTTGGACGGCCGGCAATGACAATCAGGTCGCCTCCGCGAACCCCGCCCGCCAGCTTCTCGTCCAGATCGGGATACCCCGTGGACATGACCCCAGCAGTCTCATCGTCAGAGTGACGTTCCAGGTACTCAACGAAAGAGGCCAGGTCATCGCTCGCCTTGACTGGCTCCGACTGGCGCGTGGCTCCCTCCGCGAGCTTTTCCAGCCCAGCCTGGGCCTGGTCGATCAGCGCCGCAGCGCCCATTGCGCCAGAGACACGCACCGCTTCCATCGTGTCGTGGGCCAGTTCCAACAGGCCGCGCTGCTGCGCTCGGTCCCGCACTGCCGCCGCATACTGGGCAATGTTGGCAGCGCTGGGCGTGTTGGCAACGATGGCGCTCAAGTACTCCAGTCCGCCACCGTCCGCTCCTTTGGCCCGGATTCGGTCCGCCAGTGTGATGGCGTCTGCCCCCATGCCCAGCCCGATCATGGCCAGGATTTCGCCGAACATAACCCGATGATCCGCCCGGTAAAAATGCTCGACCCGAAGGTCGCCCAGCCTGTCGATGGCGTTGTTGTCGATCAGCAGGCCGCCGATTACGCCCTGCTCGGAGTCGGTCGCCAGAGGAACAATCACCTCGCTCATTGGTCCGCCCCTTTGACGACGTTCTCGGCCTGCACGCCCTTGGTGGTCAAGGCAAAAGCGCCTGTGGCTTTGTCGGCAAACCAGATGCCGTACCAGTTGCCCTGCACGCAGTTCAGGAACGCCCGCCGCCAATCCGTGTACCGCTTGGCCTCGGCCGTGCCTCCCGGAAGGTGCCGACGCTTGAACTCGGCCCAGCACAGATTCACGAACTCGGCGGGCAGCTTTGCCTTCTCGCAGTAGTCCAGCACGGGCTGGTAGTCGCCAATTACCTTTTCACCGGAGGCCTGGCAGGCATCCACGAATGTCTTGAACGTGACCGAGTTCTTTTTCCGTCCACGGCCCGAGGCCCCCTCCGGGGGTCTGGGGGAATCTTTTAATGACGGTTCATCTTTAGGTTCTATGACGGTTCTGGGTGCGGCATTCGCACCTCTGAGGTGCGAATCCTGCGGGGGTGGGGGTGCGGCTGCTGCGGGGGTGCGAGATTCACGGGGGTGCGGCTCTTGCGGGGGTGCGGAATCTGCGGGGGTGCGAATCTCGCGGGGGTGCGAATCCTGCGGGGGTGCGAATTTCGCGGGGGTGATGGTGTACACCGTGGAACGGCCCGTCCGCCTGGAGACGGTAATGGCGCCATGCTTGATCAGCCACTTGATGGCGTCTTGCACGGTACGCTCGCCAGCACACGTACGCATCACGATGTAGCCGACGGAAGGCCAGCAGACGCCTTCGTCGTTGGCGTTGTCGGCCATGCTCATCAGGACAGCTTTCTGAGCCGGCGTGTTGGTTTGAAGCGGCCAGCAGGCCGACATAACGATAGTGCTCATAGGGTCGCTGCCCCTCCATACAAATTCTGATACCCAATCTCGGCCTCGATGGGCCACTGGCCCTGCACAATCAGCGCGATCCGGGTTTCCTGAAATCCAGCCTCCCACAGCGCCACCTTCTCTTCGTGGAGCGCACCCGTGGTGTTCTGGTCGATAAATGCGTGGCACGCCCGGCAGCCCCAAGCCGTGGCCCAGTCGTGCGCCTTCAGCCATCCAGCCTTGCCATGCCGGTTCTGGTTCGAATGGCAGGCCACGGTCGTCTCAGTGCCACCGATGCAGACCCCGGGGATTTGGAGCATGCAAGGCTTGCCCCGGGCCAGATCCAGCAAGGCCCGGTTGCGATACATGGTTTTGGTCGTTCGCGGCGTGCTGCGGCGTGCCGGCATGCGCTTGCCGCCCGACTTCAGGCCGGAACCGCGACGCATGGGCGCGCAGCGCTTCATGGGGGTCTTCTGACGCAGTGGCGTCGATCGCTTTAAGGTCATGCCGCCCCCTGACGCGTCTTGGCCCGATACCACACAGGAAAGCGCCAGGCGTTGCTGTGCCGCGTGACCAGGCCGTCCCGCACAGCGTCGAACAGAAGCGAGTCAACCGCCCGCGCCGCGGCTTCGTCTCGGGTCGTCTTGGGCCAAGGCTGCACCGCCTCCAAGGCGGGCGACACCAGGGCGCGCAGCGCCTGCACGTCAACCCGTCGCGGCGTATCGATGATGGCCTGCCGCACCGCCTGTGCCGTCTCCGGTGGCACGCGGTAGCCCTTGAACATGTGCAGGCAGCTACGCATCGAGACCACTCCAACGACGGAACGGCTTGCGAATCACAGCGTGGAACATGTCGGCGGCCAGGGCGTGGTGGTCCAGCTGGGCGCGGCTGCTGACGCCGCACATGTCGCGCACGTATTGCGCGGCATGCTGCTCACGGCTCACGCCCAGAGGGGCGGCGCCGATGCGAGTTTCCACCCAGTCTTGGAATGGTTCGCTCTGGCACCACATGGCTGCCAGCTGAGACAGCGCCGCCCCCTTGCCAGCCGCAGGCGCGCGTCTTGCGCGCACCGGGCGCCCCGAATCTCCGCGCGTCAGCATCCGGCCCTCGCCTTGTCGCCAGCGGCACGCACGACATTGCGCTCAAGGCGCTGGGCCTTCTCCACGATCTTGCGGCACTCGATCACGATGGCCGAGGCGTCCGCCTCGCAGATATCCCCATCCGACAGCGCCTCAATCGCCACGGCCGACAGTTCGCCGTTGAGCTGGGACATTTCCATCACCTTCTGGCGCGCTGCGTCTACCTCGTTCAGGTGCCGCGGCGCCGGTGGCAGGACGTTGGCGGACACACCGTGGCGCACGTTCAGCGCCAGCAGCCAGTCCCGCGCGTAGCTCTCCCCGCCCTGCTTCTCCAACATCCACTCGGTGGCGAGTTCGAATAGGTCCAGGGACATGGATTGCCCTTTCACCCGGCGCAGCTTCTGACGCAGGGTTTCCGCATGCATCGAGACGCCGCGGCGATTCGTCATGAACGCGGCCAATTCTTCAACGCCGCCGGGCGTCTTTTGCACGCTGATGTACAGCGCGTCGTGCGGGTCGATCTGTGTGTAGCGGTGAGTCATCGGGTCTTACCTTGAATTCGGGATGCGATCAGGGTTTCGGGGCATCGCCCCCAGCCCTACGATGTGCGACATGGAAACCTTCACGACACATCAAGCGGGCCTATCTGGATCGCGCCAGGCGCGGGCGGCGTGGCCGTGTCACCCGGGATATGCGTGGGCGTTGCCTGCGGTTCCAGCAACTGGAGTCGGCGGCTCAGAATCGGCTTGCGCTGAATTTCTCTGCAAACAAGGAGCCGCACGCATTCTGCAAAGTCAGAGGAAAGGCTATGCATGGGCAGGCTCCGGGCTGGGGGCAGGCGCGAACAGGTCTGGCCGAGCCAGCTTCAAGAACTGGAGGCGCGCCTTGGGTATGCCTTTCGTCCGCCATTGCGAGATTGCGCCGGTCGTTACCTCGAACAGCCGAGCGGCTTCGCCCGTCCCGCCCAAAGCGTCGATGATTTCTGTATCGGTCATTTGATCCACTCCTGACGGAATCTTAGCTGACTAAGATTCAAAGCTCAAGGTGGCTAAGATACTTTTTGTTTAGCATACTAAGATGCCTTTCCAAGACCGAATTACCCTTGCGTACAACACCGAAGCCGCGCGGCGACTGGCCGCTGGAGAGCCGCGCCTGACGAAAACGGAGCTTTGGCGCGCTGTCGGCGCTACATCGTCCGCTGCTACGCACTGGTTCAGCGGCGCGAATGGAATGGATCTAGATACCTGCGTAAAAGCCGCTCCCATCTTGAACGTCAATGCTCGGTGGCTTTTCGACGGCACGGGGCCAATGCAGGCAAGCCCTCAAGCTGACGGCCACGCTTCTGGCGATAGTGGTGCGGTGATCACCGCGAGCGGAAAGCGCGTTGTAGAGGTAGAGATACCCCAGTTCGAGACTGGTGGAGCAATGGGCAACGGGCTGGAGTTACGCGATCAGCCTGGCATCATTCAGGCTTGGCATGTCAATGCCGAATGGCTACACAAGAACGTCCCGAACTATTCAACCAAGGCCAATTTATGCATCGTGACAGGCTTTGGCGACTCGATGCGCCCTCTGTTCAACCCTGGTGATCCACTGATAGTGGACCGAGGCGTAAAGTCGGTCGAGTTTGATGCCGTGTACTTCTTCCGCGTCCACAACCAGGGATATATAAAACGGCTCCAGGCCATACCTGTGGCAACGGGTATGATCATTCGCGCGAAATCAGAGAACGACAAATACGATTCGTGGGATATCACCCCTGATATGGATTTCGAGGTCTTCGGAAGGGTTCTGAAGGTCTGGTGTAGCCACGATTTCTAATTCAAATAGGCCAAAACCCGTATGAAAAAGGCGATTCTGTTCGCTTCTCTTGTCTCAATTTCCGGCTGCGCTACCTACGACATGACCCTGATGGCGCAAAAAAGTGGCGCCACTGGCAAGGGCGTGGCCAAAGCTGACGGCTCCACCGCCACGATTGTGCTGAACGGCAAAACCTTTACAGGCCCCTTTTCCTATCGCTCGGATGCAACATATTCGGTGCCGTCAATCAGCGTCGCCGACAACCTCCCGCCCCCCATGGAAGCAAAGCGCGAGAAACTGGGTTTCATTGGCGGTAATGGAAGCGTGTTTGCGAAATCAGCAGACGGCAGCGGCCTACGTTGCGTGTTTGCCCTAAATCCACGTCTGCAAATGGGCTCTGGCGCATGTCTGGACGACATGGGCACTGTGTACGACCTGCAAATTAACTAACCATCTGCGCGTCTGGGAGCATGTCCCCGTCGGGCGAATGCGCATCCATGGGCAATTCGGGCGATGCCCCGAAAATGAATGAGTGATCAATACTCAGCCACCCGCCCGGCAACCCCATCACCGTTTCGATTTCCCTAGCCATTTCACTAGGTAGCGGCGCCTTGCCGCATATGCTGTTCCGAATGGCGCTTTCGGTGACAAGTGCGCCGCCATCAGCCAGGTATCGCGCGAACGCTGCGACTGTCGGAACTTTATTCGTGCACGAGCGGGCAAGCAGGAGCTTTAAATTCTCCGCTCTCACGGAGTTCAGGCGCTTGTCCACTGCGGCCGCTGAAAGCATGGTAAGCCGTATCGGTCGGTTGATCTTCCTGCGCAACATCCCTCCCCCTTGTCAGCAAATGTCAGCACACATTCAGTTCCGTATCTGATTGTGCCACGTTCGCTCGCACCAAAATCTTAGCTATCTAAGTTTTTGTTGACTCGTTTTATCTTAGTCTACTAAGATTCAGCCATCAGGTGCTTCTTAGGTGCCTGCCTACTTGCAGCATTGCTCTTTAACAACCGAGGCCGCCCGCCCCCACCGGGGATGGGCGAAACAGGACAAGCCAGGCGCCAGCGCGCCCCCGGCCCCTGAGTGCTTGGGCTTCTACAGCCAAGCAACGCCTAGCCGGGCGTGGCGACGATAACCCCGGCCTCTACTCCGATTCCGCTGAAAAGCGGGTTTCGGCCAGCGCTGCGAGTCAGCGCTTACCGAAGCCGAGCGATGAGCTTCACATACAAGAGTTCGCTCACGAGTTCAATGATGGTCTGCGTGACGATGACCGCTGGGATCACCGGAATTGCACCGGGAATTGCCAAACCCAACGGAAGCACAACAAGAGAGTTTCGCGTGGCAGCACTGAAGGCGATTGCCCTGCCTTGGTCGGCCGGCAGCCTAGCAATACGGCTCAACACCCATCCGATCAAGGGAGCGATAACAGCAAACGCGATGTACGCGGGAGCCGTTGCTAGCGCGGCCGAAGAGGCCAACCCGATCTGGGGAGTGATGGCCGCGACGACCACAAATAGCACCGCAGCAGTGGCAGGCACTGGCAGGATGCCCAACGCCGTCGAGACCGTCGTTCCAAGAGTGGATTTTGACGCCCAAACTTGAACCAAGCCAGCCAGGAGAAGTGGACCTGCGATCAGGTACAAAATGCGTGCAGAAATGGGGCCCAGGCGACAAGACCAGTTGCCACATCCCCCAGAAAAATTTGCAAATAGACAGGCAGCAATGCCATTTGCACTGCCAACAACAACGGAGTGGATGCCAAAAGCGCTTTCGCATCACCTTTTCCTAGATGGGCAAAGGTCACTACATAGTCGATGCACGGCGTTAGCAGAACAAGCAGTACCGCAATTCTCACCATTGGATCGCCTGGCACGAGCGGCAACAAACCTACGACCAGAATTGGCACCACCACAAAATTCGCCCCGAGTAGTACCAGCAGGAATCTGACGTTGGAGACCGCACGCCTCAACTCGCTCAGTGGCACCTGCAAAAACGTGACGAACAGCATGAATGCAAGCAACGGCTCAATTGCTGGCTCCAGCTTCGCCATGGACGGTGATAGCCACGCCGCTATCGCGGCAAGTACCACTGCAACTAGATAAATCTTGACTTGCTGCTCTTCGAAAAGCTCGCGAATACGTTGTGCCTGCATCGTTCGGTTCGTCGTGTCTGATAACAATCGAACCCCATTTAAGCAGAACTCTGGTGTTCCACGGTTCGGACCCAACTCCGATTGAGATATCGCATCTTTCGGAACTGCACTTCGGCACCAGACAGTCCCGGCTCATGCCCCGCGTGCGGGGTATGGGCAGGCGCTGTTGCCTGATTCCCCGGAGACCTCCCCATGCTCGCCACCTTTATCCGCTTCCTGGAAGAACTGATCGACGTCGCAAACTTCGGCCGCGACCTCAGCAAGTAGCACACCGGCCATGCCCCGCGCTGCGGGGCGGCTTCGGAGAGCGGGCCGGCGCCGCTTCGTCACCGGCGCAGAAAGTGACTTTCCTTCGATATCACCGGCTGCACCCCCGGCCTGCTCTCCGAAGCTGTATCCCTTCCCCGGCCCACGGCCACCTCTGGACCCACCCAATGAATACCGACAAAGCACGCGGGCGCATGCTCAAGCTGCTGGCGCTCGCGCGCCGCGGCGAAGGCGGCGAACGAGACAACGCACAACGATTTCTGGACCGATTGCTTAAGCAACACGGGATGTCCCTCGAAGACCTGGAGAACGAACAGCAGCCCACCGAGTGGCAACGCTTCACCTACAAGACAGCATTCGGCCACCGGCTGCTGATTCAGGTGATCAGCATGGTGCTGGGGCAGAACTCGTTCAATTCACGGGTGAAACGTGGGCGTAAAGGCTTTGAGGTCCAAGTCACCAAGGCCCAGCATGTCGAAATTGATTTGTACTACCGCGCATTTCAACGCGATCTGGACAAGGCAATGGAGCATACCTTTGCGGCGTTCATCAATCGCAACAAGGTTGGCGCTGACACACCGCAGGAAGAAGACAGGCCGAGCAAGTACAGCGACGAAGAACGCTGGCAAATCATGCAAATGATGGATGCCATGCCGAAAACCTCTATTCAGCGTCAGATAGGGCACAGCGCCCCATGAGCGCCGCGCTGATGCTCGCCACCATCATCGGTCTGGCCTTGTGCATCGCACTGCTGGGCGACCGTATCACCCGCCGCCACGCTGCGGCCGACCCCTGGAGCGCCACCAAATGAACACCATCAGCGCAAGCGCGCCCCCGGCACGCATCCGCCCCCTGCGCATCATCGCCAAGGCAGCCCGCACGCTGGGCGACCTCATCGCCCCGCGTGACCACGCCGGCAAAGGCAACTGGAGCAAGGACGCGGATATCCCGCCGTTGGCGGCTTGGTCCGCCGGCATCGGGTTTGCAGCCTTCTGCCTCTTCGGCCGCGACGTTCTGGGCTGGCTTCTCCAATTCGCAACATGAGCCGGTCAGGCCAATCCTCGCTTTTCATCAGGGACATAGACCTTTACCCTCGTTGCACGGGCGCAATCGTCGTTGGCCTGCTTTAAGAGGTTCTCGGCGAATTCCAGTTGCTCGTGACAGAACCGCAACAGATTCATCCTCTCTTCCCCAACCCACCGCTTTACCTCAGTACGCCTTCCCAACAGCCGAGCATGAACCAGACGGATGCAGGCGAACGCCGCTGATATCTTCTCCGCGCAGTCGTTCGGCAAGGGAGCTAGGGCAAGCAATTCCTCGTAGGGAATTGCCATTGCGTTCACCCGCTCCACTTCCTCACATATGTCATCCATCTGCTCGGGCCTGGGGTCCATGGATGTGAACAGCTGTGAGTAACGAACGGCCACACCCAGGTCAATGCGGACTGAGGCCAAATGAACGGCAACACTTGCTGCCGCTAGACCGGCTTTGGCGCGACTCTCAGCCACTTGCTGCCTGCGCGTCCGTTCAGCGATTACCAACGCCACCACCACAGCGCCCACGGTGCCGAACGCAGTCATCAAGTCCCACCATTTCGCTTCGGCAACCGCGTCCACTTTGGTTGCCAGCACAAAACCCAGCGCAAGCCCGAGCAACGCTAGCGCCGCTCCCAGCAGCATTCCTCGCATATCCATCTCCAGGCATTCAGTCGCCAGGAATCGTATCCCATCCCTTCACGGAGTGTCAGCCATGACCGAATCCACAGCCCCTGTGTCGTTCCGCCAAAAGATCCTTTCCAAGGAAATCAAGCGCGCCCACGCTATGCAGGTGCGCTACGAACAACTCCACGTCGAACCCGGGTTCAATCTCCGCACGCCCATCGAGCGCCTCGGCGGCAAGCTGCGCCAGAAAGCAGAGGCCGCCGAAGAAAGCTTGTTCCGCCACATCATGGCGGGCGGGCAGTATCCCGCTTTGGAAGTTCGGCCGCGCGCTGAGGGTGGCGTGTGGATCGTCGACGGCCACCGCCGACACCGAAATATCGGCCGGGCCATTGCCGCTGGAGCCCCGCTGCAAGACAAAGACGGCTTCGTGATGATCGATGTGGTTGCCTTCGAGGGTAACGACGCAGAAAGGACAAAGCGCGTCATCGACAGCTCAAAGGCAGAAGCCCTGTTCATCCTCGATACCGCAATGGGGTATGCACGCCTGGCGCGCTTCAAATGGGACAACGAGCGAATCGGGTCCGTTGAAGGCGTCTCATCGGTATGGGTTGGAAAGATGCTGACCCTGGCGAACGCCAATACCGATGTGCATGACCTGATTCTGGCTGACCTTGTGAAGCCCACGGTAGCAATAGCCGCAATCGAGAAGTACGGCGAGGCTGCTGGCGAGTTCCTGCGCAACCGCGGAAAAACAACCATCGGCGATATCAAGGGCCGCCCGCTACCCCGCAAAGTCGTCTCCCCGCTCATCACCAGCGTGGATACCTTCGTCAAAGCACTGGACCCCAACCAACGCGCCGCCATCGTCGACGCCCAGGAAGGCCGCGTAACCAGCGAAACCATCACCATCCCCACCGCCGCCCTTCTGGAACTGTTCCAGGCCCATGGCGCCGTTGAAACCGTCCGTGCCAAACAGGCCGACAAGCAGCGCCGCGCCGCCGAAGCAGCCGCCGCAGCGGGCCAGACCTCAATCCCCGAAGAGGAAACTGCCGAATGAACGATTCCGCCCCCACCACCAGCGCTGACGAAGCGCTCAGCAGCCTCATGGGCGCCGCCCTGAACGTGCCCGCCCCCCTCATCCAGCCCGCCCCCGTCCAACGCGACAGCGATGGCTACTGGACGCATCCGGCACACCCTGACGTCGAAGAAGGCCTGTCGGCCGACATGGTGGCGTGGTTCAAAGCCCAGCAGCTGGAATCCCACGTCGCCTATCTCGAAAGCGAACCGCCCGAACACCCCGCAGCTATCAACTACTGGGGCGATGCCGGCAGCTGCAACATCAGCGCCTGGGAACCGCCCCGCCCAGAGGGTGAAGGCTGGTTTGTTCTGTCCATCCATGACACCGAAGACTGGGGGCCGGTCTGCGTGTGGGTCCGCCATGCTGGCCAACGTAAGGGGGATGCGTGATGGACAAGCGGACTGAACGCGAGCAGCGCATGTACGACGCGCTCAAGCGCATCGCGCGTGGCTACTGCACACCGGACCAGCTGCGGCGCTCCGAGAAGGCCCGGTGCGGCCTGGACTACGAGGAAGCGCTGGGCTACTCCTACGAGAATATCCAACAGGAGGCCGCCCAAGCCATCAAGGGCATGCGCCGGCCTGCCGCCCAGCAGGGCAAAGGCGGTGCAGCATGAGCCGATCCCTCGGACAGCGCGTGCTGCACAAAGCCGCGAAACGCTCGGTCAGCCCTGAACAGGAAGGCAAAGACGCCTTCGCCAAGGGCCTGCCGATCAGCGCCAATCCTTATATGCCTGGCGGCCACGGCAAGGGCCATGCGTGGCAGCGCGGCTGGAAGCGCGCCGCCCAGCAGAGCGGCCAGGCCGCGGGGAGGTGAGCATGGCTGATTTCTACGTAATTAGCGTGCATCACACCCAGCGCCGTGACCGCTACATCACGCTCTGGCGCCCCGATGACCGCGGGTACTGCTGGCGCACCATCGCAGCCGGCAAGTACGACCAGGACCGAGTCAATGCCAGTCTGGGCTACTACAACAGCGGCGAAAACATCGCAGTGCCGGTTGAAATCGTTGATGCAATGGCACGGCCTGGCGACCCGCGAGACTTCGACGTCGTCTCCGAGGACATGCCGATATCTGCGCTTCGGGCTGTTCCCAATACGCGCGATGCCTGGAAACGGCTGATCGCCCATGCCATCGCCCCGACTCAGTATCCCATCCGGGCCGAATACCCTGGCGCGCGCCACAGGAAAGGATAGTGACCATGCGCACCTACCTCGCCGGCCCAATGTCCGGATACCCCGAACTGAATTTCCCCCTGTTCCACGCCGAGGCCAAGCGCCTGCGCGAATGCGGCCACGACGTCGTAAACCCCGCCGAAATCAACAGCGACCCCGCCAAGGACTGGACCGAATGCATGCGCTCCGACATCGCCGCCCTCGTGACGTGCGATGCCATCGCCATGCTCCCCGGCTGGGCTCAATCACGCGGCGCCCTGCTGGAACACCACATCGCAACACAGCTGGGCCTGGTGGTCATCCATCTGGCGCCAAGCGCGGAGAGGTGAGTATGGAAACAGCCATTGATCTATTCGCTGGCCTGGGCGGCAATTCCGAGGGTGCGCGCCAGGTAGGCGTCCGCGTCGTGTGGGCTGCCAACCACTCGCGGCCAGCAGTGGATACCCACGCCGAAAATCACCCCGAAGCCATCCATGTTTGTCAGGATCTGCACCAAGCCAACTGGTCTAAAGTCCCGTCCAGCGACATCATAATCGCGTCACCCGCGTGCACAGGCCACACCAACGCCCGCGGCAAAGATAAGCCACATCACGACATCGCGCGATCCACAGCTTCGGCTGTCGTCGACGCCGTGGAATTCCACAGGCCGCCATTTTTCTTGGTCGAAAACGTGCCGGAATTCGCCAAGTGGGTTCGGTATCAGACTTGGTGCGCTTCCATGCATGCCCTGGGCTACGCGCTTTCGCCAGTGATCTGGGATGCGGCTGATTGCGGCGTGCCGCAGCACCGCAAGCGCATCCTGATCATCGGTACACGCAGCAAGCATCCGATCCAGTTGGTTGCGCCGTCCCGCCCGCACCGACCGGTAAGCGAGATCATCGACTTCAACGCCGGCACGTGGTCGCCAATCGACCGCCCAGGCCGCTCGCCCAAAACCCTCTCGCGGGTCCGCGCCGGCCGCCGCCAGTTCGGTGACCGCTTCGTAATGCCCTATTACGGCTCCGGCTCAGGTCTTACCGGCCGGTCCCTGGATCGCCCCTTGGGCACCATCACCACCCGCGCCCGCTGGGCCGTCGTCGACGGCGACCGCATGCGGATGCTGACCACAGCCGAGAACTGCGCCGGCATGGGCTTCCCGGCGCATTACCGCCTACCGGCAAACGGCACGCTCGCCCTGCACATGCTCGGCAACGCCAACCCGCCGCCGCTGGCGGCCTACGCCATCGACGCCATAAGGAAAGCAGCATGAGACGCGAGGGTTCTTTCCTGCACTGTTAGAACTTGTACCAGGGCGAGTTCATTAGACCAAGATTAAATCGCTGGTCGTACATCCGCGCCTTGTTTTTCATATGAGCGTAAAGAGAAAACGTCACGAACAGCCCCAGTGCCCAATGCACATAAAAGGCCCCACCAAGAATTGCCAATCGAACGATCCAGAGAATTAGCACATCGGCCTCCGCATTTTTATTTGCTCGGATGGTAACTGAATTAGGAGATATCTAATGGAACCCATTTTTGTGATGACCGCACTGTCCAAGCAGCGCGCCCCTGTATCGGATATCCGCGAAGGCTTCGAACTGACCTACGCCGCAAACGCCGACGATCCGGCCTGCGCCAGCGACCTGGGCCACTTCACCAACGGCTGGCAGGCCTGCATCATGGCCCAGGTGGGTAAGCCTGTGGTGATGAAGCTCGAAGTAGACGCCACAGCCGCTATTGCCCGTATCAACGATGAAGTTGCGCGGCTGCGCGCCCCTGTCGCCGATGAGCGGGCGGCGTTCGAATATCACGCCCGCGCCTGCGAACTGACGCGGGATGAGAACGAGCCGGACGAGTACCGGAACTCACATGTTCAGGAATACTGGAACGGCTGGAAGGCCCGCGCCGCCCTGGCAAGCGCCCCTGTAGCCGGATGGAGCCTGCGTGGCCCGTCGGCCGGAAGTTGGCGCGGGGAATTTTCCCGCCGCGTGTACGAGAACTTGGCCGCCGCCGACAATCAGGACGTGCCGCTGGAAGAATACCCGGCGCGCATCCTGGCCGTGCTGGATGCCATGGGCGCCCCTGTAGCCGGGGAGGCGCAGCGGGTCTTTCTGGTTCCGACCGGCGAGGTGTATTGCGGCCAAGAGACGTACACCCGCCACGAGGGCCAGCCGCCTGTCAACACCGACAATGAATGTCTCTATGCCGCGCCCCAGGCCAGCGAGGCGGTGCGCAAGCTGCCTAAAGGCTGGCACTACGCCCTGAACGTCGCTATTGACGCCCTTGAGCATGAGACGCCGACCGGTGAGGGCTGGCCTGACAACTGGCCTGCGATCGTGCAAGACCTCAACGGCCTGCGCGACGCACTAACCCAGCCCCCAGCAGATAAAGACGGCGCAGCCTGCGCATGCCCCTCTGGTGACGGCTCCCTGCGCCCGTGTGCAGTGCATCCACCAGTAGGAGCCGGAGATACTCCGGCGTACGGGCGAGGAGAATAGACATGCTAAGGTTCGCTTCACCTCAACTTTCCGCCCTCTCGCTTCGGGGGGCCGAAGCCCATGGCAAAGAAACCCAAGGTGACCGCTCCCGCCAAAAAGGAAGTTTTGATTTGCTCCTTTTGCGGCAAACACAAGACACAGGTGCGCAACCTATTAACCGGACCCGGCGTCAGTATCTGCAACGAGTGCATCGAGGCAGCCGTCGAGCTTATCGACAATGCAGGCTGGGAAGTGGCGCGGACGCCGACCGACAAGGCGCTATTTATCGCGGACCAAGAGAGGCTGGTAGCTCGAAAGACTGCCATGCTGGGCCTGTGGCGTCAGCAATTAAGTATTTTGGCGGCCGGTGCACCGCCTCGCAGCGAAAACGCCATGCATTGAGCCTGCCATTTGCTGGCGGTTTCTGCTGCGTCACCCGTCCCTACCCGTACGCTTTCGGCCGCGGCGTGTCAGTTCATCACGGAGGCCAGCCATGGTCAGATTCGTGACAATCCCCCGCGCCGCCGTCATTACAGGTTATACAGAGGATGCGATCCGCTCCAAAATCCGCGACGACATATGGCGCGAAGAAAAGGAGTGGATTCGGGCGCCGGACGATCGCATTCTCATAGACATGGAAGGATATGAAAAATGGGTAGAGACGGGCGAGGTGTTAAGGCCGCCTCGGAAAGCAGTATCGAAATCACGTTCCAGTACAAGGGCCGGAGGTGCCGGGAACGTATCCCACTCAAGCCCACGCCCGCTAACCTGAAACGTGCCGAGCAACACAGGGGCGCCATCCTGCACGCGATCGCCACCGGCGTCTTCGACTATGCAGCCACCTTTCCCAACAGCCAACGTGCCGGCCAATATGCCGAAACGCCCGGCCAACTGCTTTCGGTGGAAAAATACCTGGATGATTGGCTCGACGCCCGCAAGCCCACGCTCAAATCAAGTACATATCAAGGCTATCGCAGTATTGTGGACGGGCTGTTGATTCCCCAATTCGGGGCCGTGATGTTGAGTGAACTCAAGTGGCCCGCCATCAAGTCGTGGCTAGCGGGTCTGGGTGGCGAAAAGCCGGTTAGCAACAAACGGCTGTCCAACGTTCAAAGCTGCCTGCGGTCCGCATTGAATGATGCAGTTGAAGACGAAGTGCTGGACGAAAACTGCATGCGTGGGCGCCACTACAGCAGGCAAGAGCAACCGGTCGACGACGGCGACGACGACGAGGTCGATCCGTTCACCCCTGACGAGCAAAATCAGATTTTGGCCCACCTACCAGACCAAACGCGGAACTATGCCTTGTTCGCGCTGTGGACTGGTCTACGGCCAAGCGAACAGATAGCTTTGAACTGGTCTGACGTCGATCTGGCCCGCGGAGTCATTCTGGTGCGGAAAGCGATCACGCGCGCAGCCAAGGGAGTGGCCGAATTGCCTAAAACCAAATCCAGCCGGCGCGAGGTCAAAATACTGGCGCCAGCACTACAGGCAATTCAAGCCCAGAAGGCCCACACCTGGGTCGGCGCAGAACCCCACGGGGAGCTATTCCGCAACCCTGGCACTGGCGAGCGCTGGTCGAGCAGCCAGGCTGTGCAAAAAGTCTGGGCGACAGCCCTCAAACGGGCCACGGTGCGATACCGCCGCCCGTATCAGATGCGCCATACCTTTGCCAGCATGATGCTGTCAGCAGGCGAGCACCCGATGTGGGTAGCGCAGCAGATGGGCCACAAAGACTGGGCCATGATCATCCGCGTCTACGGAAAATGGATGCCATCCGCTGATCCCGACGCCGGCGGCAAGGCCGTTGGCCTTTTCGGGGAAAAGCTGGCATTAAGTGGTCATTCTGGAGCCAAATCAGCCCCAAAACAGCCCAAAACAATGACAGGCTAAAAACCTAAGTCATTGATTTCATTAGAATAAGTTGGTGCGAAGGAGGGGACTCGAACCCCTACACCTGTTACGGCGTCAGGACCTAAACCTGGTGCGTCTACCAATTTCGCCACCTTCGCAAAGCCAAGCCCGCTATTGTAGCTTGCTTGTTAAAATCTTGCGTCATGAATCCGCGCCTCGATGCTCTACACCCCTACCCGTTCGAAAAATTGCGGGCTTTGCTGGCTTCGGCCAGCTCGCAACCGGACGGCCTGACGCCCATCAACCTGTCGATTGGCGAGCCCAAGCACGCCGCGCCGGAGCGCGTCGGGCAGGCCATCCGCGACCACCTGGGCGGGCTGTCGGTGTACCCGTCGACCAAGGGCGACCCGGCCCTGCGGCGGGCGATTTCCGAGTGGCTGGCGCGGCGCTACAGCATTCCGGCGCCCGACGCCGACGCCCAGGTGCTGCCGGCGCTGGGGTCGCGCGAAGCGCTGTTCGCCTTTACCCAGACGGTGATCGACCCGTCGGCCGGGTCGGTGGTGATCTGCCCTAACCCGTTCTACCAGATCTACGAGGGCGCGACGCTGCTGGCCGGCGGCACGCCCTACTACGTCAACGCGGACGCGCTGCGCAATTTCGCCTGCAACTGGAACCAGGTGCCGGACGAGGTCTGGAAAAAGACGCGGCTGGTGTTCGTGTGCTCGCCGGGCAACCCGGCCGGCAACGTGATGACGCTGGACGAATGGGAAGACCTGTTCGCCCTGTCGGACCGCTACGGCTTCGTGATCGCGTCGGACGAGTGCTATTCCGAGATCTACCTGGACGAGGGCAATCCGCCGCTGGGCGGCCTGCAGGCGGCGCGCCGCCTGGGCCGTAACGACTACCGCAACCTGGTGGCGTTCTCCAGCCTGTCCAAGCGGTCCAATGTGCCGGGGTTGCGGTCGGGGTTCGTGGCGGGCGACGCCGCGCTGATCGGCCGCTTCCTGCTGTATCGCACGTATCATGGCAGCGCCATGAGCCCGATCGTGTCGGCCGCCAGTATCGCGGCGTGGACGGACGAGGCCCACGTCAAGGACAACCGGCGCCTGTATCGGGAAAAATTCGAGGCCGTGCTGCCCATCCTGCAGAACGTGCTGGATGTGTCGCGGCCGCAGGCGTCTTTCTACCTGTGGGCGGCCACGCCGGGGTCCGATACGGCGTTTGCCCGTGACCTTTATGGCCGCACCGGTGTTACCGTGCTGCCGGGCAGCTATCTGGCCCGCGACGCGCACGGCGTGAATCCGGGCCAGGGCCGCATCCGGCTGGCCCTGGTGGCGCCGCTGGCCGACTGCGTGCAGGCGGCCGAACGCATTGCCCATTTTGTACATACTTCTGTTTGATCAACCTTTGAAAAGCTGACCCGCTATGACTCTCGACCTGCAGACCACCATCGAAAAAGCCTGGGACGACCGGGCCAACCTGTCGTTCGGCGATGCCGGCGCCGAAGTGCGCGAAGCCGTCGAGCACACCATCGACGGTCTGGACCTGGGCCGCCTGCGCGTGGCCGAAAAAATCAACGACGACTGGGTCGTGCACCAGTGGATCAAGAAGGCCGTGCTGCTGTCGTTCCGCCTGAACGACAACGCCATCATGGGCCAGGCCCCGCTGCAGTTCTACGACAAGGTGCCGCTCAAGTTCTCGGAATACGGCGACAACGCCTTCAAGCAAGGCGGCTACCGCGTGGTGCCGCCCGCCGTGGCCCGCCGCGGCGCGTTCCTGGGCCGCAACGTGGTCCTGATGCCGTCCTACGTCAACATCGGCGCCTACGTCGATGAAGGCACGATGGTCGACACCTGGGCCACCGTCGGTTCGTGCGCCCAGATCGGCAAGAACGTCCACCTGTCCGGCGGCGTCGGCATCGGCGGCGTGCTCGAGCCGCTGCAGGCCAACCCCACCATCATCGAAGACAACTGCTTCATCGGCGCCCGTTCGGAAGTCGTGGAAGGCGTGATCGTCGAAGAGAACTCGGTGCTGGCCATGGGCGTGTACCTGTCGCAAAGCACCAAGATCTATGACCGCGCCACGGGCAAGATCACCTACGGCCGCGTGCCGTCGGGTTCGGTGGTGGTGCCGGGCTCGCTGCCGTCGGCCGACGGCTCGCACAGCCTGGCCTGCGCCGTGATCGTCAAGCGTGTCGACGCGCAAACCCGCGCCAAGACCAGCATCAATGATCTGCTGAGGGCCTAAGCCAAATGTCGGGCTCTGTCGTTCTGGATCTGGTCAAGGACCTGATCTCGCGCCCGTCGGTCACCCCGGCGGACGCGGATTGCCAGGCGACGCTGGCTGCGCGCCTGGCGCGCATCGGCTTCACCTGCGAAACCATCGCCCAGGGCGGTGTCACCAACCTGTGGGCGCGCCGCGGCACGACCGCGCCGCTGGCCGTCTTTGCCGGCCATACCGACGTGGTGCCGCCGGGCCCGCGCGAGAAGTGGGAAAGCGATCCGTTCGTGCCCACCGAGCGCGACGGCTACCTGTACGGCCGCGGCACGGCTGACATGAAAAGCTCGATTGCCGCCTTCGTGGTGGCGTCCGAGGAATTCGTGGCGGCCAACCCGCAGCACGGCGGTTCGATCGCCCTGCTGATCACGTCCGACGAGGAAGGTCCGTCGATCGACGGCACGGCCATCGTCTGCGACGCGCTCAAAGCGCGTGGCGAACAGATGGACTACTGCATCGTCGGCGAACCCACCTCGGGCGACGTGCTGGGCGATACCTGCAAGAACGGCCGCCGCGGCTCGCTGTCGGGCACGTTGACGGTCAAGGGTATCCAGGGCCACGTGGCCTACCCGCACCTGGCCCGCAACCCGGTGCACCAGTTGGCGCCGGCGCTGGCCGACATCGTCAAGATCGAATGGGACCAGGGCAACGAGTATTTCCCGCCGACCACGTTCCAGGTGTCCAACCTGAACTCGGGTACGGGCGCCACCAACGTGGTGCCGGGCGATGCCGTGGCGCTGTTCAACTTCCGCTTTTCCACCGCCAGCACGCCGGAAAGCCTGCAGGCGCGGGTGCACGAAGTCCTGGATCGGCACGGCCTGGAATACACGCTGGATTGGGACCTGGGCGGCGAGCCCTTCCTGACCCCGCGCGGTTCGCTGACCGATGCGCTGGTCAAGGCGATCCGCGACGAAACCGGGGTGACGGCCGAGCTGTCCACCACGGGCGGCACGTCCGACGGCCGCTTCATCGCCAAGATCTGTCCGCAAGTCATCGAGTTCGGCCCTTGCAACGCCACGATCCACAAGGTCAACGAGCGTATCGAGCTGGCCTCGCTGGACCCGCTTAAAAACATCTATCGGCGCACGCTGGAAAACCTCCTGCCCGCCAAGTAAAAAGCCCCTCATGTATCAATCCGCCCGCCAAGAACTGCTGACCCTGCGCGACCTGATCCGCTACGGCGTATCGCGCCTGAACGCCGCCGAGGTGGCGCTGGGTCACGGTAGCGACAACGCCTGGGACGAGGCGGTCTACCTGGTCCTGCACGCCCTGCACCTGCCGCTGGACACGCTGGAGCCCTTCCTGGACGCCCGCGTGCTGACCGAAGAGCGCAGCCGCGTGCTGGACCTGATCGACCGCCGCGTGACCGAGCGCGTGCCGGCTGCCTACCTCACCAACGAGGCCTGGCTGCGCGGGCATCGCTTCTACGTGGACAAGCGCGTCATCGTGCCGCGCTCGCCCATCGCAGAGCTGCTGGACGAAGGCCTGTCGCCCTGGGTGCAGGACGCACAGGCCGTCGACAACGTACTGGACATGTGCACGGGATCGGGCTGCCTGGCGATTCTGTCGGCCATGGCCTTTCCGTATGCCCATGTGGATGCCGTCGACGTCTCGCCGGACGCGTTGGACGTAGCCCGCCGCAACGTCGACGACTACGGCCTGGCCGACCGGCTGGAACTGCATCAGAGCAACCTCTTTGACAGCCTGCCCGAACGCCAGTACGACGTGATCGTGTGCAATCCGCCCTACGTGAACAGCGGTTCCATGGACGTGCTGCCGCAGGAATACCGCCACGAGCCCCACCTGGCGCTTGCCGGCGGCACCGACGGCATGGACCTGGTGCGACGCATTCTGCAAGCCGCGCCGCGCTTTCTGACGCAAGACGGCGTGCTGGTGCTGGAAATCGGCCACGAGCGTGATTTCTTCGAAGCCGCCTTCCCCGAGCTGTCGCCGGTGTGGCTGGATACGGCAGAGGCATCCGACCAGCTCCTGCTCTTGACCCGCGAGCAGTTGACGACGTGATACGCGCTACTGGATTGACCCTGCGCCGCGGCACGAAGGTGTTGCTGGACGACGCTGAATTCGTGGTGCATCCCGGCGAGCGTGTCGGCATCGTGGGCAAGAACGGCGCCGGCAAGTCGTCGCTGTTCGCCCTGTTGACCGGCTCGCTGGACCTGGACGCCGGCAACCTGGCGGTGCCCGCCGGCTGGCGCATTGCCAGCGTCGAACAGGAACTGCACGCCGACGACCGCCCTGCCCGCGAATTCGTCATCGACGGCGACACGGGGCTGCGCGCACTGCAAGCGCGCCGCGCCGAGCTGACCGACGACCAGGGCACGCAGATTGCCGAGGTCGAAGCCGCCCTGGTCGAGGCCGGTGCCTGGAGCGCTGCGTCCCGCGCCGAACAGCTCCTGGCTGGCCTGGGCTTCAAGCCGGCCGAATGGACCCAGCCCGTGGCAAGCTTTTCCGGTGGCTGGCGCATGCGTCTGGCGCTGGCGCGCGCACTGATGGCGCCGTCCGAATTGCTGCTGCTGGACGAACCCACCAACCACCTGGATCTGGACGCGATGCTGTGGCTGGAGAAATGGCTGGGTGCCTATCCGGGCACCGTCATGCTGATCTCCCACGACACCGAGTTCCTGGACGCAGTGGCCAAGTCGATTCTGCATTTTGACCACGCCAAGCTGGTGCGTTACCGCGGCGGCTACGGTGATTTCCTGACGCAACGCGCCGAGCGCCTGCGCCAGACCAACATCGCCTACGAACGCCAGACCCGCGAAACCGCCCGCCTGCAAGGCTTCATCGACCGCTTCAAGGCCAAGGCGTCCAAGGCCAAGCAGGCGCAAAGCCGCGTCAAGGCGCTGGCCCGCATGCAGGTGCTGGCGCCGCTGCAGGCCGAAGCCGGCATCGACATCCGCATCCCGTCGCCCGATCAGGTGCCCGATCCGCTCTTGACGCTGGAACACCTGTCCGCAGGCTATACCGATGCGGCGGGCAACGCCGTGCCGATCCTGCGCGACGTGACGCTGATGGTGCGCGCGGGCAGCCGCGTGGGCGTGCTGGGCGCCAACGGGGCCGGCAAGAGCACGCTGATCAAGACGCTGGCCGAAGAGCTGCCGGTGCAGGCCGGCGAACGCCGCGCCTCGCGCGGCCTGGCCATCGGCTACTTCCACCAGCACCAGCTCGACATGCTGGACCTGGACAGCACGCCGCTGGCGCACCTGGCGCGCCTGGCGCCGGAAACGCGCGAGCAGGAACTGCGCAATTATCTGGGCGGCTTCGGCTTCTCGGGCGATACCGTCAACAGCAAGGTCGGCCCGATGTCGGGCGGCGAAAAGGCGCGCCTGGCGCTGTCCTTGATCGTCTGGCAAAAGCCCAACCTGCTGCTGCTGGACGAACCCAGCAACCACTTGGACGTGGAAACGCGCGAGGCCCTGGCCGCCGCGCTGGCCGAATTCGGCGGCAGCATGCTGCTGGTCTCGCACGACCGGCACCTGCTGCGCACGACGGTGGACAGCTTCTGGATCGTGGCCGACGGCGCCGTGAGCGAATTCGACGGCGACCTGGAAGACTACCGGGACTGGCTAGCCGCCCGCAACGCCGGCGAACGCGCCGAAGCGGCCCGCGAAAACGCCGAAAACGGCGAGCCCGTGGTCGACCGCAAGGCGCAGCGCCGGGCCGAGGCCGAACAACGCCAACGCCTGTCGGCCCTGCGCAAGCCGCTGGAAGCCAAGCTGGCCAAGGTGGAATCCGAAATGGAAAAGCTGCGCGCCAAGCTGCATGCGCTGGACGGTGTCATCGCCGACCCGGACTTGTATTCCGACGCGCGCCGCAGCGAACGCCAGAAGGTCATGGCCGAGCACGGCGAACACGGCAAGCGCATGGAAACGCTGGAAGAACAGTGGCTTGAACTGCAGGGTTCGCTGGAAGAAATCGACCAGAGCGAAGCCTGATCGCGGTGGGCGGCCAGGCCGCCCACCGCTTGCCCACGCCGGCAATCGTCTAGTAATAATAATAGTTATCATTTATAATTGGTTGCGAATTTGACTCTATCTGGCGCCTGGCGTCAGCGACATGTCTTCGCTTACCGATGTATTTCTTCGCCACTACCGCGAGGTGCTGGGTTTTCTTTCGCTTCGCACCGGGTCCCGCGATGTGGCCCAGGACTGCGCCCAGGACACCTGGATCAAGCTGGCCGAGTTCAAGGACAAGACCCGCCCGGACAATGACCGCGCCTATGTGTTCCGGGTCGCCGCCAACATCGCCACCGACTGGCACCGGCGCCGCGGCCGCGAACTGACCGCCGTCGCCGACTACGCTGCCGCGCAGCCCCCTGCCTTCGAAGCCGACACGCTGGATGTGGCCGCCGCCAATCAATTGCTGCGCCGGCTGGAAGCCGCGTTGCTCGCCCAGCCGCGCCGCAGCCTGGATGTGTTCGTGCTGCACCGACACGACGGCCTGACCTATCGCGCCATTGCCGAGCGTTTCGCGATCTCGGTCAGCGCGGTGGAAAAACACATGATGCGCATCCTGCTGGCTTGCGACCAGGCGCTGGCATGAGCATCGCGCCGTCCGTTCGCGGGCCGCAGGCCGCCAATGACGAGGCCTCGCGCTGGGTGGTCCGCGCCAGCGGGCAAACACTGGATGCCCAGACCCAGGCCGAATTCGATGCCTGGTACCAGGCCGACCCCAGCCATGCCGCGGCATACGACCGGCTGGCACGGGTGTGGCGCCGCATGGGCGAGATCGACCGCGGCAAGCTGGCGCCAGCACGGCCGGCCCGCAAGCGGCGTACGGCCCTGGCGTTGGCGCTGCTGGCGGCCACCGGCATCGGCTGGCATACGCTGCGGGATTTTCATCCCGGGGCCGATTACGCCAGCGGCGCCGAAGTGCTGCGCGTGGCGCTGCCCGACGGGTCCACCGCCGTGCTGGATGCGCATTCCGCCATTGCGGTCGACTTCGGCCCGGACAAGCGCGAAGTGCACTTGCTGGCTGGCCAGGCGCTGTTCAATGCCGCGCCGCGCGTTGCCGATGGCCCCGCGTTCACGGTGGCCACGCCCGACGCCTCGGCGAGCGCGCTGGGCACCCGCTACGCCGTGGCGCGCGAGCCGGCCGGCACCCGGGTCACCGTCTATCAGCACCGCGTAGCGGTTCAATGCCTGGCCTGCACCGATGGCCAATCGCTGATCCTGGACCCGGGGCAGGAAGCCACCGTCTCGCCTGACGGCATCCTCCGTGGCGACGCGCCCAAGGAAAACGCGCCCGGCTGGAGCCAGGGCCTGCTGGCGTTCAACAATGCGCTGCTGCCCGACGCCGCCGCGCAATTGGCGCGCTACACCGGCAAGCACATCGTGGTCATGGGTGACCCGGCGCGGCGCACCCACGTGTCCGGCACCGCCAATATCGCCAACCCCAAGCGGGCGCTGGACCTGCTGTTGGCACAGACGCCGGTGCGCATCACGGACCTGCCGGGCCTGCTGATCTTGCGTTGACGTGCGCACATCAATCAGTAAATGAGAATCGATATAAATTATTCATCGATCCGGCACTGAGGTAAACACGGCGTCGCCACGTCCTACGGCTGACATCAACACAGCTTGGGACGTATCCATGGCTTTCCCCTCTGACGGCGGCGCACGGCGCCTGGCAGGCGCTTCGGCCGCCATCCTTTGCGCCGCGCTGGCGCTTGCAGCGCCTGTCGCCGCACACCCCCCGGCCCGCGCGACCTCGTACGACATACCCGCCCAGCCGCTGGGCGATGCCTTGCTGGCGCTGGGTCGCCAGGCCGGGTTGGAAATCTCGTTCTCGCCCGCCGCCGTGGCCGGCAAGATCGCGCCCGCACTGCAAGGCGAGTATTCGGCCCTGCTGGCGCTGGACAAGCTGCTGGCAGGGTCCGGCCTGGCGCTGCGCGCAGACGGCCCGGGCCGCTACATCGTCTTCGTGGACAAGACCAGCCAATTCTCGGCGTTGCGGCTGGAAGCCGTGCGGGTCTATGGCGAACAAGTCGGCGAACGCGTCTACGGCCGCGACGAAATCGCCGAAACCCCGTCATCGAACCGGGACCTGAGCACCCTGCTGGCCACTCATCCTGCGGTACGTACCAATCCCGGCGCGGCGGGCTCGCAGAATCGCGGTTCGCTGAACGTGGAAGACATTTCCTTCCACGGCTCCAGCCCCTACCAGAACCTGTTTCAGATCGACGGCATGGACGCGACCAATCGTGTGGATCCGGCCAGCAAGAACCTGAACCTGCAGGTCGGCAACGTCCCCAGCAATCCGCAGTCGTACTTCGTGGACACCAGCCTGCTCGACGAAGTGCGCGTGCACGACAGCTTCGTGCCGGTGGAATACGGGCGCTTTACTGGCGGCGTGGTCGACGCGCGGCTGCGGCGTTTTTCCGGCGAGAACCACCTGAACCTGGACTACCGCTGGAACACGTCGAAGATGACGCAGCAACAAGTGTCGGAAGGCGACGAGAACAGCTGGGCGCAAGGCAAGCCCGGCTACTCGCCAGAATGGAAGAAGCGCTTCTATTCCGCCGTGGGCGACATTGCGTTCAACGAGAAAACGGGTGCGGTGCTGGCAATGTCGCGCCGCGAATCGGACATCACGCGCTGGAACATGGGCGTGGACGACAAGGGCCAGCCCATGCCCGGACAGGACCGCTACCAGGACCGCATCGACAACTTCCTGGGCAAGTTCAGCGTGCGCGCCAGCGCCGACACCATCGCCGACCTGACGCTGAAATACAGCGACCGGCGCGAGACGCTGGCCAGCGACCTGTTCCGCAACACCCGCTGGGACAACAATCACGGCGCGCGCGGCGTCAGCGGCAATGTCGATCACCTGTTCCAGGGCGGGCGCTTCACGTTGCAGGCCGGCTGGGACCGTTCGATGAGCAACCGCACATCGGTCGGCAACGAACTGGTCACGTACCAGCCTTACCGGTTGCCGCAATACACCGCCGGCGGCTTCGGCCGCGAACAGACGCAGCAGGACACCTGGACGCTCAAGGGCCGCATCGACCTGGACCCGGTGCGCACGGGCGTCTTCACGCACAGCCTGTACGCCGGCACGGAAATCCAGCACATCGATGCGGCCTTCAGGCGCTACCAGGAAACCTATTCCTATCGCCGCGCCTACAGCGCCAACGGTAAATACCAGGATTTCAGCAAAGTCCGCTATCTGCCCGGCACCGTGAACGTGAATTACGACATGGCCAGCCTGTACCTGTCCGACCGCATCGAATGGCAGCGCCTGGCATTGGACGCCGGCGTGCGCTACGACCGCGAGACCTTCCTGGGCAACACCAATCTCTCGCCACGCACCCGCCTGGACTGGGACCTGTTCGGCTCGGGCGACACGCTGCTCAGCGCCGGCTGGTCGCGCTACTACGGCGGCGAGGTGCTGGAAACCGCGCTGGAAGCCGAGCGCAGCCGCCTGCGCAAGCAGGTGCTGGATGCCAAGGGCAAGCCGGTCGCCGATGGCAACAAGGAATACTTCGTCGAATACCAGGGCCTGCGCCTGCCCTACGACGACGAATGGGCGGTGTCGTTGCGCCAGCGCATGGCGGGGCTGGAAGGCACCTTGAGCTACGTGCACCGCAACGGCCGCGACCAATGGACCAAGACCGGCAACGAACGCGACGGCTACAAATACACCAACGACGGCCTGTCCACCACGGACGGCGTCAGCCTGACGCTGCGCATGCTGGAACCCTGGCGCCTGGGCGAGACACGCTGGAACATGCAGGCCTCCTGGAGCTGGCAGAAGCGCAAGACCAACGCCGACCTGGTCGAAGGCTACACCGCGGATGCCCGCGCACCGGACGACTACGTGATCTACAACGGCTCGCAGATCCGCGCCATCGACCTGCCGCCCAGCACCTTCTACCAGCCCCAGGTCGCAACGATGACGTTGATCGGCGCGTGGCCCCGCGCCGGGCTGACCTGGAGCAACATGGTCAATTGGCGCAGCAAGCGCGATGCCACCATCTATGTCGGCGTGGGCCCCAAGCCCTACTACCTGGATCGCTTCGAATCCGGTGAACTGCCGTCGTACTGGACCTGGGACACCAAGCTGGCCTGGCAACCCACATTCGCCCGCAACCTGGAATTCACGGTCGAGGTATTGAACGTGCTGAACCGCATGCCCGCGGTGACGGCCAGCAATCCCAACCTGAAGACCAACCGCAGCACTTTCCAATCGGGACGCGAGCTATGGCTGCAAGTCGGCTATCGCTTCTGATGGCGGGCGCGGCGCTGGCGGTGGCCAGCGCCGCGCAGGGCACCGAGCCGCCGGGGGCTGCCCCATCGACCGTCGCCCCCGCCTGCCGCACCACGACGGGCGAAGACGCCGCCTGCCTGCGGTCCCGCTACGCCGGAGCCCCCGCCACGTGGCCGGCGCCCACCATCGACCCGGGCGTGCGCTGGACGGAATGGGCGGCGGTACCGCCTGCATCCGATCCGCCGTTGAGCTGGACAGCCGCGAACCCGGGCCAGGCGGAACTGGCGGCCGACGTGGCGCATGCGCCGGCCGTGACGTTGGGCCAGATGCTGTTCTTCGACACCCGCCTGTCACGCAAGGGTCAGGTGTCCTGTGCGTCCTGTCACCTGCCGCAGCGCGCCTTCACGGATGGCCTTGCGCTGGCGGTAGGCGAAGACAAGCTGATGGGCCGGCGTCGTTCCACGCCGCTGCTGGCCGCGCCGTTCGCCCCGCGCCTGTTCTGGGATGGGCGCGCGGCCAGTCTGAAGGAACAGGTCATGGGGCCGCTGCACGACCCGCGTGAAATGAACCATGACGCGGCCGGCGCAGTGGCGCGGCTGCGGCAGACGGAGGCCTATCCGCCGCTGTTCCTGGCGGCATTCGGCGCGGCACGTGACGCGGCACCGGACGCAGCATCTGCTGCGGCGCCTGACGCCACCACCGCGCCGCCGTCGTCCGTGGATGCGGACCGCCTGGCGCGCGCGCTGGCGGCGTTCGTCGCGTCGCTCCGGCCCGAGCCCACGCGATTCGATGCATTCCTGGCCGGCAAGCCTGATGCGCTGGATGATACGGAACTACGCGGCCTGCATCTGTTTCGCACGAAGGCCCGCTGCATGAACTGCCACAGCGGCCCGCTGCTGACGGACCACCAGTTCCACAACATCGGCCTGTCTTTCTACGGCCGCCGCAACCAGGACCTGGGGCGCTTCGAAGCCACGCGCGAACTCGACGACCTGGGCAAGTTCCGCACGCCAAGCCTGCGCAATGTCTCGCGCGCCGGGCCGTGGATGCACAACGGCCTGTTTCCGGACCTGAAGGGACTGCTGCGCATGTACAACGCCGGCATGGGCCGCGAACCGGCGCCGGACAACCCGCCCGATCCGTATGCGCCGCGCAAGTCGGCGCACATCAAGCCGCTGGACCTGAGCCCGGATGAGATCGATGCGCTGCTGGCGTTCTTGAAGGTGCTGTAAAAAAAACGGCGTCCGAGATGGACGCCGTTTTTGAGCAAGCATGCCGGATCACGAATAAGGACGCTCACGCAGACGGGTGTGGTGATCGACGACGGTGTCGATCACTTCCCGCAGAATGGTTTCGGCCAGCGCAGGCGGCACGCCGGCTTCTTCGGCCAGGCGGCGGATGCGCTGAACCTGCTGGTCTTCGCGCACCGGGTCCACCAGGTCCATGTCGTGGGCTTGCTTGAGCTCGCCGATCATGTCCGTGCAGCGGAACCGCACGCCCAGCAGCAGGATGATCTGCTGATCGATTTCGTCGACCTCGGCGCGCAGCGCCGAGAGTTCGGCTTTCGGGGAATCGTCTTTGGCCATGTCTTTGTCAACCTTGAACAATATCAAGCTTGGCGATGCCCAGCGCCAGGGTCTTGGCGCCCACATCGCGGAACTGGATTTCAGCCTGCGCGTCCTGCCCTGCGCCGCTCAGGCCGATGATCGTGCCATCACCAAAACGGGCGTGATGGACACCCTGCCCCACACGATACTGCTTGTCGCCCACGGTGACACCGGTGGCCGTGCCACGCGGTTGACGCGGCGCAATGGTGTTGGTGGCCTTGCGGCCGAAGGCATCGCCGCGATTGCCGTTCCAACCCGCACCCGTGCTGCTGACCGGCGCCAAGCCGGCCTTGGGCGACAGCCATTTCAGGTGCTGCTCGGGAATTTCATCCAGGAAGCGCGACCGCATGGCGTAGCGCGTCTGGCCATGCAGCATGCGGCTTTGCGCCAGGCTGATGTACAGGCGCTGGCGCGCACGGGTGATCGCCACGTACATCAGGCGGCGTTCTTCTTCCAGGCCGGATTGCTCAAGAATGCTGTTCTCGTGGGGGAACAGCCCTTCTTCGAGGCCGGTGATGAAGACCGCGTCGAATTCCAGGCCCTTGGCGGCATGCACGGTCATGAGCTGCACGGCGTCCTGGCCCTGCTGGGCCTGGTTGTCACCGGCTTCCAGGGCCGCGTGCGACAGGAACGCCGCCAGCGGCGTCATGGTGTCGGCCACGACCGGCGGCGCATCGACCACGCCCGGCATCAAGGTGGACGAGGTGTCCTGCGCGGGCGGCACGCCGGCCGGCAGGCTGTCGTAGTTTTCCTCGGACGCGAACACCGCCGCGGCGGTGATCAGTTCGTTCAAGTTTTCCAGCCGCTCGGCACCTTCGCGTTCGGCCTTGTAATGGGCATTCAAGCCGCTGGTTTCGAGCATGTGCTCGACCATTTCGGGCAGCGGCAGGTCGCGCGTTTCTTCGATCAGGCGATGGATCAGCTGCGCAAACTGGGCCAGGTTCGACCCGCCCTTGCCCGCCACCATGGCCACCGCCGCGTACAGGCTGCAATCGTGCGCGCGGGCCGCGTCGGCCAGTTGCTCGAGCGTGCGCGCGCCAATGCCGCGCGTGGGGAAATTGACCACCCGCATCCAGGACGTATCGTCGTGCGGATTGGCCATCAGGCGCAGGTAGGCCAGCGCATGCTTGATTTCCTGGCGCTCGAAAAAGCGCAGGCCGCCGTACACCTTGTAGGGAATGCCGGCCGAGAAGATGGCGTGTTCGATCACGCGCGATTGCGCGTTGCTGCGATACAGCACGGCGATCTCGCGGCGCAGGCTGCCTTCGTGGATCAGCGAACGGATTTCGTCCACGATCCATTGGGCTTCCATGCCGTCGGAAGGCTGTTCGATGACGCGCACCGGTTCGCCTTCGCCCTGGTCGGTCCAGAGGTTCTTGCCCAGGCGGCCGCTGTTGTGGCCGATGAGCGCGTTGGCCGAATCCAGGATGTGGCCGTACGAACGGTAGTTCTGTTCAAGGCGGATGACGGTGCCGTGCGCGTAGTCGCGCTCGAAGTCGGACATGTTGCCGACGTTGGCACCGCGGAACGCGTAGATGGACTGGTCGTCGTCGCCCACGGCGAAGATCGCCGCGCCGCCGCCGGCCAACAGACGCAGCCACTTGTACTGCAGCGTGTTGGTGTCCTGGAACTCGTCGACCAGGATGTGGCGGAAACGGCGCTGGTAGTGCTCGCGCACCGGCGCGTTGCGCGACAGCAATTCGTAGGCGCGCAGCAGCAGCTCGGCAAAATCCACCACGCCTTCGCGTTGGCATTGGGCTTCGTAGAGCTGGTAGATCTCGATCAGGCGACGGCGATGGGCATCGTAGGCTTCGACGTCGTTGGGACGCAGGCCTTCTTCCTTGGCGCCGTTGATGAAGCGCTGCACATCGCGCGGCGGATACTTCTCGTCGTCGACGCCGTTGGCCTTCATCAGGCGCTTGATGGCGGCCAGCTGATCGGTGACGTCGAGGATCTGGAAGGTCTGCGGCAGGCCGGCATCGCGATGGTGCGCGCGCAGCATGCGATTGCACAGGCCGTGGAAGGTGCCGATCCAGAGGCCGCGCGTATCGATCGGCAGGATCGCCGACATGCGCGCCAGCATTTCGCGGGCAGCCTTGTTGGTGAACGTGACCGCCAGAAGCCCAAAAGGCGAAGCCTGGCCGGTTTGAATCAGCCAGGCCATGCGGGTGGTGAGCACCCGAGTCTTCCCGCTGCCCGCCCCGGCCAGGACCAGGGCGTGCTGCGGTTCTAACGTTACTGCGGCGCGTTGTTCAGGGTTGAGCTTCTCTAGCATCATGCCGCGTAGCGGCGCAGACGTTGAGCGAATTGCTCGAGCCCGGCGATGCCGCT
Organism: Achromobacter sp. DH1f; assembly: GCF_000633435.1. Classification (NCBI taxonomy): domain Bacteria; kingdom Pseudomonadati; phylum Pseudomonadota; class Betaproteobacteria; order Burkholderiales; family Alcaligenaceae; genus Achromobacter; species Achromobacter sp. DH1f. The sequence continues at coordinate 264,601 of NZ_AYMF01000006.1, read as the reverse complement.
TTGCTGGGCGCGCTGGCACCAGGCCTGCAGGTCATGAAGGAGCTGTTCGCTGCTGGCGCTGGAGCTTTCCCAGATGCGGCCGAGTTCGCGGCGCATCTGCACCAGGGTCGACAGCGACTGGTTCTGGGCAATGGCCTTGTCCACGGCTTCGAGCTGTTCCGGCTGAAGGATGTCTTCGTTGCGGTGGATGGCGCGACGCACCTTGTGCAGCTTGTTCCAGCCGCAATCGGCGTTGCCGTCCTGGCGCGAGGCCTTCAGCTTGGCGAGTTCTTCGCGGGCGGCGCTCTTGATCACGTCCGCATAGCGGGCCATGACTTCGTAGCGGTGCGTGATCACGCCTTGCAGGGTGCGCAGGTCGATGCCGGTCTTGGAGTCATCCAGCTTGAGCTTGGGCGCGACCTTCTTGATCTTGGCCAGGCCCAGGAACTTCAGGATGTTGATGTAGCACCAGCCGATGTCGAATTCGTACCACTTGGCCGAGAACTTGGCCGACGTGCCGTGGGCGTGGTGATTGTTGTGCAGCTCTTCGCCGCCGATCACGATGCCCCACGGGAACACGTTGGTGCTGGTGTCCGGGCTGTTGTAGTTGCGGTAGCCCCAGTAGTGGCCGATGCCGTTGACGACGCCAGCCGCCCAGAAGGGAATCCAGGCCATCTGGACAGCCCAGACCGTGACGCCGATGGCGCCGAACAGGGCGATGTCGATGGCGAGCATGCTGAGCACGCCCCACAGGCTGTGCTTGCTGTAGACGTTGCGTTCGAGCCAATCGTCAGGCGTGCCGTGGCCGAACTTGGCCATGGTTTCCTTGTTATTGGATTCTTCGCGGTAGAGCTCGGCGCCGCGGAACAGCACCTTCCAGATGCCGAACAGGATGGGCGAATGGGGATCGCCTTCCTTTTCGCACTTGGCGTGGTGCTTGCGGTGGATGGCGACCCATTCCTTGGTGACCATGCCGGTCGTCATCCAGAGCCAGAAACGGAAGAAGTGCATGACAGCCGGATGCAAATCCAGACCACGGTGCGCTTGGCTGCGATGGAGGAAGACCGTGACCGCGACAATGGTGATGTGCGTCACGACCAGGGTGAAAACGACGACCTGCCACCAAGAGGCTTGAGTCAGACCGCCGGCAATGAAGGAGAGGATGTAATCCATAAAGCTGTTATGAGCCTCGCTTGAAGAGTGCCTGAAGTTTAGCTTACCTTTGCCATCTTATGACAACGGAGTTTCAAAATAGTTTTTGAGCGAAATCAAGGACTAAGCCCCGCTTTTGAGCACAAAACCGCACGCTCGCGGCGGCACTGGCAAGCCGCGGACTGACACCGTGCGGGCTTCCGGCAGCGGGGCCGGCGCTTCCCGGGACGGGGAAGCCTTCGCAAGGCATGGTGTTTTGGCTACATTTCGCCATTAAAGTTCCTGTCAGGTCCTGCGGCTGTCTTGCGGGCGCCATGCGTCTGGCGCACACTTCGGTCCGCCCGTCCCGTCACTTATCCGGTCCGCCCCCAGATGTTTCACCACAATATCCGTCCCTATTTTATTGCACTGCTGGCCCTGCCCGGGCTGGCGGCCTCGACGCCCGCCCTCGCCCAGTCGATGAAAACCGGGGACGTCGCCGTGCTGGCGTCGTACTACGAAATACGGGGGTCGGATTGCCTGGCCTTGCGCGCCCCGCGCGTGACGATCACGCTGCAACCGCGCCTGGGCACGGCCAGCATCGTGCAGACACGGGGCCAATCCGGCGATTCGGGACGTTGCGCATATAAGACAGTGCCGGTCGCCCAACTGGTCTACCAGGCCAACCAGCCCGGCTCGGACTCGCTGGCCTGGGAAGTGAAATACCAGAATAAGACGATCGGCATCCGCCGCTACAGCGCCACGCTGGGCATCGCGCCGGCCGACTGAGCCGGCGCGGCCCGCGTGCTTCAAGCCGCGGGCTTGGCGTCGGCGGGCTTGAGCGGGGCCGGTTCGGCGTCGGCGGGTTCCGCCACGTCGGCCTCGTCGGCCGCCTGAGCGGCTTCAGCCTCAACCGATTCCACTGCCGCCTGAACCACTTCGGCCTCGGCCTGGGCGGTCTGCACGACGGCGTCAGCCTCTGCCTCGGCAGCGCTTTCGACCGTATCCACGGCGTCCGCTTCTGCGTCGACTTCGGCCTGGGCCTCGGTTTCCGTGGCGGCGGTGGCCTTCTTGCGGCGTTCGAAGACGGCGGCAAAGAAGCCGTCGGTACCATGAACGTCGGGGCGCAACTGAACGTAGGGGCCGTCCAGCTTCAGGTTTTCGCAGCGCGCCGCCAGGATTTCGGCCGCGTCCAGGCGTTCGAAATCAGGGTGGCTGGCCAGGAAACGCTCGGCCTGCACTTCATTTTCTTCGGCCAGCAGGCTGCAGGTGGCGTACACCAGGCGGCCGCCCGGGGCCACGCAACGCGCGGCGCTGTTCAGGATGCGTTCCTGCAACTGGCCCAGTTCGGCCAGCGCCTCGGGATGCTGACGCCACTTGAGGTCGGGATTGCGGCGCAGGGTGCCGATGCCGCTGCACGGCGCATCGACCAGCACGCGCTGGGCCTTGCCGGCCAGGCGTTTGACGCGAGCGTCGTTTTCGCTGTCGATGACCACCGGCACCACGTTGGACAGGCCGCTGCGGGCAAAACGCGGCTTGGCGCGTGCCAGACGGGCGGCCGACACGTCGAAGGCATAGAGCCGGCCGGTGGAACGCATCAGCGCGCCCAGCAGCAGGGTCTTGCCGCCGGCGCCGGCGCAGAAGTCGATGATCATTTCGCCGCGGCGCGGGGCTACCAGCAGGGCCAGCAACTGGCTGCCCTCGTCCTGCACTTCGATGCTGCCGTTTTCGAATTGCGGCCAGCGGTTGATCGCCGGGCGGCCTTCCATGCGGATGCCCCAGGGCGAGAACGGCATGGCCACGGGTTCGTAGCGGCCGGCGCTTTGCTGCAGTTCGGTCAGCATGGCGTCGCGCTCGACCTTGAGCGGGTTCACGCGCAGGTCCAGGCTGGCCTGGCGGTTCAGCGCATCGATCAAGGTTTCGGGGCTGTCCATGGCGCCCAGGCGCTCGTCGAGCCAGTCGGGGATGCTGCCGCGCACGGCGCGCGGCAGGGTCGCCAGGTCGATCTGCTTGACGCGCTTGAGCCAGGCGGCTTCACCGGCATCCATGCCCTCTTCCAATGCGTCCACGCCCAGCGTCGCGGCCAGGCCCAGGATGGCCAGGCGGCGCGAGGCGGGGCCAACGCCGCTTTCGCCGAATTGGCGGTAGCGGCGCAGGTGGCGCAACACGTCATAGACGGCTTCGGCGACTTCGGAGCGGTCGCGGGCGCCCAGGCCGGGATGGTGGCGCAGCCAGTGCGACAGCGCGGCGTCGGCCGGGTAGGTCCATTGCAGGATCTCGCCCAGCACGCGCTGCACCTGGTCGATGCGGCTGGCGGCGTATGACAGGCGCGGGCGGTTGAACTGCGGTTTTTGCGGCGCGGCTTCGCGCTGGCCGTGGCCGGCGTCGTCACGCGGGCCGTTGTAGGACGGGCGGGAGTCCGGGCGGCCCTGGCCTTCACGGCGGTCCGAACCGAAGGAACCGCGTTCACCGCCACGGCTGTCGCCACGCGGAGCGCCGTAGGACGGACGCGAATCCGGACGGCCCTGGCCTTCACGGCGGTCCGAACCGAAGGAACCGCGCTCGCCGCCACGGCTGTCGCCACGCGGGGCGCCGTAGGACGGGCGGGAGTCCGGGCGGCCCTGGCCTTCGCGACGGTCCGAACCGAAGGAACCGCGCTCGCCGCCACGGCTGTCGCCACGCGGGGCGCCGTAGGACGGGCGCGAGTCCGGACGGCCCTGGCCTTCGCGACGGTCCGAACCGTAGGAACCACGCTCGCCGCCACGGCTGTCGCCGCGCGGGGCGCCGTAGGACGGGCGAGAATCCGGGCGGCCCTGGCCTTCACGGCGGTCCGAACCGAAGGAACCGCGCTCGCCGCCACGGCTGTCGCCACGCGGGGCGCCGTAGGAAGGGCGGGAATCCGGACGGCCCTGGCCTTCGCGGCGGTCCGAACCGAAGGAACCACGCTCGCCACCACGGCTGTCGCCGCGCGGGGCGCCGTAGGACGGACGGGAATCCGGACGGCCTTGGCCTTCGCGGCGCTCAGAACCGAAGGAACCGCGTTCACCGCCACGACTGTCGCCGCGCGGGGCGTCATAGGACGGGCGCGGCGTCGGCCGCCCCTGCCCTTCACGGCGCTCGGAACTGAAGGAACCGCGCTGACCGCCCCGGTTGTCGCCACGCGGCGCGTCATAGGACGGACGCGGGGCCGGACGGCCTTGGCCCTCGCGACGCTCGGCGCCGAAATTGCCGCGTTCTTCGCGGCGCTCGGAGCCAAACGAGCCGCGATCTTCGCGGCCACCGGCGCGTTCGTCACGCGGGGCGCGTTCGCGCGGGGCGGCGTCGCGGGACTCGCCCTTGGGGCGCGAGAAGAAGGACCGACCGTCGCGGCCTTCGGCGGCTGCCCTCGGGGCGCCGGCCGGACGGGAACGCGGAGATTGGGGTTTGCTCATGGTGTATTCCAGTGGGGCGCAGGGATTGCGCCCGATAAATGCGATTCAGGGCCGCCGGGCGGCCCGCGATGCGTAAGGGTCGCGGCTCAGGCCGCCGCGGACCAGGTGAATAGGCGGTCGGGATCGCCCTGCACGTCCACCCGGTGGTCGGTTGTCAGGGTAACCCGGCCTTCGGCCAGCCAGCGCACGGCGGCAGGAAAAGCCTGATGTTCTACCTCCAGCACGCGGTTGGCCAGCAATTCAGGGGTATCGCCGGCCAGGACCGGCACGCAGCCCTGGGCGATGATCGGGCCGTGATCCAGCACCGGGGTGACGAAATGCACGGTACAGCCGTGCACCCGCACGCCGGTGGCCAGGGCCTGGGCGTGGGTATGCAGCCCGGGGAACGCCGGCAGCAGCGACGGGTGGATATTCACGAGCCGGCCGGCAAAGCGATTGACGAAGCCGGGCGTCAGGACCCGCATGAAGCCGGCCAGGATGACGAAATCGGGTTCGTGCAGGTCGATTTCAGCGGCCAGGGCCGCGTCGAACGCTTCGCGGCTGGCGTAATCCTTGTGATACAGGGCGGCCGTGGCAATGCCCTGCTCGGCGGCCCATTCGAGGCCGCCGGCATCCGGCCGGCTGGCGATGACGGCCGCGATGCGGGCGGGCCAGCCCTGCTCGCGGCAGGCCTGGACTAGCGCCTGCATATTGCTGCCGCGCCCTGAGATCAGGATGACGATGCGGCGCTGTGTAGTAGATGTTTCCGGCAAGATGACCAATCCAAATTGGGGATGTCGAACAATCCCGTAATCCAAAATTGTAAACTCTCGCTCGTGAAACCATCGCTGCGTATCTACCGATCCCTTCCTCCGCCCGCTCAGCGCGCCCCTTGTGCGCTGACCATCGGCAATTTCGACGGCGTCCACCGCGGACATCAGGCCATGCTGGCGCGCGTCTGCCAGGTTGCCCGCGAGCGCGCGCTGACCCCGGCCGTAATGACGTTCGAGCCGCACCCCCGCGAATATTTCGCGACGCTGAACCACCGCCCGGAACTGGCGCCCACGCGTATTTCCGGCCTGCGTGACAAGCTGGCGGCGCTGGCGCGCTATGGCGTTTCCCAGGTCGTGGTCGAACGCTTCAATGCCCGCCTGGCCGAAATGTCGGCCAACGCATTCATCGAGAACCTGCTGGTCGGAGGCCTGAACGCCAAATGGCTGCTGGTGGGCGAAGACTTCCGTTTTGGCCACAAGCGCAGCGGCGACATCGACCTGCTGCGCGAAGCCGGCCTGCGCCATGGCTTCGAGGTCCAGACCCTGGCCGACGTGACCGACCGCCACGGCCACCGCATTTCCAGTTCGGAAGTGCGTACCGCGCTGGCCGTCGGCGACCTGGACCGGGCCCGCCACCTGCTGGGCCACCCCTTCCATATCAGCGGCCACGTGATCCACGGCCAGAAGCTGGGCCGCACCCTGGGCTTTCCGACCATGAACTTGCGGGTGGCCGAGCGCTGCGCGGCCCGTTCCGGCATTTACGTGGTGCAGGTCTACGGCCTGGGCGACCGCGCCCTGCCGGCCGTGGCCAGCCTGGGCGTGCGCCCCACGGTCGAAGACCGCGGCCGCGTGCTGCTTGAGTCACACCTGCTCGACGAGACCGTCAACGCATACGGTAAACTCGTGCGTATCGAATTCCTGCACAAGCTGCGGGACGAAGAAAAATTTCCTGACCTCCCTTCCCTGACTGCCGCCATCGCCGAAGACGCGCGAAACGCGCGCGCCTATTTTGCCGTTCATGGACTATAAAAAGACCCTCAACCTGCCCGATACCCCCTTCCCCATGCGGGGCGACCTCGCCAAGCGCGAGCCCGCCTGGATTACGCAGTGGGAGGAAAACCACGTCTACCAGGCGATCCGCGCCGCCAGCAAGGGGCGCCCGCGCTTCGTGCTGCACGACGGCCCGCCCTACGCCAACGGCGACATCCATATCGGTCACGCGGTCAACAAGATCCTGAAGGACATCATCGTCAAGAGCCGCAACATGGCCGGCTACGACGCGCACTACGTGCCGGGCTGGGATTGCCACGGCATGCCGATCGAAATCCAGATCGAGAAAAAGTACGGCAAGCACCTGCCCGTGGCCGAAGTGCAGTCCAAGGCCCGCGCCTACGCGCTCGAGCAGATCGACCGCCAGCGCAAGGACTTCAAGCGCCTGGGCGTGCTGGGCGGCTGGGATCGTCCCTACATGACGATGAACTTCAGCAATGAAGCCGACGAAATCCGCGCCCTGGGCAGCATCCTGGACAAGGGCTACGTGTTCCGCGGTTTGAAGCCCGTGAACTGGTGTTTTGACTGTGGCTCGGCGCTGGCCGAAGCCGAAGTCGAATACGCCGACCGCGTCGACCCGGCGGTGGACGTGGCCTTCCCGTTCGCCGAACCGGCCAAACTGGCCCAGGCCTTCGGCCTGAAATCGGTCGAAGACGGCGCCATCGTCATCTGGACCACCACGCCCTGGACCATCCCGTCCAACCAGGCGCTGAACGTGCACCCGGAAATCGAATACGCGCTGGTGCGCGTGTCGCCCGCGCCCAAGTTCGGTCCGCTGCTGCTCGTGGCGCGCGAGCGTGTCGAAGCCTGCCTGAAGTCTTGGGGCCTGGAAGGCGAAGTCATCGCCACCGCCCCGGGCGCTGCGCTGTCGGGCATTGAATTCCGCCATCCGCTGGCCCAGTTCGAAGCCGCCTACGACCGCAAGTCGCCCGTCTACCTGGGCGACTATGTCACGGCCGATTCGGGCACCGGCGTGGTGCACTCGGCCCCTGCCTACGGTATCGAAGACTTCATCTCGTGCAAGGCGCACGGCATGAAAGACACCGACTTCATCAGCCCGGTCATGGGCGACGGCAAGTACGCCGAGAGCCTGGCGCTCTTTGGCGGCCTGTCCATCTGGGATGCCAACCCCAAGATCGTCGAGGCCCTGACCGAAGCCGGCGCGCTGATGCACGTGGAAAAGCACAAGCACAGCTACATGCACTGCTGGCGCCACAAGACGCCCATCATCTACCGCGCCACCAGCCAATGGTTCGCCGGCATGGACGTGGCCCCGAAAGACGGCGGCCCGACCCTGCGCGAATCGGCGCTGGCCGGTATCGACGCCACGGCCTTCTACCCGGCCTGGGGCCGTGCCCGTCTGCACGCCATGATTGCCAACCGTCCGGACTGGACCCTGTCGCGCCAGCGCCAGTGGGGCGTGCCGATGGCGTTCTTCGTGCACAAGGAAACCGGCGAGCTGCATCCGCGCACGTCCGAACTGCTTGAACAGGTGGCGCAGCGCGTCGAGCAAGGCGGCATCGAGGCCTGGCAGGCGCTGGACCCGCGCGAATTGCTGGGCGACGAAGCCGACCAATACGAAAAGAACCGCGACACGCTGGACGTCTGGTTCGATTCCGGCAGCACCCACGCCACCGTGCTGGGCGGCAAGGACCATGCCTTCGCCGGCTCGCACGGCGCTGAACTCGCCTGGCCCGCCGACCTGTACCTGGAAGGCTCGGACCAGCATCGCGGCTGGTTCCATTCGTCGCTGCTGACCGGTTGCATGCTGTATGGCCAACCGCCCTACAAGGCCCTGCTCACGCACGGCTTCGTGGTGGACGGCCAGGGCCGCAAGATGAGCAAGTCGGTCGGCAACGTGATCGCCCCGCAAAAGGTGTCCGACTCGCTGGGCGCGGAAATCCTGCGCCTGTGGGTGGCTTCCACCGACTACTCGGGCGAACTGTCGATTTCCGACGAGATCCTCAAGCGCGTGGTCGAAGGCTACCGCCGCATCCGCAACACGCTGCGCTTCCTGCTGGCCAACCTGGCCGACTTCGACGCCGTGTCGCAAGCCGTGCCTTATGGCGACCTGTTCGAGATCGACCGCTACGCGCTGGCCATGACCGCGCAGATGCAGGCCGAAGTGCAGGCCAACTACGAGCGCTACGACTTCCACCCGGCCGTGTCGCGCCTGCAGACGTTCTGCTCGGAAGACCTGGGCGCGTTCTACCTGGACATCCTGAAAGACCGCCTGTACACGTCCGCCGTGGGCAGCCTGGCCCGCCGTTCGGCCCAGACCGCCCTGCTGGACATCACCCAGACGCTGCTCAAGCTGATGGCCCCGATCCTGTCGTTCACGGCCGAAGAAGCCTGGAAGGAACTGGTGGCCTCGGCCCTGAAGCACCAGGCCGACGCGGCCCGCGTGACCATCTTCACCGAGGTCTACCACGCGCTGCCGCCGTTCGCCGATGCCGATGCCCTGTCTGCCAAGTGGACGCGCCTGCGCGCCATTCGCGCCGAAGTCCAGCGCAAGCTGGAAGAAGTGCGCACGGCAGGCGACATCGGTTCGTCGCTGCAGGCCGAAGTCGACCTGTACGCCAACGGCGAAGACCAGCAACTGCTGGCCAGCCTGGGCGACGATCTGCGCTTCGTGCTGATCGTCTCGCGCGCCACCGTGCACGCAGGCGAAGGCGAAACCCGCATCCAGGTCACGCCGTCGATGCACAAGAAGTGCGAACGCTGCTGGCACTGGCGCCTGGACGTGGGCCAGGATCCGGACCACCCCGAGATCTGCGGCCGCTGCGTGTCCAACCTGTTCGGCTCGGGCGAAGCCCGCGACAAGGCCTGAACATGGCCGGCCCCGCCTCGCAAGGCGCCAACGCGTCCGCGGCAGCCAGCGCGCCCCCCGCCAAGGTGGGCCGCTGGCTAGCCATCGCCCTGGCGATCATCGTGCTGGACCAGCTGACCAAGGTGTACTTCAACACCTCGTACCAATACGGCGAACGCCTGAATCTGCTGCCGTTCTTCGACTTCACGCTGCTATACAACCGCGGCGCGGCGTTCAGCTTCCTGGCGTCCGAAGAAGGCTGGCAGCGCTGGTTGTTCACCGCGCTGGGCATCGTGGCCGCCGTGGTCATCACCGTGATCCTGCGCCGCACCCGCGGCCAGCCGCGGTTCTGCCTGGCCCTGACGCTGATCCTGGGCGGCGCCATCGGCAACGTGATCGACCGCGTGGTCTATGGCCACGTGGTGGACTTCCTGCTGTTTTATTGGCGCGACTGGTATTTCCCCGCCTTCAACCTGGCGGACGTGGGCATCAGCTGCGGTGCAGTACTGCTGGTGCTGGACGAACTGCTGCGGGCGCGCAAGCCGCGGGCCTGATTTTTCATCCCGTATTGCCTCGAAAGACCCGGCCCCCGGCCGGGTTTTTTCTTGGGTTCTGTCTTGGGTTTTGTCCTGTTTGACGCCCCCTATCGGGATGGCGAACGGCGCAATACCGCAATGCAGAATAAAATCATGGTCCGTTCCTTGATTTGACGGCGCTTGCCCGCCGTCCGACCCTCATGCTCGACCTCGCCCGCAAACGCATCGTCCTCGGCCTGACCGGGGGCATCGCCTGCTACAAAATCGCCGAGCTGGTGCGGCGCATGACCGAACAAGGCGCCACCGTCGATGTGGTGATGACCGAAGCGGCCACGCACTTCATCACCCCCGTCACCATGCAGGCTCTGTCGGGCCGCCCGGTGTTCGTCGATGCCTGGGACGCACGCGTGCCCAACAACATGGCGCACATCGACCTGACGCGCGGCGCCGACGCCGTGCTGATCGCCCCCGCCAGCACCGACTTCATGGCCAAGCTGGCGCACGGCATGGCCGACGACCTGCTGTCCACCCTGTGCGTGGCGCGCGCGTGCCCCCTGCTGGTGGCCCCCGCCATGAACCGCGAAATGTGGGCCAACCCGGCCACCCAGCGCAACGTGGCGCAGCTGCGCGCCGACGGCATCAGCGTGCTGGGTCCGTCCGCAGGCGAACAGGCCTGTGGCGAAACGGGCGACGGACGCATGCTGGAAGCGCATGAAATTCTGACCGACCTGATCGCCTTCTTCCAGCCCAAGCTGCTGGCCGGCCGCCACGTGCTGCTGACCGCCGGCCCCACGTCCGAGCCCGTGGACCCGGTGCGCGTGCTGAGCAACCGCTCGTCGGGCAAGACCGGCTATGCGCTGGCCCGCGCCGCGCGCGAAGCGGGCGCCCGCGTCACCCTCATCACCGGCGCCACCGCCCTGGCCGTGCCGCGCGGCGTTACCGCGCTGTCGGTCACCACCGCGCGCCAGATGCACGACGCCGTGATGGCCAGTGCCACCGACGCCGACATCTTCATTGCGGTCGCGGCAGTGGCCGACTGGCGCGTGAAGAACGTCAGCGCGCAAAAGCTCAAGAAAACCAGCGAAGGCGGCGGCGCGCCCCTGATGGAATTCGAACCCAACCCCGACATCCTGGCTGAAGTGGCCAAGCTGAAAGACGGCCCCTGGTGCGTGGGCTTTGCCGCCGAAACCGAAAAGCTGGCCGAGCACGCCGAGGCCAAGCGCGCACGCAAGGGCATTCCGCTGCTGGTCGGCAACCTGGCGCACAAGGTCATGGACGCCGACACCACCGAGCTGGTGCTGTTCGACGCCCAGGGCGCCCACCCGCTGCCGGCCGCCGACAAGCTCGATGCCGCCCGCCGCCTGATTGCCGAGATCGCCGCACGGCTGCCGACCTGAACGCTTGACACCGCACGGCGGGCCGCATCATTCCCGCCAGGAAAAAACGCCAGACGAACGTCTGGCGTTTTTGCTGGGCGCGGCAGATGCGGCGTACCTGTTGTGCGCCCCTGGGCTTATTGTGCAGCCTTGGGGTCGACGCCGGTGGTCTGCAACCGCGCCAGCGAGCCGTAGCGGCTTTGCAGCGTGCTCCATTCGGCCGCGTCGACGAACGTCATGGCGCCCTGGCCGAACAGCTTGGCAATTTCGATGCAGAAGCGCATGGCGACATCGGCATCCACGGCGTTGGTCACGCCCGTGGCGCAGCCCGGCACGGCGGTCTGTGCGGTCAGCGCCACGCCAACGACAGGCGCGTCGGTGGCGATGGTGGGCTGCATCAACGAGTTGACGTGCGAGAGGCCGTTTTCGTAGGGCGTGATGTCCTGCGTGGTGAGCGGCAGCGTCAGCGGCAGTTCGCCGCTGACCCAGCCCATGACGTCCAGCATGGTTTCCGGAATGCGCAGCAGGTAGCCCTGCTTGGCCACCGGCGTCAGCGCCACGCCGCGCTGGTTCACCAGGCGGTTGCCGCGCGTGGTGTCGACCGAAAGAATGGCGTCCATGCGCGGGTCCACTTCGTGCGACATCATTTCGCGCATGGGGAACGGCGACTTCATCATCGGCACCGGATGGTGCGGACGAGTGCCCGCGCGCGGGCAGATATGGGTGCGGATGCGCACGGTGCCGGGCAGGACGTCGCCCTGGCGCGCCATGGCCATCAGCTTGAGCGCGGCGGCAATCGCGACCACGGCGCCGTCGCTGTCGGACACCAGGCCGGTGACGGCCGGGCGCGCGCCGATGCCGCCCAGGCGGCCGATGATGCCCAACTGCGGCGCGGCGTCATCCGCGCCCGGGATGATGATGGACAGGAACTCGGTGGCCGCGCCGTCGCGTTCGAGCCGGGTCACGTCGACCTGGCAATTGCCGGCCGCGCGCAGGTGCTGCGCCACGGCTTCGCCCGTGATGTGGGCCGAGGACAGCAACTCGATGGTGTCGATGACTTGCTTCATGCGGGAATCTCCAGCGGACCGGGGCGGAACACGCGCGGCTCGGCCTGCCCCAGGAACAGCGGCGCGTCGTGCGGACCGATCAGCGCCACGGCCTGGCCACGCACGCGCAGCGCCGCGCCTTCCGGCAAGCCCAGCACCGGCATGGTCGGGTTCAGCGTGCAGAATTCGGCCAGGCGCTGCGCACGCGTTTCACCGCGGTGTCCGGGCGGGTGGGCGTTGGTGTAGTGGGGATTGATCTGGAACGACAGCAGGCCCAGCGCATCGAAACCTTCGGGGTCGGTGATGGGCATGTCGTTGGTGGTGCAGATGCTGGGGCACGCCATGTTCGAGCCTGCGCTCCAGCCGAGGTAGGCGGCGCCTTCGCGCACGCGGCGCGCCACCACGTCGAGCAGGCCCTGGCGGCGCAGCTGGCCCAGCAGGTTGAAGGTGTTGCCGCCGCCCACGATGATGACCGCGGCCTCTTCCAGCGCGGCCACGGGGTCGGCGGCGCGATGCAGGCCCTGGATGTCCAGGCCTGTGTCGGCCAGCGCCGAGACCACCAGCGAGGTGTAGTCGTCCCAGTTGCGGGTCACGCCCGCGAACGGCACGAATACGGCCTTGGCGCCGGCCGGCAGCGCTTCGATCAGTTCGCGGATGTCGGGCAAGGCATGCACCAGATAGCCGGCGTCGCTGCTGGAATTGCTGAGAAGCAGAAGGTTCATGAGACGGGTTCCTTGGAATCGGTAAGTCGGAGGCCGCGCGGGCGCGGCTAGGATGCGGGAATGTCGGTCAGGGGAAGCAGGCCGGGCATCAGCCCAGCCAGTAGGGATCGTTCAATTCGCGGCCCAATGCCGCGACCTGCTGCATCAGGGATTCGCGCAGGGCAGCCACCCGGGCGGCGTCGGCCTGGAACGACACGAACGACAGGCACAGGCCGCGCAGTTCGCCGGAGGCCGGATCGCGCACCGCCGCGGCCACGGCCCCGATGCCGGGCATGGCCTGGTCGATGGCGACGCCGTAATGGTCGGCACGGACTTGCGCGACGCGCTGGGCCAGTTCGCCCACGGTGACCGGGCAATCCTTGCCCTCGACCGGCAGGGGCGACGACGGGTCGGTGCCATACAGGGCGTCGAACTCGGGCTGGGTCAGCCGCGACAGCAGCGCGCGGCCCATCGCCGTGCCGGACGCGGCGCGCCGAGATCCCGGCGGCGCCAGCACTTGCACCGGCTGCGAGCCGTTCAAGCGCTGCAGCACCACGGTTTCGCGTTGATTCAGGGTCGACAGATAGGCGGTCAGGCCGCTGTCGCCGGACAGGCGCGCCAACACCTTGCGACAGGCCTCGTCCAGCGGCGTGGCACGTTGGCCGGCGCGCACCGCTTGGGTCAGCAAGACGCCCGGGCGATAGCGGCGCGTGGCGGCGTCCTGATCCAGCATGCCGTAGTGCTGCATCTGGTTCAGCAAGCGCGACGCCGTGCTCTTGGGCATGGACAGCCGCTGCGCCACATCGGTGAAGCTCAACTCGGCCACGCCGTCCGCATACAGCGACAGCACGCGTTGAACGCCGTCTAGAATACTCATGGATGTTCCATAAAACGGAACTGCTGTTCCTTAATAGCGAACAAGAATAATCCAGGGCGGCCAAAAACAAAAGCCCCTCGCGTACGACACAGAGGGGCCTTCGACACCAGACCGGCGGGTGCGATGCGCGCTAGGGCCTGTTAACACTAAAAGGAGCCTCGCACTGGCCCTAAGGCGCCGCCTTTTCCGCCCATTGCGCCAGCGGCAGCGGCGGCTGGGCGTGCAGGATGCGGGCCAGCACTAGTTTCAATTCAGCCCAACCGCCCCGCTCGCCCGGCCAACTGGACGGGGTGACCGCGCGCCAGGCGCCGTCGGGGCCGCGCTCGGCCATCTTGAAGCGGAAGTTGTAGTGGCCCGCCATGCCCATGCGCAGATCCGTCACCACCAGCGCGTCGCCCATCACGTCGTAGCGCAGCCAGTCGTCGGTGAACCAGCGCAGCCGCTCGTGCAGCGGCACGCCGGCCAGCGCCTGGCCCACATCCAGGTTGAGCGGCTGGCGCAGGGATTCCGGTGGGTCCCGATCAAACCAGCTACTGACCGCCTCGTAGTAGTGGCCATCGGGCGTCTTGGCGATCACGCGCCAGAGCAGCGTGTTCAGCGGCATGGGCATGGCCCGCAACTCGGTCACGGCGATGCCCTGCGCCTGCAACGCATCGCGCACCCGGTGCTCGGCAGCGATGCGGCCTGCCAAGCCGAAACCCAGGTAGGCCGTGCTGAACACCAGCGCCCCGGCCAGGAAGCGGCGGGCGTTGCGCGTCATGCCGACCGCCGCGGCGTACACCGCTGCCAGCAACAAGGGCACGGTATAGACGGGGTCGATGATGAAGATCGCCGACCAGCTTTCGGGAATGGACGGTATCGGCCAGAACAACTGCGTGCCATAGACGGTGAAGGCGTCCAGAAGGGGATGCGTCACCAACACCAGCCACAAGGTCAGGAACAGGCGCCTGCCGCTGTATTGCGCCTGGGGCCAATACTTGCGTATCAACCAGGTCAGCAGCGCCGCCAGTCCAGTCAGGACGAAGATCGAGTGCGAGAACCCGCGGTGGTAGGTCATCAGCGACACGGGGTCGGGATAGCGCATCAGCACGTCCAGATCGGGCACCGTCGCCAGCGCGGCGCCGTAGAACAGCGCCCGGCGCCCCTGCACACGCCCCAGCAGCGCCCCCTGTATGCCCGCGCCCAGCACGGCCTGTGTAACCGAATCCATAGAACTCCGACGATAGCCTTCCGGTGGACTGCCATTTTCACCCGCCGTCCACAACGCAGGCGTTAAGATACCCGATTGCATTCAGCTAATTTTCAACTTCGACCCCCATGGACCACTATATCGACAAGATCGGCCTGCTGATCGAGACCAACCAGGCCTGGGCCGGCCCGATCACCTTCCTGCTGACGCTGGGCGAATCGATGGTGCTGCTGGGCCTGTTCATCCCCGCCACCGCCCTCATGCTGCTGACCGGCGGCCTGATCGGCGCGGGCACGCTGGACCTCTGGAGCATCCTGGCCTGGGGCATCGCCGGCGCCATCGTGGGCGACGCGCTGTCGTACGCGCTGGGCCGCTGGGCCGGCCCGACCGTGCTGCGTCGCTGGCCGCTCAAGCAGCAGCGCACCGCGGTGGCCCGCGCGCGGCTGTTCTTCTACCGCTACGGCTTTGCCTCGGTGCTGATCGGCCGCTTCCTGGGCCCCATCCGCTCGACCATCCCGACGGTGGCCGGCGTGATGGGCATGGCCCACGGCCGTTTCCAGCTGGCCAACGTCGCGTCGGCCGTGCTGTGGATGCCGCTGATGCTGGCGCCGGGCTACATCACGGCGCGCAGCCTGGGCGCGGCCGAAAACGCGCAACAGATCGCCATGATGATCGGCGCGGGCTTCTCAGTGCTGCTAGGATTCGGGCTTCTGGTCGCGATGATGCGCAAACGCCGACAGCCGGCGCGAGCGCGCCGCGGCAATTAGGGCCGATCCGTCGTCATCAGGCCCAGCCCGGAGAACAGCATGGCAATAGATATGGAGCCGAAAAACGGCGACTTCGCGCGCTACGTCGAGAACCTGTCACGGGCCGGCGGCGCTTCGCCCGGCCGCGTGCCTGACAAGGCCGAAACGCGCCGCCAGGCCAGCACCCCGGCCGCCACGCCCTCGGCTCCGCCGAGCGGTTCCACCAAGGATTCGCTGTACGACCTGACCTGGGGCAAATCCGCGCCCCCGCCGCTGCAATCGCGCCGCGCCGAACCCGCGCCGCTGGTGGGCGTACCCGGCCAGGAAGACGCCGCCACAGTGTCGATGGCCAAGCGCGCGCGCCAGCGCAAGCTGGGCATCTTCCTGACCATCGCCGGTGCCATCGCCGGCTGGGCCGCGGTCAATATCGCGTTCAAGGCGCTGCGCTCGCCGCGCTTCGACCTGGACGAGCTGATGCCGGCGGTGTTCCTGGCGTTCTTCGCGTTCATGCTGTTCAAGGCCGCCAGCGGCGCCCGCGATCCGCGCAAGCAGCCGCTGGGCAAACTGCCGCCGCTCAAGACCACCTCGTACCGCAAGGACGGCTGAACGCGGACGGCGGCGCCTGGCCCCCCACGCAATGGTGCTAACATTTCCGCCGCCGTCGAAAGACCCCATGAATACCGGAGTGAAAGTGAACAACGTTGTCGGATTGAACCAGGCCCAGGCGGCCACGATGCTGAAGCTGCAAGGCGACTTGAACAGCATGATCAATCCGGACTGGATCAATGGCGGCGCCCGCTTCCTGCGCGCCGCCTTCGTCGAATCGGCCGAGGCGCTCGAGCACTACGGCTGGAAGTGGTGGAAAAAGCAGACCATCGATCTGCCCCAGGTGCAGATGGAACTGGTCGACATCCTGCATTTCTACCTGTCGCACACCATCGTGCAGGCCAAGGGCGACGTCGGTGCGGCCGCTGCCGCGCTGGTGGCCGACCTGGCCGGCCCGGCCTCGGTGACGCTGGATGGCAAGAGCTACGCGCTGGCCAGCCTGACCGTGCCGGAACTGCTGGAACTGATCGGCGGCCTGGCCGTCTGCGGCCGCGCCAGCTTCAAGCTGCTGGAACAGAGCATGACGGCCTGCGAGATGACCTGGAACGATGCCTATACCCAGTACGTGTCCAAGAACGTGCTGAACATCTTCCGCCAGCAACACGGCTACAAGGAAGGCACCTACATCAAGATCTGGAACGGCGAAGAAGACAACGTCGTGCTGGCCCGCCTGCTGTCGCAACACGATGCCTCGCAAGCCGGCTTTGCCGACCTGCTGCACCGCGATCTGGAAGCCGCCTACGCCAAGCTGTAAGGCTCGCGCTTCGCTGCAAGGCCACATGAAAAACGCCGCTTTGAAGCGGCGTTTTTCATGGTGGATCGGTCTGGGTGGCGGACTCGCGTACGTCGCCCGGCTCCGCTGCGGCGGCTAGCGCTGGCCGAAGCGCGTTTCGCCGAACAGTTCTTTCTGCTCGCGCGGCTGCGACCGCCAATATTGGCGCGGCGCACTGACCTGGCCGCCCAGTTGCGCGGCCGCATGCCACGGCCAGCGCGGGTCATACAGCATGCCGCGGGCCAGGGCCACCATGTCGGCCTGACCATTGGCCAGGATGTCCTCGGCCTGCTGGGCCTCGGTGATCAGGCCCACGGTGATGGTGGGCAGGCCGACCGTGCGCTTGATCGCGTCGGCGAACGGCACTTGGTAATTCGGCCCCACCGGAATCTTCTGCTGCGACGACACACCGCCGCTGGAGACGTCGATGAACTCGCCCCCTAGTTCCTTGATGCGCTGCGCGAAGGCCTGGGTCTGTTCCAGGTCCCAGCCGCCGTCGACCCAATCGGTCGCCGACACGCGCACGCCCAGCGCCACCGACGCCGGGGTCACCTCGCGCACCGCGCGGAAGACTTCCAGCGGAAAGCGCATGCGGTTTTCCAGCGAGCCGCCGTATTCGTCGTCGCGCTGGTTGGCCAGGGGAGACAGGAACTGGTGCAGCAGGTAGCCGTGGGCGGCATGCAGCTCGATCGCGTCGAAACCCAGGCGGATGGCGCGGCGGGCGCTGTCCACGAAGGCATCGCGCACCCGCGCCAGGCCGGCCGCGTCCAGCGCGCGCGGCGGCGGCTCGGACGCGTTGTGGGCAATCGCCGATGGCGCCCAGCCCTGCCAGCCGCCCTGCTCGGGCGGCACCAGCTGGCCGCCTTCCCAGGGCGCATGGCTGGACGCCTTGCGGCCCGCATGGCCCAATTGAATGCCCAGCTTGATCGGCGAATAGCGCCGCACCGCCTGCACCACCCGGCCCAGCGCGGCCTCGGTTTCGTCCGACCACAGCCCCAGGTCCCCCGGGGAAATACGGCCGTCCGCCTCGACCGCGGTCGCTTCGGTGAACAGCAGCGCCGCCCCCGACAGCGCCAGGTGGCCCAGGTGGATCATGTGCCAATCGGTGGCCCGGCCCTCGTCGGCCGAGTACTCGCACATGGGCGCGATGACGATGCGATTGACCAGGTCGACATTGCCGACTGACGTGGGACTGAACAGGTGACTCATGCGAAGAACTCCGGGCGATGGACGCGGATACACAGCATAGCGCCGCCCGGCGCGCGCCGCGGGAAATCCCAACGGGCGCAACAGGGTTAAACGGCGGGGGGTCTGACTGCGGGATACTGAGCATCAATGCCCTGGCCGCCCCGCGCGCTGGCGGACGATGCAGGCGGCGCGTGCCGCCTGCCGCCGGGCCGCGCTACTGGCCTTCGATGACGCTATCCAGGAACTGGCGGGTGCGCGCCTCTTTGGGCGCGCTGAACAGCGTCTGCGACTCGGCGTCCTCGACAATGTTGCCCTCGTCGAAAAACAGCGTGCGGTCGGAACTGCGTTCGGCGAATTTCATCTGGTGGGTGACGATGATCATCGTCATGCTGCGCCGGGCCGCCAGGTCGCGAAGGATCTGCAGGATGCCGCCCACCAGTTCCGGATCCAGCGCCGAGGTCACTTCGTCGAACAGCATGATCTCCGGGCACATGGCCAAGGCGCGGGCAATGCCGACGCGCTGCTTCTGCCCGCCCGACAACTGCGCCGGATAGACATCCAGCTTGTCGCCCAGGCCCACCATCTCCAGGTACTCCACGGCGCGCTCGCGGGCCTGGTCGCGCGACATGCCCAGCACGTGCAGCGGCGCCTCCATGGCGTTGCCCAGCGCGGTCATGTGCGGGAACAGGTTGAAGTGCTGGAACACCATGCCGATCTTGCCGCGCACGCGCCGCAGGTGGTCGGAATTGGGCCCGGCCGGACGGCCTTGCTCGTCGGTCCACATGGCCTGGCCGTCGATCTCGATATCGCCGCTGGTGGGCCGATCCAGCGTCATCAGGACGCGCAGCAGGGTCGACTTGCCCGAACCGGACGGGCCGATCACCGCGACGGTCTGGCCGGCCGGGATCTCCAGGTTGATGCCGCGCAGCACCTCGAGTTCGCCATAGCGTTTGTGCAGGTTCTTGATGGTGACGCTTGCGCTCATCGCTTTCCTCCGTATCGTTGCAGTCGGGCCTCCAGGCCACGCACGCCCCAGGCCGCGACCAGGCTGAGCACCAGGAACAGCACGCCGACCAGGGTCAGGGGCTCGGTGTAGCGGAAGGTGCTGGAGCCGATCATCTTGCTTTGCTGCAGCAGTTCCACCACGGTGATGGCGGACAGCAGCGGCGTGTCCTTGAACATGGCCACCAGGTAATTGCCCAGCGCCGGTACCACCGGCGGAATCGCCTGCGGCAGCACCACGCCGACGGCGGTGCGCCAGGGCGACATGTTCAGGGCGCGGGCGGCTTCCAGCTGGCCGCGCGGCACCGCCTCGATGCCGGCGCGGTAGACCTCGGCGCAATAGGTCGCGTAGTGCAGCCCCAGCGCCACGATGCCGGTCGCCAGCGGCGACATCTGCACCCCGGTCAGCGGCATCACGTAGAACAGGAAATACATCTGCACCAGCAGCGGCGTGCTGCGCACGAACTCGATCACGAATGCCGTGGGCAGCGACACAATCGCCAGGCGCGAGCGCCGCATCAGGGCCAGCGCCAGGCCCAGCGTCACGGCCACCAGCATGCCCAGCACGGTGGCCTGGATGGTGATGATCAGCGCCGAGCCCAGGGTGGGCAGGATTTCCAGTGCGAAGGACCAGTCGAATATCGGTTTCATCGGACGCGGACCCTCCGTTCAAGCAGCCGCACGCCGGCCGTGATCAAGAGCGCCACCGCGAAGTACATCAGCAGCATCAAGGTGAAGATCTCGGTGGTGCGCAGGGTTTCGCTGCGCAGCAGCTGGCCGCGGAAGGTCAAGTCGGTGATGGTGATCAGCGACACCAGCGCTGTGTTCTTGAGCAGTTCGATCAACAGGTTGCCGGCCGGCGGCAGCATGGCCGGAATGGCCTGCGGCACGACGATGCGGCGCATGATCTGGCCGCGGGTCAGGTTCAACGCCACGCCCGCCTCGCGCTGGCCCGGCGGCACGGCGCGGATTGCGCCGCGCACCACTTCCGCGCCGTAGGCGCCGGCATTCAGGGCCAGCACCACGATGCCCACCAGCATGGCCGGCAGTTGCACGCCGAACAGCGGCAGCACGAAATAGAACCAGAACAGTTGCACCAGGGCCGACGTGCCGCGAAAGACCTCGACATAGATCGAGGCCACCCAGCGCACCGGCCGCAGCGTCGACAGGCGTCCGATGCCGGCGGCCAGCGCCAGCGGCACGGCCAGCACCACGGCGCCCGCCATGATTTCCAGCGTCACCGCCAGCCCTTCGAGCAGCGGCGGCACCAGCTCGGCGATATGTTCGGAGATGAGCGGCATCGGCGCCTCCTATTGGCCGGCGCAGAGCTTGGCGGCCGTGACCCCATTGGGCAGTTCCTGCGGCGTGAAGCCGAACGGCGCCACCAGTTGCTTGTGCTCGTCGGTGCCGATGAACTTGGCCAGTTCGGCGTTGAAGGCGTCGGCAAAGGCCTTGTCGTCGGGGCGGAAGGCGTAGGCGCCGTAGCCGCGCACGCCCTTGCCATCGATCACCGGATCGGTGAACGGGTCGGCCTTTTCCAGGCCGCTGCCGGCATCGGTCTTGCCCATCAGGTCGTTGATGGTGAGAGCGGTGGCCGCATAGGCGTCGGCGCGGCCCGCCTGCACGCCGGACAGCGCACTGACCGCATCGGGAAACACCACCACCTGCCCGGGCGGCACCTTGACCTTGGAGGCGTACTCGCCTTCGATCGCGCCCACCACCACGCCCAGCTTGGCGTCGGGGTTCTTCACCACGTCTTCGTAGCTGTGCAGGTTCTTGGGGTTGCCCTGCTTGACCAGGAAAGCCTCGCCCACGCCATAGGTCGGGTCGGAAAACGCCACCTGGCCGCAGCGTTCGGGGGTCACGTACATGCCCGCCGCGATGATGTCGAAACGCTTGGCCTGCAACCCGGGAATCAGCGAGCCGAACTCGGTCAGCACGCCTTCGACCTCATTGATGCCCATGCGCTTGAGCACCACCCGCGCAATCTCGACCGACTCGCCCGTGACCTTGGCCTCTTTGCTGTCCATGAAGGCAAACGGGGCCTCATTGGCATAGCCGATGCGGATCTTGCCGGCCGCCTTGGCGGCTTCCAGCGTGTTGGCGGCCGCGGGCGCCTTGCCGGCCGCGGTCTTGTCGCCGCCGGAGTCCGAGCAGGCGGCCAACAAGCCCAGGCTCAGGGCCAGCAGCAGGCGGCGGGTGGTTTGCAGGGTCATGGTCTTTTTCTCCCGAATTTATTTCTAGGTACATGGCTTCGCTAAAAATGATACGACATTAAATCATTTCACCTCTAATGATATGAACGAAAAAAAGCAGGCCGAAGCCTGCTTTTCCCGTGCGCTGCCCTATGACAGGTTAGAACACGTTACGAAGGGTAGACGACTATGTCGTCCCCATTTTTTGCCCCCCGTTTTTACCGATGGGGCCCCTATTGCGCGTACGAGAACTTGCCGTCGCGCACGACGCCCATGACGCGGGCGCGCTCGTCAAAGCCCTGGTGATTGTCTTTCGAGATATTGAGCACGCCATTGGGCACGATCAGGTCACGGGTGTTTTCCAGGGCATCGCGCAGGGCCGCGCGGAATTCCGGCGTGCCGGGCTTGGCGCCGGTCTTGAGGGCGCGCGCCACGGCGGAATCCAGCAGCATCCAGGCGCCGTAGGCATCACCGGCGAACTGGGTCAGCGTGTTGGCGCCGTACTGGCGTTCGTATTGGTCGGCAAAGGCCACGGCCACCTTCTTGACCGGGTTCGAATCCGGCAGCTCGCGCGCCACCACGCCCGGGCCGGTGGGGAACAGCGTGCCTTCGACGTCCTTGCCGCCGACCTGCAGGAATTCGAGCGTGCCGATGCCGTGGGTCTGGTAGATGGTGCCGGTGTAGCCGCGTTCAAGCAGCGTCTTCTGCGGCAGGGCCGACGGCGTGCCGGCGCCCGCGATCAGCACGGCATCGGGCTTGGCGGCAATGACCTTGAGCACCTGCCCCACCACCGACGCGTCGGTGCGCTGGAAGCGTTCTTGCGCCACGATCTTCAGGTCGGAGCCGGCGGCGGCCGAGAATTCCTTCCACCAGCTGTCGCCGTAGGAATCGGCAAAGCCGATGAAGGCCACGTTCTTCAGGCCTTTCTTTTTCATGTCGTCGACCAGCACCGTCGCCATCAGCGAATCGTTCTGGGGCATCTTGAAGGCCCAGGCGCGCTTGGGGTCGGACAACGGCTCGACGATGACGCTGGACGCGGCCAGCGCGATCATCGGCGTGCGCGTTTCGGCCAGCACGTCCAGCGCAGCCAGGGCCGCGGCGGTGGTGTTGGGCCCGACGATGGCGTCGACCTTGTCTTCGGACGTGAGCTTGCGCAGGTTCTTGACGGCCCGGCTGACGTCGGTGCCGTCGTCCAGCACCACGTAGCGCGCCGGCTGGCCGCCCAGCGTGGCCGGCCACAGGCGGATCGCGTTGTTGGTCTGGATGCCGATCGCCGCGGCCGGGCCGGTGGTGGACACGTCCACACCGATGACGATGTCGGCACGGGCAGACAAGGCGGGGACGACCAGCGCGACCGCGCAGGCGTAACGGAGAAAAGTGCGGGACATGACGGCAACTCGCGGAAAGGAAGAAATGCGGATGCCGCTATTTTGCCTGACCGGCGCGGGCCTCGTAGACCAGCGCGGCCAGCGTCAGGTCTTCGAGGGCGCTGCCCACCGCCTTGAACACGGTGATTTCGCGCGCATCGGTGCGGCCCGGGGCGCGGCCCTGCACCAGGTCGGTGAGCGTGCCGCGAATGCCTTCCCGCGTCAGCACGCCGGCCTGGAATGCGGCCAGCAGATCGCCGGCCTTGGTGGGGGCTTCGTCGGTATCCACGTAGACCGTCGTGCCGTCAAAGCAGGCGGTGTCGGTTTCGATCATGTCGGGCTTGAAGCTGCCGATCAGGTCAAGGTGGGTCCCCGGGCGCAGCCAGGCGCCGCGTACCAGCGGTTCGGTGGACAGCGTGGCGCAGCTGACGATGTCGGACTGGCGCACGGCCTGTTCGAGGTCTGGCGTGCTGGTGGCATCGAAGCCCTGTTCGCGCAGCGCGGCCGCCAGCGCGTCGGCGCCAGCCGGACGCAGGTTCCAGACCAGCACCTTGTCGATGGGGCGCACGGTGCGCATGGCCTGGGCCACCAGCCCGGCGATGCGGCCGGAGCCGACGATGGTGAGCACCCGGGCATCGGGGCGGGCCAGGTACGAGGCGCCCAGCGCGGCGGCACCGGCGGTGCGGAACACCGTGACCTGATCGCCGTCGACCTGCGCCAGCGGCACGCCGGTGCGCGCGCTGTACAGGTTGTAGGTGGCGTGCAGCCCAGGCAACGACTGGCGCGTGTTTTCGGGAAAGATGTTGATGACCTTGACGCCGAAATAGCCCTGTTCGTTCCAGGCCGGCATGATCAGCGTGGTGCCGTGCGCACCGCCGGATTCAATGGCATGCACATGGCGCGGCGGCACGTGGGCGCCTTGGCGAAAGGCCTCGCGCAAAGCCGGAATCGCCGCGTCGAACGACAATGCGCGGCGGGTTTGTTCGGTGTCGATCACTACCATCTGTATCCAATGCCTGTTCGGGTTGAGCCAGGGCGAAGTGTGACGGCGCCATGCCCCGCTGGCAAGGCGTAGCGACCGCAATCGTTACATCGGCTTGCCGTTGCGTGGCGCTGTTTTGGGCACCCGCGCCGCGCCGCCGCCGTATCATGACCCATGCCCTTTCGGCATTGCGCGGCGCCGCCCCAACGGCCCGCCTCCCCCCACCGGACGCGTCCGCGACGGGCGCGTTCCCCTCTACAGGAGTCAACGCATGAAGAAAACCGCAACCGCCGCCTGGTCGGGCGATCTGAAGACGGGCAAGGGCACGATTTCCACGCAGAGCGGCGCGCTCAAGAGCCAGCCCTACGGCTTCAATACCCGCTTTGGCGACACCCCGGGCACCAACCCCGAAGAACTGCTGGGCGCCGCCCACGCCGGCTGCTTCACCATGGCGCTGTCCAACATCCTGGGCGAAGCCGGCCTCGTGGCGCAAAGCCTGGACACCAAGGCCGAGGTCACGCTGGACAAGGCCGACGACGGCTTTGCCATTACCGCCGTGCACCTGACCGTCGAAGCCGTCATTCCCGGCGCGTCGGCCCAGGCGTTTGAAGACGCTGCCCGCAAGGCTGAAAAAGGCTGCCCCGTTTCCAAGGTGCTGAACGCCAAGATCACCATGGACGCCAAGCTCAAGTCCTGACCGGCCCGCCAGGCCGAGATGGGGCGGCGCCATTGGGCTGCCCTATCCCGGGCTTGCTGAAAATCAATTTGACGGTCATGCCCGAGTTATGGAAAATGAGAACCATTCTCAGGAAAAATCATGACCCGATTCATTTATGCGATCTCTGGCGGCAAGGCGGCGTACGCACAAGACGCCCAGGTGACGGCCAACCTGCGCCGGGTGGTCGGGTCGGGCATCCTGGTGGCCGTGGGCTACATCGATCCGGGCAACTGGGCCACCGACATCGCCGGTGGCAGCGGCTTCGGCTACGGCTTGCTGCTGGTGGTCATCGCCTCGGCCATCCTGGCGCTGGGATTCCAGGTGCTGGTGTCGCGCCTGGCGCTGGCCACGGGCGAAGACCTGGCCACGCTCACCGCCCGCCATCTTTCCCCGCGCATGTCCAAGGCTGCCTGGCTGGCCGGCGAAGCCGCCATCCTGGCTACCGCGCTGGCCGAACTGATCGGCGGCGCCATCGCGCTGCGCCTGCTGTTCAACCTGCCGCTGATCGGCGGCGTGGCCGTCACGGGTGTGGGCACGTTTGCCGTGCTGGCCCTGACCCGCGGCAACGCCGATCGCCACGAGCGCGTCATCGCCGTGCTGCTGTCGATCGTCGCGGCCTCGTTCGTGTTCCTGCTGTTCAAGGCCAATCCGGCCTGGACGGAAGTGGCGCACGGCATCACCCAGACGGGCCAGGCGCTGCGCAACCCGCAAGGCTTCCTGATCGCGCTGGGCATCCTGGGCGCGACCCTGATGCCACACAACCTCTACCTGCATTCCGGCTCGCTGGCGCAACGCGCCCGGGCGCTGCCGGCCGACGCCCGCGACATGGCCATGCGGGTGGCGCGCAACGACACCGTGGTGTCGCTGGGCGTGGCTATGCTGATCAACTCGGCCATCATGATCGTCGCCGCAGCGTCCCTGTCGGGCTCGGGCATGATCGTTTCCAGCCTGGATGACGCCCACGCCGTCATCGGCCACACGTTGGGCATCGGCGCCGCCATCGTGTTCGCCGTGGCGCTTTACGCCGCCGGGCAAAGCTCGACCATCACCGGCGTGCTGGCCGGCCGCATCCTGTCGCAAGGCTTCCAGGTGCGCAGCAACTGGTCCGACCGCCGCCGCGCGCTGGCCACCCGGCTGATCGCGGGCGCGGCCGCCGTGGGCCTGTTGATCTTCACCGGCGGCCAGGATCCGGACGAACTGCTGGTGCTGAGCCAGGTCATCCTGAGCCTGGCCCTGCCCTTCGCCCTGGGTCCGCTGGTGCTGCTGGCCTGCCGCAAGAGCCTGATGGGCCGCCATGCGCTGCGCGGCGCGTGGGCCTGGGCCGCCGTCATCGCCACCGTCGGCATCGTGCTGCTGGACGGCTACCTGCTGGTCGACATGGTCGTGTGATCGCACGCCGCCTTCGGCCATAAAAAAACGCCAGCTTGCGCTGGCGTTTTTTCTGGGACCCTGCCTGGGGCGTCAGCGGCGGGCAGAGACGACCGGGTGCTGGCGGCGGCCGGCGTCCATGTCGTGCAGCACTTCACCGACGGCGCCGCCCATCTTGGCCAGGCGCAGCTTCAGCCGGCGCCAGCCCATGCGGGAGAACGGGCCGGACAGGGTTTCCGCCTTGATGGCCTCGCGGATCAGGGACCGCTCCAGCGCATCCGACATGCGGGCATTTTTCAACGCGGTATCGCTCATGATTCTCTCCTTGAGAAAGCGCGATGGGGAACAACACGACTTCATGTTAGATCCGCGTTTGCTGCGTCGCAATATAAATTACCTGACACTATTTCTGCCGTTGCGCAATGGGTACAAACACCACCATGATGGTGCACAGGCACCATATCTGGCACTATTTTTGTGCAGCGCAATAGGTGACGATCAGCCCTGCCGGCAGTCCACATGGGCGGCGATCAGCTTGTCGGCCATGTCGGCGACGCGCCCGGCCGGGCCGCCCTCGCCAAACAACTGACTGGAAACAAAGGCGCCTTCGATCAGCAGCAGCAGCCCATCGCCCAGCGCCTCGGGATCCGGCGCCCCCATTTCCGCCGCCATCGCGGTCAAGCGGCGCCGCAGTTCCACCTTGTGCTCGACGGCGACCACGCGCGCCGGATGGCCGGCTTCGGGGTACTCGACCGCGGCGTTGGTCAGGCCGCAGCCGCGGTAGCCGTTCTGCACCGCGCGCACGCTCAGGCCGGACAGATAGGCGCGCAACTGCGCCTGCGGATCCCCCGGATGGGCGTCGCAGGCCGCGTTGAAGCGCCCCCAGAACTCGGCGTCGTAGTCGCGCAGGTAGGCCGCGGCCAGCTCGTCCTTGGACGAGAAACTGCGGTACAGGCTGGGCTTGGTGACGCCGGCCTGATTGACGATGGCGTCCACCCCCACCGCCCGGATGCCGTCGCGGTAGAACATTTCGCGCGCGGTCTTGCGGATGCGGTCCGCCGCAAGCAACGGCTTTGCCGGGGAGGCTGCAACGGGCGCCTTGCCCGCTGCGTCGGATTTGTTGGCCATTCGGAGACTCCTTGCTGAGACCGGCGGACACGGCCCGCCGCCCTGAAAACAGGGTCGTCAAAAATAATGCTTGACGATGTTACTGACCGGTACGTACTATTCGCAAACCTTAATACGTACCGGTCAGTAACATGAGTATAGCCCAACCACCCATCCCCTTCCGCCGAGCCGGGCAAAAGTACGCCTTTGTCGTGGTGGCGGTGGTCTTCCTGGCCCTGCTGGTGTCGGCCGGCCTGCGCTCCTCGCCCAGTGTGCTGTTGGTGCCGCTGGAAGAGAATTTCGGCTGGAACCGCAGCACGACCTCGTTCGCCGCCGCCGTCGGTATCTTCCTGTACGGCTTGGTCGGCCCGTTCGCCGCGGCCGCAATGGAACGCTTCGGCCTGCGCCGCGTGCTGATCGTGTCGCTGTCGCTGATGGCCGCGTCTAGCGCGGTCAGCGCCTACATGACGCAGCCGTGGCACCTGCTGATGACCTGGGGCGTGTTCTCGGGCATCGGTTCGGGCGCCGTCGCCGTGGTCATGGGCGCTACCGTGGTCAATCGCTGGTTCACCAAGCATCGCGGCCTGATGATGGGCCTGCTCACCGCCAGCACCGCCACCGGCACGCTGATCTTCCTGCCGGTCCTGGCCGCACTGGCCTCGTCCGGTGACTGGACCCGGGTGGTGTGGACGGTCGCCGGCGCCGCCGCCGCACTGGTGCCGCTGGCCTGGTGGCTGGTGCCCGACCGCCCCGCCAGCGTCGGCCTGGTGCCGTTCGGCAGCGACCCGCATGCGCCGCCCGCCCCCGCCGCCCCGCGCACCGGCATGCTGGCCGCCACGTTTGGCGCCCTGGCCCGCGCCGCCAAGACCCGCACCTTCTGGTTCCTGTTCGCCACCTTCTTCATCTGCGGCTTCACCACCAACGGCCTGGTCGGCACGCACCTGATCGCGCTTTGCGGCGACCATGGCATGCCTGAAGTGCAAGCCGCCGGCCTGCTGGCGATCATGGGCATCTTCGATCTCTTCGGCACCACCGCGTCGGGCTGGCTCACGGACCGCTACGATCCGCGCAAGCTGCTGTTCGTGTACTACGCGCTGCGCGGGCTGGCGCTGATCTACCTGCCGTATTCCGACTTTTCGTTCTACAGCCTGGCGATTTTCGCGGTGTTCTTCGGCCTGGACTGGATCGCCACCGTGCCGCCCACGCTGCGCCTGGCCACCGAAGCCTTCGGTGACCGCGAGGCCCCCATCGTGTTCGGCTGGATCGTCGCCGGCCATCAACTGGGCGCGGCCAGCGCGGCCTGGATGGCGGGGCTGGTGCGCGAATCGCAAGGCAGCTACCTGATGGCCTTCGTTGCCGCAGGCGCCACCGGCCTGATTGCCGCCGTCATCGCCCTGCTGATCGGGCGTGAGCGGGTCGTGGCGCAACCCGCTTAAGGTAAAAAAAACCGGCTTGCGCCGGTTTTTTCTTACACCTCTTCGACTTCACCCAGATAGGCGGCACGCACCTTCGGGTCATGCAGCATTTCACGCGCCGGACCCGACAGCGTGATCTCGCCGGATTCCATCACGTAGCCGCGATGGCTGTTTTCCAGCGCCAGGCGGGCGTTCTGTTCGATCAGCAAGATCGTCACGCCTTCGCTGGCGATGGTGCGCACCACCTCGAAGACCTTCTCGACCATCAGCGGCGCCAGGCCCATCGACGGCTCGTCCAGCAGCAGCAGCTTGGGGCGCGCGATCATCGCGCGGCCCATGGCCACCATCTGCTGCTCGCCGCCCGACAGCGTGCCGGCCGCCTGCTTGCGGCGTTCGGCCAGGCGCGGGAACAGCGTGAACACGCGGTCCGTGTCCTGCCGCACCTGCGCCGCATCGCGCCGGATGTACGCGCCCATCGCCAGGTTTTCCTCGATGGTCAGCTGGCCGAAGATGCCGCGGCCTTCCGGCACCATCACCAGGCCCTGGCGCACCAGTTCGTGCGACTTCTGCCCGCCGATGGACTTGCCGCCGTAGAGCACTTCGCCGCCGGCCAGCGGCACCAGGCCGCAGATGGCGCGCAGGGTCGTGCTCTTGCCGGCGCCGTTGGCGCCGATCAGGCAGACCTGCTCGCCTTCGTCCACGCGCAGGTCGATGCCGCGCACCGCGCGGATGCCGCCATATGCGACCTGCAGGCCGCGCAGTTCCAGTAGGGGTTTGCTTGCCGTCGTCATGCCGGGCGCTCCTGATGAATCAGCGGATCCTGGGCGGCGCCCGCGCCCAGATACGCTTCAATGACCTTGGGGTCGCGCTGCACCTGGGCGGGTTTGCCCATGGCCAGCACCTTGCCGTATTCCAGCACCAGCACGCGATCGCACAGGCCCATGACCAATTTCATGTCGTGTTCGATCAGCAGCACCGTCACGCCGTCACCGCGGATCTTTTCGATCAGCTTGCGCAGCACCACGGTTTCCGATGCATTCATGCCGGCGGCCGGTTCGTCCAGCGCCAGCAGCTTCGGGTCGGTCGCCAGCGCGCGGGCGATTTCCAGGCGGCGCTGGTCGCCGTAAGGCAGCGAGCGCGCCACGTCGTTGGCGCGGTGGCCGATGCCCACGTAGTCCAGCAATTCCTGGGCGCGGGCTTCGATGGCGGCCTCTTCGGCGCGCGCGCCCGGCGTGCGGAACACGGCGCCCAGCACGCCCGCGCGGGTCCGCACGTGGCGACCGATCATCACGTTCTCGATCGCGCTCAGGTTGGCGAACAGGCGGATGTTCTGGAACGTGCGCGCCAGGCCCGCGTAGGCCACTTCGTGCGGCTTCTTGCCCGACATCGATTGGCCGTTGAACGTGCACGAACCGTCTTCGGGGATGTACAGGCCGGTCAGCACATTGAACAGCGTGGTCTTGCCCGCGCCGTTCGGGCCGATCAGGCCGTAGATCTCGCCCTGCTCGATATCGAAGCTGACGTCCGACAAGGCCTGCAGGCCGCCGAAACGCTTGCCCAGGCCCTGGGCTTGCAGCAGTTTGCTCATGCCGCACCTCCCTGGGTCTTGGTGGCCAGCTCGCGCTTGCGCACGGCCGACGGCCACAGGCCGGCGGGGCGGAACAGCATGACGCACACCATGGCCAGGCCGAACAGCAGCATGCGGATGCCTTCGGGGTCCAGCACCACGGCGCCGAACAGCATGTGCTGCACCGGCTCGACCACGGCCCGCAGGAACTCGGGTAACGCGGCCAGGATCAGGGCGCCCAGGATCACGCCGGGGATATGCCCCATGCCGCCCAGCACCACCATGCAAAGGATGGAAATGGATTCCATCAGCGAGAAGCTCTCGGGGCTGACAAAGCCCTGCATCGACGCGAACAGCGCGCCCGCCACGCCGCCGAACGAAGCGCCCATGGCAAAGGCCAGCAGCTTGATGTTGCGGGTATTGATGCCCATGGCCTTGGCCGCGATCTCGTCTTCACGAATCGCTTCCCAGGCGCGGCCGATGCGCGAATTCTGCAGGCGCACGCACACCAGGATGATGATGAGCGTCAGCGCCAACAGCAGGTAGTAGTACTTCTCCGGCCCGGTCACGCGGATGCCCAGCAGGCTTTCCGTGCGGCCGAACGCGAATTCGCCCACCTTGAACGTATCGATGCGGTTGATGCCCTGCGGCCCGTTGGTGATGTTGACCGGTGCGTTCAGGTTGTTCAGGAAGATACGGATGATCTCGCCAAACCCCAACGTCACGATGGCCAGGTAGTCGCCCCGCAATTTCAGCGTTGGCGCCCCCAGCAGCACCCCGAACAGGCATGCCACCGCCAGCGCGATCGGCAGGATCGCCCAGAACGGCAGGTGCAGCCCGAAGTGCGGCGAGGCCAGCAGCGCCCAGGTGTAGGCGCCCACTGCGTAGAACGCGATATAGCCCAGGTCGAGCAGCCCGGCAAAGCCCACCACGATGTTCAGGCCCAGCGACAGCATCACATACAGCAACGCGAAGTTCAGGATGCGGACCCAGCTCTGGCCGGCCATGCCGATCACGAACGGCAGCACCGCCAGCACGATGCCGATCAGCGCGATGCCGATCAGGTTGCGGGTCGACAGCCCGCTGTGTTTCATGGCGCCGCTCATGCCCGGTCTCCCACGCGCTCGCCCAGCAGGCCGGACGGACGGAAGATCAGCACCAGCACCAGCACGAAGAACGCGAAGACGTCCTGGTAGTGGCTGCCCAGGAAACCGCCGGTCAGGTCGCCGATGTAGCCGGCGCCCAGCGATTCGATGATGCCCAGCAACAGGCCCCCGGCCATCGCGCCGACCAGGTTGCCGATGCCACCCAGCACCGCGGCCGTGAAGGCCTTCAGGCCCAGCATGAAGCCCATGGTGTATTGCGACACGCCGTAGTAGGTGGCGACCATCATGCCGGCCACGGCGGCCAGCGCCGAACCGATCAGGAACGCCGCTGAAATGACGGTGTTGATGTTCACGCCCATCAGGCCGGCCACTTCGCGGTTCTGCGCGGTGGCGCGCATCGCGGTGCCCAGGCGGGTCTTGTGCACCACGGCCAGCAGCCCGCCCATGATCAGCGCGGCGATCGCGACAATGGCGATCTGCAGCGTGCTCATGCGGGCGCCGAAGATCTCGAACACCTGCGGGGTCAGCACCTGCGGAAAGTTCAGGTAGTTGCGGCCCCAGCTCATCATCGCCACGTTCTGCAGGATGATCGACACGCCGATGGCGGTGATCAGCGCAGCCAGGCGCGGTGCCCGGCGCAGCGGCCGGTAGGCCACGCGTTCGGCCGTCCAGCCCACCGCCATGCACAGCGGCACGGACACGAGCAGACCCAGGCCCAGCACCACGAACGCGGACGTGGACGGATCGCCGCCCACCAGCGAGATGGCGATCGTCGTCGCGGCCATCGCGCCGATCATGACGACATCGCCATGCGCGAAGTTGATCAGCCCGATGATGCCGTACACCATGGTGTAGCCAAGGGCGACCAGGGCGTACACGCTGCCGAGCGTGACGCCGTTAATCAGTTGTTGAATGAAGATATCCATAGGGGCCGCAGAATAAGCCTGGAAAAATCGCGCGCATCTCGCGCGCGGCGCACCCGCGGGGCCGCCACCGTTGTGGCGCACCCCCGCGCCGGGCGGCGCGGGCGGGTGTCAATGGCCAGGGGCGGCGCAGCCGCGACCTGGCCGGGTGCAGCAGCCTCAGTTGGCCTGGCTGACCATCGTCTCGACCATCTCCCACTTGCCATTCTTGACTTCGTAGATGGTGACCGAGATTTCCTTCAGATCGCCGTTCTTGTCGTAGGCGATGTGTTCGCTGGTAGCGCCCTTGCGGTTCAGCTTGGCCAGTTCCGGCAGGTACTTCTCGGGCTTGGCCGAGCCGGCGGCTTCGATGGCGCTGATCATGTTCCAGGCGCCGTCATAGGCGTAGGGCGCGTAGACGCCCGGGGCCTTCTTGAAGCGTTCCTGGTAGCGCTTTTCGAAATCCTTGCCCGCGGCCATCTTGTCCAGCGGCACGCCGGCCAGCGAGGCGAAGGTGCCGTCAGCGGCGTCGCCGGCCAGCTTGATGAAGGTGTCGCTGCGGGTCATTTCACCCGAGACCAGCGGCGACTTCAGGCCCAGCGTGGCCAGCTGGCGCTTCATCGGGCCGGACTGCGCGTCCAGGCCGCCGTAGAAGATGGCGTCGGGCGCCGCGCCCTTGATGTTGGTCAGGATGGCCGTGAAGTCGTTGGCCTTGTCGGTCGTGTATTCGCGGCGCACCACCTGGCCGCCGGCGGCCTTGACGGCCTTCTCGACTTCGTCCGCCAGGCCTTGGCCGTAGGCGGTGCGATCGTCGATGATCGCGACCTTCTTGGCTTTCAGGCTTTGCACCATGAACTTGCCGACCGCGGCGCCCTGCTGGGTGTCGCTGGTCATCATGCGGAACGTGGTTTCGTAGCCCTGCTTGGTGTATTCGGGCGACGTGGCCATGGCGATCTGCGGCAGGCCGGCTTCATGGTAGACGCGCGACGCGGGGATCGTGGTGCCCGAATTGAAGTGACCCAGGATGCCGACGACGTTCTCGTCGACCAGTTGCTGCGCAACCTGCACACCCACGCGCGGGTCGGCTTGGTCATCACGCGACACCAGCACGAACTTGGCCGGCTGGCCGTCAATCTTGATGCCCTTCTTGTTGGCTTCTTCCAGCGCCAGGTTCAGACCGTTCTGCATGTCTTCGCCGTAGTGCGACTGGGGACCGGTCAGCGGCGCGGCAAAGCCGAACTTGACGTCGGCGGCCTGGGCAGCGGCGGCCATGCTGGCGGCGGCGATGCCGGCGGCGACAAGCTTCAAAGTGGTGCGAAACTTCATGGGTATCCTCCGGTATGTCGGATGAGGCTTTGTTATTCCTGGGCTTTTGGGCCAGGCTTTTCTGTTTGAATCCAATTGCCGGGTTGCCGCAATCGAACTTCAGGTGCGACCGGATTTTGCTTCCAGTGCAACCTCGCTAGATATTGGAGATAACCCTTGGTTGCCCAAGGGTTACCCCTCGGTCACGCTCAGCCGATGGTCATGAGGCTGGCGTTGCCGCCGGCCGCGGCCGTATTGACGCTGATGGATCGTTCGGTCAAGAGGCGTTCCGGCACATAGGCCGCGCCCGCCGCCAGCGCGTCCGACGTCAGTCCGTGCACCGCCAGGATAGCGCCAGGACGCTGTGCAATGCGCTGATTCAGCGTGCGCAAGGCGTCGCCATCTCCCTCGAACAGCACCGCCTGGTAATCGGCCTCGTCGACGTCGGCATCGGCCAGGATACCGGCCTGGCCCTGCTGCTCGGCATCCAGCCCGGCCAGCAGCGCCTGGCCTGCTGGCGTGTCCGCGAACCAGGCGTGGTTGCCGGTCAGGCGCGCCGCCGACCACTGCGCCCGCGCGCCAGCCTCGGTGGCCGCCACGCAGTACACGGCGCCACGCGGTTCGACCATATAGGTATTGGTCTCGCCCGTGGGGCCCGGCAGCGCGATGCGCTGCGGCAACGGCGCCGCCGGATCCAGCGCGGGCGGCAGGCCGTCGGGGCGCGTGCCGAGCAAGCGGTACATATACAGCGGGCCGCCGGCCTTGGGGCCCGTGCCCGACAGGCATTCGCCGCCGAACGGCTGCACGCCCACCACGGCGCCCACGATGTTGCGGTTGACGTAGACGTTGCCCGCATGGACCTGGCCGGTCACGTGGGCGATGGTTTCATCGATGCGGGTATGCACGCCGAAAGTCAGGCCGTAGCCGGTGCCGTTGATGGCATCCAGCAAGGCGTCCAGTTCCTCGCGCTTGTAGCGCACCACATGCAGCACCGGACCGAAC
Organism: Achromobacter sp. DH1f; assembly: GCF_000633435.1. Classification (NCBI taxonomy): domain Bacteria; kingdom Pseudomonadati; phylum Pseudomonadota; class Betaproteobacteria; order Burkholderiales; family Alcaligenaceae; genus Achromobacter; species Achromobacter sp. DH1f. The sequence continues at coordinate 230,376 of NZ_AYMF01000006.1, read as the reverse complement.
ACTTCGCGCGTCAATTCGCTGACAGTGTCGATTTCGATGATGGTGGGTGCCACGAACGTACCCTGGCGGCATTCGCCGTTCAGTTCGGCCTGGTCGACCCGGTGGCCTGCCGTGCGCATCGCGTCGATATGGCGCTGGATGCCGTTGCGCGCTTCGGTGTCGATCACCGGGCCCACGTCCACCGACAGGCGGTCGGGGTTGCCCACGCTCAGTTCGCGCATCGCGCCGCGCAGCATGGTCAGCACGTGGTCGGCGTTGTCTTCCTGCACGCACAGCACGCGCAGCGCCGAGCAGCGCTGGCCGGCCGAGTCAAAGGCCGAACTCAGTACGTCGAACACCACCTGCTCGGACAGCGCCGACGAGTCCACCACCATGGCGTTCTGGCCGCCGGTTTCGGCGATCAGCGGAATGGTGTGGCCGTCGTCATCCAGGCGGTCGGCCAGCGTGCGCGCAATGATGCGGGCCACGTCGGTGGACCCGGTGAACATCACGCCGCGAATGCCGGGGCTGGCCACCAGTTGCGCGCCCACGGTTTCGCCGCGGCCGGGCAACAGCTGCACCGCGCCGGCCGGCACGCCGGCCGCGCGCAGGATCGCCACCGCCTGCGCCGCGATCAGCGGCGTCTGTTCGGCGGGCTTGGCCAGCACGGTATTGCCGGCCGCCAGGGCAGCGGCCACCTGGCCGGTGAAGATGGCCAGCGGGAAGTTCCACGGGCTGATGCACAGCACCGTGCCCAGCGGGCGGTGCGTGTCGTTGCCGAACTCGCGCTCGGCCTGGTCCGCGTAGTAACGCAGGAAGTCCACGGCCTCGCGCACTTCGGCGATGGCATTGGGCAGCGACTTGCCGGCTTCGCGCACGATCAGGCCCAGCAGGGTCTGCATTTGCTCTTCCAGCAACTGGGCGGCGCGGCGCAGGCATTGCGCACGCTCGGCCACCGGCGTCGATTGCCAGATGGGCGCGGTATTGGCCGCGGCGCGCAAGGCGGCCTCGGCTTCCTCGCCGTTGGCTTCGATCACGTGGCCCACGATGTCGCGCAGGTTGGCGGGGTTGCGCACTTCGATCGCGCGGGCCGCATCCCAGGCCTCGGCGCCCTCGCCCAGCATCGGCGCGGCCCGCCAGGGCGTGGCGGCGCTGGTCAACAGCGCGGCCGACAGCGACCCCAGGCGATGTTCGTTGCTCAGGTCCAGGCCGGCCGAATTGGCACGCGCCCCTTGCTGCGGATTGCCATAAAGCTCGCGAGGCAGCGGAATCTTCTCGTGCGGCGCGCCCAGCGGCACGATGCGCGAGGCCGCATCCACCGGATCGGCCACCAGCGTTTCGACAGGAATGCTGTCGTCGCCGATCAGGTTCACGAACGAGGTGTTGGCGCCGTTTTCGAGCAGGCGGCGCACCAGGTACGCCAGCAGCGTTTCGTGCGTACCGACCGGCGCGTAGATGCGGCACGGGCGGTTCAGCTTGCCCTGGGCCAGCGGGCCCACCACTTCGTCGTACAGCGGCTCGCCCATGCCGTGCAAGCACTGGAATTCGTACTGGCCCGGGTAGTAGTTCTGGCCGGCCAGTTGATAGATCGCCGCCAGCGTGTAGGCGTTGTGCGTGGCGAACTGCGGGTACACGGCTTCCGGCGCGCCCAGCAGCTTGCGGGCGCAGGCCAGGTAGGCCACGTCGGTGTACACCTTGCGGGTGTAGACGGGATAGCCTTCCAGGCCGTCGACCTGGGCGCGCTTGATCTCGCTGTCCCAGTAGGCGCCCTTGACCAGGCGCACCATCACGCGGTGGCGGCTGCGGCGGGCCAGGTCGATGACGTAGTCAATGACGAACGGCGCGCGCTTCTGGTAGGCCTGGATGACGAAACCGATGCCGCTCCAGCCTTCCAGCTCAGGGGTGAAGCACAGCGCTTCCAGCAGATCCAGCGAGATTTCCAGGCGGTCGGCTTCTTCGGCATCGATGTTCAGGCCGATGTCGTAGCTGCGCGCCAGGATCGTCAGCGCCTTCACGCGCGGCAGCAGTTCAGCCATGACGCGTTCGCGCTGGGCACGCGAATAACGCGGGTGCAGCGCCGACAGCTTGATCGAGATGCCCGGGCCTTCATAGATGCCACGGCCGGCCGCCGCCTTGCCGATGGCATGGATGGCCTGCTCGTACGACGCGTAATAGCGATCCGCGTCTTCGGCCGTGGTGGCCGCTTCGCCCAGCATGTCGTACGAATAGCGGAAACCGCGGCTTTCCATCTTGCGGTTGTTGGCCAGCGCTTCGGAAATGGTCTGACCCGACACGAACTGCTCGCCCATCATGCGCATGGCCATGTTCACGCCCTTGCGCACCAGCGGCTCGCCGCCCTTGCCGATCAGGCGCGTCAGCGCCTTGGACAACGACTGCTCGCTGCTCACGGCCACCAGCTTGCCGGTGATCATCAGGCCCCAGGTCGCGGCGTTGACGAACAGCGATTGCGAGCCGCCCATGTGCGACTTCCAGTCACCGCGGGCGACCTTGTCGCGAATCAGCGCGTCGCGCGTGGCACGGTCGGGAATGCGCAGCAGCGCCTCGGCCAGGCACATCAGCGCCACGCCTTCCTGGCTGGACAGCGAGAATTCCTGGATCAGCCCCTCGACCCCGCCGCCGGTGCGCTTGCCGCGCAGCTTCTTGACCAGGTCGGTGGCCATCGCATGCACCTTTTCCAGGTTCGGCATGCGGGCCTGGCCCAGCAGCAACGGCACGCATTCCGGCTCGGGGCGGCGATACGCCGCCGTGATGGCCGCGCGCAGCACCGATTGCGGCTGCACGTCCTGGCCGAATTCGTAGAACGGCGGCGTGACGGCGGCGGGGTGATCGCTACCCTCGTCATCGGCGCCCTCTTCCCCGCCCAGATGGGACATTTCGGCGGGCAGGTGGCCGCGCTCGATCTTGTCCAGGTAGGAAAGGATCGCCTGCTTGTGCAGCCAGTGCGGCGTGCAGTTGAGCTTTTGCGCGGCGGCCTTTAGGCGGTCGCGTAGCGCGTCATCGACTTTGACGCCGAGGGTGGTGCTGGCCATAAGAGATTGCTTCCTGTCGCATGGCAAAGGTCATACCGGGCCCACAGCGAGGCCCGGCATCGGTAGGACCGTATGCTAATCAGGTTGCAACCGGGTTTGTACTAAGGTTAACCCTAGGGTTAACCGATTGAGATCATGGCGGGTTTTTGACAATCGCCTTGACCCTTTTTACAGATGAACCGGTTCAGTCCGGCAACGGCGAACAACCCAGCATCTGCACGCCCCCGCCGCTGTCCGGCGTCTGGCCCCGAATGGCGGACGCCATGGCGCCTGCCAGCGCCACCACGGCACGCTGCTGCGCCGCGACCAACCCAGGCACACCCGACGTCGGCGCCGGCTTCGACCCCGACCCGCCAGCGGCGGAATCGCCCGCCGCATCGGACACGTTCACCGTGACCACGCTGCGGCACAGCAGGCCGTTGCCCTTCAGGTTCACCGGCCGCACCCGCCAGGTGGCATCCAGTTGCGACTTGCGGCCGGCCACCAGATCGAAACGCTGCACGTCGGTCTGTATGCGCCAGACCGGCGCGGTGGGAGCGGGTTTGACCACCTGCACGTCCAGCGCGCCCAGGTCATGCTTGAGCGCATCCGACAGCGCGCCGCGGATTTCATCGCCCAGGGGCGAACTCCAGCGCTCGGAATACAGGGCCGACACGCTGCCGTCGCCCGTGCGCACCATCAGTTGCGGCTGGTCGGCCTGGGCCGCCACGTTCACGCCCTGCACATCGATCAGGAAAGGCGCCGCCGCGCGCGGCACGGCGGGTGCGGGCGCCGATGGCCCCTGCAGCGTGTAGTAATGCACCGGCGGCGACGAGGCGCAGCCGGCCAGCCACGCGGCCAGCGCCAGCGCGGGAGCGGCGCGGGACAGTCGCCGGGCGGAATGGCCCAGGGCTGGGCGCAAGGATCGGGAGCGAAGGATAGGCATGGGTTCAGTTCCTGACCGGGCCAGCGCCGGGGATCGGGTCGTCGCCGCGGCCGCGCAGCAACGATTCGGGGTTCGATTGCAGGAAGTCGGCCAGCGCGCGCAGGGAACGCGCCGCGCGGCTCAGTTCCTGCATGGCCTTCTCGGCATTGACCGGCAACGAGGCGTCCGACGCCAACAGCGCGTTCAGGTTGGCCATCGATTCCTGGGCCTGCTTGAGCACGCCTTGGGCTTGCGGCGCCACCTGCTTGTCCAGGCGCGTCATCAGCTTGGACGTGCTGGCCAGCGTGGTGCGCAGGTCTTCGCCGATCTTGTCGAACGGAATCTTCTCGATGCGGGCGACGATGTTGCTGACCTGCTGCTGCAGTTGGTCCAGGTTGCCCGGCACGGTCGGGATCAGGGCCGGGCTGGACATCTTGAAGTCCACCGGCTTGGCATTGGGGAAGTCGTCCAGCACCACATACAGCTGGCCGGTCAACAGGTTGGCGGTGCGCAGCTGGGCGCGCAGGCCATGCTTGATCATGATGCCCAAGAGGCGGCCGCCAGCCTCGTCGCCGTCTTCGACGGCGCGGGCGCGTACTTCCTCGTAGACCCGGCCCAGGCGTTCCGGATACAGGGTGGCGTCGACCAGCGAGTAGAAGCGTTTGCTGACCGGATCGAAGTCCAGGTTGATCTGCGTGACGTTGCCCAGGGTAATGCCCGAGAAATCGATCGACGCGCCAACGGACAGGCCGCGGATCGACTGGTCAAAGCGCATGCGGATCGGGAAGGCCTCGCCGTCCGGGTTGGCCTTGGCGGCCGTTTCCGTGGCGTACAGTTCAAAACGCGCATCGGCCTGCGCAGGCGTTGCGGCGTCGCGCGCGCTGTAGACGGGCTCGAAGGCCACGCCGCCCACCGCCATCGACACCAGCGACTGCGTGCGAACCTTCAGGCCGTCAGCATTGACGCTGAAGTCCACGCCACTGGCGTTCCAGAAACGCGTGCCATTGGTGACGAACTTGTCGTTGGGTGCGTCCACGAAGACTTCGACGTTCACGGCGTCGCCCGTCTTGTCCAGCGCGTAGCCGATCACGCGGCCCACGTTGATGCGGCGGAAATACACCGGCGAGCCGATATCCAGCGACCCCAGGTCCGATGCCTTGAGCTTGAAACGCTTGCCGGCGCGGTCGTGCGTCACGGCAGGCGGCGTTTCCAGGCCCACGAAGTGCAGCTTGGTGGCTTTCCTGGAGGCATCCTTGCTTTCCACGGCATCCACGCCGATGTAGGCGCCGGACAGCAAGGTACCCAGTCCGGACACGCCGCTGACATCCAGCCGCGGCCGCACCACCCAGAAGTTGGTGCCCTCGCGCGCCAGATCGGCCACGTCCTTGGACAACTCGGCCTGCACCACGACCTTGCTGCGATCGCTGTTGAAGCCGATGGACTTCACGGTGCCGACGTTCACGTCCTTGTAGCGCAGCTGGGTCTTGCCGACCTCCAGCCCTTCGGCGGTATTGAATTCGATGGCAAGATCCGGCCCGGCCTGCATCCAGGTGCGCACCACCAGCGACAGGCCCATCAGCGCGGCAACCACGGGCACCAGCCAGATCCATGAGATCCGGCTCTTGCGCTTGCGCGAAATGGTCGGTGACGCAAACTTCTCTTCACCAGATCCAGGTGCTTGGTCGGACATCTGTTTTTTCCTTTTCTTCTTAAACGGCAAACGCGTCCCGGCCCCTGCCCCGCAGGCGGGTGGCCTGACGCATCAGCCCACTTCCGTGCCCGCTGTGGGCGCCGGCCGGCGCCCGCCATCAGCGATCGCCAACCGTTCCAGGTCGAGCTCGCTGGCGTCTTCCAGGTCCCAGCTGCGGCGCAGGTCAAAGCTCATGGCCGACAGCATGGTCAGGATCACGACCACGCCGAATGCCGCGGCGCCCGCGCCGGCACTGATTTCCATCAGGCCCTGGAAGTCCGCCAGGGCCGCCAGCAATATCACCACGAACACGTCCAGCATCGACCATTGGCCAATGAATTCGACCATTTCATACAACCGCGTGCGCGGCCGCAGATTCGTCGTACTGCGCCATTGTTCGGTCAACAATAGCAGGATCAGCGCCAGCAGTTTGGTCAGCGGCACCGCCACGCTCGCAATGAAGACGATCAGCGCGATGTCCCATGACCCCATGTTCCACAATTCGACCACACCGCCCAGGATGGTATGGGCGCTGTCGCCCAGCACCGAACTGACCTTCATGACGGGCAATACGTTGGCCGGAATATAGAACACCACGGCCGCCAGCAACAGCGCCCAGGTGCGGGCCAGGTGATCGGGCTTGCGGTAATGCACCACCGCGTGGCAGCGCACGCAGTGGTGTTCTTCTTCGGGGTCGCCGTTGCGCGGCAGCGCCTGCACCTGGCCACAGACGTGGCAACCGGTCAGTACCACGTCGGGCCCTGCTTCGGGCACATGCACCGGCACGACCCCGGCGGATTCCGCGTAGCGCCACAGCACATGCGGCGTCAGCCGGCCCAGCATGGTCAGCAGGATGGTCAGGATGCCGAAGGCCGCCAGGCCAATGCCCGGCGACACCGCCGCCATGCCGGCCAGCTTCACGACGGCCACCAGCACGCCCAGCAGGAACACCGGCACCATGCACCACGGCCGCAGCAAGCCCAACAGGCGCATCGCGCCATGGAATCCGGCGGGTTCCGCACCACGCGACAGCGGGCCCAGCACCCATAGCAAGACGGTCAGCTGCAACAGCGGCAGGGCGAACCCCGCCAGCCCGGTCATGATGGCGACGATGTAATGGCCCTGGCGCCAGGTGATGGAAATGGCGTCGAGCAGGGACGCCTGCTGCACCATGCCCTGCACCGACATCGATGCGACCGGGTAGGCGTTGGCCACGCCGAAGATGATCAGGGCGGAAATGGCGAGCGCCAGCCAATTGGACAAAGTAAGCCCGCTGTAGCGCCACAAGGTGGCACCGCAGCGGGCGCAATTGGCGGTCTCGCCAGGTTCAAGCTGATGTCGGCGATAGATGCTTGCGCAGTGTTCGCACTCGATCAGCGGCTGGCGGTCCGCGTCGGGGATCATAGGCCTAATCGACGAGCTCGACTTCCTGCTTGTCGGGCGCGGCCGACGGCGGTTTGCCGTGGTCGTCGAAATCCAGCGTGACCTTGTTGTCGTCGTCCAGGTCGACCGTGACCGTGCCGCCATCGACCAGCTTGCCGAACAGCAGCTCGTCGGCCAGCGCGCGCCGGATGGTGTCCTGGATCAGGCGCTGCATCGGACGGGCGCCCATGAGCGGGTCGAAGCCTTCCTTGGCCAGGTGGTCGCGCAGGCGCGTGGTGAACACGGCTTCCACGCGGCGCTCGTGCAGCTGGTCTTCGAGCTGCATCAGGAACTTGTCGACCACGCGCAGGATGATTTCGCGGTCCAGCGGTGCGAACGGAATGATCGCGTCCAGGCGGTTGCGGAACTCGGGCGTGAACATGCGGCGGATTTCCGCCATTTCGTCGCCCACGACGCGCGAATTGGCAAAGCCGATGGACGGACGGTTCAAGGTTTCGGCGCCCGCGTTCGTCGTCATGATGAGGATGACGTTGCGGAAGTCCGCCTTGCGGCCGTTGTTGTCCGTCAACGTGCCGTGGTCCATGACCTGCAGCAGGATGTTGAAGACGTCCGGGTGGGCCTTTTCGATTTCATCGAGCAGCAGCACGCAATGCGGCTGCTTGGTGATGGCTTCGGTGAGCAGGCCGCCCTGGTCGAACCCCACGTACCCGGGAGGCGCACCGATCAGGCGCGACACCGCGTGGCGTTCCATGTATTCGGACATGTCGAAACGCAGCAGCTCGACACCCAGCGTGAACGCCAGCTGGCGTGCGACTTCGGTCTTGCCCACCCCGGTCGGGCCGGAGAACAGGAAGGCGCCGATCGGCTTTTCCGGCTTGCCCAGGCCCGAGCGCGCCATCTTGATGGCGGCGGCCAACGCGTCGATGGCGTTGTCCTGCCCGAAGACCACGGTCTTCAGGTCGCGGTCCAGTGTGGCGAGCTTGCTGCGGTCGTCGTTGGAGACGGACTGCGGCGGAATGCGCGCGATCTTGGAAACGATGTTTTCGATATCGACCTTGCCGATCACCTTCTTCTGGCGCGAACGCGGCAACAGGCGCTGTGCGGCGCCAGCCTCGTCGATCACGTCGATGGCCTTGTCCGGCAGGTGGCGGTCGTTGATGAAGCGCGCCGACAATTCCGCGGCGGCCGACAGCGCGGCGGCGGAATAGCGGACGTTGTGGTGCTCTTCGAAGCGGCTCTTGAGGCCGCGCAGGATCTGCACGGTCTGTTCGACGCTGGGTTCGGGCACGTCGATCTTCTGGAAGCGGCGCGACAGCGCGTGGTCTTTTTCAAAGACGCCGCGATATTCGGTGTAGGTGGTCGCGCCAATGCACTTCAACTGGCCCGAGGACAAGGCCGGCTTGAGCAGGTTGGACGCGTCCAGCGTGCCGCCCGAGGCCGAACCGGCGCCGATCAGCGTGTGGATTTCGTCGATGAACAGGATCGCATCGGGGTTGCCGCGGATCTGCTTGAGCACGCCTTTCAGACGCTGTTCGAAATCGCCGCGGTACTTGGTGCCCGCCAGCAGCGCGCCCATGTCCAGCGCGAACACTTGCGCGGCCTGCAGGATTTCGGGGACTTCGCCGCGCGTGATGCGCCAGGCCAGGCCTTCGGCGATGGCGGTCTTGCCCACGCCGGCCTCGCCGACCAGCAGCGGGTTGTTCTTGCGGCGGCGGCACAGCACCTGGATCACGCGCTCGACTTCGTGCTCGCGCCCGATCAGGGGGTCGATGCGGCCCGCCAGCGCCGCGGCGTTCAGATCGGTCGCGTACTGGTCCAGCGGCGACTGGCGCGATTCGCCCTGCTCTTCACCATTGGTCTGCTGCTCTTTCTGCACGGCGGCGGACTCCACCTGTGGCTGTTTGGTAATGCCATGCGACAGAAAATTGACGACATCCAGCCGCGTGACGCCCTGCTGCTGCAGGTAGTACACGGCGTGAGAATCCTTTTCGCCGAAAATGGCCACGAGCACATTCGCGCCGGTCACCGGCTTCTTGCCGGTGCCGCCCGCGGACACATGCATGATCGCGCGCTGGATCACGCGCTGGAAACCCAGCGTCGGTTGCGTGTCGACTTCTGCGCCGCTGGGAATCACCGGGGTGTTTTCCGAAACGAACTGGCGCAGGTTACGGCGCAGGTCGTCCAGGTTGGCTGCGCAGGCGCGCAACACTTCGACTGCCGAAGCGTTATCGAGCAACGCCAACAGCAGATGCTCGACGGTAATAAATTCGTGCCGGGCCGAACGGGCCTCGACGAAAGCCATATGCAGGCTGACTTCAAGCTCTTGGGAAATCACGCTTCCTCCGTAACGCATCGAAGCGGTCAAATACACGATTCATATTCTATGCCGATCATGGCGTAACGCCAGCGATTTCAAAAACCACACTATCGTGGCGGCCTTGCGAGTCCATGACGGTAAGCGTATACCGGCCGTCTTGCGCCAGCACTAGATTAAACGAACGACCCGACACGCCATGGCCAACCACGCGACCGTCGAGCATCCACCATACTTCGCCTTCGGCGCCCTGCACATCCACATCCAGCGCCACCTGCCTGCTGCCCGGCACGGGCCGCAACACCGAGCCCGTGGCCACGCCCCCCAGGCGCAACGGCCCCTGCGAAGCGTCGGCGTAGCCGGCAAACGACGGCGGCACCGTTTCGTTCAGGGCCCAGGCCGCGCGCTGTTCCGGGCATGCGCCCGACGGCACGCTACCCAGCTTGTAGCCCAGCGGCCAGCACGTCACGACAGGCTGCACCGTGTCGGGCCGGACGCGGACATGTTGCGCGCCTTCCGGTAGCGCCGCCACGATGTCCTGCAGTAGCGGCGCCGCCACATTCGCCCCGAAAAATCCGGGGTTCGGGGTGCCGTCCGGGCGGCCTACCCATACTCCGATTGTCCAGCTGTCGGTCACTCCGATCGCCCAGGCGTCCCGGAAACCGAAACTTGTCCCGGTTTTCCAGGCCAGTTGGCGAGCCGGGCTTCCCGACTGGTAGAACGGCCTGTCCGGGTGGCCGCCGCCTTCGAGGATGTCCCGGACAATCCAGGCAGCGCCAGCACTAATCATACGGGACTCGACCCGCGGCTGCTCCGGACGCAGCCGGGGCCGGCCGGAGATACCGCCGCGGGCCAGGGCCCGGTAAGCACCTACCAATTCTTCCAATGTGGTGCCGCCCCCGCCCAAAATCAAGCTCAGATTGGGCTCGGCGCCGGCCGGCATTCGTAACCAGACGCCGCCTTTGAGCATAACCGACGCAAAACGACTGGGTCCGACGCGGTCCAGGAGATCCACGGCGGGCACGTTCAGCGAACGTTGCAAGGCCTGGGCCACGCTGATCGGGCCCGAGAACGCTGCCTGGAAATTGCCCGGGGCGTACCCGCCGAACGACATCGGTGCATCGATCAGCAGGCTTTCCGAGTGGATCAGCCCGTCGTCCAGCGCCTGGGCATACAGGAAAGGCTTCAGAGTAGAACCCGGCGAGCGCACGCCACGCACCATATCCACGTGGGCGTATCGGGAATCATCGGAGAAATCGGCCGAACCGGCATAGGCCTTGATTTCCAGGGAATCGTTGTCCATCACCAACACGGCCATGGACACTTTGGGCGGCAGGTTGTCGACCCGGTCCAGCAGCATGCGCTCGACCGAGGCCTGCATGTCGGCATCCAGGGTGGACGTCAGCAGCGGCGGGCGGGCGCCGGGGCGGCGCGGCCCGCCGGTCTTGCGGCCCGCTTCCTGCAGCAGGCGCTGCGCGGCCAGCGGCGCCAGCCAGCGGGCCCGCAGCGGCGGCGCCACCACGCGCTCGATCTTGGCGTCGGCCACTTCCGCCGGCGTCCAGCGGCCCAGTTCCACCATGCGGTCCAGCACCTTGTCGCGCGCGGCCTGCGAGGCCTCGGGATGGCGGTCCGGCCGCAGCCGCGACGGCGCCTGCGGCAAGGCGGTCAGCATGGCGGCCTCGGCCGGGCTGAGATCGCGCGCGGGCTTGCCCAGCCACAGGCGCGAACCCATCTCCACCCCTTCCACGATGCCGCCCATGGGCGCGTGGGTCAGGTAGAGCGACAGGATCTCGTCCTTGCTGTAGTGCATTTCGAGCTGCACGGCGCGCCAGGCCTGGCGCAACTTGGCGGCCATTGACCGCGACGGCTTGCCGGCCAGTTGCGGATCGATCAGCCGCGCCACCTGCATGGTCAGGGTCGAGCCGCCCGAGACGATGCGGCGGTTGGTGGCCCATTGCCAGCCGGCGCGCGCCAGCGCCACGGGATTGACCCCGGGATGCCAGTAGAACCAGCGGTCTTCGTACGTGAGCAGCGTATCCAGGTAGTGCGGCGACACCTGGTCCGGCTTGACCGGGTAGCGCCAGATGCCGTCACGGCTGGGATAGTTGCGCAGGGGCGTACCGTCGGCGGCGACCACGACGGCCGCGCCGCCGGAATCGATGGGGGGCAAGGGATACAGGCGGTCGAACGCGAATAACAACGCGGCCAGCGCAAACAACACGCTGGCCGCGTAGATGCCGCGCCGCCGCCAGCGGCGGGCGCGCGAAGCGCCCGCCGACGGGGTGGCGGCGGCGGTCAAGGACGCTGCTTGGCGCCGCGATCGCGGATCTCGACCGTGCTCCATTGCTCGCCTACGCCACGGATCTCGGGCCGGTACATGTCTTCGGCCACCGTCGAGGGCACCGCATAGCGGCCCGGCGTGACGACCCGCACGAGGTAGAACACATCGACCTTGCCACGACCCAGCGATACCGCCGCAACATAACGATCATCGCGGAATTCGCGGTGCTTGATGTTGGGGTCGGCCATCGCGTCGGCGACGCGGCGTCCGCCGATGCTCCAGTCCTGCATCTCGGGGCTTTGCGACAGGTTCAGGTTCTCGACTTCGAAGCCGGCGGGCACGCGGTCCACCAGCAGGCCGTCCGGAATGTTCTGGTTGGCGCTGGCCTGGACCCACACCACCAGCATGTCGCCGGTCTGCAACGTGCCGCCGTCCCACGGCTTGCCGTCAGGACGGTACCAGCCACGCTTGAGCTGGATGACGTCGTTGCGCGGCGCGGGCACGGACATGGGGCTGCCCTGGATGTCGTACTCGATGAACAGCGACTGGCTGCCGGTATTGACCAGCTGCGTGCCCGCCAGCTCGGCCGCGGTCAGCGACACGGTCTGGTCGGACTTGCCGCCGGTCAGCGGCTTGCGAGCGCCGTTGACGGTCAGCGTGGCTTCCCAAGGCGTGCCCTTGTCGCCGCCCGCGGCGCGCGCGGCCAGCAGCAAGGCCATCTGCTCTTGCGTCGACAGGTACGAGCGGTTGCCCAGGCGAGCAGCCAGCTGCGACATCAGGTTCTCGACCCGATCGTGGCGCAGTTGGTACTGGTTGGCCAGGGCATAGGACAGGGCGTAATCACGCACGGCGCTGCCGTAGTCGCCCATCCACTCGTCGTAGTAGGCGCTCTGGCTGCGGCGGGTGATGCCGTATTCGCGCGCCATGGCCTGATCCAGCGCGGTCTTCATGCGCCCTTCGTCGCCCATCAGCTTGAAGGCGGCGGCCAGCTGGATCAGGGGCAGCGGCGAACGCGCGCGTTCCTGGTAGTTGTCGAACAGCTGGCGCACCGTGGACAGCGGCGCCTTGTTGTCGCGCGCCAGCACCAGCACGGCGGTGGCCAGGCCGGCAAAGCGGCGATGGTCTTCGCGCAGCGTATTGATGTCGCCACTATCCAGGCGGCCCGATTCGACGTTGCGCTTCAGGTTGGCCGACCAGGTGCCGAACGAACCGCTGCTCTGCTGCACTTGCTCGAGCAGCCACTGGCGGGAACGATCGAGCGAGGCCTCGGGCACCGCAAAGCCCTTGTCGCGGGCGTCCTGCAGGAAGCCCACGGCATAGGCCGTCAGCCACACATCGCGCGAGGACGAGCTGCTCCAGAGGTTGTACGAACCCACGGCGTTGCGCATGCCCGACAGGCGGCCGATGGCGCCGGCAACCTTGGCTTCACGTTCAGCCTGGGTGCGCGGCTTCAGGCCGAACTGCTTGGCCGCGTCTTCGTCCAGCATGACCCACGGCAGGGTCGCGCTGATGGTCTGCTCGGTGCAACCGTAGGGGTAGTTGAGCAGGCCTTCGACCAGGCGGTTGACGTTGAACGGCGGGCGGTTCGAGACTGTGAGGCTGACCGTGGTGGAGTCCGGATAGTAGGATGCGATCCACGAAGCCTGCGGCGCATTGGATTCGCCCGGGTTCAGGCGCAGGCGACGCACCTGGCGCTCGGCCGCGTAGGCCGGCTGCACCTGCAGCACCGACTCGCGCACGATGTGCACGGGCTTGCCGCCGCCCTGCCCGTCCACGGTCAGGCGGATCAGGCCCAGGCCGTACGAGCCGGTGGTGGTGGCGTTAAAGCGCAGCGTGGTGCGTTGCTTGTCCTTGAGCGTCACGGTACGCGTACCGTCGACGATGCCCAGCGGGTCCAGCGCTTCCAGCTTGACCGTCACCTTTTGATCGGCGCCGCTCAGGTTGGTGACGTCCAGCGCGATGGCAGCCTGGTCGCCCGGGGTGATGAAGCGCGGCGTGTTCAGTTCGGCCACGATCGGCGCCGCCACCACCATTTCGGTGTCGGTGCTGCCGAAGTTGTCCGGCGTGAACGCGACGGCCATCAGGCGCAGCGTGCCGTTGAAGTCGGGCAGATCCAGCGGGATGTCGGCTTCGCCCTTGTCGTTCAGCTTGACCGGACCCGAGAACAGGTCGACCAGCTTGACCTTCTTGGGCAGGCTCTTGCTGTCGCCGCGCATGGCGGCGTCACCGCCCCACTTCAGCTTGCCCTTGGTGCCGTCCATCTTCTCGATGAGCTTGCCGTACATGTCCAGCAATTCGGGCGCGTAGCGGTGCTTGCCGAAGAAGAAGTCCAGCGGGTCGGGCGTGCGGTACTGGTTGATGTTGAGAATACCGACGTCCACGGCCGACAGCGTCACCATGGCCTGCTTGCCCTGGGCGCCGTCCACCTTCACACGGACCGTGGTCTTGGTTTCGGGTTCGGTCTTGGCAGCCGCCGTCAACTTGACGTCCAGCTTGCGGTCGGCGCTGGCGATCGGCAGGAACGCCAGGCCCAGCGCGCGCGCCGGGGTCACGCGGTCGCCTTCGCTGCCGGGGCGGAACACCGCCGCGGCCACGTACAGGTCGTGACGCTTCCAGGTCTTGTCGATGGGGATTTCAACCTGCGTACCCGTGGCCTTCACGGCCACCCAGGTAGACCACAGCATGCGGTCGCCTTCGACGGTGACCAGCGCCTGGCCGTCATGCGGCGGCGTCAGCGTGACCTTGACGGTGTCGCCCGGCTTGGCCGGCACGCCTTCAAGTTTCATCTGGACGCGGTCGGGGCGGTTGCCCATGGCGTCGGCATCCTGCGCGTTCCAGCCCGCATAGAAGCGGTAGCGCAGGGTTTCACCCGTTTCGGGGTCGGTGATTTCCAGGCGGTAGCGGCCCCACTTGACCGGCACGGTCAGCTGGGTGCGGTCTTTCAGCGCGATCTCGCGCGAATCGACCAGTTCTTCAGTTTCGGTGTAGCCGCTGTTCCAGCCGCGCTGGTCATCGAAGCGCCAGTAGTACTGGCGTTCTTCGCGATACAGGCGCATCTGGGCCTGGGCCAGCGGCATGATCTTGCCTTGCGCATCCACGCGCAGCACTTCAAAGCCGGCGGGCGCGCCTTCGCGGGCCACGTCGCTGTCGAACTGCGGACGCACGGCGATCAGCTTGTCGGCGGGCCAGACGCTGCGTTCGATGGAACGCACCACCGGGCGGCCGCCCGATTCCAGCAGGCTGGCCGACACCCGCACCTTCATGGGCGAATGCGTGCCATCGGTGCGCGGCTCGACCTCGAGCTGGGCAGCGCCGGTGGAATCCAGCGCGGCTTCGGGCAGTTCCTCGAAGTGGCGGCGGGTATCGTCGGCCACGTCGCCGAAGATGAAGCCGGGCCATTGCTGCGGCAGGGCAAAGCGGTCGCGCTTGACCTGGAAGCTGGACAGCAGGCGGTTGCCGGCGGCGGGCGCGCCATACAGGTAGTCGCCCTGCACATCGACGGTCAGGGTGTCGTTGGGCGACAACACGTCCTGGTCGGACGTCAGCGCCATCTTCATGCGTTCGGGCAGGAATTCCTCGACCTGGAACTTCCACGAGGCATCGGCCACGCGCGAGGCGGGGTCGACGCGCAATTCCAGCATCCAGGCGCCGGTCTGGGCGTCGGGCGGCAGGTCGATCGCGCGCTCGACGTAGCCTTGCAGGTCCTTGGCGGGCTGCCACAGCGTGGTCGACACCACACGGCCGTCGGGGCGCTTGATCGTGGCGGTCAGGGGCGCGGCCGGCATGACGCGGCCATCCAGGTCGCGCGGCAGCACCGACACGTGGAAGGTTTCGCCGGGGCGGTACAGATTGCGGCCGGCATAGACGAACAGGTTGTTGGGGCGGGAAATATGGCCGCCCGTGTCGAATTCAGACAGGTCCAGCGCCGGTTCGGCCAGGGCCAATACGGTCATTTCCTTGTCGCGCGAGGCACGGATGACGCGCGCATTGGTGAAGCTGCCTTCGAAACGCACGTGGCCCTGGGCGTCGGCCTGGGCCTTGGCCAACGACTTGCCGGCGCCATCGACCAGTTCGAAGACCGCGCCGGAAATGGCCTGGCCGGTCTTCAGGGAAACCGAATAGGCCTCGATGCGGTCGGTATAGCGGCGGGCGTGCAGGCCGATGTCGCTGACGTAGAAATAGGTGACCTGGTATTCATAGCGGAAGCGGCCGGGCTGACTCATCACCGCAATATAGATACCGGGTTCCTGCAATTCCTTGACGCCTTCGACGGGCAGGAAGGTGACGTGGCGGCGATTGGGCTTGTCGTCCGTCAGGAAGCGGCCCTGGTAGACGCTGGTGGTCAGCGAATTCAGGCGATCCAGGTCCCAGTTGCTGACCGAGCCCTTCAGGCTGCGGTTGTCGGAATAGCGCCAGCCGTCTTCTTCGTCGTAGCCGCCCGCGCTGTCGTCGTCATCCGACGAGGCGTTGTTCGTGTTGCGGCCGATGCCCAGCACCGATTCGAACAGTTCCGGCACGCGCTCGGGCGCGACACGTAGGAACTGCACGTCGACCTCGGGCACGTTGACCGTGGCCACCGGCAGGCCGCCGTTCTGGCCGGCCGGCAGCACCACGCCGCGGCTGGCGAAATAGAACGAGGGCGGCATGGCTTCGGTGGTCACTTCGCAGTGCGAGGCCGTGGCCAGGGTGACCTTGTCGCCGGCGCCCGGCAGGCCCGCACGCACCGAGATGGCGTACGAGCGTTGCGGCTGGACGTAGGGGAAATAGACCATGCGGGGGTTGTCGCCCACCACCCAGTTACCCTGCACGACCTTGCCCTTGGGGGCCGAGTCGCCGGGCTTGACGGACGCGGGCTGATCGCCGGGGCGGGCGGCCTGTTCGCTGTCCTGGTCGGCTTTGCCCGAGGCGGAGCCGGTGTCGATGACCTGCAGGAAGCTCTCGAGCTTGGCCTTGGCGTCGACCGGCTGGGTGAAGGTGATCGCCAGCGCCAACGAATCGTTGTATTGGCGCGGCTGGCAGTTCAGCGCGGCGAACGGATCGGCGGCGCCGACCGTGGCGGACGCCGGCAAGGCCGCGGGCTTGGATTCGGTGGGGGCCGCGGCCGTTGCCGCGGGTGCGGACGTTGTCGCCGCAGGCGCCGTGGGCGCGGCGGACTGACCGCCCTTGCCCATCCACCAGCCCACGCCCAAGGCGCCGGCCAACACGATGACGCCGGCTACCGCCAGCCAGGTCTTGCTGTTCTTTCCACTCACGGCAAACCTCCCCGCCTACTCGAATGCATCGCTCCTTTGCGGCGGAGCTGCCGACCTGCCCCGCGCGCTTCTCGGTGCGCGGGCCCTGCGGTACTACCCTGTGCAGCACAACGCCGCCTGTTGCGGCGGCGTCTTTTTTTAAGGTTCTAAACGGGTTCCATCACGCACTGCAGCGGATGCTGGCGTGCCCGCGCATACTGCGCCACCTGGGCGATGCGGGTCGCGGCAAGGTCGCGCGGATAGACTCCGCACACCCCGCGGCCTTCGTGATGCACCTGCAACATGATCCGGGTGGCCTCTTCGTGGTTCTTGTTGAAGAACTTTTGCAGCACCTTGACGACAAATTCCATCGGCGTGTAGTCGTCATTCAACAACAGGACCTGGTACATCGGAGGCGGCGCAACGCGTGCCGGCGCCTTCTCGACGGCCAAATCATGCTGGGTATCCAAGGTAGAACTCATAGGGCGGCTATTCTATTTAATCAGGGGACGGCTTGCATGTAACTTACGCAAAATTACACGTAGAAATGCGTAGTTTCCATACTTGACTCCGCAAAGAAAAGCGGCGCATTATCCACGCATTCTGGGGTTTTCAATTCACCGAAAACCTGCCAGGAGGCCGGAGGGGGGACAGGGGTCTAGGCCGCGATGCCCTTCTGTCAACATACGATTCAATGAGGCAGTCCGCATGTCTGATACGACCGCAACCGCCGTCCAAGGGGACAATCCCAAATCGACGGGCACCGTCAAATGGTTCAACGATGCAAAGGGGTTTGGCTTCATTACGCCCGACGACGGCGGTGAAGATCTGTTCGCCCACTTTTCGTCCATCCAGATGAATGGTTTTAAAACCCTGAAAGAAGGCCAGAAAGTGGCATTCGAGATAATCCAGGGGCCCAAAGGCAAACAGGCGCTCAATATCACTGCTGCCTGAGTTAACCTTTTAAAGTGCAACGGTAAGGTTGCGCCATTATCAGGCGGGGCTTTCGGGCCCCGCCTTGTTATTTTCTAATTACTGCGATTACCGCATCTGGTCATGCTGAAGAATGCTGCTTTGTTTCACATCAGTCGTACGTTGTTCAAGACAGCGTTCATTAAAGCGGCATCACGCAGTGCGTTTTGTGCGCTGCTGAGCGTTACCGCGCTGGCCCTGCCCGCGGCGGCCGGCGCCCAGGCTCCTAGCGGCCCGCAGGCGCCGTTGCCTACGACACAACTGGCTGCCGGCATCCATATTATCCGCGCAGAAGTCGCCAACACGGAAGCGACCCGCCGCGACGGCCTCATGTTCCGCAAGGAGCTACCCGGCAACGACGGCATGCTGTTCGTCTTCGAGCAGCCCGACGTGCAGTGCTTCTGGATGCGCAACACCATCCTGCCCCTGTCGATCGCTTTTATCGCCGACGACGGCATGATCGTCAACATTGAAGACATGGCGCCGCAGACCGACGACGCCCACTGCTCGAAGAAACCGGTGCGCTACGCGCTGGAAATGGCCCAAGGCTGGTTCGAGGGGCACGGCATCAAGGCCGGCCGCAAGATCGACGGATTGCCCTGAGCGTCCGCACGCATCGCGTGCCGAATCATAAAGCAAGGGAGCCCGAGGGCTCCCTTGTTGTTTGGCCGCCCGGCGGGCAAGCGGACCGGGCCGGCCTGGAACGCGGTTGACTTTCGCGCCCCCGGCCGCCCTCGCGTCAGACGCGTTCGATGATGAGGGCGATGCCCTGGCCCACGCCGATGCACATGGTGCACAGCGCGTAGCGGCCGCCCGTGCGGTGCAGCTGGTTGATGGCGGTGGTGGCCAGGCGGGCGCCGCTGGCGCCCAGCGGATGGCCCAGCGCGATGGCGCCGCCGTTGGGGTTGACGCGCGGATCGTTGTCGGCGATGCCCAGTTGGCGCAGCACGGCCAGGCCTTGGGCGGCGAACGCTTCGTTCAGCTCGATGACGTCCATTTGGTCCAGCGTGAGACCGGTCTGGGCCAGCACCTTGCGGGTGGCAGGCGCCGGGCCGATGCCCATGATGCGCGGCGCGACGCCGGCGGTGGCCATGCCGACCACGCGGGCGCGCGGCGTCAGGCCGTGGCGGGCAGCGCCCTTTTCGTCGGCCAGCAGCAGCGCAGCGGCGCCATCGTTGACGCCCGAGGCGTTGCCGGCGGTGACGGTGCCGCCTTCGCGGACCACGCCCTTGAGCTTGGCCAGCGCTTCCAGGCTGGTTTCGCGCGGGTGTTCGTCCTTGGAGACGACGAGCGGATCGCCCTTTTTCTGGGCAATGGAGACCGGCACGATTTCGGCGTCGAAGAAGCCTTCTTTCTGGGCGCGGGCCGTCTTTTGCTGGCTGGCCAGCGCGAACAGGTCCTGGTCTTCGCGGTTGATGTTGAAGTCGTCGGCGACGTTTTCAGCCGTTTCGGGCATGGAATCGACGCCGTACTGGGCCTTCATGAGCTTGTTGATGAAGCGCCAGCCGATGGTGGTGTCGTAGATGGCGGCGCTGCGCGAGAAGGCGCTGTCGGCCTTGCCCATGACAAAGGGCGCGCGGCTCATGCTTTCGACGCCGCCAGCCAGCATCAGGCCGGCTTCGCCGGCGCGGATGGCGCGGGCGGCGCTGCCGATGGCATCCAGGCCGGAACCGCACAGGCGGTTGACGGTGGCGCCGGGCACTTCGACCGGCAGGCCGGCCAGCAGCGTGGCCATGCGGGCGACGTTGCGGTTGTCTTCGCCGGCCTGGTTGGCGCAGCCGAGGATGGCGTCGTCGATTTCTTCCCAGCGCACGTTGGGGTTGCGCGCCACGAGGGCCTTGATGGCTACGGCTGCGAGGTCGTCGGGACGCACCGAAGCCAGCGCGCCACCATAGCGGCCGAAGGGGGTGCGGATCGCGTCACAAATATAGGCATGCACGGTCATGGGAAGCTCGAAATGAAGTGAAGAAATCGAATGTCGTCGATCTTAACGCAGCGGTTTCGCGCCAAGTTGGTGCACCGTTGGGATGTCCGCAGCACGGACAGTGTCCAACAGCTGTTCACTCGTGCACCACGATGAGGCCAGACCGGCCGCGGTGCTACGAGGACGCCGTGCCCGACTTGGCCGCGCGTGCGGCATCGACGATGGCTTGCCGCCGGAAGCGGCCCGCGGCCAGGTGGTAGAACGGTTGCGGGCAGAATTGGCGCGACACGCCCGAGGCCAGGAGCGATCCGACCAGCAGCCAGAACAGCATGGGCTGGCTGCCCGTCATTTCCATGACGACCACGCTGGCCGTAAGCGGTGCCTGCGTGGCCGCGGCCAGGAAAGCGGCCATGGAGATCAGCACCAGCACGCGCTGGTCCACGCCCTCGCCCGCCAGTTGCCAGATGTGGTGGCCGATGCCGGCGCCGGTGGTCAGGGCGGGCGTGAAGATGCCGCCCGGAATGCCGGCCCAGTAGGACGCCACGGTGGCCGCGAGCTTGGCGAGGCCGAACCCCGCGGGCAAGGCGTCCTGCGCCTGCCCCGACAGCAGATCGGCTGCCGCGCCGTAGCCCGTGCCGTACACGCTGCCGGCGGTGGCCAGGCCGATCAATGCCAGCACCAGGCCCATGGCGAAGGCCGTCCAGATGGGATGCGCGCGGATCCAGCTGCGCCATTTGGCCGGGGCCATGCCGGCCGCGCCCTTGCCCAGCAGCCGCGCGAAGATGCCGCCAAGCGCGCCGTTGAGCAGCGCGCAGCCGATCACCCAGCCCAGCATGCCTTGCGTCAGCGGCGCGCCGCCGAACATGCCGAAATATGGGTTGTTGCCGGCCACCGCCACCACCAGGAAGCCGGCTGCCAGCACGCCGATCAGCACCAGGCGCTGCCAGCGCAACACCGTGCCGCGGCCCAGCTCTTCGATGGCGAAGATGACGCCGGCCAGCGGCGCGTTGAAGGCCGCGGCCAGGCCGCCGGCAGCTCCGGCTGCAATCAGCTCATTGGTGTGAAAGCCCCGCAGCTGCATGCCGCGGCGTTTCCAGAAATTGCCCCAGGCCAGCATGACGGCAGCACCGACCTGCACCGACGGGCCTTCGCGGCCAATCGACGCGCCAGCCAGCATGCCGAAAAAGGCCAGGGGGATTTTCCACAGCGCCTGCGCCAGCGAGACCAGGCTGTGCTGGCTGGGGCCGGGCGGCAATGACAAGGCGCCAATGACTTGGGGAATGCCACTGCCGACGGCGTTGGGCGCGAACCGCAAGGTGGCCCACCGCAGGCCGGCCAAAGCGCACGGCAGCACCAGCAAGGCCAGCCAGCCATGCGCCGCGGTCCATTCGCGGTTCCATTCCAGCGCACGGTCGGCCAGATAGGCAAAGCCCAGCGAAACCAACGCCACCAGCGCCGCGCCCCCCAGCAGCAAGGCCATCTGCACGCTCTTGCGCGACAGGCGGTTGGCCTGGCGCACCTTGCGGCGCAGGAAGTGGCGGGAGCCGGTGGCGATACGGCGCAGGGGGGTGGGCAGGTTCATGGGCGCGGGGTGGCGGACGCTAGCAAAACGTGCCTAACCTTACCACCGCCGCCTGACTGCCAGCCCACAACACACAGGCTAGAACGTGGACCAGTCGTCGTCCGAAGCGCGGGCCAGCGCCGGGCGCGCCGTGGCGGCCTGCGCCGCGGCAGGCTTGCGCGGCGCCACCGGAATCGCCCGCACCAGGCGTGCCTGGGCCGCCGTGGCCGAGCCCGCGTCGCCGCCGGCATCGACCTTGAAGCGGCGCACTTCCTGCGCCAGGCGACCGGCCTGCTCCTGCATGCTGGCCGCGGCGGCCGCAGCCTCTTCGACCAGCGCGGCGTTCTGCTGCGTGACGGTATCCATCTGCGCCACGGCCTGGTTGACCTGGCCGATGCCGGAAGATTGCTCGGCCGACGCGCTGGAGATCTCGCGCACCAGGGTGGCCACCTGACGCACGCTGTCGACCACTTCGCGCATGGTGCGGCCGGCCTCGTCGACCTGGCGGGTACCGCCTTCGACGCGATTGACGGACTCGTCGATCAAGGCCTTGATTTCCTTGGCGGCCACGGCCGAGCGCTGCGCCAGGGTGCGCACTTCGCCGGCCACCACGGCAAAGCCGCGGCCTTGTTCGCCCGCGCGCGCCGCTTCCACGGCGGCGTTGAGCGCCAGGATGTTGGTCTGGAACGCGATGCCGTCGATCACGCCGGTGATGTCGGCGATGCGGCGCGAGCTGTCGGAGATCGCGCTCATGGTCTGCACCACGCCTTCGACCACTTCGCCGCCGCGCACGGCCACGGTCGAGGCCTGGGTGACCAGGCGTTCGGCCTCGCTGGCATTGTTGGCGTTCTGCTGCACGGTGCTGGTGAGCTCTTCCATGGACGCCGCGGTTTCTTCCAGCGACGAGGCCTGTTCTTCGGTGCGTTGCGACAGGTCGGAGTTGCCCTGGGCGATCTGCGAGGATGCCGAGGCAATGCTTTCGCAGCCGTCGCGCACGTCGCGCACGATGCGCGCCAGGCTTTCGTTCATGGCCTTGAGCGCGCCCATCAGGTCGCCGGTTTCGTCACGCGTGGCCACCTGGATATCTGTGGTCAGGTCGCCCGCGGCCACCTGGCGCGCGGCGGTCACGGCCTGCTGCAGCGGACGCACGATGCCACGCGTCACCAGCCAGCCCAGCAGCATGCCGACCGCCACGCCGACCACGGCCAGCACGATCATGATGAAGCGCATGTTTTCGTACAGGTCGGTGCCCGCCTGCACGGATTGCGCGGCAACCTTTTCCTTGCCCACGGCCAGGTCGGTCATCAGGTCGTCGAGCTTTTGCGACGAGGCGATCACGCGCTTTTCGATGGCATCGACCTTGGCGTCGGCCTGCGTCAATGAATGCGATTGCGCGGCGGCGAAGAATTCGGCCGCCTCACGCTTCCAGACCTGCTCGGTTTCGGCGAACTGCGCCAACAGGCGCTTGCCCTCTTCCGCATGGAAATTCGCCGCGGCCTTTTCACGCAGCGCGTCCATGGTCTTGACCGCGTCATCGAACTGCTTGCGCAGCGCCTGGCGCTCTTCCTGCGTCGAGGCCGCCAGAAAGCCACTGCGCGCACGCCCGGCGTAGATGAGGTTGATATTGGCTTCTTTGATGTCCGAGATGCCGCGCAACTCGGTGTCATAGAGCCGGTCGTTCATTTCGTTGATGCGGGCCAGCCCCCACACGCCAAAGGCGCCGATGGCGCCGCCGATCACCGCGACCAGCAGGAATGCGCCCGACAGGCGAGCGCCGATACGTAAACCCGAAAAATACCGCAACATGCTTCCCATCCCGTTCAATTGCCACGGTTTATGGCGGGCATGCCGCAGTCATTGGCCCCGTGGCTCAGTCGCAGACCGGGGGCAACGATAGCGTTTGCGATTTCCAGGGAGAACCCTGAAGAAACGGCTGTTTATTCTTCATTTCGCCGCAATGAACTCGACAATCGACACCTCTTGCCGGCCGCGCATGGCGGGATGCCTTGATGCTGAATTCTTGCTGAACAAAATGAAAGGCCTCTCGTGCAACGAGAGGCCTTTTTCAGTGCGATCCGATCGTCGCGCGACCGGCCCGGAAGGCGGTCACGCAAGGATCGCGACGCGGCGCCGATCAGGCGAAGTTCTTGGCCGCGAATTCCCAGTTCACCAGCGCCCAGAAGTTTTCCAGGTACTTGGGACGGGCGTTGCGGTAGTCGATGTAGTAGGCGTGTTCCCAGACATCACAGGTGAGCAGCGGCTTGTCGGCCGTGGTCAGCGGGGTGGCGGCATTGCTGGTGTTGACGATGTCGACGGAGCCGTCGGCCTTCTTGACCAGCCAGGTCCAGCCCGAACCGAAGTTGCCGGCAGCCGACTTGTTGAAGGCTTCCTTGAAGGCATCGAAGCTGCCCCACTTGGCGTTGATGGCGTCAGCCAGCTTGCCGGTGGGTGCGCCGCCGGCCTTGGGGGCCAGGCTGTTCCAGTAGAACGTGTGGTTCCAGATCTGTGCGGCGTTGTTGAAGATGCCACCCGAGGACTTCTTGACGATGTCTTCCAGCGACAGGTTCTCGAACTCGGTGCCCGGGATCAGGTTGTTCAGGTTCGTGACGTAGGTCTGGTGATGCTTGCCGTAGTGGAACTCCAGCGTCTCTTTCGAGATGTGCGGAGCCAGTGCGTCCAGTTCGTAAGGCAGGGGGGGAAGAGTATGTGCCATGTGTGGGTTCCTTCTGTTGAGTGCACGATCAAGCCGTTCAATTGTATCGGCAACTCTGCGAGGATACCGTGTTAACCCCGCGGTGGCGCGGGGTTAAGAGGTATGTGTTTATGACCGCGGCACGTAAACGCTACTCTTTCTCATATCGCAGTTCGCGACCGCCCTGCGAGGCCGTCAATGCGCCATCTTCACGTAATGCCAGTGTCATGTGCAAGGGCGTGAGACTGGCGGCTTCGGGCACGTCCAGATCGACGCGCACGGACCGCGCCCGGGCATCCAACTTGCTGACGTCGACATCGTGCCAGCGCGCGCCGGCAGGCAGCGGCACATAGACGGCCAGGGCCTTGAGCTGGCCCGCGTCGATGGGTGCGCTGACGCCGTTGGCGCCTTCCGACTGCCTGGGCGTGCCGGCGAAATCACCGGTGGCCGACGACATAGCCACGTCGACCTTGACCGGCCGGCCCTGGTAGTAGACGCGCACGGTCATGCCATCGCCCTCGGCCGGCAGCGTGTCGGCGCGCACGCCGGCAATGGCGGAGAAAGGCTGGATCGGCGGCGTATCCAGATGAATGGTCTTGCCGTCGCTGCGCCATTGGCCGCTGGCTTCGATATCGACCGCGCCGTAGCTCATCAGGTATTGGAAGCGGCCGTCTTCGGTCAGCAGCAATTCGCTGCCCACTTCGCGCATGCCGCGCAGATAGTAGTGGCCGGCGAGACGCGCCGCGGACTTGGCGGCCGTCTTGTTCGCGGTCGACGCGCGCGGGCAGTCTTGCTTGACGGCAACACCGGCGTTTTGCAACGCCACTGCGAAGGCCGGCGCGGCTTGGCAGGCCAGCGTCTGCGAGAACGACTGCCCCTGCGGCGCGGCGGCACCGTCAAAGCGCGCCTTATAGCGCGCCAGCAGCGCCAGCATCGCAGGCTGCCCGGTTTCCAGGGCGACCCACGCCGGACTGCTGCCGCGCAGGTCGGCCGTATCCGCGTTGGCGCCGGCGGCGAGCAGCACGTCGGCGAGGTCGGCGCGGCCGATCTGGATAGCGGCCACCAGTGGCGTCTCGCCGCTTTCATTGCGCGCATCGAGCGCGGCGCCCGCTGCCTTCAGGCGCGACAGCACGTCGATGACGGTATCGCGGCGCGCCACCGCCAGTTGCCGATCGCGCAGCAACGCAGACAACAGCCGCTGCGGCAGCGCCCCGCCCTCTTGCACACATTCGCCGTGCGCGCCGGTGAAGCCCGCCGCCTGCAATTGCGCGAAGTAGCCCGGCCGGTCGAGCAGCGCGTATTCGCCTCCCTCGGGCAGGCAAGCGGCCGCAAGCGTTTGCCCGCTGCCCTTGGCCACTCGATTCACCCTCTTGATATCGCCGGCCGCCAGCGCCGCGTTCAGCAGCGCATAGCGGGCCGGCGCTCGGGGCAGCCGCGGATCGTCGAGCTTGGCGCCCGCTTGCAGCAGGCGTTCGAGCACGACGCCATTGCGGCTGGCGATCGCCCAATACAGGGCGCTGCGCCCTTCGGGCGCCAGACCCAGCGGGTCGGCGCCCTTGGCCAGCAGCGCATCGACCATGGCGGGCTGGTCCGAAGTGACGGCGACCATCAACGGCGGCACGCCCTGGCGGTCGAAAGCGTCATCCTTGGCGGTGGCGGACGCAGCCGGCGGATTGACGGGCACGCCCGCCTCCATCAGATACGTCGCCATCGCGGTATCGCCGTTTTCCAGCGCCTGGCGGATCGCACCGGCGTCCAGCGATTTCGGGTCCAGGCCTGCATCGACCAACTGTCGCAGCAGGCCTGCGCCCTGCTTGCCGGGCTGGCGCAAGGCCTGCGCGACAGGCGAATGCGCAGGGTCGGCGAGCAGCGCCTGCAAGGCTTCGCGCGGCGTTGCGGCCAGCAGGTCGCGCAACAGCGCGGGATCGTCGGCTTCGATGGCGCGTTCGAGCGCGGTCTTGCGGTCGTAACCCTGGCGCAGCAGCGCAGGGTTGGCCCCCGCCGCCAGCAGCGCCCGCGCGGCATCGGCCTGGCGCGCCTGCACGGCATCGGCCAGCGGCGTGTCGCCGTATGGTTCGGCAGGGTCGCCTTCCACCGGCGCGCCCAAGGCCAGCAGGCGCTTGAGGGTCGCCATATCGCCCTTGCGCGCGGCCAGGTTCAGGATCGGCCGGGTATCCGCCTCCATACGGACGAACACCGCGGTGTCGTTGCTGATCTGCGGGCCACGCTGGCCAAACGGCATGCCGGTGCGCAGCAGCGGCCCGGCGATGTCGCCGTGCCCGGTGACCACGGCGGCCTGCGCCGCGTCCAGCCAGAGATCGATATCGCCCGTTTCGCCGTAGCCCGTGGCCGGCGTGGTGCGCGGCCCCAGCTCCATCAGCGCGGACACGGCGCCCGCGTTGCCGGTGTAGGCGGCCAGCGCGAGCGGGCTGATGCCATCGCCGTAGGCCGGTTTCGTGCCGGTGGCGGCCAGGGCCCGCACCACGTCGCCCCCTTCGGTCAGCTCCACCAGCGCCGGCCAGGCCAGGTAATCCGCGGCAAAGCGCGGCTGGCCCCCCGCGTCCTTGAGCGTGCTGCGCGTGACGTCATCGGTGTGGTCATCGACATAGGCAAAGGGACGCGGGGCACCCGCCTTGAGCAGCGCCAGCACCATGCGCGTGGTGTCCTGGCGGTCGACCAGACGCGGCAGGTAGGTCATGCGCACCGCGAATTCGAAATCGCGGTTGAGCAGGAAGTCCAGCGGCGTCCGGTTGTCATCGCCGCGCTGATCCGCGCGGGCGCCCGCCGCCAGCAACCTGTCCAGAATGTCGGGCGACCCGTACAGCAACGCCAGTTGCACCGGCGAGCGGCGTGATTCGTAGGTGATGTCGTTCAGGGGCGGCTGGGTGGCCAGCAAGGCCGCCAGCATGCGGGTGCGCACCGGCAAGGCGTCGCGATGGGCCTGGCGCAGTCGCGCCGCTTCATCCGCTGGCATGTCCCAATACACGTGCTTGCTGCGCGGCCACGGCGGCGTGAGCAGCGCATGCAGCAGCGGCACGCCTTCGCGGGCATAGTCGCCGGGCCCGGCCACTTTGGCCAGGGCCGCGGTGAAAGCGGCCTCGTCGCCCGCATCGACCGCGGCGAACATGGCGCGGGTGTCAGCGGTATCGGCCGCCTTGTACTCGCGGTAAGGCGAGTCGCAATCGCAGGCGTCCTTGTTGCCTTGCGCGGGGCTGGCGGCCGGCGGCTGGGTCGCGCGGGCACGGGTTTCGGTCTTGCTTGCCGCCTTGGCCTTGTCAGGCCCCTGGGCCTGCGCTGGCGGGGCGAACCCGGCAACGCCCAGGGAAAGCGCAGCGGCCAGGGCCGTCAGCGTGACCGCCTGGCGCGCGCCGCGCCGGCTCTTGCGTGGTGTCTCTTGCAGCATTGTTCCACCCCAGGACCTGCAGGAACTTCAGGATGCCTCGCGCGTCTTGCGTACCTGCGTGACGTCGACCGTGGCCCCGCCCTGAGCGAAGCTGAGGTCCAGGCCCTGCCCCGGCGCCAGGTCGGCAGCATCGCGCACGATGCGGCCGTCGGCATCGCGGGCAATAGCATAACCGCGTGCCAGCGTGTTGCCCGGGTCCAGGGCGCGCAGTTGCGCGCTGGCGGCCGCCAGGCGGTTGCGGCGTTGCACCAGCAGGCGCGCATGCGCCTGGCCGAGTTGGCGCGTGACGGCCGCCAGGCGATCGGCGGCGCGGGCGGTGTCGGGCACGCGGTGTGCCAGGCGCTGCGCCAGCAGATTGACGCGCGCGTTGCGGCGCGCCTGCGGGCCGGCCCAGGCAGAGGCCAGGCGATAGCCCAGGCTGTTCAGGCGTTCGCGCTGGTGTTCCAGGCGCTGGGCCGGCGACACCAGTTGCGCGCTGGCACGGTCCAGGCGCTGGGCGGCACGTTCCAGGCGGCGTTGCTGGCCGCGGGCCATGGCCTGGGCGCAAGCCATGACGCGGCCCAGCAGCTCCGAACGCGGCACGCAGGCCAGTTCAGCCGCCGCCGTGGGCGTGGGCGCGCGCACGTCGGCCACGAAGTCGGCAATGGTGAAGTCGGTTTCGTGGCCCACGCCGCTGATGACCGTGATGGCGCTGGCTGCGATGTCGCGGGCCAGGCCCTCGTCGTTGAAGCTCCAGAGGTCTTCGATGCTGCCGCCGCCGCGCACCAGCAGCAGCGTGTCGACTTCGGCCCGCTCGTTGGCCAGGCGCACCTGGGCGGCCAGCCGGCCGGCCGCGTCCGCGCCCTGCACTGGCGCCGGGTAGATGATGACGGGCACCTGCGGCGCGCGGCGGGCCAGCGCCGACAGCACGTCGCGCAAGGCGGCGGCGTGCAGCGAGGTCACCACGCCGATGGCGCGAGGCAGCGGCACCGGGTCGCGCTTCATGGCCGGGTCGAACAGCCCTTCGGAAGCCAGTTGTTCCTTCAGGCGCAGGAAGGCCTCGTACAGGTTGCCGATGCCTGCGCGGCGCATGGCGTCGACCTGCAATTGATAATCGCCCCGCGGCTCGTACAGCGACACCCTGGCCCTGATTTCGACCTGGTCGCCGGCCCGCGGCACGAAGCCGACCGCACTGGCGCGGCCGCGGAACATGACTGCCCGCACCGAGGCGCGGCTGTCCTTGAGCGTGAAGTACCAATGCCCGGAAGCCGCCTGCGTGAAGTTGGAAATCTCCCCGCGAACCCACAGCGCCGGGATGCTGCGCTCCAACAACTGCCCCACCGCTTGGTTCAGCTGGGCAACTGTCAGGATATCCCGCGCGAATACGTTGTTTGTGACTGCAAGTTCAATTGTCATAAGGCTTTCCGATGCGTACCTGTCCACAGGGCATACGTAGCGGGCCGCAATGATACCGCGTCCTGGCATTTTTGCCGCCGCTGGCTTGAAAGCCAGCAAATTCGGTGTAAATAGCTGTTTTTTATGGGTTTTTTATAAAACAGGCGCTGCTCGAATGTGAAGCAAACAAGCGCAACCCCTGTGCCCACAAGCGTTCCGGCGAAGTTTTGCACAGAATTATCCACAATTTCTGTGGATAGCTTTGGCGGTCGCCCGCCCTTGCCACAACCCCGCCGCGCCGTTACAGTTTCGGCTTGATCAGATGCTGGATGAGGGCTTGCGCCCCACCCCGGCGCTCCTGGAGTTGACCGCTTTGCTTTCCATCTTGCGCGAGGCCGGCTGGCCGATCTGGCCCCTGCTGGCGACGTCCGTGCTGGGTCTTGCGCTGATATTCGAGCGCTTCCTGTCGCTGCGCCGCAGCCAGGTCCTGCCGCGCGGCCTGAATGAACAAGTGGCCGACATGCTGCGCAACCACCAGGATTCCCCCGAAGCGCTGAACCGCCTGGAACGCAATTCGCCGCTGGGCCGGGTGCTGGCCGAGGTCATGCGCCACCGCCACCTGCCGCGCGAAGAACTGCGCAGCGTGGTCGAAGACACCGGCCGCGCCGTCGCCCACGACCTCAGCCGCTACATTCCCGCCATCGGCACCATCGCCGTGGTGGCCCCGCTGATGGGCCTGTTCGGCACCGTGGTCGGCATGATCGAGATCTTCGGCTCGTACACGCCCGGCGGCGGCGACCCTGCCCAGCTGGCGCGCGGCATCTCCATCGCCCTGTACAACACCGGCTTCGGCATTCTCATCGCCATCCCCGCCATGATCGCCCACCGCTACCTGCGCGGCCGGGTCGACGGCTACCTGAATGCCATGGAACTGTCCGCCTCGCGGCTGGCGCGCGCCGTGGCGCCCGCGCCTGCCCCGCGCGAGGGGCGTTCATGAATTTCCGGGGCTCCCGGGGCGACCGCGACGAGCTGGACATCAACCTGATTCCGCTCATCGATGTCCTGCTGGTCATTCTCATCTTCCTGGCGGCGACCACCTCATTCGCCCGCTTCACGCAGCTGAAGGTCACGTTGCCGCAAGCGTCGGCCGACCAGGAAACGCCGCCCGCCCTGGAAGTCGCCGTCAGCCAGGACGGCCGCTACGCGCTGAACGGCACGCTCATCGACGTCTCGACGCCGCCTGAAATCGCCGACGTGCTGCGCCAGGCGGCCGCCGGCAAGCCGGAAGCCTTGGTCGTCATCAACGCCGACGCGCAGGCCACCCACCAGTCCGTGATCAACGTCATGGAAGCCGCCCGGCTGGCCGGCATCGCCCGCGTCAACTTCGCCGCCCAGACTGCCCGGTGAGCGCGCGCCCCTCCAAGGCCTCGCTGCTCGCCCGCCAATGGCAGCACGGCGGCTGGCTTTCCACCCTGCTCCTGCCGCTGTCCGCGCTGACCGCCCGCGTGGTGGCCAACAAGCGCGCGCGCTATCGCGACGGCCGTGAACAGGCCTACCGCGCGCCGGTGCCCGTGGTGGTGATCGGCAACATCTACGTAGGCGGCACCGGCAAGACGCCGATGGTCATTGCCACCGTGCAAGGCCTGCGCGCCCGCGGCTACACGCCGGGCGTGGTCAGCCGCGGCTATGGCGTCAAGGTCGGGCCGGATGCGCGCGTCGGGCAAGGCGAGCTGGCCGCGAACCAATTCGGCGACGAACCGGCGCTGATCGCACGCGCCACCGGCGCCCCGGTGTCGGTGCATCCGCGCCGTGCGTTGGCCGCCCAGGCGTTGCTGCGGGCCCATCCGGACATCGACGTCATCGTGTCCGACGATGGCCTGCAACACCTGGCGCTGGCGCGCGACATCGAAATCGTGGTGCAGGATGCACGCGGCGTGGGCAACGGCCGGCTGCTGCCCGCCGGACCGCTGCGCGAGCCGGCCAGCCGGTTGCGCGAGGTGGACGCGGTCATCACCAATATCGGGCTGCCCGATGGCCGCCCCGCGGCCTCGTCCGGCGAACGCCCCCGCCAGGTCGCCATGTGGCTGGAACCCGGTGACGCCCGCCAGATCGAAGGCGGCGCGATACGTCCGCTGGCGGCGTTCGCCGGCCAGCCGGACGTGGCCGCCGCGGCCGGCATCGGCAATCCCGAACGCTTCTTTGCGACCTTGCGGGCGCAGGGCATCCGGCTCGCGGACACGTTGCCGCTGCCCGACCACCATGATTACGCGGAATCGCCGTTCAAGGCCCTGACGGCGCAGACCGTGCTGGTGACCTCGAAAGACGCGATCAAGTGCGCCGCCTTGCACGACGCGCGCCTGTGGGAAGTGCCGGTGCAGGCCGGCTTTTCCGACCCGCAGCTGTTCGACTGGCTGGCGCAAGCGCTGCGCCAGCCTGCCCGCTAGCGCCTCGCCCAAGCGGACCAGGCGCCCTGCTTCAGAAAAACGCCGGCTTGGCCGCGCTGCGGCGACTGGCGTATTCCTGCAGATTGCGTCGACGCGTGGTGGCGGCACGCCAACGCACCAGCGCCAACGGCAGATGCACCGCCACCAGCAAGACCGCCAAGGCAAGCCATAGCACCCGGGCCAGCGCCGGCCACGGGTTGGCCAGCGAACGCCGCGCATCGACCGCGAAGACGGGCGTGCCCGACGCCTCGTGTTCGACGGCCGTGACCATGCCGGCGACCTCGAACGACATGGCGCCGTCGGCCGACAGCATCGCCACCTGCCGTTGCCAGGCCAGCAGCAGATCCTGCCGCTGGGCGCCATCGAGCCATTCCGGCAGTTCCGCGTAGGGGCCGGGCCAGACCTGCAGCACGACGCCGCCCCGCTGGTTCGCCATGACCGCGCGCGCCGACTGATCGATGGCCGCCTGCACCACGGGTTGCATGCTGGACTTGGCAATATCGCGCACCAGGTCCACATGGCGCGACAGAAGCACCCCCTCGTCCATGTTGCCCTGGCGCTTGAAGGCGCCGTCCTGCGCCAGCTTGAGCAGCTCGAGCCAACTGCCGGGCTCGTCCTTGGCCAGCATCAGCTTGTCGGCCAGCTCGGCCTTCATGCGGTCGCACTCGGCGATCGCGTGGCCAGTGGCGGCTTCGCAGGCCTGCTCCACGGTCAACACCGTATTGGTCAGCCGCGTGATCGTCACGGCCGACACATTGCGGGCGTTGTACGCGGCCAGCGGGTTGCCGGCCATGCTGCTGTAGATCTGGCTGCGCACCAGCATGTCCATCATGGGATTGGGCCGGGTCTTCAGGAAACCGCCCGAATACAACTGCAGCACGGCCGGGTCCGCGCTCAACACATCGGCAGCCGCCGCGTCGCCCTGCCAGCGCAGGCGCTCGCAATCGAACCGCAGCGCGTCCGGCCGGTATTCGTCGGGCTGGAACTGGCAGCGGCCCTGGCCACGCAGCGCCACCATGTCGCCTACGCCGGGCGGGTCCTGCGCCAGCGCGGCGGCCGACGCGTAGGCGCGTGGCTGGGCGCCACGCAGCCAGGCGGATGTCTGCGCGACATCGCTTTGCAGGCTGGCTCCGGGATTGGCCATGACCAAGGCCAGCACGATCCCCGCGATCACGCCCACCAGCGCCAGCGTCACATGCCGGCCCCAGTAGACCTTCGGGTACAGGCGCTGCTCTTCATCCACGGAATAATTGCCGCCCAGGCGCAGCACCGCGTAATCCTCGACCCGCAGGTCCACGTCCACGCGGCCGTCATCCGGCAGTTCCAGATTGGCGCGCCAATGGTCCGGCAACGAAATGGGCAGCTTGTCGCCCAGGAACAGTTGCGTCGAGACCGCTTGCGCATTGGCCGGATTGGTCAGCACGATCGCATTGAGTTCGCCGCGCACACGGTTCACCTTCTGCGGCGCGTCCAGCGCCGGACGGCGCCAGGTCAGCCACAGCGCCAGCAGCGCCGGCGCCGCCGCGGCCGCCAGCCATGCCATGCCGCCGTCCATGCCCGCGATGCCGACGCACACAAACGCCACCAGCCACAGCAGACCCGGCCAGAAAGCGATGCCGCGCGATCGCCGAGAGGCGATCTCGGCCGGGGTCTCGTCGCGCTGGCTCAGGATCTCGACGCGCATGGCGTCGTCGAATTCCCGCGCGGCCTGGGCGTCGTGCGCCGGATCGGCGGCGTCGGCGGCCACCGCGTCGGCGTCGACCACGTTCTGCATCGCGCCCACCTTGCCGCCGGCCCATTGCTGGTTCTGCTTCTGGCGGCGCGCCTCGCGCTCGCGGCCGCCGGCCAGATCGAATTCGCCGTTCAAGGCCACCACGATGGCGAATTTCTCCGTCATCACGACTTCGGCCTGATTGTCTTCACGCAGGTAATCGCGCGCGTCGTACGGCAACACCACGTCCACGCCTCCCAGCGTGTCGTGCAGCGTCGCCGTGCCCTGGCCGCTCTCCAGGCCATGGCGCACGAAGGCGCCACGCAGGGGGAACACCCCATCGCCGAGCAGCTGGGCGGTTTTCTTGGGATTCGCCGGGTAAACCAGGAATGGCTGCACCAACGCCTGTTCCTCGGCGTTAAGACGGCGCAGGGGCTGCCCTTCTTGCTTGAGTTCGCGCAGTGCGCTCTTGTTGTCGCTGCGGCGAACCATGTAGGTAATGCCGCTGATGACCGACCAGATCAGGATGATGAGGAACAATCCGATCCGAATGGTGTTGGAATCCATCGCTATCCTCTTTCTAGGAATCGCGGCGGATGATAGCCATGATCTGTCCCGAAATATGTAGCGCCCGCGTCAAAACATGACAATAATTAACAAGCTACGCAATCGTGCGCCTTTTTTGCTGCGCGCTCGACGCCTGATCCCGGCCGGGCGGCGCCCAAACTGTTTTAGAATCCCGGTCATGGAATCCCGCCTTCTCGACATCCTCGTCTGCCCCCTGTGCAAGGGCCGCCTCGAACACGACCGGACCCAGGCCGAACTGGTCTGCCGCGCCGACCGCCTGGCGTTCCCGCTGCGCGACGGCATTCCCGTCATGCTTGAATCCGAAGCGCGCTCGCTGGACGACGCCCCCGCTTCTTCCTGACCCGCCCTGCCGTGAGCTTCATCGCCCTGATCCCGGCGCGGACCGCCTCGACCCGCCTGCCCGACAAACCGCTTGCCGACATCGCCGGCAAGCCGATGGTCGTGCGCACGGCCGAGCGCGCGGCCCAGTCCGGCGCTTCGCGTGTCTACATCGCCACCGATGATGCCCGCGTACAGGCCGCAGCCCAGGCCCATGGCCTGCAAGCCCTGATGACCCGCGCCGACCACCCCACCGGCACCGACCGGCTGGCCGAAGCCGCCCTGCAGCTCGGCCTGCCCGACGATGCGGTGGTGGTCAACGTGCAGGGTGACGAACCGCTCATCGAACCTGAACTCATCGACGCCGTCGCGGCCCGCCTGATCGCCAGCCCCGAGGCCGACATCGCCACCTGCGCCTGCCCGCTGGCCGACGCCCAGGCGCTGTTCAACCCCAATGTCGTGAAACTGGTGTGCGCCGCCGATGGCCGCGCTCTGTATTTTTCGCGCGCGCCGATTCCCTGGGCCCGCGACGCGCTGGCCGGCGGTGAACGCGTGCTGGCCGACGGCCTGCCCGCCTGGCACCACATCGGCCTGTACGCCTACCGCGTGTCGTTCCTGCGCCGCTACCCGACCCTGCCGCAAGGCGTGCTGGAACGGTTCGAATCGCTGGAGCAACTGCGCGCCATGGAACATGGCCACGTCATCGTCGTCCATCAGGCGTCGCACCCGCCGGCCGCAGGGGTCGATACCCCGGCCGATCTGGAACGCGTCCGATTGATCTATAGCAAACGGATATAAGGGTTATTTCGCATGGCGCAGCTCCGCATAGGCTGCTGCGTTGCGGCATAATCGCTCGGACCACAAAAATTAAACCCCATTCAGGAGTACTCATGCGTCTCATCTTGCTCGGACCGCCCGGCGCCGGCAAAGGCACTCAGGCCGCGTTTCTCACCCAGCACTTCGGCATTCCCCAGATTTCCACCGGCGACATGCTGCGCGCAGCGGTCAAGGCCGGCACGCCCCTGGGCATTGAAGCCAAGAAGGTCATGGACGCCGGCGGCCTGGTCTCGGATGAGATCATCATCGGCCTCGTGCAAGACCGCCTGAAGCAGCCCGACTGCGCCAACGGCTATCTGTTCGACGGCTTCCCCCGCACCATCCCGCAAGCCGACGCGCTCAAGAGCGCCGGCGTCAAGCTGGACTACGTGGTGGAAATCGAAGTCCCCGAAGAAGACATCATCGAACGCATGAGCGGACGCCGCGTGCACCAGCCCAGCGGCCGCAGCTACCACGTGCGCTTCAACCCGCCCAAGGTCGAAGGCCGCGACGACGTCACCGGCGAAGACCTGATCCAGCGCGACGATGACCGCGAGGACACCGTGCGCAACCGCCTGAACGTCTACCGCCAGCAGACCCGTCCGCTGGTCGACTACTACTCGTCGTGGGCTGAGCAGCAGCCCGCCGATGCCCCGAAGTATCGCAAGATCTCGGGCGTGGGCGCCGTCGACGAAATCAAGTCGCGCCTGTTCGAAGCCGTCAAGAGCTGACCTCTGATGGCACAGGGCCTTCGGCGCCGGCCGGACGCTATGCGTCCCGGCGCGGTTCCGAAGGCCCTGTCGCATCCGGCGCCCATCGCGTCTTTTCGTTCCCCCGTTTTCATCCCTTGAATTTGATCTGGTGGTAGAGACATGGAAATCGCAAACAAGGTATTCATCGTGACCGGCGGCGCGTCCGGCCTGGGCGCCGGCACCGTGCGCATGCTGGTGGCCAACGGCGCCAAGGTCGTCATCGCCGACCTGCAGGACGGTCCGGGCGAAGCACTCGCCAAGGAACTGGGCCAGCGCTACGTGCATTGCGACGTCACGCAAGAGGCCGACGGCCAGCGCGCCGTCGCCGCGGCGAAAGAACTGGGCACCCTGTTCGGCCTGATCAACTGCGCCGGCGTGGCGCCTGCCGCCAAGATCGTCGGCAAGAACGGCGCGCACCCGCTGGACCTGTTCCAGAAGGTCGTGTCGATCAACCTGATCGGCAGCTTCAACATGATGCGCCTGGCCGCCGAGGCCATGGGCGCCAACACGCCCGAGCCCACCGGCGAGCGCGGCGTGATGATCAACACGGCGTCGGTGGCCGCTTTCGACGGCCAGATCGGCCAGGCAGCCTATGCCGCGTCCAAGGCCGGCGTGGCCGGCATGACCCTGCCGATCGCCCGCGACCTGGCCAAGACCGGCATCCGCTGCATGACCATCGCCCCGGGCATCTTCGGCACGCCGATGATCTTCGGCATGCCCCAGGAAGTGCAGGATTCCCTGGCCGCCAGCATCCCCTTCCCCGCCCGTTTGGGCCGCCCGGAAGACTATGCCAAGCTGGTTCAGAGCATCATCACCAATGAGATGCTCAACGGCGAGACGATTCGCCTGGACGGCGCCATCCGGATGCCTCCGAAATAGTGCCCCCACGCTTCGCCCTCTTCGAGGGCTCTCTGCCCCCCAAGGGGGCTTTTTTCCCTTGGGACGGCCCGGCGGGAGAAAGCCTTCTTCTCAGGACAGTTTTTTTGTAGTCCCCCCAAATGAGCCTGTTCCGTTCGGCGGCCACCGTCAGCAGCTTTACGCTGCTGTCGCGCATTTCCGGCCTGATCCGCGACATCCTGGTGGCCCGCGCCTTTGGCGCCGGGCCCATCACGGATGCCTTCTGGGTCGCTTTCCGCATTCCCAACCTCTTGCGCCGGCTGTTCGCCGAAGGCGCGTTCGCCCAGGCGTTCGTGCCGATCCTGGGCCATGCCCGCAACAACCGATCCGAGGCCGAGGTCCGCACCCTGCTCGACCGGGTGGCGCTGCTGCTGACGGCCGCCCTGATGGCGATCACCCTGATCGGCATCGTCGCCGCGCCCTGGGTGGTATCCGCCATGGCCAGCGGCCTGCGCGGGGCCGCCCGCGATACGGAATTCGGCGCCGCCGTCTGGATGACGCGGATGATGTTTCCCTACATCTTCTGCATGTCGCTCATCGCCTTCGCCTCGGGCGTGCTGAACACCTGGCGCCGCTTCGCCGTGCCCGCCTTCACGCCCGTGCTGCTGAACCTGTCCATGATCGCCGCCTGCATCTGGCTAGCGCCGCGCATGGACGTGCCGGTGTACGCGCTGGCCATCGGCGTGATGATCGGCGGCGTGGCGCAACTGGCCGTGCAGTGGGTCGCGCTGGCGCGGCTGGGCATGACGCCGCGTTTTTCGCTGCGTTTTCGCCAGGCCTGGGCCGACCCCACCGTGCAGCGCATCCTCAAGCAGATGGCGCCCGCCACGCTGGGGGTGTCCGTGGCGCAGATCTCGCTGCTCATCAACACCAACATCGCCACCTGGCTGACGCCGGGCAGCGTGACCTGGCTGTCGTTCGCCGACCGGCTGATGGAATTTCCCACCGCGCTGCTGGGCGTGGCGCTGGGCACCGTACTGCTGCCCAGCCTGTCGGCGGCCCATGCTCGCGATGACCACGGCGGCTACAGCGCACTGCTGGACTGGGGCCTGCGGCTGGTGCTGCTGTTCGGCCTGCCGGCCGCGGTAGGCATGGCGCTGCTGTCCGACGGCCTGGTGGCGACCCTGTTCCACTACGGCGCCTTCTCTGCACAGGACGTGCTGCAGACGCGGCTGGCCGTGATTTCCTATTCCGCCGGCCTGATCGGCCTGTTGGCGGTCAAGATCCTGGCGCCCGGCTTCTATGCCAAGCAGGACATCCGCACCCCCGTGAAGATTGCCATCGGCGTCTTGATCCTGACCCAGTTGATGAACGTGGCGCTGGTGCCGCTGATGGCCCATGCCGGCCTGGCACTGGCCATCGGCCTGGGCGCCTGCCTGAACGCGCTGGCGCTCTTGATCGGCCTGCGCCGCCGCGGCGTGTACCAGC
The DNA here is from genome assembly GCF_000633435.1 of Achromobacter sp. DH1f. Lineage (NCBI taxonomy): Bacteria > Pseudomonadati > Pseudomonadota > Betaproteobacteria > Burkholderiales > Alcaligenaceae > Achromobacter > Achromobacter sp. DH1f. The sequence continues at coordinate 192,664 of NZ_AYMF01000006.1, read as the reverse complement.
CCACCCCGGGCTGGGGCCGCTTCGCCTTGCGCCTGATTCCCGCCCTGGTCGCCCTGGCCGCGTTGCTCATCTACGCTGATGGCCGTATTGACTGGATCGGCCTGCAGGCCCATTCCGGCCAGCGCGCGCTGTGGCTGGGCGGCGTGCTGGTCGCGTGCAGCGCGGTGTACTTCGGCATGTTGTTACTGTTTGGGTTCCGTCCCCGGGATTTCGGACGACGTCCGGCAAGGTAATTTTGGGCCCAACGGCCCCATCATCCGCAAAAAGCCGGCTTTTCGCCGGCTTTTTTGCATCTTGGCCGTCAAGAATTGACAAGGACCCGGTAATCTTTGGTAAAAAACCTTTATTATTTACAAATTGCCATCGAAAGGATTCCCGCCCGGCAACAAGGACGGGGAGATGAAGTGAAGTACGCCCAAGGACACCCCATGGCGGACCAAGTGATCAATTGGTTGCTGCTGCTGCGCTCAGGAAAGGCGACAGCGCAGGACTACAACGATTTCCTGGCGTGGCGAGCAGCCGACCCTCTCCATGAGAATGCCTGGCAACAATTGACGGGCACTCTGGCAGGGTCGACGTTTGGTCGGTTGGGCGATGCCTACCCGGCCGGCTATGCCACGACGGCGCTCCAGCCGCCGATTCCGCTTTCGCCCCCGCCCGCCGCCGCGGCTCCCGCCGACGTCGTCGTGCCGCCACGCCGCCGCTTTCTGGCCGGCTCGCTGGCGCTCGCCAGTGCGGGTGCCTGTGCCGCGTACGTGGGCAACGCCTTCTACCCGCTGAACAACGTCGCAGCCGACGCCGCCACGGCTACCGGCGAGCGCCGCCGTTACATCCTGTCCGACGGCAGCCAGCTGCTGCTGGACGCGCGCAGCCGCGTCAACCTGGACTTCACGCCCTCCTATCGCCAGGTGCGCCTGCTGGATGGCGCCGTGACCGTTTCCGTGGCGCCCGACGCCCGCCGCCCCTTCCTGGTCCAGACCGCCGAGGGCACGGTGCGCGCCCTGGGCACCCGTTACATGGTGCGCCAGCAGGCCCAGCGCACGGTCGTGGTGGTGCATGAACACGAGGTGGTGGTGGAAACCATGGCCGGCGGCCACGGCATCGTGCGCGCCGGAACGGGCGCGCGCTTCGATGCGTCCCGCATTGATACCCCACGCGCCGAACTGATGGCCGAGGCCGCCTGGGAAGCCGGCTGGGTCGATGCCCGCGGCCGCCCCCTGGCCGAGGTGATCGCCGCCCTGCGCCCTTACCGCAGCGGCACCCTGCGCGTGTCCATGGCTGCCGGCGGCCTGCCGGTGTCCGGCCACTTTCCGCTGGACGACACCGACGCCGCGCTGAGCGCATTGCAGGACATGATGCCCATCCACGTGCGCCGCTACACTCCTTGGTTCGTCTCGATCAACGTCGCGGCCTGACCACGCCCGCTGACGCGGCGCTGTAACGAAAGGCCGCTTCGTTGTATACTGAGCACCGTATTTTTATCCAGTAGGCGCAACAAGGCTTAACTCGGAAACTCGGGGCATAACTCCGGCACGGATTTTCCCCATTTCCATGGGTATCCAGCCAGCGGGCCAGCCAGGGGTTTTCAACCCGGGTTCTTCAACCCAGGTTTCAGCCTCAGGGGTTCTCCCCGCAGCGCCCCCCGCCCGGTTGACGGGCGCTCCATCGGCAGACGTGGCATTTAAAGCTTGCAATCCCCCGGGGACTTGCTAAAATGTTCGACTTTGCCGAATTCAACTTATATAGCAACATGGCCAATACCGCCCAAGCCCGCAAGCGCGCTCGCCAATCCGTTGAGCGCAACAAGCACAATTCCAGCCTGCGCTCGATGCTGCGCACCGCCATCAAGCGCGTTCGCCAATCCATCGCCGCCGGCGACAAGGCTGCGGCTGGCGACGTGTTCCAGAAGGCGTCGAGCGTGATCGATCGCGTGGCTGACAAGAACATCATCCACAAGAACAAGGCCGCTCGCCACAAGAGCCGCCTGGCTGCCGCCATCAAGGCGCTGGCCTAAGCCATTCTGCCGCCCTGCTTTGCAGGGCGTCATGAATACGGCAAATGAAGAAGGATGCCCCAGGGCATCCTTTTTTGTTGCCTGTTTTTGTTGTCTGTTTTGTTGTCTGAACAAGACTTGATCGGCGCTAGACCCGATCGAACGGCCGCCCATCTGCCGTGACCCGTTCAATCGCCGCGCGTGGCCAACCGGGTACGGATCTGCGTGGCCTCGTCGCGCAATGACGCAGTAAAGGCGTCCACCAGCGGATTCTTGGGGCGGTGTTCCGGAAACACCAGGTTCACCCGGAACGGAAACGAACGCTGCAACGGCCGGATGTGCAGGCCGCGGCCGATGAAATCCAGCGCGGTCAGCGGATTGACGATGGCCAGGCCCAGGCCCTGGCGCACGAAGGTGCACACCGACACCGCCGTGGGCGTTTCGATGATGGCGCGGCGCAGGATGCCTTGCGCGGCGAAGGCCTCGTCGATCTGGATGCGGTACGGGTCGCTGGACGACAGACTGATGAACGGTTCACCCGCGAAATCGGCCAGTTCCAGTGCCTGCCGCGCCAGCAGCGGATGGCCGTCGGGCAACACGCAGACTTCGTCCACTTCGATCAGCAATTCCAGCCGTGTGCCGGCAGGTTCGAGCTCGTGCTCGGTCAGGCCCAGGTCGTAGCGCTGAGCGGTCAGCCATTCTTCGAGAAACGGCGATTCCTGCGCTTCCAGTGACAGGCTCACGCCCGGATGCGTGTCACGAAAGCGCCGGAAGGCCCCGGGCAAGAGGGAATGCGAAAACGCCGGCAAGGCGATCACGGCCAGTTGGCCATCCTGGAAAGACCGCAGGCGCGCGGCCGCGGACGCCACGCGTTCCAGGCCCGCATACGACTGGCGGATTTCGTCGTACAGCGCCAGCGCGGGCATCGTGGGGCGCAGCCGCCCCCGAATGCGTTCGAACAGCGCGAAGCCGATGCTTTGCTCCATGCGCGCCAGTTCCCGGCTGACGGTCGGCTGCGAGGTGAACAGCAGGTCGGCAGCCTTGGTGACGCTGCCGGCGATCATCAGGGCGCGGAAGACTTCGATATGGCGGTGGGTGAGCATGGCGAACCCATATCAGGAATGAATCGATCTTGAATATCTAAGCATTTTACTGGATGGTCTGAATGGGGCATGATGCCCGCCTGATTCTCCCCCCGAATACAAGGTCTGCCCCAGAATGGCTTTCGATCCGCGCCAACTCACCGAACTTGCCGCCCAGTACAGCACCCCGCTGTGGGTCTACGATGCCGCCGTCATCCGCGAACGCATCGCCCAGCTGCGCCGCTTCGATGTCATCCGCTACGCCCAGAAGGCGTGCTCCAACCTGCACATCCTGCGCCTGATGCGCGCCGAAGGCGTGATGGTGGACGCGGTGTCGCTGGGCGAGATCGAACGCAGCCTGGCCGCCGGCTACCAGCCCGAAGGCGAGCCTGCCGGCGTGGTGTTCACGGCCGACCTGATCGACCACGCTACCCTGGCCACGGTCATCAAGCACGGCGTCACCGTCAATGCCGGTTCGCTCGACATGCTCGAGCGCGTGGGCCAGGCAGCACCGGGCCATCGGGTCTGGCTGCGCATCAACCCGGGCTTCGGCCACGGCCACAGCAACAAGACCAATACCGGTGGCCCGCAAAGCAAGCACGGCATCTGGATCGACGACGTCGCACAAGCCGTCGCCATCGTGCGCCGCTATGGCCTGAAGCTGGTGGGCATCCACATGCACATCGGCTCGGGCGTGGACTACGGCCACCTGTCCAGCGTGTGCGATGCGATGGTGGACGTGGTGGCCTCGCTGGACCACGACATCGAAGCCATCTCGGCCGGCGGCGGCCTGTCGATTCCCTACCGCGATGGCGAGCCGCGCATCGACTGCGATCACTACTTCGACCAATGGGATGCGGCGCGCAAGCGTATCGAACAGCGCCTGGGCCATGAGGTTCGCCTGGAGATCGAGCCGGGCCGCTTCCTGGTGGCCGAAGCCGGCGTGCTGGTGGCCGAGGTGCATGCGATCAACCGCCGCCCCGGACGCGACTTCGCGCTGGTGGACGCCGGGTTCAACGACCTGATGCGCCCCGCCATGTACGGCAGTTACCACCGCATCTCGGTGCATGCGCCGGACGGCAGCGCACCCCAGGGCGCGGCCGAGACGCGCATCGCCGTGGCCGGCCCGCTGTGCGAGTCGGGCGACGTGTTCACGCAGGATGCGGGCGGTGTCGTGTCGGACCAGGCCCTGCCGCAGCCGCGCATCGGCGACTTCATGGTGTTCCATAACGCCGGGGCCTACGGCTCGTCGATGTCTTCGAACTACAACAGCCGCCCGCTGGCCGCCGAAGTGCTGCTGGACAAGAACGAAGCACGCCTGATCCGCCGCCGCCAGACGGTGGCCGATCTGCTGGCGCTGGAAGACTGAAACCCGCGCCCGGGCCTTGCACGCAAGGCCCGGCACTCGGAGCCATGCGGGGCGCCCAGGCGCCCCGCAGGCATTTTCAGGTGGGAAACGCTTCGCGCAGCGCGAAGGTGGCCTGCTTGAAGACGCCCAGGTCGGTACCCACCGCCACGAAGTGCATGCCCATGTCCAGATAGCGGCGCGCGTCGGCCTGCACCGGCGCCAGGATGCCCACGGCCTTGCCCTGAGCACTGACGCGCTGGTACAGGTGGCGGATGGCGTCCTGCACCTCTGGGTGGCCGGGATTGCCCAGATGGCCCAGCGCGGCGGCCAGGTCCGACGGGCCGATGAAGACGCCATCCACGCCCTCGACCGCGGCGATCTCGTCGACCGCCTCGATGCCCGCGCGGCTTTCGATCTGCAGCAGCACGCAGAGGTTGTCGTTGATGGTCTTGAGGTAGTCGGGCACGGTGCCGTAGCGGTTGCTGCGCTGCATGCCCGCCACGCCGCGAATGCCTTGCGGCGGATAGCGCGTGGCGGCCACCGCGCGGCGTGCGTCGTCTTCGGACTCGATGAAAGGAATCAGCAGGTTGTAGAAGCCGATGTCGAGCAGGCGCTTGATCTCGACCGGATCGTTCCAGGTGGGCCGGCCGATGGCGGCGCTGGCGCTGCCCTGCAATGCCTGCAGCTGCTGCAGGAACATCGGCACGGTGTTGGGCGAATGCTCGCCATCCAGCAACAGCCAGTCGAAGTCGGCCAGGCCCGCCAGTTCGGCGGTGATGTGGCTGGACATGCACATCCAGAAGCCGATCAGGCGTTCGCGGGCCAGGATGCGTTGGCGGAAGCGGTTGGGCAAGGGTGAAGTCATGAGTGCGGTCCTTAGTCCATGCGGGCGCCGGAGGCCTTGGCCGCCGCACCCCATTTGGTGATTTCGGATTCGACGAAGGCCGAGAAGGTCTTCGGGTCGTCGCCTACCACCACGAAGCCTACGCTTTCCAGCTTCTGCCGGATATCCGGTGAAGCCAGGGCCTTGACGGTGGCCTGGTTCAGGCGCTGGATCACGGCAGGCGGCGTCTTGGCGGGCGCCGACAGGCCGAACCACGATTCAGCCGCAAACCCCGGATAGCCCGATTCGGCCACGGTAGGCGTATCCGGATAAGCAGGATTGCGCTGCGCGCTGGCCACCGCCAGCGCCCGCAGCTTGCCGGCCTTGACCTGCGGCAGCAGGGAATCCTGGTTCAGGAACATCACCGACACGCGGCCGCCGATCATGTCGGTGATGGCCGCGGCGCCGCCTTTGTAGGGCACGTGCACGAGATCGATGTTGGCGGCCTGCTTGAGCATTTCCATGGCGAGGTGGCCCGACGAACCGCTACCCGAACTGGCGTGGGTGTACTTGCCGGGGTTGGCGCGCACCAGCTTGATGAAGTCGGCGAAGGTAGTGGCCGGAAATTCCATGTTGGCCACCAACACATTGGGGCCGGTGGCCAGCAGCGAGATGTGCGCGAAGTCGCTGTTGCGATAGGGCATGCTCTGGTAGAGCGCGTAGCTGATGGCGTTGGACCCCACGCCGGACAGCAGCAGCGTGTAGCCGTCGGGCTCGGCCTTGGCGACCACGTCGGAACCGATATTGCCGTTGGCCCCACCCTTGTTTTCGACGATGACGCTCTGGCCCAGTTCCTTGGACAGCTCGGCGGCCAGCAGACGCCCGACGGCGTCGGTGCTGCCGCCTGCCGGGAACGGCACGATCAGCTTGACCGGCCGGGTCGGCCAATTGCCGGACTGCGCCCACGAGGCGGCCGGACACAGCGCGACGATGGCGCTTGCCGCCAGCGCGGCCAGCCCCAAGCGCCGGCGACCCGGCGAGGTGTTTTCCTGCATGGTTTGTCTCCTTGTCGTTTTTTCTAATACATGCCGCCCGGTGTCCGGGTCGGTGGGGGCTTCGCGCGCTGCGGCTGGCGCAACATGCGAAGGAAAAGCATTGCGGGCCAGGCCGTGTCCGGCTCAGTCCAGCAAATACGGCGCGCCCGCGCGCTGGCAGATATCGCGCAGGCGCGTGGCCAGCGCGGCCGGAATGGGAATGCCGTGGACGCGGCGGCGTTCGCGCTCGACGGTTTCGGGTTCGCCGGCTACCAGCACCGGTTCGTCGGGATGCGCGGGCGGCGTGTCGTGCAGGGTGTCGATCAGGTCGTCCATGTCGGACTCGAACGAACCGGCGGCACGGAAGGCGTCGGGGTTGAGCGCCAGGAAGAAATGGCCCACGTCGTCGGGCTCGCCCGGACGCCGCGTGACATTGCGGCGCGCGGCCAGGGCGCTGCCGCTCAGCGTGCCGCCCAGGATCTGCGCCATCATGGCCAGGCCGTAGCCCTTGTGGCTGCTCATGGCCGCCGTGCCGCCCAGCGGCGTCAGGCCGCCCTCGGGCCGCTTGAAGATGAACTGCATGGCGCTGTCGGCCGCGGTGACCGCCGCGCCCTGCCCGTCGACCGCCCAGCCCGGGGGCAGCGGCTTGCCCTGGAAATCGTAGACCTTGACCTTGTTGGCCGCGACCGTAGTGGTGGCCATGTCGAGCACAAAGGGTTCGTTGCTGGCGGCCGGTGCGCCGAACGCAATGGGATTGGTGCCCAGCATGGGCATGGCGCCGCGTGTGGGCACCATGATGACGCCGTTGGCGCTGCTGGTCACCAGCCCCACCACGCCGCGTTCGACCGCGATGCGCGCATACACGCCGGCCGCGCCGAAGTGGTGCGAGTTGCAGACCGACACGGCGCCCACGCCGTGTTCCAGCGCCTTGTCCACGGCCAGGTTCATGGCCTGCGCCGACACCGGATAGCCCAGCCCGCCCATGCCGTCGAGCAGCGCGCTGGCGCCGCCGTCGCGCACCAGGCGGGGCCGCGCGTCCAGCTTGAGCGAGCCGGCGCGCCATTTTTCTTCGTAGGCCGGCAGCATCGAGATGCCGTGCGAATCGATGCCGAGCAGGTCGGTCTCGGCCATCAGGCCCGCAGTGACGGCCGCCAGGTCGGGCGCCATGCCCCAGGCCTGCAAGACCACCAGAATCTGTTCCCGCACCTGTCCCGCCGATGCTGCCGTGAATGCCGAACCCTTGCCTTGCACGCGATGTCTCCTGTGATCAGTGGGGTGAGCCGGTCCGGTGTGAGGCGGGTCAATCGCGTTCGCGGTCGACCAGCCGGTGGCGGGCCTGGCCCAGATGGAATTGCATGGCGACCCGGGCGCGCTCGCCGTCCTGGGCGCGGATGGCCTCGAGGATGGTGGCGTGTTCGTCCAGCACGCGCTGGGCGCGCTGGCGCGAGCCGGTGCGGGTCAGGTTGAGCGTGAGGCGCATGAAGCCATTGATGGATTCATGGATGCTTTCCAGCACGCCCAGATAGAAATCGTTGCCGGTGGCTTCCGTGATGCTGGCGTGGAACGCCAGGTCCATTTCGGCGGACACCTCGCCGCGCGCCAGGCTGTCGGCAAATGCGACATGGGCGGCTTCGATCTTTTGCAGTTGTTCGTCGGTGCGGCGCAGCGCGGCCAGGCGGGCGGCGTCGCCTTCCAGGGCTACGCGCAATTCCTGGGCGCGCAGGTAGGCGCCCACGTTCTGCACGTCGCTGAAGGCGGTCAGGCGCGGCGCCGGCTGATGGCTGACGAAGGTGCCCAGCCCCTGGTGCGCGGTAATGAGGCCGTCGGCGCGCAGGCGCAGCAGCGCTTCGCGCACCACCGGCCGCGACACGCCGAAGCGCTCGGTGATTTCGTTTTCGGAAGGCAGCTTGTCGCCCACATTGAGCTTGCCCGAGACGATCTGCTCGAAGATCTGGCCGTAGAGCTGATCGGCCAGGCGCACGCGGTGGCCGCGTTCGAGCACCAGCGCGCCCATGGCGTCCGGCTCGGCGGACGCCTGCGGCGCGGCGGCGGGTGATGCTTTCGGTCGGGCCACGAAACCTCCTGGGGAACTGGGCGCAATGACAAGAGCGCTCATCGTAACTTCAATGCCGCGCGCCTCGCCAATTACGCGCTTAGGCCGTGGCGGTTTTCCGGTCCGAGATTGCACCGGCATGATCGGCCGATGCGCGGTCCCAGGCCGCCAAGGCCTGCGCCACCGGCGCCACGCGTTCGCGCTCGGCGCTGGAAATGCCGGTCAGGAGCGGCAGCATCGGACCCATGTCGGCCACGCCGGACAGCGTGACCGCATCGTGCAGCACGCGGATCGGGCTGATGCCGTCGCGGCAGTCCTCCAGGCCCAGGTAATGCTGGCGCACCGACTCGGCTTCGTCGTAGTGGCCGGCGGCAAGCAAGTGCAAGAGGCGCATCGAGCCGCGCGGCGCCACGCAGACCGAGCCCGAGGTGAAGCTCTTCAAGCCGAAGTCGCGGTAATGGACGATGGCCGGACGCTCGCCGATGCCGCTGACCACGCGGTTCGAATCCACCGCCTGCAAGAGCGCGGTGAGGTAGGCGTCGCGCGCCGGGTCCTCGCGCACCACGGCGTACTTGAAGGCCACGATGCGCCCTTCCTCGACCAGCCGCGCGGCGGTGGCCGGCGCCAGGTAGTCGGCCGACTTGATGTAGACCACGGCCGGCTTGGCCAGCGCATCGGTGAAGCGGCGCACGCCATCGGCCAGGCCCGCGTCGGTATAGGGGAACGACATCGGCAGCAGCATGGCCGTGGGGAACGCGCGGCTGCGCAGGATCGCGGCCTGGTCCATCATCTTGCCGAAGTCGGGGCCGACGGACGGCAGGATCCAGGTGTCCGGGCCGGCCAGGGCGGCCAGCATGTCCACGATGCGTGCGTATTCGCCCACGCCCACGTTGTAGAAATTGGCGTTGCCGCCGTACATCACGTTGCGCACGCCGCCGGCCTCCAGGTGCCGCAGCAAGGCCTGGTTGGCGGCCTCGTTCAAGGACAGGTCGGCATGGCGCGCCAGAGGCGGTACGGCAATGACGGAGCGCTGCAGATCCTGGACGGTGACCGGGGACGTTTTCATGGCGGGAAAGCTCCTGGTGGGTCCCGTCACCGGGCCCAGTTGTCAAATAAGTAAGGTTAAAAAAGTATACTTGGTTGACAAGTAAATGCTCAATACCTATATTCGTTTTACAAACGATGCGCGGCCACGCGCACACCAAGGAGACGAATTCCATGCATGCAGTCCCTGAGCGAGGCCGCCTGGCCCTTGCCGCCTGTCTGGCCGCGGCCGCCTTCCTGATACCGGCCGCGTCGGCCCACGCGGAATACCCCGAACGCGACGTCAGAATCATCGTGCCCTTCCCCGCCGGCGGCACCGCCGACATCGCCGCGCGCGTGGTGGCGGCGGAATTGGGCAAGTCCTGGGGCCGCGCGGTGGTGGTGGACAACAAGGCGGGCGCCGGCGGCAACGTCGGTTCCGGCGAGGCAGCCCGCGCCGCGCCCGACGGCTACACGCTGCTGATGGGCACCGTCAGCACGCACGCCATCAACCAGTCCGTCTACGCCAAGCTGCCCTACGACCCCGTCAAGGACTTCCAGCCCGTGACGCTGGTGATCCCCGTACCCAACGTGCTGGAACTGAACCCCGGCTTTGCCGACAAGCACGGCATCCGCAGCGTGGCCGACCTGATCAAGTACCTGAAGGCCAACCCCGCCAGCGTCAACATGGCCTCCACGGGCAACGGGACGTCCACGCATCTGTCCGGCGAGCTGTTCCAGACCATGACGGGCACGCGCATGACGCATGTGCCGTACAAAGGCAGCAGCCCCGCGCTGACCGACGTGATGTCGGGTTCGGCCGACCTGATCTTCGACAACCTGCCCTCGTCGATGGGTTTCATCAAGGGCGGCAAGCTGCGCCCGCTGGCGGTCACCACCGCCACGCGTTCGCCCGCGCTGCCCGATGTGCCGACGCTGGCCGAGGCCGGGGTGCCCGGCTATGAGGCGTCCAGCTGGTTCGGCCTGCTGGCCCCGGCGGGCACGCCGCCGCAGATCGTGGACAAGATCCAGCGCGATGTCGCCGCGGCCTTGCAGCGGGAGCCGGTGCGCGCCCAGTTGCAGGCCCAGGGCGCCACGCCGTCTGGCGACACACCCGCCCAATTCACCCAGTTCATGGCGCAAGAGACCGTCAAGTGGGCCGAGGTGGTGAAGAAATCAGGCGCCAAGGTCGACTGACCCGCGCCGGTCCGGACCCGGCCGCCACGCGTGGGCGCCGGGTTCTTCATCATCACGCGAACCAGGAGACAACATGAACAGACCCCTACGCGCGGTTGCGCTGGCCGCGGCCGCGCTGCTTGCCGGACCGGCGGCGCAGGCTGCCGGCTACCCCACCAAGCCCGTCACGATGATCGTGCCTTTCGTGCCCGGCGGCTCATCCGACATCACGGCGCGCAGCGTCACGCCCGGCCTGTCCAAGGCGCTGGGCCAGACTTTCGTGGTCGAGAACAAGCCGGGCGCCAACAGCGCCATCGGCGCGCAGGCGCTGGCCCGCGCCACCGCCGACGGCTACACCATGATGGTCGGCTCTATCGGTACCTTCGCCATCAATGAGGCGCTGTACAAGAATCTTTCCTACAACCCCAGCAAGGACTTCGACTACCTGACCCAGGCGGTGCGCAACCCCAACGTACTGGTGGCGTCGGCCGACTTCCCGGCCAGCACGGTGGCCGAACTGGTGGCCTACGCCAACAAGAATCCCGGCAAGCTGTCGTATGCCTCGTCGGGCACGGGATCGTCGGACCACCTGTCGGCGGTGCTGTTTCGCCAGCGCACGCAGACCACCGGCGTGGACGTGCCCTACCGCGGCGGTGGCGCCGCCATCGCCGACCTGATCGGCGGCCAGGTGAATGTGTCGTTCCAGAATCTGGGCGCGGTACAGAACCACATCAAGGCCGGCAAGCTCAAGGCCCTGGCCATCACGGGCGATGCGCGCGCGCCGGACCTGCCCGACGTGCCGACGCTGGCCGAGGCCGGCATCAAGGACATGGTGGTGTATTCGTGGCAGGGCTTTGCCGTGCCCAAGGGCACGCCGCCGGCCGTGGTGCAGCAGCTGACCCAGGCGCTGCAGACGGCGCTGCGCGATCCGCAGACCGAGAAGACGCTGCAGGGCCTGGGCTTCGAGGTCGTGGCCAACACGCCGCAGCAGTTCACCGCCTTCCAGGAAGCCGAGGTCAAGCGCTGGAAGGACGTGATCCAGAAGGCCAATATCCAGCTGGAATGACGCGAAGCGCGTGCGGCGCAGCCGGCCTGCGCCGCAGGCCTGTCGGCGGGTCGGCTGACGCAGCCGACCCCAATGCCCCGCGCCCGGCACGACCGCCTGTCAGCCGGATTCCAGGCCAGATCAAGTAGCATGAACGTTTTGCCACCCACCCGTACGACAACATGACCACCAAGCATCGCATCATCCAGGTCGGCTCCCTGGCCGGCTCGCCTTCCGCGAACCAGCGCCTTGCGCAGCGCTACGACGTCATCGAACTGTGGAAGCAGCCGGACCGCAAGGCCGCGCTGGCCGAGCTGGGCAAGGGCGTGACCGCCGTCGTCACGTCGGCCAACTTCGGCGCCAACGCCGAACTCATCAACGCGTTGCCCGACCTGAAGGCCATCTGCAGCTGGGGCGTGGGCTACGAAACCATCGACGTGGCCGCGGCGCACCAGCGCGGCGTGCAGGTCAGCAACACGCCGGACGTGTTGACCGACTGCGTGGCGGACCTGGCCTGGGGCCTCCTGATCGCAGGTGCGCGCCGCATGGGCCAGGGCGAACGCTTCGTGCGCGCCGGCCAATGGGGCCAGGTGCACGGCAGCATTCCGCTGGGCCAGCGCGTCAGCGGCAAGAAGCTGGGCATTGTCGGCCTGGGCCGCATCGGCGAGGCCATTGCCCGCCGCGGCATCGGCTTCGATATGCAGGTGCGCTATCACAACCGCAGAAAGCGCGACGACATCGACTACGGCTACGAGGCCTCGCTGACCGACCTGGCGGCCTGGGCTGACTTCCTGATCGTGGCCACCGTGGGCGGCCCCAGCACGCGCCATCTGGTCAACCGCGAAGTGCTCGAAGCCCTGGGCCCCAAGGGCATCATCGTCAACATCGCGCGCGGCCCGGTCATCCACGAAGCGGCCCTGGTGGCCGCACTGGAAGCCGGCAAGCTCGGCTGCGCGGCGCTGGACGTGTTCGAACACGAACCCAAGGTGCCCGACGCGCTGATCAAGAGCGACCAGGCCGTGCTGCTGCCGCACATCGGCAGCGCCACGCTGGAAACGCGCCAGTCGATGGAAGACCTGATGCTGGAAAACCTGCAGGCCTACTTCGACACCGGCCGCGTGATCACGCCGGTGGAGTGATGCGGGTGGCGGGCGCTAACGCCTGCCCCTGCCGCACCTGACAGAACCCGCGCACTGCGCGGCGCCCAAACGAAAAAGCCTCTCGGTGCCCATACCGAGAGGCTTTCGGCTTTCAGGCCCGGGGGCCATCCGCCGTTTGCAAAGGAACTTGGACCTTGCGGCCCGGTACTGCGGTACTGCGATTGAAGATTTACTGCGGTTGAAGATTTACTGCGAACTACGGTTACTGCGGTACTGCCTTACTGAGGTACTGCCTTACTTCGCGGGCGCCATGGCGCCCGATGCATCCGTTTTGGCAGCGCCCGATTTCGGAGCAGCCTGCTTGGCGGATGTTTTATCGGACTTGTGATGCTTGTGCTGCGCCTGGGTCTTGGTGTCGCCCGCCTTGGTCGTGGCATCGGCGCCCGCCGCGAACGCCGAAGGCGCGGCAGCAAGGCCAAGGCACAAGGCCGAGGTGGACAAGAACGCAGCGATACGGGAGTGAGTCGTCATTACATGAACTCCTGATGGTATCGGCCCGAAGGCCTTTCCTACTCGGGGCGGCAACATCGCCGCATGACCCGTACTCCGTTGGAACCCGCCCCCGGCCGAAGGTTCAGCGCGGAACAGGAAATTTTCCGGCGCTAACGGTTCGTCATGAGATGGTGACAAACGCGCAGCGCGCGCGCGCCCTCAGCTTTCAAATGCCAGCAGCGCCACGGTAGCGAACAGCATGGCGGCAAAGCAGGCTCTCAGCTTGCGTTCAGGCAGCTTGTACGCCAGCCGCACGCCCACCGGCACGAACAAGAGGCTGCCGGCGGCCAGCGGCAGGCCCACCAGCCAGGCGGCCTGCCCGGCCCACGAATAGGTGACCAGCGCCACGGCCGACCCCGGAATCACCATGCACAGGGCCAGCGCCTGTGCGGTGGTCTGCGGCAGGCGGAAGACCGAGGTGATGATGGGCACGGCCAGCACCGCGCCGCCCACGCCGAAAAAGCCGCCCAGCGTGCCGCACAGCACGCCCAGCACGCTGGCGCGGCGCGGCGTGAACACGGGTGCGGCACGGCCCGCGGCGGGCTTGGGCGAACGCGCGGCCACGCCGGCCCGCCAGGTCTGCCAGGCGTAGAACAGCGCGATGAAAAAGAGAAACACCGCGAAGCTCAGGCGCAGCGTGCTGGAATCGATGCCCAGCGCCAGCCGGGCGCCGACCCAGGTGAACACCACCGCGCCCCCGGCCCCCGCCAGCGCCACGCGCCGGTCGATGCGGGTCTGCTGGTTGTATTTGCGCACCGCCATCATGATGGTGGGCAGCACCATGATCAGGGCGGTGCCCTGCGCCAGCTGTTGCGACATGCCCATCAGCAGCACCAGCGCGGGAATGGCGATCATGCCCCCGCCAATGCCCAGCACGCCGCCCAAGAAGCCGATAAGACACCCCGCGCCCAGGCACAGGGCGATAAGCCAGAGACTCACGTCACGCTCCTGTCAGCGCAGTTTTTCCAGCGCGGCATCCAGGCGGTCGACCGCCCAGATCTCGAGCCCTTCGATGGGCTGGCGCGGCGCATTGGCCTTGGGAATGAGGGCGATGGAAAAGCCCAGCTTGGCGGCTTCGCGCAGGCGTTCCTGGCCGCGCGGCGCGGGGCGGATCTCGCCGGCCAGGCCGACCTCGCCAAAGGCGATCAGGCCACGCGGCAAGGGCCGGTCGCGCAGCGACGACATGATGGCCAGCAGCACCGGCAGGTCGGCCGCGGGTTCGGTGATGCGCACCCCGCCCACGGCGTTGACGAAAACGTCCTGGTCAAACGTAGAGACGCCCGCGTGGCGGTGCAGCACGGCCAGCAGCATGGCCAGGCGGTTGCCTTCCAGGCCGACGGTCAGGCGGCGCGGATTGGGCGCATGGGAGCTGTCGACCAGCGCCTGGATTTCGACCAGCAGCGGGCGCGTGCCCTCTTGTGTGGCCATGACGCAGGAACCCGGCACCTGCTGCTCGTGCTGCGACAGGAACAACGCCGAGGGGTTGGCCACGCCGCGCAGGCCGCGGTCGGTCATGGCGAAGACGCCCAATTCGTTGACGGCGCCGAAACGGTTCTTGAAGGCGCGCACCAGGCGGAACGACGAATGCGTGTCGCCTTCGAAGTACAGCACGGTGTCGACGATGTGCTCGAGCACGCGCGGGCCGGCCAGGGCGCCGTCTTTGGTGACGTGGCCGATCATGACGATGGCGATGCCGGTCTGCTTGGCCAGCCGCGTGAGCTGGGCGGCGCATTCGCGCACCTGCGACACAGACCCGGGCGCGGCCGTGAGTTCGCCGCTGTAGAGCGTCTGGATCGAGTCGATCACGGCCACGGTGGGCTTTTGCTCGGACACGGCCGCCTGGATGGCTTCCAGGCGGATTTCCGCCAGCAGGTTGACGTTGCCCGTCTGCAAGTCCAGCCGGCGCGCGCGCAGCGCCACCTGTTCGGCGGATTCTTCGCCGGTGACATACAGCACATTGGTGGTTTCCGACAGCGAGGCCAGCGCCTGCAACAACAGGGTGGACTTGCCGATGCCGGGGTCGCCGCCGATCAGCACCACGGCGCCGGCCACCAGGCCGCCGCCCAGCACGCGGTCGAATTCGTCCAGCCCGGTGGGCTGGCGGGGCGTTTCGCGGGCCTCGATTTCGGACAGGCTGCGCACCGGGCTGCTGGAAGCCAGCGGCGCGTAGCGGTGCGAGGCGGCGGCGGGCGCCGACGATTCCACGGTTTCTTCGAGGGTGTTCCAGGCATTGCAGTGCGGACACTTGCCTTGCCACTTGGGGGTCGTGCCGCCGCAATCGGCGCACACATAGACGGTTCGGGATTTGGCCATGGGCGAAAGTGTACCGGCAAGCCCCCGCCCCCGGCGCGCCGCCCGCGGGCGTTTTTGTCCCGCTTTGCCCCGTGCTGGTGCACCTGGCTGTCAGTTGGCTTGCACAATCGGGGACATCGTCACGTTACACCCTGCAAATACACGAAATTCACTGGCAGATTTCTTCAAATCGCGCATAATCAACATCTAAACCGGAACACGACCCACGCCTGGACGAGATCGCCGGACCACCGGTGCGGCACAAGCAAAGGTCAACCGCGGATATGCCCTGCCACCAGGCATATGCGCGAGGAGTACGCGCATGAGCATTACCTATCGCCCCCCCTTCGACGAAGACGACGAACTGGATTTGCGCGCCCTGTATCGCAAGCCCAGGGCAGGCGGCAGCCCCGAATTGGAAGCGGCCGTGCGCCGCACCTGGCACCCCGGCCATAGCTGGCATCCGGGCTGGGCCGCGGCCGCCTGCCTGGCCATCGTGGCCGGCGTGTTCGTCTGGACCGACATGCGCGAAAGCGCCGAAATGGCCGACATGAACGCCCAGTTGGCCGTGCCCCATGAAGTGGGCACCACCGCCGAGCGCGCCCCGGCCCCGCGCCCCGTCATGGTCTCGGAAACGCCGGCACCGCAAGCCGCGCCTGCCCCGGTCCAGCGCGCCGCGCAAACGCCCGCTGCGCCGGTTGCCGCCGCGCCTGCCAGCAGCGTCCAGGCCAGCGCGCCCGCACCCGCCGCCCCGGAGGCCACCGCGCAAGCCGCCGCCGAGCAGCCCACCGAGGCCGCCACGGCCGAGGTCACCGCCTTCAGCGAAGAAGATATCGAAGCCCGCGTGGCCCACATCCGCAGCCTGATGCAGGACGACCAGCAAGACGAGGCCGTGGCCGCGCTGCGCGAACTGCAGCAAGGCGCCCCCGACCTGACGCTGCCCGACGACCTGCACGAATTGGCGCAGCAGAACCCCGCTTCCTGACCCCTTTTTTTCCTCGTTCCGTTTCCCCCAGGCCCGCATTCGTTGCGGGCCTGGACGTTGATACCCTCAAGAAATCGAACGGCTTCTTGCTAACATGGCCGCCATGAGTCCGAGCTTCCACCACCGCAACCTTCCCCACCTGCTGCTTTACGCGCGCGAAACCCTGATGGCGCATTTCCGGCCGATATTGCACGCCGCGGGCGTGACCGAGCAGCAATGGCGGGTGTTGCGCACGCTGAGCGAAGTCGGTTCGATGGAACCCAACCAGATTGCCCGCAGCTGCCAGATCCTGAGCCCCAGCCTGACCCGCATGCTGGCCGGCATGGAAGAGCAAGGCCTGATCAAGCGCGTGCGCTCCAACGCCGATCAGCGGCGCCAGGAAATCTCGCTGACGCCCAAGAGCAACAAGCTGATCGACCGCATGCGGCCGCAAGTGGATGCGAAGTACCAGGAAATCGAAGCGCGCATCGGCAAAGAGCTGCTGGACCGCCTGTACACCGACGTGGACGCGATGGTCGAGCTGATCAAGCGCGAGCCCGCCACGACGGAATGACCCCCGCACGGCCCCGCGCCTGCCCGGCTATCCGTGCAGGCGCGCGGGACGGCCCGGCACCCGCCTGGCCCGGGTTCAGTCCGGCACGGGCAGGATCGCGTTGATCTGCCCCGTACCTGAACTGGTGAAGTAGTCCGTCACGATCTCGGCGGGCCGGTCGTAGGCATCCCAACCCAGCAAGCCCAGCAGCATGGCAGTGTCGTGCATGCCGCCCTCGCCCACGCACAGCTCGGCGTATTCAGGCAGCATGGCGCAGAAGGTCTTCCAGTCGCCCTGGCGCCACAGGTCCACCACCCGCAGGTCGACCTGGCGGTAGAACTCGCGGCTGATCTGGTGCATGGCCGCTTCTGGGCTGTTGTTGTCATTGAAGCGGTGCGACAACGACCCGCTGGCCAGCACCGCCACCCGGCTGTCGCTGTGCTCGATGGCCTGGCGCAGCGCCGCGCCGAAGCGGCGGCTGTCGTCCAGCGAGTGCCAGGCGCACCAGGCCGCCACCGAGACGACCTTGAAGCGGTCGTCGCCATTCATGTAGCGCATCGGCACCAGCGTGCCGTATTCCAGTTCCAGGCTGGCTATCTCGTGGGCGCGCGTGGCCACGCCGGCCGCGCTGGCGCATTCGGCGATGCGCCGCCCCAGGGCCGGATCGCCGCGGTAGGCGTAGTCCATGTCCTTGATGAAATGCGGCAGCTCGTTGCTGGTGTAGTAACCGGCGAAACGCTCGTTGCAGTTGACGTGATAGCCGGCGTTGACCAGCCAGTGCACGTCCAGCACCACCAGCGTGTCCACGTCCAGGTCGCGGCAACGCTGGCCGATGGCGCGGTGGCCCTGGATGGCGGCCTCGCGGCAGCCGTGATGCCGGCCGGGCATTTCGGAAAGGTACATGGACGGCACATGCGTTACCTTGGCCGCCAGCGCGAGCTTGCCCATGATGGGTTGTCTCCGGATTTTTTATAGCGGGGCTCAGACGCCCCATTTGGGAATGTGGTGGCTGCCCATCGAGACGCAGACGTTCTTGATCTCGGCGAACACCTCGTAGCTGTATTCACCGCCCTCGCGGCCGGTGCCCGATTCCTTGGTGCCGCCGAACGGCTGGCGCAGGTCGCGCACGTTCTGGCTGTTGATGAACACCATGCCGGCCTCGATGCCGCGCGCCAGGCGGTGGGCGCGGCCGATGTCGCTCGTCCAGATATACGACGCGAGGCCATACTTGACGTCGTTGGCCAGTGCCAGGCCATGGGCCTCGTCCTTGAACGGGATCAGGCAGGCGACCGGGCCGAAGATCTCTTCCTGGGCGCAGCGCATGCGGTTGTCGACGTCGGCCAGCACCGTGGGGCGCACGAAATTGCCGCCCGCCAGGCGCGCAGGCAGGCCCTGCGGGGCGTCGGGGCCGCCGGCCAGGATGCGGGCGCCCTCTTCTTTGGCCAGGCGGATGTAGCCGGTGACTTTCTCCCAGTGCTGGCGCGTGATCATCGCGCCCACGTGGGTGGCTTCGTCAACGGGATCGCCCACCACCAGGCGCTGGGCGCGCTCGGCGAAGCGGCGCACGAAGTCGGCGTAGATGGATTCCTGCACGAAGATGCGCGAACCGGCGGTGCAGCGTTCGCCGTTGAGCGAGAAGATGGTGAACAGGGCCGCGTCCAGCGCGCGCTCGACGTCGGCGTCGTCGAACACCAGCACGGGCGACTTGCCGCCCAGTTCCATCGAGAATTTCTTGATGCCGCCGGCGCTGGAAAGGATCTTCTTGCCAGTGACGGTGCCGCCGGTGAACGAAATGGCCCGCACGCCAGGGTGGCGCACCAGCGCATCGCCGGCGGTCGCGCCATAGCCTTGCACCACGTTCAGCACGCCGGCCGGAATGCCGGCTTCCAGCGCCAGCAGGCCCAACTGGTCGGCGGTCAGGGGCGACAGTTCCGACATCTTCAGCACCGCGGTATTGCCCAGCGCCAGGCAGGGCGCGGTCTTCCAGGTGGCGGTCATGAAGGGCACGTTCCAGGGCGACACCAACGCGCACACGCCCACCGGCTGGTAGAGCGTGTAGTTCAGCATCTGGTCGTCCACCGGATAGGTGTGGCCATTCATGCGGGTGCAGACTTCGGCAAAGAAGGTGAAGTTCTCGGACGCGCGCGGAATCAGCTGCTTGCGGGTCTGCGAGATGGGCAGGCCGGTGTCGCGGGTTTCCAGTTCGGCCAGGTGCGGCACGTTGCGGTCGATCAGCTCGCCCAGCCGGCGCATCAGCCGGGCGCGTTCCTTGGCGGGCGTGCCGGCCCATTTGGGAAAGGCCTCGGCGGCGGCCGCGACGGCGGCGTCGATTTCCGGCTGGCCGCCCGCGGCGACTTCGTCGATGGCCTCGCCCGTGGCCGGGTCATAGGTGATGAAGCGGTCGGCGCTGTCGACCTGCTTGCCGTTGATCCAGTGCTTGATGCTCACGCGTGTCTCCTTGTCGGCCTTTGAGGGTCGGATCTTCGGCCCGCCGAATATTTAGTTAACTCGTTAACTTTATGCCCGGGAAATTACCGCTGTCAACGGCGGAAAACCCCTGGCGGCCCGCATTGCCGCCCGCATGCTTTTTCACTATGATAATTAACATGCTAACAATATCTGCCGGAGGGGGCTTGCCCCACGCCTGCCATGCCACACATCTGGATTGAGTATTCCGCCAATCTCGACCTGGACACCCGCGCGCTGATGCGCGTGGTGCAGGACGCGGCCGTGGGCGACGGCAGCCTGTACCCGCTGGCCGGGGCCCGCACCCGCGCACTGCGGGTAGATGACTACCTGATCGTGGATGGCCACCCCGACAATGCCTTCGTGCACGTGC
Source organism: Achromobacter sp. DH1f (assembly GCF_000633435.1). Lineage (NCBI taxonomy): Bacteria > Pseudomonadati > Pseudomonadota > Betaproteobacteria > Burkholderiales > Alcaligenaceae > Achromobacter > Achromobacter sp. DH1f. Next base: position 172,787 of record NZ_AYMF01000006.1, on the reverse strand, counting down.
TGCTGCGCATCGGCCACGGCCGCAGCGCCGAGCAGCAGGCGGCGCTGGGCGAACGCGTGCTCCGGGCGCTGGACCGCGCCCTGGCCGCGGAAATGGCGCGCCGGCCGCTGGGCATTTCGCTGCAGGTCGAAGAAGCCGACCCGGTGCTGAACTACAAGCGCAACAACTACCGCGAGTACCTGGCCGACCGCGCGGCGGCCGCCCGCGCGGCCCTGCCGCGCACGGTGGTCGGCGTGGCGCTGAACAGCCGCCAGGCCCTGGCCGCGCTGGGCGAGGCCGTCAACGCGCCGCCCTACAAGGCGCCCCCGCAGGCGCCGGTGCTGTACATCAAGCCCGCCAACACCTATGCCGCCGACGGCGACGTGATCACGCTGCCGGCGGACGTGCCCGAGGTATCGATCGGCGCGTGCCTGGGCATCGTCTTTGGCCGCCGCGCCACCCGTGTGAGCGAAGCCGATGCCCTGGATTACGTGGCCGGCTATCGGGTGGTGGCGGACCTGTCGGCGCCGCACGCCAGCTACTTCCGGCCCGCGCTCAAGCAGCAATGCCGCGACGGCTTCTGCCCCATCGGCAGCGACCTGGCGCCGGCCACCGCGGTGGCGGACCCGGACGCGCTGGAGATCGAAGTGCGCATCGACGGCGAAGTGGTACAGCGCACGACGACGGCCGATCGGGTTCGGCCGGTGGCCCGGCTGATTGCCGACGTGACCGCGTTCATGAGTTTCGAACCCGGCGACATCCTGCTCACCGGCATCCCCGCCGATGCGCCGCGCGCGCGCGCCGGGCAGCGCTACGACATCCGCATCGCCCAGGTGGGCACGCTGGGCAACGCCCTGGCCTGACGCATCACGGAACCCGCCATGAAACACGCACGCATTGCCTATGAAGGCGTCATCCATGCGGCCACCGAAGCCGGGCCTGGCCAGGTGCGCCTGGCCGACGGCCGCTGCCTGGCCGAGGACGCCGTCACCTGGCTGCCGCCCATCGAACCGCGCACCACCTTCACGCTGGCCATCAACTATGCCGACCACGCCAAGGAACTGGCGTTCAAGGCGCCGGACGAACCGCTGGGCTTCCTGAAGGCGGCCAACACGTTTGTCGGCCACCGCGCGCAGACGCTGCGCCCGGCCGACGTGGCCTTCATGCATTACGAATGCGAACTGGCGGTGGTGATAGGCAAGACCGCCCGCAACGTGGCGCGCGCCCAGGCCTACGACTACGTGGCCGGGTACACCGTGGCCAACGACTACGCGCTGCGCGACTACCTGGAAAACTGGTACCGCCCCAACCTGCGCGTGAAAAGCCGCGACACCTGCACACCGCTGGGCCCCTGGCTGGTGGACCGCGACGACGTGCCCGACCCGATGAACCTGGACCTGCGCACCACCGTCAACGGCGTCGAGACCCAGCGCGGCAACACCCGCGACATGGTGTTCGACATCCCGGCCCTGATCGAATACTTCAGCAGCTTCATGACGCTATCGCCCGGTGACCTGATCCTGACGGGCACGCCCGACGGCATCGTCAACGTCAATCCCGGCGACGAAGTCGTGACCGAGATCGACGGCATCGGCCGGCTCGTGAACACGCTGGTTCCCTACCCCGCCTGACATTCCCCACCCTGGACCTTCGCCATGCTCGACTCCGCCACCGTACACGCCATCGCCGCGCGCCTGCACGACGCCGAACGCACCCGCCAGCAGATCCGCCAGATCTCGCTGGAACACCCCGACATCACCATCGCCGACGCCTACGCCATCCAGCGCGCCTGGATGGACATCAAGCTGGGCGAAGGCCGCATCAAGCGCGGCCACAAGATCGGCCTGACCTCGCGCGCCATGCAGCAGGCCTCGCAGATCGACGAGCCCGATTTCGGCATGCTGCTGGACGACATGTTCTTTGCCGACGGCAGCGACATTCCCGCCGACCGCTTCATCCTGCCGCGCCTGGAAGTGGAACTGGCCTTCGTGCTGGGCAAGCCGCTGCGCGGCCCCGACGTGACCTTGTTCCAGGTGTACGACGCGGTGGACTACGTGATTCCGGCGCTGGAGATCATCGACGCGCGCTCGCACAGCATCGACCCCGACAGCAAGCGCCCGCGCAAGGTGTTCGACACCATCGCTGACAACGCCGCCAATGCCGGCGTGGTGATGGGCGGGCGGCCCGTGAAGATGAATGAACTGGATCTGCGCTGGGTCGGCGCGATCCTGTCGCGCAACGCGGTGATCGAGGAAACCGGCGTGGCGGCCGGCGTCTTGAATCACCCCGCCAATGGCGTAGTATGGCTGGCTAACAAGCTGGCCGCCCACGACGTGGCGCTGGAAGCAGGCGAGATCATCCTGTCGGGGTCGTTCACCCGCCCGGTGCTGGCCCGCCCCGGCGATACCTTCAATGTCGATTACGGCGTGCTGGGTTCCGTCAACTGCCACTTCATCTGATCGCCACGCAGCCCATGGATATCCTGACCAACCACTTCAAGCGCGCCCTGCGCGCCGGCACACCCCAGATCGGCCTGTGGGCCGGACTGGCCAGCGCCTACACGTCTGAAATCTGTGCCGGCGCCGGCTTCGACTGGCTGCTGATCGACGGCGAACACGCGCCCAATACCTTGCAGACCACGCTGGCCCAGCTGCAATCGGTGGCGGCCTACCCGGTAGCGCCGGTGGTGCGCCCGGCCTGGAACGACCCGGTGCAGATCAAGCAGATCCTGGACACCGGCGCGCAGACGCTGCTGGTGCCCATGGTGCAGTCGGCCGAAGAGGCCGCGGCCGCCGTGGCCGCGGTGCGCTATCCGCCCGCCGGCATTCGCGGCGTGGGCAGCGCGCTGGCCCGCTCGTCGCGCTGGAACCGCATTCCCGACTACCTCGAACGCGCCAATGACGAAATGTGCGTGATCGTGCAGATCGAAACGCCGCGCGCCATCGACGCACTGGACGAGATTCTGGCCATCGACGGCGTGGACGGCGCCTTCATCGGCCCTGCCGATCTGTCGGCCAGCATGGGCTACCTGGGCAAGCCCGAGCACCCCGAGGTCACCCAGGTCATCGACGCGGCCATCGCCCGCATCGTCAAGTCGGGCAAGGCGGCCGGCATCCTGCATAGCGGCGTGCCGCAGGCGCGCCACTACCTGTCGCTGGGCGCGACGTTCGTGGCGGTGGGCGTGGATGCCGTGCTGCTGGCCCGCGCCGCCGAAAAGCTGGTGGGCGAATTCAAGAACGTGAAGACGGTGGACGCGGCCAACGGGCCGTATTGAAGCGCCGGGGCCGGTGACGCCCCGCTCACGAAGCCCCAATGAAAACCGGCCCGCTTGCAGCGGGCCGGTTTGTCTTGCGGGGCACGGATTGGATGCGATTCGCGCCCGGGGATGTCAGGTCAGGAACGGCCGCCCAGACTGCCGCCGCCGTCCACGCCCAGCACCTGGCCGGTGATGAAGCCGGCGTCGTCCGACAGCAGGAAGGCGATGGCGGCGGCCACTTCGGCCGGCGTCCCCAGGCGCTTCATGGGCACCGAGGCCAAGGCGCGCTTTTCGCCTTCGCTGCCCGCCGGGCGGGTGGCGCGGAACATTTCGGTTTCGATCGGGCCCGGAGCCACTGCGTTGGCGGTGACGCCGTATTCGGCCAGTTCCAGCGCCCAGGTGCGGGTGCAGCCCACCAGCGCGCTCTTGGCGGCCGAGTAGGCGGTGCGTTCGAGGCCGCCGTGGATGGCGCGGCTGCAGACGTTGACGATGCGCCCGGCGCGGCGCACCTTCATCGATTCGATGAAGGCCTGCGTGACCTGCACGGCCACGCGCACGTTCAGGTCCAGCACGTTGTACAGGGTGGCCAGGTCGATTTCGCCCAGCGGCTGGGGCGAGGCGATGCCGACGTTGTTGACCACGGCATCGACGGGGAATTTCTCGCGGATTTCGCGCAGCACTTCTTCGGTGCGACCGGCGTCGGCCAGGTCACAGGCATAGAGGTAGCCGGGGAAATCCACATCGCCGGTATTGCGCGCGATGCCGACCACATGACAACCCATGTCGGACAGCCGCTGAGTAAGCGCCCAGCCTATGCCTTTGGTGGCGCCCGTAATGAGCACGCATTTGTCCTTCATGGATCGAAACCTCGTTGATTGTTTACTGGGTCGAAAACGGGCGCCTGGGCGCCCGGTCTTTCAAGTAGACACCATCCGGCGGTGGCTGTCTTGTAAATTGCGTAGCAATTCTTGCACGCTGGACACCCCCAGGCGAGGCGCCAAGGCGGGCATCCCCCAAAAGGATCAGACGTCGGGATCAGACGTCGCGGGTGACCGGCACGCGGGGGGCCAGGGCGCAGAGCAGCTCGTAGCCGATGGTGCCGGCCGCCAGGGCGACTTCGTCCACCGAGGGGCCGTCTTCGCCCCACAGCGACACCGGGGTGCCGACGCCAGCGGCGGGAATCGGGTCCAGGTCGACGATGAGCATGTCCATCGAGACCCGGCCCACCAGGCGGGTGCGGATGCCGGCCACGGCCACCGGGGTGCCGGTGGCCGCATGGCGGGGGTAGCCGTCGGCGTAGCCGCAGGCCACGATGCCGACGCGCATGGGGCGGTCGGCCCGGAACAGCGCGCCGTAGCCGACCGAATCGCCGGCCTTCAATTCCTGCACGGCGATGATTTCCGAGCGCAGCGACATGGCCGGCTTCAGGCCGAACGAGGCCGCGTCGGCATCGGCGAACGGCGACGCGCCGTACAGGCAGATGCCGGGGCGGACCCAGTGGGCCTGGTTTTCCGAGGCCACGGCGATCTCGGCGAAACGCAGGGTGGCCGCCGAATTGCAGACGCTGACCGGCCCGGGCAGCTTATGCGTCACCGAATTGAAGACGGCCATTTGCTCGTTGACGCCCTGGGGGCCGTCGGCGCAGGCGAAGTGGGTCATCTTGCCGATCGAGCCGACCGTGCCCTGCTGCTGCAGCAACTGGGCGCGCTCGTGGGCGGCCAGGTAGGCGGCGGGCGAAAAGCCCAGCCGGTTCATGCCGCTGTTGAGCTTGAGCATGATGTCGACCCGGCGCGTCAGGCGCGCCCGCGCCAGCATGTCGAGCTGTTCGCGCTGGTGCACGGTGATGCTCAGGTGGTAGCGGTCGACGATGTCGAGGTCGGACGGGTTGAAAAAACCTTCGAGCAGCAGGATCGGGCCGCCCCAGCCGGATTCGCGGCAGCGCACGGCTTCGTCCAGATCCAGCATGGCCAGGCCCTGCGCCTTGGAGAAGCCGGCGACGGCCTGCTCGATGCCGTGGCCGTAGGCGTTGGCCTTGATGACCGCCCAGATCGAGGGCGGCAGGCCGGATGCGGCGGCGGCGGTCTGGTCAAGGTGGCGGCGCACGGCGGCCAGGTTGTGCGCCAGGGCAGAGACGGAAACGGTGGCAGAGACTGGGCGGGGCATGGTATGAGATCCTGTAGCGCTTAAGTCTAACTGATCGGCGTGGCGGCAGCAGCAGGATCGCACCGCCGCGCGTACTCTAAAATGATCTGGTTCCGGCCCGCCCCGGCCAGACCGCAGGACCCCATATGCCCATCGATCACTACGAGAATTTCCCCGTTGCCTCGCTGCTGCTGCCGCGCAGGCTGCGCGGCGCCGTGACCGATCTGTACCGGTTTGCCCGCGCCGCCGACGACATTGCCGACGAAGGCAGCGCCGACGACGCCGAACGCCTGGCCCAACTGGCCGCGTTTCGCGCCGAACTGCACCGCATCGGCGCCGAGCCCGGCACGGTGCCCGCCCCCGGCGCGCCCGAACTGGCCAGCATCTTCGTGCCGCTGGCCGCCACGATCGCCCGGCACCAGTTGCCTATCACCCCTTTCTACGACCTGTTGTCCGCCTTCGAGCAGGACATCAGCGTCAAGCGCTACGACGACTTCGCCACCCTGGCCGACTACTGCACCCGCTCGGCCAACCCGGTGGGCCGCCTGATGCTGCACTTGTTCGGCGCCACCGCGCCGCAAGACGTCGAGCAGTCGGACGCCATCTGCACCGGTTTGCAGCAAGTGAACTTCTGGCAGGATGTGCGGGTCGATTGGCACAAGCACCGCGTCTACATTCCGCAGGAAGACCTGCGCCGCTTCGGCGTATCCGAAGAAGACCTGGCCGCGGCCCGCCTGACGCCCGCCTGGCGCGCGCTGATGGCGTTCGAGGTCGAACGCACGCGCGCGCTGCTACACTTCGGCGCTCCGCTGGCGCGCCGCCTGCCGGGCCGCATCGGCCTGGAACTGCGCCTGGTGGTGCAAGGCGGCCTGCGCGTACTGGAGCGTATCGAGGCGGGCGGCTACGATGTATTCATGAATCGCCCCGAATTGGGCGCCAAAGACTGGGCCATCATGTTGTGGCGCTCTATCAAGTAAGTAACCGGCCCTGCCAACTATGACCCCTGACGAGTACTGCCAGGAGAAAGCCGCCAAAAGCGGTTCCAGCTTCTACTATTCCTTCCTGTTCCTGCCGCCCGAGCGGCGCCGCGCCATCACGGCGCTGTATGCGTACTGCCGCGAAGTCGACGACGTGGTGGACGAATGCACCGACCCGTCGCTGGCGCGCATCAAGCTGGCCTGGTGGCGCACGCAGGTCGACCAGATGTTCGACGGCAAGCCCGACCATCCCGTGACCCGCGCGCTGCAGCCGCACCTGCAGAGCTGTTCGATCACCCGCGAGCGCCTGCTGGCCATCATCGACGGCATGGAAATGGACCTGGACCAGACCCGCTACCTGGACTGGCCCGGCCTGCGCAAATACTGCTGGCACGCCGCTGGCGTGGTGGGCGAGCTGTCGGCCGGCGTGTTCGGCTATACCGATCCGGCCACCCTGGTCTACGCCGAAAAGCTGGGCCTGGCCTTCCAGATGACCAACATCATCCGCGACGTGGGCGACGACGCCCGCCGCGGCCGCATCTACATTCCGGTCAACGACATGCAGCAGTTCGAGGTCAAGGCCTCGGACATCCTGAATGGCGAATATTCCGAGCGCTTCTCGGCCCTGATGAAGTTCCAGGCCGACCGCGCCCGCGAGCTGTACCGCGAAGCCATGCGCAGCCTGCCCGAAACCGACCGGCGCGCGCAGCGCCCCGGCCTGATGATGGCGGCGATCTACCACGCGCTGCTCGACGAGATCGAGCGCGACAACTGGCAGGTGCTGCATCAGCGCATTTCGCTGACGCCCCTGCGCAAGCTCTGGCTGGCCTGGAAGACCTGGGTGGGCGGCGGACGTGGACTGGTCCGCCGGTTGGCGCGATGAAGGCCGCGGTCATCGGCGCCGGCTGGGCCGGGCTGGCCGCCAGCGTCGCCCTGCGCGAAGCCGGCGCCAAAGTCACGGTCTTTGAAGCCGGCCATACGCCCGGCGGACGCGCCCGGCGCGTCTTTCACGACGGTTTCGAATCCCCGCTGGACAACGGCCAGCACCTGCTGTCGGGCGCCTACAAGCACACGCTGGCGCTGATGCGCCGGGTGGGCCGCAACCCCGACGCGCTGCTGATGCGCCGCCCCCTGCGGCTGGCCAGCCTGGATGGCCGCTTCCGGTTGTCGGCCCCGCGCCTGCCGGCGCCGCTGCACATGGCGGTGGCGATCCTGCGCGCCCGCGGCCTGTCATGGGGCGACCGCCTGGCCACGCTGCGCCTGATGCGCGGCCTGCGCACGATGTCCTGGACGCCGCCGCGCGACTGGACCGTGCAGCAGCTGCTGCACTATCACGCGCAGTCCGACACGCTGATCCGCCAGGTCTGGGAACCGCTCTGCCTGGCCGCCCTGAATACCCCGGTCACCACGGCCAGCGCCGTGCTGTTTGCGCGCGTGCTGCGCGACAGCCTGGCCGGCCGCCGCGAAGACAGCGACCTGCTGCTGCCCTGCACCGACCTGTCGGCGCTGTGGCCCGATGCCGCTGCGCGCCAGGTCACCATGCGCTACGGCAGCACGGTGCGCCAATTGCAGCCGTCGGACAACGGCGTCGACATCAACCAGGAACGCTTTGACGCGGCTGTGCTGGCCGTGCCGCCGACCTTTGCCGCGCGCCTGCTCGACGGCCCGCTGCGGGCGGCGGGGGCAACCGGTTTGCTGGACGCGCTGCGGGCCTTCGATTACCTGCCGATCGCCACGCTGAACCTGCGCTTGGCCGAGCCCTGGCGCCTGCCCGAACCCATGATGATGCTGCGCGAGGATCGCGCCCGCGGCCACGTCGGCCAATGGCTGTTCGACCGCGCCCAATTGGCGGGCGACGCACAGGCCGGCGAGCTGGCGGTGGTGGCCAGCGCCGCCACCACCCTCACCGACCGCAACCGCCAGCAGGCCATCGAGGCGCTGATCGACCAGGTAGCCGAACAGGCTGCCGGTTATCCGCAGCGGCTGCCGCCGATGCCGGAAGTGTCGTCCGCGGAACTGTTCATTGAAAAGCGCGCCACCTTTGCCGCGGTGCCCGGCCTGCATCGGCCGTTGAACACCACGCCGTGGCCCACGCTGGCCCTGGCCGGCGACTGGACCGACACGGGCTACCCCGGCGTGCTGGAAGGCGCGGTGCGCAGCGGGTTGGAAGCAGCGCGGGTGCTCAACCCGCGCGCGGGCGACTGAACCTGGCCGCACGCAGGCGGCGCGGCCACGCCGCCCGCACCGCTTGCGTCAGCGCAACAGGCTGACCGTGGCCAGCCCCAGCCCGGTCAACAACAACGACCCCAGCAGGCTGAACCCCGCATAGCCGAGTGCGCCAGCATAGGCGCCGCGTTCGAGCATGGCGACCGTTTCGGCCGAGAAGGTCGAAAACGTGGTCAGCCCGCCCATGAAACCGGTGATGGCGCCCAGCCGCACCCAGGCCGGCCATTCCGGATGGCCGGCCACCAGCGCCAGCACCAGTCCCACCAGATACCCCCCCACCAGATTTACCGCCAGCGTGCCCCAGGGCCAGGCCTCGGTGTTGAGCCACAGGCTGGCCAGCCAGCGGGCCCATGCGCCCAGCACGGCGCCCACGCCCACGGCCAGGAAGTTCAGGAGGGTCAAGGTCTGGTAGACGGACATGGGTACAAGGGCACTGGGCGGACAGGGATGCCTATCTTATCGCCGCCATGGGAAATGGGTCCGAAATCGATTGAAATCTATTCGCACGTTAATAATCTGTTCTATAAGAGTAATTCTCATTTGAATGATAGAATCCGGCCCTTGAATTTTGCCCACCCCATGGACAGTCACGCATCCCCCCGGCGCCGGGCCTACTGGCTCAAGACGCTGCACCAATGGCATTGGATCAGCTCGGCGCTCTGCCTGCTGGGCATGCTGCTGTTCGCCATCACCGGCCTGACGCTGAACAACGCCTCGCACATCGAATCGAAGGCGGTCGTGACCAGCCGCGAAGCTCGCCTGCCCGATGCCGTGCTGGCGCAACTGGCCGCCCCGGCCAATCAAAAGAAGGCCCCCCTGCCCGTTGCGGTCGCCCAGTGGCTGGACACGGAACTGGACGCGGGCGCCGCGGGCAAACCCGCCGAATGGTCGGCCGGCGAAGTCTACGTGTCGCTGCCGCGCGCCGGCGGCGATGCCTGGCTGTCGATCGACCGGGCCAGCGGCGACGTCGAATACGAACGCACCGACCGCGGCTGGATCGCCTACCTGAACGACCTGCACAAGGGCCGCAACACGGGGCTGGCCTGGAGCTGGTTCCTGGACATTTTCGCCATCGCCTGTCTGATCTTTTCGCTGACCGGACTGGTGCTGCTCAAGATGCACGCGGGCAACCGCGGCGCGACCTGGCCCATGGTCGGCCTGGGCGTCGTGATCCCGCTGGTGCTGGCGCTGCTCTTCATTCACTGATTCATTCGATCCGCCCTGGAGATTTCCATGCGCAAGTTGTTGCTGTCGGCCCTGTTGGCCGGCCTGATCGCCCGAACGGCCTACGCCGCCGACATCGGCCTGTCCATCGAAGTGCCGCGCCTGGACGTGGCCGAATACCACCGCCCGTACGTCGCCATCTGGATCGAAAACGCCGACCAGAGCGTGGCAGCCGACCTGGCCGTCTGGTACGACGTGGCCAAGAAGAACAACGAAGGCACCGAATGGCTCAAGGACATGCGCCAGTGGTGGCGCCGCAGCGGCCGCAACCAGACCTTCCCCGTGGACGGCCTGAGCGGCGCGACCAAACCCGCCGGCAAGCACGCCCTAAGCTTTGACGCGGCGTCCAAGCCGTTGGCCGGGCTAAAGCCGGGCCAATACGCCGTGGTGGTCGAGGCCGCCCGCGAAGTCGGCGGCCGTGAGCTGCTGCGCATTCCCTTCCAGTGGCCGCCGCAGAAAGCCGAGCAACTGACGGCCCGTGGCGAACACGAGCTGGGCGCCATCGCCCTGGACCTGAAACCTTGATCTGCCCCCCTCCCCGCACAAGGAACGCAACCATGAAATCCGTCGCCAAACTGGCCGCCGCCCTGGCGCTGTGCCTGCCCTACGCCGCCCATGCCCATGACGTCTGGATGGTGCCGTCCTCGACCGTGCTGTCGGGCACCGACAGCTGGATCACCGTGGATGCCGCGGTGGGCAACGACAAGTTCTACTTCAACCACGCGCCGCTGCGCCTGGACGGCCTGGCCGTGGTGGCCCCGGACGGCTCGGCCGCCGAAGCCGAGAACCTGAATCGCGGCAAGCTGCGCAGCACGTTCGACCTGCAGCTCAAGCAGGCCGGCACCTACCGCATCGCAGTGGTGAACGACGGCGTATTCGCCCGCTGGAAAGAAGACGGCAAGCCCAAGCGCTACTTCGGCAAGCCGGAAGGCCTGGCCCAGGCCGTGCCGGCCAACGCCGCCGACCTGGAAGTGACGCAAAGCCTGGGCCGCGTCGAAACCTTCGTCACCGCCGGCAAGCCGTCGGCCATCAAGCCGGTGGGCCGCGGCCTGGAACTGGCGCCCGCCACCCACCCCAACGACCTGTTCACCGGCGAATCGGCCAACTTCCAGCTGCTGCTGGACGGCAAGCCCGCCGCCGACCTGGACGTGACCATCGTGCCCGGCGGCAGCCGCTACCGCGACAAGGTCGGCGAGATCGCCGTGAAAACCGACAAGGACGGCAAGTTCTCGGTCAAGTGGCCGCAGCCGGGCCTGTACTGGATCGAAGCGGGCACCGAAGACGCCAAGGTCAGCGTGCCGCAGGCCAAGAAGCGCCGCCTGTCGTACGCCGGCACGGTCGAAGTGCTGCAGCCCTGATCCGGGGCGCGGCAATGGCCTCTGCTCCGTCCTACGCGCCGCGCGGCGCGGCGCCGGCCGCCCTGCAGGTCCGCGTGAACCTGGGCGCCCTGCCCCGGCGTGCGGCCGCCTTGGCGGGCGCGACCATGGGCACCACCTGGTCGGCGCGGCTGGCGCTGCCCGCCGGCGCCACGGACGCGATGGCGCGGCAGGCCATCCAGGCCGCGCTGGACGAGGTGGTGGCCCAGATGAGCACCTGGGAAGCAGACGCCGACATCAGCCAGTACAACCGCGCCGGCCCCGGCTGGCGCGAGCTGCCCGCCGGGTTCTTCCATGTGCTGCGCCATGCGCTGGCGCTGGCCCAGGACTGCGGCGGCGCCTATGACCCGACGGTGGGGCCGCTGGTCAACGCCTGGGGCTTCGGGCCCTGGCAGCGCGCTTTCGAGCCGCCCTCGCCCGCTGCCATCGACGCCGCCCGCCAGCGTTGCGGCTGGCAGCGTGTGCGCTTGGACGAGTCCCGCCCGGCCGCCTGGCAGCCGGGCGGCGTGTACCTGGACCTGTCGTCGATTGCCAAGGGGTATGGCGTGGATCGCGCCGCCCAGGCGCTGGATGCGCTGGGCGTCACCGACTATCTGGTGGAAGTGGGCGGCGAACTGCGGGCGCGCGGCCTGCGCCCCGACGGCGCGCCGTGGCGCGTGGCGGTGGAAGTGCCGGACGGCAGCGATAACCACGCATTGGCCTTGCCGCTGCACGACCTGAGCATCGCCACGTCGGGCGACTACCGCCGCCATGCCGGCGACGGCGATGCCCGCTATGCCCACACGATCGATCCGCGCAGCGGCCAACCAGTGCGCAATGGCGTGGCGTCCGTCACCGTGCTGCACGCCGGCTGCATGCAGGCCGACGCGCTGGCCACGGCGCTGACGGTGCTGGGCGAGCGCGAGGGCCTGGCCTATGCCGAACGGCACGGTGTGGCCGCCCTGTTCATCCTGCGCGAGGCCGCCGGCTATCGCGTCAGCGCCACCGCCGCCTTCCAGGCGCTGGCCGCAAAACCCTGATCCATGACGCTACGCTGGATAACCGCCGCGTGCGTGGTGCTGGCCTGGCTGCTGCTGTGCGGCTGGGCCTGGCGCCGCGGGCGACGGCGGCAGGCCCAGGCCGCGGCCACGCTGCACGGACTGGATGCGCCGGCCCACCAGGACACCCTGCTGGTCGCCTACGCCAGCCAGACCGGCTATGCCGAGGCGCTGGCCGGCCAGACCGCCGACGCCTTGCGCAGCGGTGGCCTGGCCGTACAGGTCGTACCGCTGGGACAGTTGGATCTTGCCCGATTGGCAAGCCACCGCCGCATCCTGTTCATTGCCAGCACCTACGGCGAAGGCGATCCGCCGGACGCGGCGGCCGGGTTCGCGGAACACGCGATGCATGGCGCGCACGACCACCACACGCACCCTGACGCCGCCGCGGTCCCTGAACCTGCGCCGCCGCTGGCCGGCGTGCAATACGCCGTGCTGGCGCTGGGCGACAGCGACTACGCGCACTTCTGCGGCTTCGGCCATCGGCTGGATGATTGGCTGCACGGCCAGGGCGCCACGCCGCTGTTCGATCTGGTCGAGGTCGACGATGGCGACCCGGCCGCGCTGCGGCATTGGCAGCATCACCTGGGCCTGTTGGCCGGCCGCAGCGACCTGCCGGATTGGCAGGCCCCGGCCTATCAATCGTGGCGCCTGGCGCGCCGCGAATGTCTCAACCCCGGCAGCCAGGGCGGCCCCTGCTATCTGCTGACGCTGACGCCGCCTGACGGCGAAGCGCCCGTCTGGCAGGCCGGCGATATCGCGGAAATCGGCCCGCGCCAGGAACGTGGCGGACCGCTGCTGCCGCACCGTGAATACTCGATTGCGTCCTTGCCCGCCGATGGCGCGCTGCAATTGCTGGTGCGCCAGATGCGCGCCGCGGACGGCGGGCTGGGCCTGGGCAGCGGCTGGCTGACCCATATCGCGCACCCCGGCGACGAGATTGCCCTGCGGGTGCGCAGCAATCGCAACTTCCATGCGCCGGACGATGATCGGCCGATGATCCTGATCGGCAACGGCACGGGCCTGGCGGGCCTGCGTGCGCTGATCAAGGCGCGCCGCGCCGCGGGGCATACGCGCAACTGGCTGGTGTTCGGCGAACGCAGTGCGGCGCACGATGCCTTCTGCGGCGCCGAGATCGACGCCTGGCGCCAGGACGGCACGCTGGCCCGCGTGGACGCGGTGTATTCGCGCGACCAGGCCGAACGCCGTTATGTGCAGCACTGCCTGCGGGAAGAGGCCGCGCGCGTGGCGGCGTGGGTGCACGATGGCGCCGCGGTCTATGTCTGCGGCAGCCTGCAAGGCATGGCCGGCGGCGTGGATGCCACCCTGCGCCAGATACTGGGCGACGAGCAGGTGCAGGCCATGTTGCACGAGGGCCGCTACCGGCGCGACGTGTACTAGATCGCCGGCATCAAGCGTCTTGCATCAAACGCCAGCCGGCAAGCATCGCCCTGGCCAATCTCGCCAGGGCGACACCCCAGCCGCCGTTATTGCAGCTTGATCTGCGCCTTGTCGATCACCGCTTTCCAGCGGTCGCGCTCGGTGCGGATCTGCTCGGCGAATTCCGCGGGCGTATTGCCCAGCGGGAATGCGCCCGTCTCTTCCATCTTGGCCGCCGTGGCGGGGTCGCGCACGGCCTGGGCAAAGGCCTGCGCCAGCTTGTCGCGCACCGCGTCGGGCAGGCCCGCCGGGGCCACCACGCCGTACCAGGCCGTGACGTCGTAGTCCTTGTAGCCCTGCTCGGCGAAGGTCGGCACGTCCGGCAGGCGCGGGTTGCGGGCCGGGCCCGTGATGGCCAGCGCGCGCAGGTGCTGGCTCTTGATGTACGGCAGCGACGACGGGAAGTTGTCGAAGATGACCGGCACCACGCCGCCCACCGTGTCGGTCAGCGCGGGGGCGGAGCCGCGGTACGAGATGCTGTTCATCTTGCCGCCGGTGATCTGCAGGAACCAGATCATGCCCAGGTCGTTGATGCCGCCCGCGCCGGCATTGGCATAGCCGTCCTTGGACGGGTTGGCGCGCACGTGCGTGACGAACTCGGCCAGCGTCTTGGCCGGGTACTTCGGATTGACGCTGAGGATGTTGGGGCTGGTGACCAGGTTGCTGACCGGCGTGAAATCCTTCACCGGGTCATACGACAGGTTGGGAAACAGGTGGGGCGCGGTGCCGTGGGTGCTGACGGTAGCCAGGCCCACGGTGTAGCCGTCCGGCTTGGCGCGCGCGGTGGCGGCCATGCCGATGGTGCCGGACGCGCCGGTGCGGTTTTCCACCACGATCTGCTGGCCCAGGATTTCGCCGGCCTTGGCCGCGGCCAGGCGGCCGACGATATCGGTGGGGCCACCGGCCGGGAACGGCACGATCAGGGTGATGGGACGATCGGGAAATTCAGCGTGGGCGGCCGGCAATACGGCGGCCAGCGCCAGGGCGACGCAAGTCTTGCGGATCATGAGGCTTGTCTCCTGTGAGGATGGGTTCTGCTTGTTATTGGGAAAAATCGGACGCTACGGGCTCGCGACGCAGTATCCGGCCGGGGCGCTGGGCGCCGGCCAGGGCCGGGAACACCGGGCAGCCATTGACCAGCACGTGCTCGATGCCGGCGGACGCCAGCGTGGGCGCGTCCCAGGTGGCGCGGTCTTGGACCGTATCGGCATCGAACACCACCACGTCGGCCCAGGCGCCCACGGCCAGACGGCCACGGTCGGCCAGCCCGAACACGCGCGCCGGCAGCGCGGTCATCTTGGCCACCGCGGCCTCCAGCGTCAGCAGCTCGGCTTCGCGCACGTAGCGCCCCAGCACCCGCGTGAAGCTGCCCCACAGCCGCGGATGCGGATGGGCGTCGTTGGGCAGGCCGTCGGACCCGACCATGCAGCGCTCGTGCTGGAAGATGCGGTGCACTTCGGCTTCGTCCATGGCGAAATAGATGGCGCCGGCCGGGCACAGGCGGCGCGCGGCCTCGGCGCGGTCGCAGCCCCACTGCGCGGCGATGTCGGCCAGCATCCGGCCACCGCATTCGGGATGCGGGGTCGACCAGGTGATGCGGATATCGTCGATGAGTTCGGCGCGCTCCGGAATCAGGATGGTCGAGCTGCCGGGGTACGGGTAGATGTCCAGCGCCACGTCCACCCCGTCGGCGCGGGCGCGGTCGATGTTGGCCAGCGTGGCGCGGCTTTTGCCCCAGTTGTGCGGCATCATGCATTTGTGGTGCGACAGCACCGTGGCGCAGCCCGTGCGCCGGCCGATCGACAGCACCTCGTCGACCGCTTCCTCGACCGCATCGCCTTCGTTGCGGATATGGCTGGTGTGCAGCGCGCCGCGCGCGGCCGCCACCTGCGCCAGGCCGTCCAGTTCGTCTTGCCCCGCAACCCCGCCCGGCTGATAGGCCAGGCCCGTGCTGAAGCCGACGGCGCCGGCGTCCAGCGCCTGGGCCAGCATCTGCTGCATGGCCTGCTGTTCGGCCTCGGTCGGCTGCGCCGCCGGCTCGCGCATGACCGCCAGGCGCAGGTTGGCGTGGCCCACCAGCGCCGCGACGTTGATCATCGGCTGCTGCACCTGCAGCGCGGCCAGGTATTCGGCCATGTCGCCGAACAGCGGCGTTTCGCCCAGCAGCGCCAGCGCCGCCGCGGTATTGCCGGGCAGCGGCGCGGGGGCGCCGCTGATGCCGCAGTTGCCCACCACCACCGACGTGATGCCCTGGCTGGTCTTCCATTCCAGGCCCGGCTTTTCGACGAACATCAGGTCGTCGTGGCCATGGGTGTCGATGAAGCCCGGCGCAACGATCTTGCCGGTGGCATCGATGCGCCGCGCGGCGGGCGTGGCCGACAGGTCGCCAATGGCGGCGATGCGCTCGGCGTGGATACCGACGTCGGCGCGCCTGCGCGGCCCGCCCAGCCCGTCGATCACCCAGCCGCCTTCGATGACCAGATCCAGATTGTCCTGCATACCGCTCCGCCTTGATGTGGGCCCGCCGCCCGCTTGTTGCGTCAAGGGCCGCCCGGAGAGAGCTGCCCTTGCTGAAGGTACTAGTATCGTCGGCGCGATCAATCTGGAAAAATTGTTTTTATTGATCCATCTATCGTGATTTGAAATGCATCGCCTGCCCAAGCATGTCACCCTCAAGCACCTGACCGCCTTCGTGGCGGTGGCGCAGGAATCCAGTTTCACGCACGCGGCCAAGCGGCTGTTCCAGACGCAGTCATCCGTCACCAGCCTGGTGCGGCAACTGGAAGATGCGCTGGGCACGCAGTTGTTCGCCCGCACCAGCCGGCGCGTGCTGCTGACGGCGGCGGGCGAGGAATTCCTGCCGCGCGTGATGCGGCTGCTGGCCGACTTCGACGGCGCCATCGGCGACGTGGTGCGCTTTGGCGCTCTGGAACGCGGCCGCGTGGGCGTGGCGGCGGCGCCGTCGGCCATCACCCAGATCATTGCGCCGGCAGCGGCCGCATTCTCAGCCCAATACCCCGCCATCCGGCTGTATCTCAGCGACGACAACTCGGGCCGCATCCAGCGCAAGGTGGCCACGCGCGAGGTCGATTTCGGCCTGACCAGCCGCTGGGCCGATGCGCCGGGGCTGCACTTCGACGCCCTGCTCGAAGACCGCTTCGGCGTGCTGTACCGGCGCGACGACGCCGGCTTGCACCCAGGGCGCGACGGCACGATGCGCTGGGCCGACCTGGCCGGCCGCAAGCTGGTGGGGGTGGTGGACGAGACCGGCATCATGGCGCTCTTGCGGGCCCGCGCCGATCTGCCGATCGAGGCCGCTGCGCCGTTCTACGAAGCGTCCAGCACGACGTCGCAGGCAGCCCTGGTGAAGGCGGGCATGGGGGTGGCGGTGCTGCCCGCGCTGGCGGCGCAGCGCGTGATGGAACCGGAACTGGCCTACGCGCTGCTGGCGCGGCCGACGGTGGTGCGGACTCTGTGCATCATCCGCCACAAGGAATATCCGCTGAGCCCGGCGGCCCAGGCATTGATCCTGGGAATCCGCACGTACCTGCGGACGGCGGCCCTGCCCGCGGGGTGCAAGCTGGCCGCGGGTGCGGGGCGCAAACGCGGCTAGCGGGGGGCCGGCGGTCAGCGGCCTGGCGGTGGCCGCGCCATGTGACGGCCGCCGGTCAGCCGCGCAGTTTCTCGTTCAGCGCCGCCAACCCTGCTGCAAATACACCCTGGCCGACGGCGGTGGCCGCCGCCTGCAGGTCGGCGCCGTCTTCCACGCGGAAATCCGCCCACCATTCCACCAGCGTCGCGCCGCCTTCGGTCACCGGGCGCAACGTCACGCCGGCAATGTAGTCGCGCATCGGCAGGTCGGTCTCGATGATGGAATAGCGCAGCGCGGTGCCGGGGTCGTCCAGCATCAGCAGTTGCTCGCGCACGAAGCCGGACGGCTTGAGCGTCAGGTAACGCACCGAGCCGATGGCATCGTGGCGCCCGTCCGCTTCCAGGCGGCTTTGGGCGATGCCCGGGTGCCAGCCGGCCAGGCCGTTGAAATCGCGAAACAGCGGCCAGACGGTGGCCAGCGGCGCCTGGATGATGGCGCTGGTGTAGACGGTATGCGGCATGCGGACTCCTGGCAGTGCCCGGACCGCGGCGTGGGGTGCGCGGGCCGGTGCGGATGAACGGAAACCTTAGAACGTCAGTTGCTTGAATGCTTGCGTGGCGGCGGTCAGGGCCTGCTCGGTGGGCAGGCGTTCCATGGAGCTCGCGCCATAGAAGCCATGGCAATGCTTGCAGTGCTGCAGGATATGGGCCGCGTCGGCCGGCGTGGCGATGGGGCCGCCGTGGCACAGCACGATCACGTCGGGACGCACGGCCAGGGCCGCGGCCGCGATACGGTCGATGACGGCCACGCAGTCGTCCAGCGTCAGCGCGGTTTCGGCGCCGATCGAGCCGCCGGTGGTCAGGCCCATGTGCGCCACGATGATGTCGGCGCCGGCCTGCGTCATGGCCACCGCGTCATCTTCGTTGAAGACGTAAGGCGTGGTCAGCATGCCTTTTTCGTGGGCCAGGCGGATCATGTCCACTTCCAGCGCGTAGCCCATGCCGGTTTCTTCGAGGTTGGCGCGGAAGTTGCCGTCGATCAGGCCGACCGTGGGAAAGTTCTGCACGCCGGCAAAGCCCTGGCGCTGCAGGTCGTCCAGGAACACATCGAAATCGCAGAACGGATCGGTACCGTTGACGCCGGCAAGCACCGGCGTGCGCTTGACCACGGGCAGCACTTCGCGGCCCATGTCCACCACGATCTCGTTGGCGTTGCCGTAGGCCAGCAGGCCAGCCAGCGAGCCGCGCCCGGCCATGCGGTAGCGGCCCGAGTTGTAGATCACGATCAGGTCGATGCCGCCGGCTTCTTCGCACTTGGCGGACAGGCCCGTGCCGGCGCCGCCGCCCACGATGGGGGTGCGGTCGCGCACCATGGCGCGGAACTTGTCCAGCAGGTCGTTACGGTTGAAACGCGGCATGGCGGGGGTCCTCAGTGTGTGGCAATTTCAAGGTAGTGATCGACCGCGGCCTGGGCGAACTGCGGGTCGTTGATGTGGCAGGGCACGCGGATCAGGCGGCGGTTGGCGGTCTGCACCAGCCGGTTTTCCAGGGCCGCGAACAGCGCGGCATCGGCCTCGGGGTCCCAGAAGGCCTGGCCCGGCGCGTCCAGCGCCGACACGCCGCCTTCCGGAATCAGGAAGCGCACGGGGCCGTCGCACTGGTTCAGCTTGTCGGCGATCCATTCGCCCTGCCGCTGGTTTTCTTGCGCGGTGGTGCGCATCAGCGTCACCTGCGGATTGTGGGGATAGAACGTGCGGCCCCGGTAATGCTGCGGCACGGTATCCATGGCGCCGAAATTGACCATGTCCAGCGCGCCGCAGGAACCGACGTAGGGCGCTTTGGTGCGCGCCACCGCGCCGAAGCGGTCTTCGGTGCAGGCCAGCACGCCGCCGAACAGGAAGTCGCAGACCTCGGTGGTGGTCAGGTCCAGCACGCCGGCCAGAAGGTGGCTGTCTAGCAGCTTTTCCATCGACTGGCCGCCGGTGCCGGTGGCGTGGAACACCAGGCAGTCAAAGCGCGATTCGAGCAGCGGCGTCACCTGCTGCACGCAGGCCGTGGTGACACCGAACATAGTGATGCCCACGGCGGGGCGGCTGTCGTCGCCGGCCGCGCTGGCGGCCTGGCGGAAGGCGCCGCCGATGGCGCCTGCGGCATTGGCCAGCACGCGGCGCGAAATGCGGTTCAGGCCTGCCACGTCGGTCACGGAATACATCATGGCGATGTCCGACGGCCCCACATACGGCGCGACATTGCCGGACGCCATGGTGGACACCATCAGCTTGGGCACGCCGATCGGCAGCGCGCGCATGGCGGGGGTGATGAGCGCCGTGCCGCCCGACCCGCCCAGGCCCAGCATCGCGCCGATGTCGGGGTTGGCGGCGGCGTAGCGTTCGAACGCCAGCGCCATGGCGGCGATGGCCGTGCCGCGATCACCAGTGAAGACGGCCTGCTCGCCCTGCGGATGGCTGCGGGCGACCTCGCGCGCCTGCACGCGGGCGCCGCTGGCAGCGCCCGTGGTGGACACGTCCACGGTGACCACGTCCAGCCCTTCCCGCTTGAGCAGGTCGGCCACGTAGTCGGCCTCGTGGCCCTTGGTGTCGTAGGTGGCGGCCACGAAGACCCGCCGATTCGCTTGCGTCATGACTCCTCCGCGGGCGGCTACACTCGGTGCGCGCCTCGATATGTCTGGGGCCGCCTGGGCCTGTAGAATCTAGAAATGAGACGAAAGAATCATACTGAGACACCTGTCTCACGTCAAACCACCGACCGCAAGACGCCCCCCGCCGTCGCCCGCCTGATCGGCCCTGCCAGCCGGCAGGCCGCCGCCAGCGGCGAACCGCCGCACGGGCCACGCGCGCGCATGCGCAAGACCTTGCTCGATGCCGCCCAGCGGCTGATGGCGCAAGGCATCACGCCATCAGTGGCCGAGCTGGCCGAACACGCGCAGGTGTCGCGCGCCACCGCCTACCGCTACTTTCCCAGCCAGAGCGCGCTGATCGCCGCCGTGGTGGACGAAAGCCTGGGGCCGATCCTGGCGTGGGACTCGAAGGCGCAAGATGCCGCCGCCCGGGTCGACGAGCTGCTGCGCTTTGCGTATCCACGCCTGGAAGCGCACGAGGCGCCATTGCGCGCGGCCATCCTGGTGTCGCTGCAGCAGCACGCCGAAGCCAGCGCCGGCCGCGCCGGCAACGAGCCGCGGCTGGTGCGCGGACACCGGGTCGACATCCTCAAGCGCGCCATCTCGCCGCTGGCCGCCACGCTGACACCCGCGCAGCAGGACCGCGTGGCGCAGGCGCTGTCGCTGGTCTACGGCACGGAAGTATTCCTGGTGCTCAAGGACATCTGGCGGCTGGACCTGCCCGAAGTCACCGAGGTGGCGCGCTGGACCGCCAACGCCATCATCCAGCAGGCGCTGGCCGAGGCCGGCGAGACCCCGCAAGAGACTGCCGGCAAGGCGGCGCGCAAGCGCTAGCCACGGACGAGGCCGCGGCCAACCCCCGCGCCACGCGTCCAGCCAGGGCCGCGGCGGCCTTGCGCGCCGCCCTTCTGTCATGCCCACGTCACCCGCAGACCGCATAGTGCGGGCCTTCGCGGCGCTGCGCTTTGCAGGCCGCCTGACGCTGGAGTTTGAAATGCGGTTCGAAGTATCCCGCCTGCGGCGGGCCATCATGCCCTTGTCGCTGGCTTGCGTAACCCTGCTGAGCGCCTGCGGCGGCAGCGATGACGATGACGAAAGCCCCGCGCCCCCGCCGCCCGTGGTGACCAACCCCACGCCGCCGGCCCCGCCACCCGTGCAGACGGGCGCCTGGAGCGCCGGTGACCTGCACGTGCACACGATCCAGTCCAACGATGCCCAGGTCACCCTGGAAAGCGTGCTGGACCAGGCGTTCGACCGCTACAAGCTGGACTGGGCCGCGCTGTCGAACCACCTGCGCATGTCCGATCGCGACAACACCGGCGCCGCCATTGCCGGCGGCCCCGTGCCGTTTTCCACCGGCATGGCGCAATACGAAGTGCCGTTCATCAAGCAGGCGCAGGCTGCCGGCCGCTACGCCGGCAAGATCATTTTCTCGTCGTTCGAATGGGACATGCCCACGCATGACCACGTCAACATCGGCATCGGCGTGAACGATCCGATGTCGGCCAAGTCGCTGCGCGCGGTGGCCGAGTACGAATACCTGTACACCAACAAGGCGGCCAACCTGTTTGATGCGCAACTGGTGGCCGACCTGGCCGGCCAGCCGCGCGCCTTCACGACCCACGCCGACTCGCTGACCGCGCTGCAATGGCTGCGCGACAAGCATCCGGACAGCTATATGCTGCTGAACCACCCGTCGCGCTATGCTGGCAAATACACCATCGGCCAGCTGCGTGAAATGCATGACCTGGCGCCGACGATCTTCTTCGGCATCGAAGGCATGGTCGGCAACCAGATGGAACCGGACCGCGGCGGCTACGCCGAGGCCTACACGCCCGTGAACCTGCCCAACCGCACCTACGGCGGCGTGGACTACCTGGTGGCCAAGGTCGGCGGCACCTGGGACGCCCTGCTCGGCGAAGGCCGGCGCATCTGGAACGTGGCCGATTCCGACTTCCACTTCCGCACCGCCTCGGGCCAGTACAGCAGCGGCTACGCCCCCGGCGAGTACGCCAAGACCTACGTCTGGAAGGACGGGAAAGACATGGCGGCCGTGGTGGCCGGCTTGAAGAGCGGCCGCATGTTCGGCGTGTTCGGCGACCTGATCGACGCACTGGAATTCCAGGCGCAGGGCGCAGCCGGCACGGCCCAGATGGGCGGCGAACTGCAGGCGGCCAAGGGCGAACAGGTGGAAGTGACCATCCGCTTTCGCAGCCCGGACAGCAACCACTACGAGTACCCGATCGAAAGCGGCAACCCCACCTACGTCAAGCCCACCGTCAACCACGTGGACCTGATCGTGGGCGACGTGGGCCCGCGCGCGGCGGCCGGCACGCCGGCCTATGACAACGCCACCAACCCCAGCACCCGCGTGCTGGCGCGCTACACCCGCGCCGACTGGACGGTGGACAAGGACGGCTACAACGTCATCAAGGTCAAGCTGACCGCCGACAAGAGCCAGTACCTGCGCCTGCGCGGCACCAACCTGGCGCCGGACGTGGCGGGCGAAACCGCCAACGGCGAACCGCTGCCCGACGCCAAGGTGGACCTGGCCGACAACGCCGCGCGCTTCAACGCGATCAACGCGCGCAACTACAACGACCTGTGGTTCTATTCGAACCCGGTGTTCGTGACCGTGAAGCAGTAAGGCGTGGACGCGGGGTACCCCCCGCGCTTCGTCCATGCAAAAGGCCGCGGCATGCAGATGCCCGCGGCCTTTTGCATGGCAACGGCGCTACAGCGCCGCCAACGTCTCGTCCAGCGCCGCCACCAGCCGGTCCGCATCCGCCGTGCTGAAGGGCAGCGGCGGGCGGATCTTCAGCGTGTTGGCGTGCTCGCCCGCGCTGCCGGTCAGCACCTGGCGGTCGCGCAGGCCGTTGACCACGCGCGCGGCCTCTTGCGTGGCGGGTTCGCGCGTGCGGCGGTCGCGCACCAGCTCGACGCCGATGAACAGGCCTGCACCGCGCACGTCGCCGATCAGGTCATGACGCGCGGCCAGCGCTTGCAGCCGCTCACGCAGATACTGGCCGACGCGTTCGGCGTTCTGCATCAGCGCTTCGTCCTGCACCGTGCGCAGCACGGCCAGGCCGGCCGCCGCCGATACCGGATTGCCGCCGAAGGTATTGAAGTAGCGCCCGTTGCGGCCGAATGCCTCCAGCACCTGCGGGCGCGCGGCCACGCCGGCCACCGGATGGCCGTTGCCCAGCGGCTTGCCCATGGTGACCAGGTCCGGTTCGACGCCGTGGCGCATGAAGCCCCACATCGCCTGCCCGGTGCGGCCCATGCCGGCCTGCACCTCGTCGGCGATGAACAGGCCGCCGGCTTCGTGGATGGCCTGCACCGCCTCGCGCAGGAACCCCTGGGGGGCGGCCTGCACGCCGTCGCTGGAGAAGATGGTGTCGACCAGCAGCGCGGCCGGGCGCAGGCCCTGGGCCGCCAGGTCCGCCACTGCCTCGCGCACGGCCTGCGCCAGCGCCGGGCCGACGGCATCGGGGCCCTGCCGGTAGGTGTCCGGCGCCGCCACGGTCCGCACCGCGGGCCCCAGCGTGACATAGCGGCCCAGCGACGGCGAGGCCTGCGCAATCGACAGGGTCACGCCGTGATACGCGAAGCGCGTGACGATCAGGCCGGTCGCGCCGGTGTGCGCCTGCGCAATGCGCAGCGCCAGGTCGTTGGCTTCGCTGCCGGTGCAGGTGAACATCACCTGCCCCAGGCCGGGCGGAAACGTCGCCAGCAGTTGCTCGGCGTAATCCAGCACCGTCTCGTGCACGTAGCGGGTGTGGGTGTTCAGCACCGCCGCCTGCCGCGCAATGGCCTGCACCACGGCAGGATGGCAGTGGCCCAGCGGCACGACGTTGTTGTAGGCGTCCAGGTACGGCTTGCCCTGGGCGTCGTACAGCCACACACCTTCGCCGCGCACCAGGTGCACGGGCGAGTCATAGAACAGGCGGTAGGCGGGCCCCAGCAGTTGGTGGCGCCGGGCGATCAGCGCCGCGGTATGCGCGGAGGCGTCGTTCGCGCCAAGGTCGGACAAGGCGGCCGCGCGCGCGCCGGGTTGCGTCACAGTCATGGTCACTGCCCTCTCACTGAAGACCGCATGATTCAAAGCCGCATGCCGCACGCAACCGCTGGCGGGCCGCGCCGCGGGCGATGCCATCGCAGGCCTGCAAGCGCGCCCACGACACCGCGTTGTTGCGCAGGATGTAGGCGCTGTTCTCGGGATAGCGCGCGGCACGCCAGCCGCCGATCGCCACCACCATCACCAGCCGCGCCACCATCAGGTCGAACAGCACGTCCAGCTCGGCCGGCGTCAGCGGGCTGACCGCGTGATACGCCGCCGTGAAGGCCACGGCGGGCGCCAGGGTGTCGTCGCCGGGCTCCAGCTGGTAGGACGCCGCCACTGCCAGGTCGTTGACCAGCGGCGCCTGCACCATGTCGCCGAAATCCAGGATGCCGGCGATGCGGTCGGGGTCGGCGGGATCGACCAGTACGTTGTACAGGTTCAGGTCGTTGTGGATGGCTTGGGCGCGCAGCCCCGGCAGCGCCGGCTTGGCGTGATTCACGAAACGCGCCAGCCCGCGTTCGGCCAGCGCCCGGCGCGCGGGGTCGGTCACGTGCGCCAGCAAGGGCGCCACTTCATCCGTGCGCTGGATGTCCCAGGGCAGATCCAGCTGCCCCGCGGGATGCGTGAAGCCGCGCAGCGCCAGCCCCAGCCGCGCCAGCGTGCGTGCCAGGTTGTCGCGTTGCGCCGCCGAGCGCGGCGCATCCGGCAGCGGCAGGCCCGGCAGGTAGGTGAACAGCCGCAGCACGCGCGGCGGCGCGTCGGGCGTTTGCAGCCAGACGCAAGGTTCGCCGTCATTGGCCAGCAGCACGCGCTGCACCGGCAGGCCCGGGTCGGCCTGTTCGACGTGGCGCAAGGCGCGCGCCTGGAAATCGGCCACGCGCGCATCTTCGGCCGGGTGCGAGAACTTCAGCACGTATTCCCGGCCGTCGTCGGCGCGCAGATGGAAATTGCGGTCGCGCTCGCCGGCCAGCCGGCGCACCTGGGCATCGATGCCGAAGTGACGCCGCGCCAGTTGCGCGGCCTGCGCCTCGCCGATGTCCGGCGAGGCCGCGGCCAGCACGTCCTGGGCGCAGTCCTGATCGATCATGGCGTTCTCCCTCAGGCGGCGGAATCGAAGCCGCGCAGCGCACTGGCCAGATTGGGGCCCAGGTCGTCCGACAGGTAGCCGCCTTCCTGTACCAGCACGGTGGGCAGGCCCAGCCGCGCGATGTCGCCCAGAATGGCGCCGAAGCCCGCGGTGGTGACCGCCAGGCCCTTGTAGGGGTCGCGCTCGTGCGCGTCCAGCCCCAGCGCCACCACCAGCGCGCCGGGCGCAAACGCCTGGATATCCAGGAACACGCGGCGCAGTGCGGCCAGGTAGCCTTCGTCGCCCGTGCCCATCGGCAGCGGCCGATTGATGTTGTAGCCCAGGCCGTCGCCTTCGCCGGTTTCATGGGCGTGGCCGACAAAGAACGGCGTGGTGTTGTGCGCGTCGGCGTGCAGCGACACCGTCAGCACATCGGGGCGGCGGTAGAAGATGCCCTGGGTGCCGTTGCCGTGGTGCACGTCAAGATCCAGGATGGCGACGCGGCGGTGCGCGGTGCGCAGGTGCTGGGCCGCGATGGCGGCGTTGTTCAGGTAGCAAAAGCCGTTGGCGCGGTCGACATAGGCGTGGTGGCCGGGCGGGCGGCACAGCGCGTAGGCCGCGCGTTCGCCGTCCAGCACCAGTTGGGCGGCATGGGTGGCACAGTGCGCCGACCAGGCGGCCGCTTCCCAGGTGCCCGCGCCGATCGGGCACGCGGTGTCGCCCATGTGGTAGCCGGCCAGGCCGACGATGTGATCGGGATAGGTGCAGGGCTGGCCCGGAAACGGGTGCACATTGGCCACCACTTCTTCCGAGGCGTCGGGCAATTCGCGCCAGCGCGCGTAGGCGGTTTCAAGAAAGCGCAGGTACTGCGGCGTATGCACGGCGGCGCGGGGCGCCGCGCCGTGATCGTCCGGCGTGATGATGCGGTGGCCGTCGCGCTGCACCGCTGCCAGCAGGCGCGCGCCGCGCTCGGGCTGTTCGTTGCTGCGCTTGACCTTGCCGCGCACGATGAAAAACTGCGGATCGTGAAGCTGGTGCTTATCGCTGTAGACGACTTTCATGGCTTCTTACTGCCCCTTGGTTTTTCGCCCGCCACGCCATGCTGCGAGACGAACAGGTTGCGGACGTGCTCCCAGGCATCGTCCAGGTGAACCTTCATGCAGGCCTGCGCGGCCTGCACGTCTCGCCGCGCCAACGCGTCCAGGATCGGCTGGTGCGTGGAGGCGACCAGTTCCGGGTCTTGGTAGACGTTGTCGATCAGCGAAATGATCATGCGCATTTCGGTCTGGGTGCTGGAGAACAGGCGCAGCAGGTACGCATTGCCCGACAGCTCGCAGATCAGGGTGTGAAAGCTCAGGTCCAGCTCGATGCGGCGATGCTGCGGCGCGTCGGCGGCCTCGGCGATCATCAATTGCAGCAGTTGGGTCAGGCGCGCCAGGCCCGCGGCATCGGCGTGTTCGCAGGCGGCGGCCACCGCCGTCATTTCCAGGCTGAGGCGCACCTGGAACAGGTCGTCGATTTCCCGCACCGACATCTCGCGCACGAAGAAACCGCGGCGCGGCTTGGACACCAGGATGCCCTGGCGTTCGAGCCGGCGCGAAGCCTCGCGCACCGGGGCGCGGCTGATCGCCATCTGGCGGGCGATCTCGGCTTCGACCACGCGGCTGCCGGGCGGCAGGCGGCCTTGCACGATGGCCTGGGTGAGCCGGTCTTCGACCACGCCGACCAGGTCGGGAACATTGACGGATTCGAAAGCGGTAAGGGCGGCCGGGATTTCAGGCATGGCGGGTCTCGTCTGGGGTGTGAATGCGCTTGGCGCGTCAGCTATATAGCACCCCGATTTTGCGCAGCATATCAGTGTTACTGCTAACTGTCGACAGTTGACGATCGACGCATAATGCCCAGCATCCGGCGAGCCGCCGCCCCACCCCTCCAAGGACGCATCAATGGCCCACCCCCAGGATTCCGCCCAGCCCACCGGCGCAGCGGAACAACAGACCCGCCGCGACCTGGCGGCCTGCTATCGCCTCATCGCCCATTTCGGCATGGACGACAGCATCTACACGCACATCTCGGCGCGCGTACCCGGCGAGGAAGGCGCCTTCCTGATCAACCCGTACGGCCATCTGTTTCGCGACATCACGCCCGAATCGCTGGTCAAGGTCGGCTTCGACGGCCGCCCGGTGGCGCCCACGCCGTACGACGTCAATCCGGCCGGCTTCACGATCCACAGCGCCGTGCACATGGGCCGCCCCGATGCGGGCTGCGTGCTGCACACCCACACGGTGGCCGGCGTGGCCGTGTCGTCGCTGGCCTGCGGCCTGCAGCCGGTGAACCAATGGGCGCTGCAGTTCTACAACCGCGTGGCCTATCACGACTACGAAGGCATTGCGCTGGACCTGGACGAACGCGAACGCCTGGTTGCCGACCTGGGGCCGCACAACGCGATGATCCTGCGCAACCACGGCCTGCTGACCACCGGCGCCACCGTGGCCCAGGCCTTCATCCTGATGCTCAACCTGGACCGCGCCTGCCGCGTGCAATTGGCCATCCAATCCACCGGCCAGGCGACCTATCCGGTCAGCCCGCAGGTCAGCGAAAAGACCGCGCGCCAGTACGCCAGCGGCGACACCAACCGCCTGCCCGGCGCCCCGGACCCCAGCGAACGCGAATGGCGCGCGCTGCTGAAACTCGTCGAACCGGCCGCCGCCTGAGCGCGCCGCGCTCCCCTTCCCGCCACCCCGGCCCCGTCCCCAGGAGAACCTCATGAACCGACGCGACTTTCTGATTTCAAGCGCTGCCGCGGCCGGCTGGTGGAGCGGCGCCGCCGCCCTGCCCGCCTGGGCCGCGGCCGCGCGCAATGGCGTGCTGAACATCGCCGTGCAGCCCGAGCCGCCCGGCCTGATGCTGGGCATCGTGCAGAACGGCCCGACGCAGATGATCGGCGGCAACATCTACGAAAGCCTGCTGCGCTACGACGAAAAGCTGGAGCCCATGCCGGGCCTGGCCGCGTCCTGGACGGTCAACGACACCGCCACCGTCTACACCTTCACGCTCAAGCAGGGCGTGCTGTGGCATGACGGCAAGCCCTTCACCGCGCACGACGTGGTCTTCAGCGTGGACCAGTTCCTGCGCAAGACCCAGTCGCGGCTGCGCGCCGGCCTGGCCTTCGTCGACAGCATCAAGGCGCTGGACGACCACACCGTCGAATTCCGCCTGCCGCGCCCATTCGGCCCCTTCCTGGGCCTGTTCGAAAGCGGCACCATGCCCATGGTCCCGCGCCATATCTACGAAGGCACCGACTACCTGAACAACCCGGCCAACAACACGCCCATCGGCACCGGCCCCTACAAGTTCAAGGAATGGCGCCGCGGCTCCTACATACAGCTGGTACGCAACGAGCAATACCATGAGCCCGGCCTGCCCAGCGTCGAGACGGTCTACTTCCACGTCATTCCCGACGCCGCCTCGCGCGCCGCCGCGTTCGAATCCGGCAAGCTGGACGTGCTGCCCGGCGGCACCGTCGAATACTTCGACATCGCCCGCTTGAAGAGCCTGCCCAACGTGGACATCACCACCAGGGGCTGGGAATTCTTCGGCCCGCATTCCTTCCTGTGGCTGAACAACCGCCATCCGCTGCTGGGCGACGTGCGCGTGCGCCGCGCCATCATGTACGCGCTGGACCGCGAAGCCATGCGCAACGTGGCCTGGTATGGCTTTGGCAAAGTGGCGACCGGCCCGTTCAACAGCAGCGTGCGCTACCACACCGACGAGGTCACGCGCTATCCGCGCGACGTGGCGCGCGCCAAGCAATTGCTCAAGGAAGCCGGCTACAAGGGCCAGACCCTGCGCCTGTTGCCGCTGCCCTATGGCGAAACCTGGCAGCGCTTTGCCGAGATCGTCCGGCAGAACCTGGCCGAGGCCGGCATCAAGCTGGAAATGACGGCCACCGACGTCGCCGGCTGGAGCGAGAAGACCGCCAACTGGGACTACGACATCGCCTTCTGCTACCTGTACCAGTATGGCGACGCGGCCCTGGGCGTCAGCCGCAACTACCTTACGTCCACCATCGCCAAGGGCTCGCCCTGGAACAACGTCGAGGGCTACAGCAACCCCAAGGTCGACGACCTGTTCGAGCGCGGCGCGCGCGAAGCCGACCCCGAGGCCCGCCGCAAGCTGTACGAAGAAGTGCAGCGCGTCCTGGTCGACGACGTGCCGGTGGCCTGGCTGCTGGAATTGCAGTTCCCCACGCTGTATCGCAACAACGTCAAGAACCTGATCAATTCAGGCATCGGCTTGAACGACAGCCTGGCGCGCGCCACGCTGGCCTGAGCCGCGACGATCCAGACAGGGGGAATGCCGCATGAAGAAACTCGCTTACCTGATGCGCCGCATCGTGCAGGGCCTGCTGGTGCTGGCCCTGATCGCGGTCATCAATTTCCTGCTGATCCGCGCCGCGCCCGGCGATCCGGCCACCGTCATGGCCGGGGAAGCCGGCGCTTCCGACGAAGTCTTCATGGCGCAGGTACGCGAACGCTTCGGACTGGACAAACCCCTGCCGCAGCAACTGGCCACCTATCTGAGCCACGCCGCGCGCCTGGACCTGGGGGATTCGTACCGGCAGCAGCGCCCGGTCATGAGCCTGATCGGCGAACGCCTGCCGGCCACGCTGCTCCTGACGCTGACCGCCTTCGTCGTGTCATTGACCGCGGGGGTGGCGCTGGGCGCCTGGACCAGTGCCCGCGCGGGGTCCTGGCTGGACAGCCTGGTCAGCACGCTGTCGATGCTGTTCTACGCCACGCCGCTGTTCTGGCTGGCGCTGATGGGCGTGCTGCTGTTTTCGGTCAAGCTGGAATGGCTGCCCGGCTTCGGCTTCGAGACCGTGGGCGCGGGCCATACGGGGCTGGCGCGCGTGGCCGACATCGCCAGCCACCTGGTGCTGCCGGCGGCCACGCTGGCGCTGTTCTACATGGCCGTGTATGCCCGCATGACCCGCACGGCCATGCTGGAAGTGGCGCAGATGGACTTCGTCAAGACCGCCCGCGCCAAGGGGCTGTCGCCGCGCCGCATCCAGCGCCGCCACATCCTGCGCAACGCGCTGCTGCCCGTCATTACGCTGGCCGGCATCCAGGCCGGTTCCATGGTGGGCGGCACGGTGCTGATCGAAACCGTGTTCGCCTGGCCCGGCATCGGCCGGCTGATGTTCGATGCCCTGGTGCAGCGCGACTACAACCTGCTGCTGGGCACGTTCCTGGTCACCGCGGCGCTGGCCGTGGCGTTCAACATCATCACCGACCTGCTCTACACGCTGGCCGATCCGAGGATAGAACTGCAATGAACAACGGATTCTGGCGGCGTTTTCGCCGCAACAAAGGCGCCCTGGCCGGCCTGGCCGTGATGGCCGCGGTGCTGCTGCTGGCGCTGGCGGCGCCGCTGGTGGCCGCGCATGACCCCTGGGCCATGGTGCAGCGCCCCTTCCTGCCGCCGCTGGACATGGCGAGCCTGCCCTTCGGCACCGACACCATGGGCCGCGACATCGGTTCCGGCCTGGCGTACGGCGCGCGCATCTCGCTGCTCATCGGCCTGATCTCGACGCTGGCGGGCCTGTTGATCGGCGTGTCGGTGGGCGCGCTGGCCGGCTACTACGGCGGCTGGATCGACACCGGCCTGATGCGCTTCACCGAGCTGTTCCAGGCGATTCCCAGCTTCGCGCTGGCGATCGTGCTGGTGGCCATCTTCCAGCCGTCGGTCGGGTCCATCGTGACCGCCATCGCACTGGTGTCCTGGCCGCCCGTGGCCCGGCTGGTGCGCGGTGAATTCCTCACGCTGCGCCACCGCGACTTCGTCCATGCCGCCCACCTGGCCGGCGAATCGAACCTGCGCATCATCATCACGCAGATCCTGCCCAACGCGGCCGCGCCCATCGTCGTGATGGGGTCGCTGATGGTGGCCACCGCCATCCTGCTGGAATCGAGCCTGAGCTTCATGGGCCTGGGCGATCCCAACGTGATGAGCTGGGGCTACATGATCGGCGCGGCCCGCACGGCGCTGCGCCAGGCCTGGTGGATCAGCCTGTTTCCCGGCGTGGCCATCCTGCTGACGGTGCTGGCGCTGAACCTGATCGGCGAAGGCCTGAGCGACGGCCTGAACACCCGGCTGGACCCAAGGAGCCGCGCATGAATCCCGTCGATATCCTGGCCGCCGACGGGCTGGCCGGCAGCGCCCTGGCGCCCGACCCGCTCGCCACTGCCACCGATACCCTGCTCGACATCCGCGGCCTGTCCATCCGCCTGCCGGCCGGCGCCGACCGCCCGCTGGCGGTGAAAGAAGCCAGCCTGCGCATCGGCCGCGGCGAAACGCTGTGCATCGTGGGCGAAAGCGGCTCGGGCAAGTCCATGATCGCCAACGCCGTCATGGGCCTGTTGCCCCAGCCGATGGTGGCCCCGGTGGCCGGCAGCATCGCCTTCCAGGGCCACGACCTGCTGACCCTGGCCGAACCGCAATGGCGCACGCTGCGCGGCAACCGCATCGGCATGATCTTCCAGGACCCGATGTCGGCGCTGAACCCGGTGATGCGCATCGGCGACCAGCTGGAAGAAGCGCTGGATGCCCACGTCAAGCTGTCGGCCGCCGACAAGCGCGCCCGCATCATCGGCGCCCTGCGCGACGTGCGCCTGCCGGACCCCGAGGGCATCGCCGCCAGCTACCCCGGCCGCCTGTCGGGCGGGCAGCGCCAGCGCGTCATGATCGCCTGCGCCCTGATGCTGGAACCGGCGCTGCTGATCGCCGACGAACCCACCACCGCGCTGGACGTCACCACCCAGGCGCAGATCCTGGACCTGATCCGCGACCTGCAGGCGCGCCACGGCACCGCCGTGCTGTTCATCACGCACGACTTCGGCGTGGTGTCGCAGATCGCCGACCGCGTGGCCGTCATGCAGCTGGGCGAGATCGTCGAGGCCGGCACGGCCGCCGAGGTCCTGGGCCACCCCCACCACGACTACACCCGCAAGCTGATCGCCGCCATTCCGCACGGCATGCCGGCAAGCGTGCGCAGCGCCGAGCCGCAGCCCGTGCTGCTGGACGTGCGCGACCTGACCAAGACCTACGTGTCCGGCGGCGGGCTGTTCCGCCGCGGCCGCGAGACCGCCGCCATGCGAGGCATCAGCTTCACGCTGCGACGCGGCGAGGTGCTGGGCCTGGTGGGCGAATCCGGTTCCGGCAAGTCCACGCTGGGCCGCTGCATTGCCGGCCTGCTGGCGCAGGACAGCGGCCAGGTGCGCCTGAACGGCCAGGCTCCCAAGGCGCGTGCGGCCACCGGCCGGGTGCAGATGGTGTTCCAGGACCCGCAGGCCTCGCTCAACCCGCGCCACACGGTCGGCCGCTCGATCATGGCCGGGCCGATCGCCCAGGGCATGGCGCCCGACAAGGCCCGCGCCCGCGCGGCCGAACTGCTGCAACTGGTGGGCCTGAACCCGGATGCCGCCGGCCGTTATCCACACGAATTCTCGGGCGGCCAGCGCCAGCGCATCGGCATCGCCCGGGCGCTCGCGTCCGAACCCGACCTGATCGTGGCGGACGAACCCGTGTCGGCGCTGGACGTGTCGGTGCAGGCCCAGGTGCTGGACCTGTTCGCCAGCGTGCGCGAACGCTTTCACCTGAGCATGCTGTTCGTCACCCACGACCTGCGTGTCGCGGCGCAGATGTGCGACCGCATCGCCGTCATGCAGCAGGGCCGCATCATCGAATGCGGGCCGGCCGCGCAGGTGATCCGCGAGCCGCAAGAGGCCTACACCCGTGAACTGGTGCAGGCGGTGCCGGACTTCGCCAGCATCGTCTCGGGACGCGCGCGCCGCATGGGGCAGGCCGCATGAGCGCCGCCGCCCTCGCCGCCGCCTCGGCCACCGTGCCGGCCGCGACCACAACCGCCATGGCTCCTGTCACCCCAGACCGCCCGCCCTGCATCGCCCTGCTCAGCCGCGTGCTGGACATGCGCTACCTGGTGCCCGCCTTCCAGGCGCTGCGGCCGGACATCGCCTGGCGCACCGCCGACGACCTGGGCGATCCGGCCGACATCGATGCCGCCGTCTGCTGGCTGCCGCCCGCAGGCCTCCTGGCCACCTTGCCCAACCTGCGCCTGATCCAGTCGATCGGCGCGGGCGTCGACCATCTGTATGCCGACCCGGCGCTGCCGCGCCACGTGCCGGTGTGCCGCGTGGCCGAAGCCGGCATGACCGCGGGCATGAGCACCTACGTCGCCTGGGCGGTCATCAACCACCATCGCCACTTTCGCGACTATGTTCGCAACAGCGCCCTGGGCATCTGGCGCGAAAGCCCCATCGTGCCGCCATCGGAACACCGCGTGGCCATCGCCGGGCTCGGCCGCCTGGGCCTGGCGGCCGCGCAGGCGCTGCTGGCGCTGGGCTATCGCGTATCGGGCTGGAGCCGCACGCCCAAGCCGGACCTGCCGGCCGGCATCACGGGCCATCACGGCGCAGACGGCCTGCCCGCGCTGCTGGCCCAGGCCGACACGCTGGTCTGCCTGCTGCCGCTGACGGACGACACGCGCGGCTTCCTGGGCGCGGCCACCTTCGCACAGTTGCCGCGCGGCGCCCACGTGGTCAACGCGGGGCGCGGCGAACACCTGGACGCCGATGCGCTGCTGGCGGCGCTCGACAGCGGCCAGCTGGGCTACGCCACGCTGGATGCCACGCCGCAGGAACCGCTGCCGCCCGACCACCCGTTGTGGCGCCACCCGAGCGTGCTGGTCACGCCCCACATCGCCACGCGCACCCCGGCCGCGGCCATTGCCCGGCAGACGCTGGACAACCTGCGAACGGTGCGGGCAGGTGGCCGGCCGGATACCTGCGCCGACCCGGCGTTGGGCTATTGAAAGAACCGTCCGCTCGCGGCCCGCCACACCAGGCGTGCCGCCGGCGGGCCTGGCTATCGGAGCGGCGCATCAGGAGGCCGCGAAGATCTTGTGCTGCAGGCAGAACATGACAAGCTCATGATCGGAAGACACGTCAAGCTTGCGCATGGCGGACATTTTCTGGGCGCTGACGGTCTTTACGCTACGCTGCAACGTCGCCGCGACCACCGTCACGGTGCTGCCTGACATCAGGTGCCTGAGAATCTCCAGTTCCTTCATGGTCAGCGTGTCGATCCTGTCCGCCGCGGAAGGCCCCTTCGCGCGCGCTGGCCGTGACGCTTCGACAGCAGGCCCACTGTAGCTTCTGTTGTCCTGGACCGCGCGCAGGGCTGCCAGTATCTCGGACATGTCATCCATTTTGGACAACACCGCCAATACGCCAATCGACCACAGCTTGGCGATGATGACCGGAGACTGCACCACCGTCAGAATGATGATCTTGAGATCGGGGAACTGTCGCCGCAGGTAGCTGATGAGGCGCAGGCCGTCGCCGTGGACGGGATCACCGGGCATGTCGTAGTCGGTGATCAACACATCGGGAGAGTGCTGGACGATCAGGCGCAGCAGTTCGCCCGCCTGATGAGCCTCGCCAACCAATTCGTACTCTGTGCGGCTCGACAGAATCTGCTTCAGCCCAAACAGGACGACGGGATGGTCGTCGGCGATCAGGAGTTTGAGACGTCTCATGGCTGCCGCCTTTGGACAGGTTCCGAATCCGTGGCATCTGGCCTTTCGACATCACCCGCAGCCGGAGGTTGCTGGATCTGGTCCAGTATTTTTTCTATCTCTGCAATGGTGCTTCTGACCGCAATTTCCACCGGCATCGTGATGGTCGAATCGTTGAGTTGCTCTTCCAGCACCCAGCAATCGCGAGCGACGTCGGCGAAATGGGCCACTCCCAGACTGCCGCACAGCCGGTGCATCATCGCGCGCAGTGCACGCGCATCTTTCTGCAACAAGGCCCTTTTCGCCCCCTCCAGGTCTTCACGCGTCGTCTGGACAAAGACCGCCTGCAGGTCGTCGAAGATCGAGTCTTCCTCGGGCGTCGTGGCTCTGGATCCGAACCATCTGCTTTCAAGCGGCGTTTTCACTTCGACACAGGCGGCCAGCAGGCAATCGCGCAATTGGGCAATCGTGAAGGGCTTGGTCAGCCAGGTGCTGATCGCACTGTCTTCGCGCTCCTGCCCGGCGTGCAAAGGGGTGGCCGTAATGCCGATGATGGGGCGCACCTCTCCGGCGGCGCGCAACCTGGCCGCCAGGGTCAAGCCATCCATGACAGGCATGTTGATATCCGTGATCAGTATGTCGAACGTCTCCCTGCCCCACCGGCTCAATGCCTCGGCGCCGTCATTGACGATCGTTGCCTTGCATCCCAGCGCCTTCAGTTGCTTCTGGATGAGTGCCTGATTGGTGGCGTTGTCCTCGGCGACCAGGATCCGCAGCGACAGGCGATTCAAGTCTTCTTCGATGATACGCGGGTCCGGGTTCGCCTCGCCTGGCGCGCGCGGCGTCGCGCCGGGCCGGGACGCCGGTGGATTCTCGTATGGCGCGCGCTCACCGGACTGCAGCTGATGAAGGGCCCATCCTACGTTCTGAATCGGCGTGAGGTTCACGATGCGTCCGTTGCGGGACGCCTGCGGCGATGAAGGGCCGTCGCCCAGGCAGACGATACGCGGCCCCTCCCAATCCATCTGGGGCAGGTAGTCAGGAAAGATATCCACGACGACGGCAATATTGTCAGGCAAACGCCCAGGTACTGGCTGCACCGCCCGTGCGCCCCAGTGCTCCACCCAGAGGCAGATATTGTTCGCCAACTCACGGAATGGCGCGCGGACCAGGATCGTCTCCGGCTTCAGCGCCGGATTCCCCGTGCCGGCCTGGGCCTGGCTACCCAGGGGAAGGTCAAGCGCCAGCGTCATGGCCGTTCCGCCGCCAAGCTGGCTCTTGACGTCGATGTGCCCGCCCATCATCGTGACGATGCTCTTGCAGATGGAAAGACCGATACCCGTGCCGTGCACGAGCGCCACCCGGTTTGACGGCACCTGGAAAAAGGGTTCGAACAGGCTATCCAGATATTCTTCCGAAATGCCGACGCCGGTGTCCACCACGCGCCAGCGCAGACGCGCGGACGATGCCGGCACGGTGGCGTCAAGCGCCTGCAGCGCAAGCGTGACCCGGCCTTGCTCGGTGAACTTGAGCGCATTGCTGACCAGATTGGAAAGTACCTGCCTGATGCGCAACGCGTCCCCCTGCACGGCGCGCGGCGCCGCCGGATCGATCAGTGCGTAGATCTGCAAGTCCTTGGCGTGCGCGAGCGCGGCATAGGACTGCAGCACCTCTTCGGTCAACTGCACCGGGTCGAACGTCGCGACATCCAACGTGAGCTGTCCAGCCTCGATCTTCGCGACATCCAGGACATCGCTGATGATGTGAAGCAGACTGGCGGACGACTTCTCAATGGTCTGAACGCACTGGCGCTGCTCGGGATCCAGGCTGCTGTGCGACAGCAGCTCCAGCGTGCCCAGGACGCCATACAACGGCGTCCTGATCTCGTGGCTCATGGTGGAAAGAAACACCGTCTTGGCGACATTGGCGCTTTCGGCCGCCGTCTTGGCCTGATTCAAGACATTGGCCACGTCAATGAACTGCGTAATGTCGTTCAGTACATAGAGTGTGGCGTCGCGGCCTTCATAGCGCGTCTTCGTGCGCTGGATCTGGAGGTTTCTGCCGGCCACATTCAATTGCTCGACCCGCGGCCCGTCCGGCTGGCCGCCGGGGGCTTGCGCTGTGCGGCCCGGTGTCAACAATTCGGGGGTCACCGTGCCGCCCAGCCAGGTGCGGGCCAGCGCGTTGGCGTTCAGGACCTCGCCATTGTCCGCGATGACGCATACCCCGACCTGGGCCGAATCGACGACCGCGCGGCTGAAGCTCTCGCTCTCGACCATGCGTTCATGGCTTCTCTGGGCCGGCAGCACGACCATGCGGGAATGATGCCTGAACAAGACCACGAACGTCGCCGCCCCGATCAGGATCAGTATGAAAGCGGCAATGAGATGAAACTGCGCGATATAGAGAATATTCTTGTACGGCGTAAAGTAGTTCGCTCGCCATCCGTCCGCGTTGCTGACCTGGAAAATGATGCCTGGCAAGACATAGCTCACGCCGGGCGCGATCGCCCCGCGCTCGCTGGCGATCTGCGGCATCCGCGGCATCAGCGGCGTGCCATCGGGCGAAAAGAGCTCGAATCCTTCGACCAGCGCCCTGTCCAGGACCCCCCCGACATTGCTCAGCCGATGCGAGTCGACAAAGCTGGCGGCGACATAGTCGTCGGGCTGTCCCTCGGTGGTCAGTCCGAAGGCAGGGTCGACGGAAATGCGGCGGTACGCCATGAAACTCACGGTATCGCGGTGGTTGCCTTCGCCATACAGGCTCAACCAATGGACCGCCTGCGACGCCTGTTCCTCGGGGGCCTCGATGATCGCCTTGCGGATGCGCGCCAGACTCACCGTACAAGCGTGTTCATCCTGGCCCTCTGCCCGTACCAGGGGCAGACAAGGTTTCGAAATGGCGTCGGTATGGCGCAGCGACAGAACAAGCGCCTGGTCGCCGGGAAACTCGGAATTGGCCCAGTAGTTGTCGTACATTTCATCGAGCGCCACGCCCAGCGCGAGAATGCCCTTGCCGCGGGGTTCGCCCAGCCCGCTTCGGGTCGCGAGGATGAACGCGGTGGACGACAGGACGTCCTTGATCTCATACCTTGCGGTGCCGTCGCCGGGATCGGACCTGACGAGTATTTCGCGGGCCTGCTTGTTGGCCAAGGGCTTCAGTTTGCCTGCCTTGCCATCGAGAAGCTCGAGAAAGGCGCCGTGGCTTCTCAGATTGCCGATGACCTCGTTGAAATGGTATTGGGCCCGGGCATATTCCTGCGCAATGACGCGGGAGGCGGAGAAAATGGTGACGGCAAGCGAAAACAGAACCAGCGCGATCATGATCGCCAGGATC
The DNA here is from genome assembly GCF_000633435.1 of Achromobacter sp. DH1f. NCBI lineage: Bacteria > Pseudomonadati > Pseudomonadota > Betaproteobacteria > Burkholderiales > Alcaligenaceae > Achromobacter > Achromobacter sp. DH1f. The sequence continues at coordinate 134,838 of NZ_AYMF01000006.1, read as the reverse complement.
AATTGAAGGCGATGAGACATCCTCGCAAGTTTGCGAACAGAAGCGGACTCGGGTTCCATGACAATCGACTTTAACGGCAATAGGTCGTTTCCGGTTCGAATGTGCGCTATCTTTTTCAGCGCTCGGCAGGCCTGTGGCGTTGGCGCTACCCGGCGGCACCGACCCCGGGCGGGCGTTCTCACCGGGGCTCAGCGGCTGGAGTATCCCGCGAACAGATCGGCGCTCAAAGCGCCTGAAAAGTAGAAGCCCTGTGCGGCGTCACATCCGATCGAACGCAGATACTCGACCTGTTCGCGCTGCTGAACGCCCTCCGCGACGACCATGATGCCCAGCCGTTGGCCAAGCGCCACGGCGCTTTCCACGGCGGCCTGCGCGCCATCGTCATCCAGGCAGCCGACGACCAGCGCCCGATCTATCTTCAATTCGGAAAAAGGCGCGGATATCAGGTTGTAGAGCGAGCTGTAGCCTTGGCTGAAATCGTCCTGGGCAAGGCCGAAGCCCATCATTCTGAGACGGCAGGCCCCGGCGAAGAAATTGCTCTGGGACCGCGCGGTGCTTTCTTCCGTCAGTTCGAAACTGATCGTCGCCGGCTGGCCGCCCTCGGCCAATGTCCAATTGAGTATCTTGTCAGGAAGCGACTCATCATCGAACAGGTGGGGCGGCAGATTGATGGAAACGGGGACCGGGACACCGCGCTCGTCCCACTTGCGTTGCGCCGTGATGGTCTGCTTGATCACACACTGCAGCAACGTCTCGTCGAGTTGAAACAACGAGAGGGCTGGCAGGAACTGGTTGGGCAGCAATATCAGGCCATCGTCCGTGATCCATCGGGCGAGCGCTTCGGCACCCACAACCGCGCCGCTGCCCAGGCTGACCTTGGGCTGAAACCACGTCTGGACCTTGCCACCTTCCAGGGCCGCCTGAAGGGTATCCCTTTCCAATGCCAACGGGAAATCGCGGTGATGGTATTTCGACCGCCACGCGACCTCGATCTCGGATGCCAGCGATTTCACGTCGGCAAGACGGACGGGCTTCTCAAGATGACCCACCACGCGAATGCCCAGCAGTTCGGCCATCCGGCTGGCGCTGTTGAGCAAGCGGCTGGAGGACGCGCTCATGATGGCCAGGCCCGGCTTGACGGGCTGCTGCGCCAGTTGCCGGATGAATTGAATCCCATCGAATTCCGGCATCATCAAGTCGAGCAGGATCAGGTCGAACTTGACGCTCTTCATGAGCTCCAGGGCGTCTTCGCCCCGCGACGCAGTCTCCACCCGGAACTCGCCGCCACGTTGAAACAGACGGCTCAGGTATTCCAGCTGCCAGGCGTGATCATCAACAATCAATAGGCTAAAGGGCTTCATGCTCTTGCGTTAACTCCCTGGACACCGTGCCGCCATCGCAGGAAGGAAGTTACCGCGACAGGCACTGCGCATCTGCACGGCCATCCGCCGGCGACAGCTACGCAGAATAGGGATATCCACGGCACACGGGAACGAGAGGATTCTTAAAAATCAGCCACCCGATTTCAGAATCGTCTCATTTGCGCCGCAGGCGGGCCTCGCTAATCTGGCCATCTTCCAGGATTGCAGATATCCACTCACAGCGGCGGTCCCTGACGTGTCGCAGGCCACTTTGATTTCGCGGGGAAATGCCGCGAAGCCCAACGCAAGCCCACCACATATTCAGGACAGATCATGACCGTATTGAACAGGCCGAAAACATGGGCAAGACCAAGCATTCGCAATTTCTACTCACCGCCAGCGCACTGGCGATTGGCGCAGCCGGCATCCCCGCGGCCGCTCAGCAGATCGTCGCCGACGGCGTGACCCTTCAGGTTCCCGCCGATACGGTCATCGCCACGAAAGCCGCGGGCGAAGCCGCAGGTACCGCGCTTGCCGCCTACGATCATGGAACCATAGATGCTCTGGGGCCGGTGACGATCACCACGACCGGCACGGCGGCTCATGGAGCAGCAGCTTTCGGGCACGGGACGCTCAATCTTGGCGGCGGCACGATAACCACCACGGGCGACCGCGCAGTTGGCCTGCCTGCTTACATCAGTACGGTGACCTCGCGCGGCCCTTTGACCATCAGGACTTCAGGCAATGCCGACGCGGATGGCATCAGTACCAAATCCAGCACCACGACCCTTGACGGTGCCGTTGATATTGCGACCACCGGAAATCGATCAATGGGGTTGCGCTTGCTTGGCAGCAGCACAGCGACCTCGAACGGCTCATTGATCATCAGAACGGCAGGCAATGGCCTCGCCCGCGGTATTGCGCTAGCCAGCAGCGACATTACCCTGGGCGGCACCGTTGATATTGCAACCCGCGGCGATACCTCGACGGGACTGTTTGCATACCAAAGTACGGTTACCTCGAATGGTACGTTGGCCATCAGGACGGGCGGCAGCAATCTCGCTCACGGCATCGATGCCTTGATCGCCAGTGACGTGACGCTGAACGGGGCCGTTGACATTGCAACCACCGGTGATGGCTCGGCAGGACTGGCTTCCAGCATGAGTACGATTACCTCGAACGGTCCGTTGACCATTAAAACGACAGGCACGAAAAGTCACGGCATCGTCGCAATGGACGACAGCACAATCCAGATTGCCAGTGGCGATATCACCACACAGGGTACCGCTGCAGCAGGTATCCATAGCAGTTTTCTCGGCGCCAATCGGGTCAGCACCGTTTCGATAAAGAATGGCACGCTGAAAAGCGAACTGGGCGACCTGGTGCAATCAGATGGCGGCAACCTCGATGTCACGCTGAATGCGATGACGACGGGCAATGGAAGCGGCCGGGTTCTGAACGTGCTCGATGACGCGGCCGGCAACCCGGGGGCCGTTAATTTGAAGGCCATCAATACCGGCCTGCAGGGTCGTGTCTTTGCCGCCGCAGGCAATACCGCCAATGTCAGCCTTGTTGGCAGCACGTTGACCGGCGCGGCCGACAACGCGACGAACCTGTCGCTGGACGCAGGCAGCGTCTGGACCATGACGGAGGGATCAACCGTCTCCGACACCGTTGCCAACGCCGGCACGATCACCTTTGCGCCGCCCGGCGCAGGGGGATTCAAGACGTTGACGACCAGGAATTACGTGGGCAACCAGGGTTCCGTCGCGCTCAACACGGTACTGGGTGCGGATGGTTCGCCGTCGGATCGAATCGTGATTGACGGCGGGGCGGCCACCGGCCGCACCGGACTGGTCATCCACAACCTCGCCGGCAAGGGCGCGCCCACCACCGACGGCATCAAGGTTGTCGATGCCATCCATGGCGGCATGACGAACGCGGATGCGTTCTTCCTGGGCAATGGCGACTATGTCACCCAAGACGGCCAGAACGCCAAAGTCGACGGCGCCTATGCCTATACGCTGAACCGCAGCCCGGTCTCGAACGGTCCGGATGTCTATGGCGACAGCCAGGCCAGCAACGACTGGTATTTGCGCTCACGCTATCAGCCGGGCGTTCCGGCCTATGAAGCCTACCCGGCGGCGTTGCTGATCCTCAATCGCCTGCCGACCCTGTCGCAGCGCACGAGTGACCGCTACTGGCGTGATCAGGTCCAGACCGCATGCCAGGACGCGGCCGGCGGTTCCGCATGCGCGCCAAGCCAGGGGCTGACTACCAACGATCAGGACGGCAGGGCGGCCATGATCCGGGGCAATAACGTCTGGGCCCGGATCGAAGGCCTGCATGGCCGCCAACAGCCCGGCGACACGACGAGCCGCACGGATTATGACTACACCCTGTGGAAACTCCAGGCGGGCGTTGACGGCCAACTGCACAGCAGCGACGCAGGCAAGCTGATCGGCGGCGTCACCGTCCACTACGGCCAGGTCAAGACCGACATTTCCTCTGCCGTCGGCAACGGCAACATCGACACGTCGGGCTATGGCTTGGGTGGCACGCTGACCTGGTACGGTGCCAACGGCTTCTATCTTGACGCGCAGGGACAGGTCACCCAGTACGAAAGCGACCTGCATTCCCGCACCCTGGGCCGCAGCCTTGCCCAGGGCAATGACGGATCGGGCCATGCGCTCAGCCTCGAAGGGGGCAAACGCATCACGCTCAGCGAGTACTGGACGCTTACGCCACAGGCGCAATTGACCTGGTCGTCCATCGACTTCGACAGTTTCACCGACCCCTACGGCACGCGCGTCTCGCTTGAGCAGGGCGACAGCCTGAAGGGACGCCTCGGCCTGGCGCTGGAGCATGAGCGTAGCGGAAAGGACGCCAATGGCAAGGCGAGCCGCGCCAAGGTCTACGGCATCGTGAATCTGACGAACGAATTCCTCGATGGCACGCGGGTCGACGTTGCGGGAACGACATTCAGCAGCCGCACAGAAAGGTTGGCCGGCGGGATCGGCCTGGGCGGCGCCTACAGCTGGGCGAATGACAAGTACACCGTCTATGCCGAAGTGGCGGCCGACACCAGCCTGCAGAACTTCGCGGACAGCTACGACGTCGGCGGCACATTCGGCCTGCGCGTCAGGTTTTGACTCCTCCGCAAAACGTTCAGCTATTTGTCATCAACCTTTCATTCTGCATGCATAGCATTGCCACTCCTACTACGGCCACCTTCATATGCTAGGCATCCAATGAGCAAATCCATTTCTGACAAGACGATCCACAACCCCGCCAAGAACACCCCTTTCAGCGAAATCCTGGAAAGAAGCATGTCGCGCCGTACGGTGATGCGCGGCGGCCTGGCGGCGGCGTTCGCGACGATGACCAGCCTGGGGCTGGCCGGTTGCAACAGCAGCGACGACGACGACGCGGACAACAGCCAGGCGCCAGCCACGCCCGACACGCCGCCCCATCCGGTCGCCCCGCCCGCCGCGCTGAAGCTGGGCTTTGAATCCCTGCCCAACTCGATGACCGACGGCTGCGTGGTCCCCAGCGGCTACGTCGCCCACGTATTCGCGCCTTGGGGCACGCCGCTGAACGACAACGCGCAGCCGTGGGACCAGAATGGCAATAACTCGTCCAACGACCTGCTCAACGCCATGGGCATGCATCACGACGGCATGCACTATTTTCCGATCGAAGGCAGTTCCACGGAAGGCCTGCTGGCCGTCAACCACGAGTACATCGACGCGGATGCCCTGCACCCCAACGGTCCGACCCGCATCGCCGGCAAGCGCCCTGCTGAGGAAGTTCGCAAGGAAATCAACGCGCACGGGGTGGCCATCGTGCACGTGCGCCGTGAAAGCGGCCGATGGACCATCGTCAACAACTCGCGCTACAACCGCCGCTTCACGTCGGCCACCGCCATGAAGCTGGCCGGCCCCGTTGGCGGCACGGACTGGGTCAAGACCCCGTTCTCGCCCAATGGCACGCAAGTGCGCGGGACCAACAACAATTGCGGCAACGGCTACACGCCGTGGGGCACCTACATCACCGCCGAAGAAAACTGGGCGGCGTGCTTCGTGAACAAGGGTACGCGCCCGGCGCACCAGCGCCGCGTGGGCGTACCCTCTTCCACCGGACGCTACCGTTGGGAAACCGCCGCCGACGACGCATCGGAGGTGCTGGGTGAATTCGCGCGCTTCAACGTCACGGAAACCGGTGCCAGCGCGACGCAGGACTGGCGCAACGAAGTCAACGGATTCGGCTACCTGGTCGAGATCGACCCCTACGACCCGTCCAGCATCGCCACCAAGCGCACGTCGATGGGCCGCTTCGCCCACGAAGGCTGCACCTACAGCAAGCCTGAGGCCGGCAAGCCCCTGGCTTTCTACAGTGGCGACGATTCGCGCTTCGAGTACATCTACCGCTTCGTCTCCGACGCCGTGTGGGACCCGAAGGACGCCGAGCGCACCGACCGCCTGGCGGTCGGCGCCAAGTATCTGGACAAGGGCACGCTGTATGTCGCCCGCTTCAACGACGACGGCACGGGGGAATGGCTGGCGCTGACCGGCACGGCCACCGGGGCCGGCGGCCTTACGCTGGCCGATGAATTCGGCAGCCTGGACGCCATCCTGATCAACACGCGCGGCGCGGCCGACTTTGTGGGGGCGACTCCGATGGACCGCCCCGAGTGGACGGTCACGCATCCCACCAACGGCGACATCTACGTGACGCTGACGAACAACAGCAGCCGCGATGCCGACTCTGGCACGAACGGACCCAATCCGCGCTTGAACAACCGCAACGGCCATATCGTCCGCTGGCACGACGAGGCCGGCTCGACGACATTCAAATGGGACATCTTTGTCTTCGGTTCGGACGCCGGCGCCGATGCCGACACCAACCGCTCGGGCCTGACCGAGCTGAACCAGCTGGCCAGCCCCGACGGCCTGGGCTTTGACCCCCGCGGCATCCTGTGGATCCAGACCGACAACGGCATCGATGGCGGCCGAAACAACAACGTCGCCCGCGCCACCAACGACCAGATGCTGGCCGTTATTCCCGGCGCGCTGGCCGACAGCACCGGGACGGGGCCGGCCATCAACGCGTCCAATCAGGCCAGCCTGCGCCGCTTCTTCGTCGGCCCCAACGACGCCGAAGTCACAGGCTTCGCGTTCACGCCGGACTACACCAGCATCTTCCTGAATGTTCAGCATCCCGTGAACTGGCCTGCCTATGGCACGGACGATGCCTCCGTTGCGAGCACAACGACCGTGCGCCCGCGATCGTCCACCGTGGTCATTCAACGAATCGATGGCGGTCCTATTGGCGTGTAACTGAAAGCCTGTGGCCATGCGCGTGTCGATCACGCGCATGGCCACCTCAAACAGCACTTGAGATTGACTACTGCGTCCGAATGCGCAACTCGGTCGGCGACGCATCCAGCACCATCTTGCCCGGATAGTTTTCCCACTTGGCGCCCAGCGTCGGCGTGTTCGGGTTGCCGGTCTTTGCAAAAGCCGCAAGGCTTGCGGCCATCGCGTTCGACAGGGCTTCACGCCCCGCCTTGTTCGCATTGCTGTACGCGAAAGAAAACGTGTTCGGGCCGAAGTTGCCAAAGATGAAGGGCAGATCCAGCGCATGGGTGGCACCGTACACCGTGTTGAACGGCGCGGGCGCCTGGTTCCAGTCAAAGCGGTAGTACCAGACCTTGTCAGGCTGCTGCGCAGACAGAGCAGTGAGGGGCGTCGTCGCCGCGCGCAAGAAGATGGCGTCGGTTACCCGCGCGGCCATTGCATTCCACCCGTGCGGCAAGGCTGTCACCGGCAGATAGGGAGCACTGATCAGGTCGGTCTCGGTCAGCCCGCCCGGCGCATCCGGATCGAAATTGAACTGCAGGCCGAATCGATCGTAGTCGCCCAGCTTGTAGCCGGAAATGCCGCTGCCCGAGAGCTTGCCGAACAGCGCGGCGAACAACGTGCCTTCGTCCTTGGTATTGCCGGCCAGTACGGGCACCTTCTGGTACTGCCCCGCCGCCAGCGCGGCAACCGAGTTCACCGGCACAACGTTGCCGTCCTCGATGGGCGAGCTTGCGCTGCCCAGTTGCGGATTCGCAATCATTACCTCGAGCAGCTTGTCGGCGGGAATGCCGCGCACGTAGGCGGCGACCTGCGCATTCGATCTTGACGCGAGCCAAGCCCTTGCGGACGTCTCGTCCTTCGCCTTGCCGTCGGCAATGACAATCGCCGTCAACAACGCCTTCGAGTAGGCCTGCGCGTCGTTCCGAGACGAATTCAAGAGGCCGCCGCTCAACGGGACGGCCTTCTCGAACAGCCCGGCCGACAAGGGGGAGACCAGCAGTGCCCACACGTTGACCGCGCCGGCCGACTCCCCCATCACCGTGATGTTGTTCGGGTCCCCACCGAATGCCGCGATGTTGTTCTTCACGAACTTCAGCGCCTGCTGTTGATCGAGCAGCGCAAAGTTGCCGGAATCCGCGAGCGCGTTGCCGGTCTTGAGTTGCGGCAGATCGAGCCAGCCGAGGATGCCCAAGCGGTAGTTGATCGTGACGACGACCGCGTTGGCCTGCTTCGCAAGCGCCTGCCCGTCGTAGACGGGATCGGCAGAATAGCCCGAGACGTTGCTGCCGCCGTGGATGAAGAATATGACGGGCAGCGGGCCGCTTTCTGCTGCCGGACTCCAGATGTTCATGGTCAGGCAGTCTTCGTTGCCCACCGGTTTTCCAAAGCCTTCCCGCACGGCCAGGCCATACGGCGCGTCATTCGGCGCAGGACTGAAGTACATGCCGCCTTGCGCGCACGAGTGCCCGAACTGTTGCGCGGCGCGCACGCCTATCCATGGCGCCGGATCGACGGGCGGCATCCAGCGCAGCGCGCCCACCGGCGGCTGCGCATACGGAATGCCAAGCCAGGCATGGACGCCCGTGGTGGTGGTGCGATCGAGACCGTTGACGACACCCGCGCTCGTGACTCGTTGCGTTGACGACGGATCCCCGGCTTGCCGGGCCGGCGCGGAATGACCGGCGCACCCCGCCAAGGATGCGGCCAGGGTCAGCGCGAAAATTCCCTGTGTGGCGCAAGAGGTGGAGAACATGGATGGCTTCCGGTGGTTGAACTGAAGTTGCGCAGGGGTGGGCACCTGGCTCAAAACATGCACATCAACAAGTGCTTGCACGGCCGTTCCGATCTTGGGGGGCTCGCAGGCGCGCAATGGTCGCGGTAACAGAGTCGCCGTCGTCGATCAGGATGGGCAGGCCTGACCAGCATTGATCCAGGTTTTCGCCCCACAGAAACGGAGCGTTATTGCGCTCGTCGTCGCTATCCCAACGCCCGTTCAGCCAGAGCGAAACGATATCCGTGGAATACAGTTTGAAATCCAGAGACGGGACGATCAAGCTGACCCATCGGCTCTTGTCCGACAGGATCGGGAGCGGTGTAACCTCACGATCAAAGTCGCGATAGCGCGTGTCGGCAGACGGGACATCAATGCCCGGCAACAACGGGCTTTTCTGGCTGCCAGGCCTGCCCTCTTGCGCAACCGCGCAACCTGTCCAGGCAAGCGCGATCAGCAAGGCCGGCAGGGCCTTTCTTATCTTGGGGATGGCGGTGAGCCGCTTCATTCAATGGCAGCCCGTAGGTGAAGACTGATGGATGTTGAATGATGAACGACGGTTTTTAATTTTCTTTTAAGACGCTGGCGGGACCTGGCAGCACCGCCTGAACTCGGTTCGCTGGCCGACGAAATGAGATTGAACTTCGATCGTCCAGGGTTGCCCAATGAATTTTTCGTGGAAGACAGCCTATGTCCAGCAACTTCGAACATGCCCGTACGCCAGAAGCCATCGCCTCGGTGGTGGCGGCGCGCTTCAAGTCTCGTGACGTCGCCGTCGCGCTTGAGCTATTTCATCCGGATAGCGTATTGATCGATGCAACCGGAACGATGCACCGCGGACTGGATGCCATCGGCAATGAGCTCAGGAAATTCTTCAGCATCGACGTTCCGATGCAGACAACGCAGCGCGAGCTGATTGTGACCGGCGACACGGCCCTGCTGATTTCCGACTGGCGTTTTGACGGGGTCAGCGCCGACGGCTCGATCATCAAGATGCAAGGAACCGCTGCCGACGTCATGCAGCGCCGCGAGGACGGCATCTGGCGCTACATCATCGACAACCCGTTCGGCACGCAGCCTCGAATCCCGGCGTAGCGAGCGGCGTTCCGGCATTCAAGAGACGCGTCTCATGGCTTCGCCCGCCGATACGCCATAGACCGACTTGTACGAGCGGCAGAAATGAGAAAGGCCGCGAAAACCGTAGCTCAGCGCAACTTCGGTCACGTTGCGCGCCTTGCCGCTTTTCAGGTACGCATGACTGGCCGCCAGACGTTGCGACCACAACCAGCGCATGGGCGTCGTTCCCTCAAGCGCAAATATCCGCAAGAGTGTCCGGTTGGACACATGGATGTGCCGGGCGACGCTCTTCGTATAGAGGTCCACGTCGTGCAGACGCTCGAGCATGTAGCGCTTTGCGGCGTGAAGCTTGCCGTCGCGTGCCGTGTCATGACAGGGACGGAACGTCTCGTCGAAAGCGGCCGCCCATATCTGCATCGCCCCAGCACCCAGGCGGTCCCCCGTGGAGGCGGAAATATCGGGAATACGGCGAGAGAGCTCGCGTATCGTCAAGGACGACAAGCGCCCGACGGCGGAATCTCCCGGCAGCCGCAGGGCCACCATGCGTTCCGCCTGCGGAAGCCACCGCATCAGGAAATCCCGGGGAATCGTCACCATCGTCGAGGCGGATTGCTTCAAGAACGCCAGCGAGAACGGATACGCCTGGTCGTGCAGCATCAGGTCGCCCTCGACCAACCGAACCGATCGACCCTGCTGCTCAAAGGTGACGGAACCGGCACGGGCAAGCCACAGCAGGAAGTCGTCGCGGCCATCCTTACGCGCATCAGACGCGCTGCGGGTGACGCGCAAGGGTGTTTCTCCCGTGATTGACGAGGCGATCTCGCTCATGACGAGACGGCCCAGCGCGTGCCCGGAGACCGTTGCACTGAAACCCTTGCTGCTTGGCGGACGGCACTGGGTGACCGAGTAGTTGCGGCAGGTGACCTCATGCCAGTGCTCGAAACTGTCACCTTCCTGGACCGAGACAAGATCATGCATTGCGTGAACTCCCCCCATGACGGGATAACCGTGACGCTTCCAGGACACAGATTGGCGCGGCCAGGCAAGCCCACGCCCGAGTCTGGAGCGACACTCGTTTTTCCAAACGAACCGCGAGGAAAGCATGCCATACCAAATAGCGCGTATCAATCCAGCCGAAACCGTAGTGGTCGTGGTGGATATGCAGACGGACTTTGTCGCGGCTGGCGCGCCGATGCTGGCACGGCAGGCACACGATTTCGTCCCGCAACTCGGCGAATTCCTTGCCCGGTGCCGCCAGGCCGGCATACGGATCATCTATACCGCCCACGTCCATCGCAGCGATCGCTCGGACGTCGGACTGTATGGTCAGCTCTATCCCCCGATCGAGCATGGCGCGGCGCTGGTCGACGGCACGCCGGGGGCCGACATCCACCCCTCGCTGGCCCCCGCGGCGGGCGAGCACGTGATCAAGAAGCACCGCTATAGCGCATTCTTTGCGACGGATCTCGACCTCATGCTGAGGCAATGGGGCATCAAGACGGTAGCCATCACCGGCACCACCACCGAATGCTGCTGCCATGCGACGGCAAGGGACGCCATGTTCCACAATTACCAGGTGGCGTTTCTGTCGGACCTCACGGGCACCTTCGACTACCCGGACACCGGCCACGGCGCCATGACGGCCGAGCAGGTGCATGAGGCCACGCTCGTCATCCTGGGCGCGTCCACCGCGCACGTCATGACGAGCGACGAATTCACCTCCCGGATCGAGCGCCGGTAAACGGCCCGGGCGATTGCGCGAAGAGCCAAAAAAAGGGGAGGACAGCCGTTTCCGGCTGCCCTCCCCCTTGACACACGCCTGGCGTTGACCTGAGCAGGCGGCCCGAGCCGCTTACTGCAGCGTGCGCGTGAACACGAACTTGCCGTCGCGCCAATCCACCGGTACGACGTCGCGCGGGCCGAACTGGCCTTCCAGGATCAACCGGGCGACCGGGTTCTCGATCTGCTGCTGGATGGCGCGCTTGAGCGGCCGTGCCCCGAACACCGGATCAAACCCGCCGCGCGCCAGTTCCGCCAGCGCCGGTTCGGTCACTTCCAGGCGCATCTCCTGCTTTTCCAGGCGCTCGGCCAGGCGGCGCAGCTGGATGCGGGCAATGGACTCGATGTGCTGCGCTTCCAGGCCATGGAACACCACGACTTCGTCGATGCGGTTCAGGAATTCGGGCCGCAGCGTCTGCTTGAGCTCGTCCCAGACCACTTCCTTGACCACGTCGTACGGCTTGCCGGCCAGGCTCTGGATGTGATGCGAGCCCAGGTTGGACGTCATCACGATCACCGTGTTGCGGAAGTCCACCGTGCGGCCCTGGCCGTCGGTCAGGCGACCGTCGTCCAGCACTTGCAGCAGCACGTTGAAGACGTCCGGATGGGCCTTTTCGACTTCATCGAGCAGCACCACGCTGTACGGCTTGCGACGCACGGCTTCGGTCAGGTAGCCGCCTTCTTCGTAGCCCACGTATCCGGGGGGGGCGCCGATCAGCCGCGCCACCGAGTGCTTTTCCATGAATTCGCTCATGTCGATGCGGATCATGTGCTCTTCGGAGTCGAACAGGAACTCGGCCAGCGCCCGCGTCAGCTCGGTCTTGCCCACGCCGGTGGGGCCCAGGAACAGGAACGAGCCATAGGGCCGCGACGGGTCCGCCAGGCCGGCGCGTGAACGCCGGATCGCGTCGGACACCAGGCGCACGGCCTCGTCCTGGCCGACCACGCGCTTGTGCAGGTAGTCTTCCATGTGCAGCAGCTTTTCGCGTTCGCCCTGCATCATCTTGGACACCGGGATGCCGGTGGCGCGCGACACGACCTCGGCGATTTCCTCGGCGCCGACACGGGTGCGCAAGAGCCGCGGCCGGCCTTCGCCGCCTTCGGCTTCTTCGGCGGCCTGGGCCGCGCCCACTTCAGCAGCCTTCAAGCGCGCTTCCAGGTCGGGCAGCTTGCCGTATTGCAGTTCGGCCAGCTTGTCGAACTGGCCCTTGCGCTGCAGTTCGGCCATGTCGGCGCGCACGCTGTCGATTTCTTCCTTGATGGCCTGGGTGCCTTGCACGGCGGCCTTTTCGGCCTTCCAGATTTCCTCGAAGTCGTTGTATTCGCGTTGCAGCTTTTCCAGTTCTTCTTCGATGACGCCCAGGCGGCGCTTGGACGCGTCGTCGGTTTCCTTCTTGACGGCTTCGCGCTCGATCTTGAGCTGGATGATGCGGCGATCGAGCTTGTCCATCACTTCCGGCTTGGAATCGATTTCCATGCGGATGCGCGCGCCGGCCTCATCGATCAGGTCGATGGCCTTGTCGGGCAGGAAACGGTCGGTGATGTAGCGGTGCGAGAGTTCGGCCGCGGCCACGATGGCCGGGTCGGTGATCTCGACGCCGTGGTGGATCTCGTAGCGCTCTTGCAGGCCGCGCAGGATGGCGATGGTGGACTCGACATCGGGTTCGTCGACCAGCACCTTCTGGAAGCGGCGTTCCAGCGCGGCGTCTTTCTCGATGTACTTGCGGTATTCGTCCAGCGTGGTGGCGCCGATGCAGTGCAGCTCGCCGCGCGCCAGCGCCGGCTTGAGCATGTTGCCCGCGTCCATCGCGCCTTCGGCCTTGCCGGCGCCGACCATGGTGTGCAGCTCGTCGATGAAGACGATGTTGCTGCCGTCGTCCAGCGACAGCTCTTTGAGCACGGCCTTCAGGCGTTCTTCGAATTCGCCGCGGAACTTGGCGCCGGCCAGCAGCGCGGCCAGGTCGAGCGACAGCACGCGCTTGCCGCGCAGGGTTTCGGGCACTTCGTCGTTGACGATGCGCTGCGCCAGGCCTTCGACGATGGCGGTCTTGCCCACGCCGGGTTCGCCGATCAGGACCGGGTTGTTCTTGGTGCGGCGTTGCAGGATCTGGATGGTGCGGCGGATTTCATCGTCGCGGCCGATGACCGGGTCGAGCTTGCCCTGGCGGGCGCGCTCGGTCAGGTCCATCGTGTACTTGGACAGGGCTTCGCGGTTGGATTCGCCTTCGGCGCCGGACACGTTCTCGCCGCCGCGCACGGCGTCGATGGCGGCTTCCAGGGCCTTTTTCTGCAGGCCCGCTTCACGCAGGATGCGGCCGGCTTCGCCCTTGTCGTCGGCCAGGGCCAACAGGAACAGTTCGCTGGCGATGTAGGTGTCGCCGCGGCGCGCGGCTTCCTTGTCGGTGCGGGTCAGCACGCCTTGCAGGTCGCGGCCCACCTGGACGTTGTCTTCGCCCTGCACTTGCGGCAGCGACTTGAAGGCGCTGTCCAGCGCCGGTTGCAGGCGGTTGACGGCCACGCCGGCACGCGCCAGCAGGCTGCCCGCGCCGCTGTCGGGGTCGGACAGGAGCGCCGACAGCACGTGGACGGGCTCGATATAGGGGTGGTCGTTGCGGGCGGCCAGACTCTGGGCGTCGGCCAAGGCTTGCTGAAACTTGGTAGTCAGTTTGTCGAATCGCATAATGGTCGTAGTGGCTTGTTGGGGAGCCTGACCGATACATGCCGGCGGGCTCGATGACCTGAATATGCGGCCGGATGCGAGAATTTCAACACCTGGCCGGGCCTCGTGGACGGTATCCGCGTACAGCAACAATCTGAACTATGAGCATATACGTTTTTGTCTACGGCACGCTACGCGCGGGCGAAATCAATGATCTGGCGCAAGCGGCTGCCACGCGCGGCCTGGCGCCCGCCCGGCATGTGGGCGCGGCCACCGTGCCCGGCGCGCTGGTGGACTTCGGCGACTGGCCCGGGCTGGTCCCCGTGGCCGACGGGCGCCGGGTGCTGGGCGATATCTACGAGGTCACGCCCGCACTCATCGCCCTGATGGACGAGATCGAGGAATACGTGCCCGGCCAGCCCTGCTGCTTCGTGCGCCGCACGGTGCTGGCCCAGCCCCTGGCCCCGGCCGGGGCCACCCCCGTGGCCTGCGAGTACTACCCCATCGACCCGGCGCTGCGCGGCGCGGCAACGGACGTGACGGGCGAGGACTGGGTGGCCTACCGGCTTGGCCGGCGTCCTGGCACGGCGACGTAGGAAACTGCACAAACCGCACGATCGGCGCCAAAACGGCGCCAAAAAAAACCGCACGCGGACGGCTTTCGTCCACCCCGTAAGACACCCGTAGTAACAACGGACTACAATAGATACCTGTCTCACGCTTTACGCCCGCCCCGGCTACCCGCCAGGCCCGGGCACTATAGAGGTCATCGTATGCAAAAACGGGTTCCCGTTGCCCCTGATGCCGCCCACTGTTCCACGTGTATGCTGGGCCACGTGTGTGTCCCGGTCGGCATGGCCGCCGCCGAAGTAGAGAAGCTGGACGAACTGGTGAAAGAGCGCGTGCGCCTTGAAAAAGGCAAGACGCTGTATTCGCTGGACAATCCTCTTGACGCCGTCTACGGCGTGCGCTTTGGCAGCCTGAAAACGCAGCTTGAAGACGCCACCGGCCAGATCCAGATCACCGGTTTCCACCTGCCCGGCGAAATCGTCGGCATGGACGGCATGCTGGAAGGCAAGCACGTGTCGGCCGCCGTCGCGCTGGAAGACTCCGAAGTCTGCGTGATCCGCCTGAACGAAGTCGACCGCGTGGCCACGCATCTGCCGTCGCTGCAGCAGCAGTTCCGCCGCCTCATGAGCCGCGAGATCACCCGTTCGCACCAGATGCTGGCCTCGCTGGGCTCGATGCGTTCGGAACAGCGCCTGGCCGCCTTCCTGCTGAACCTGTCGCAGCGCTACGCCTCGCTGGGCTATTCGTCCACCGAGTTCGTGCTGCGCATGAGCCGCGAGGAAATCGGCAATTTCCTGGGCCTGACCCTGGAAACCGTCAGCCGGCTGTTCTCGCGCTTTGCCCGCGACGGCCTGATCCGCATCAACCAGCGTGAAGTCCGCATCCTGGACCTGCCCGCGCTCAAGCAGCTGCTGGGCCACGAAGGCTGCTGACCCTGCCTGCCCGCGCCATGCGCCGCGCGCCCGCCGCCCTGCCATCGCCACCGTACGCACGGCGCGCGCCTGGCGCCTGGGCCGTGGCCGCGCTGGCCCTGGCCCTGCTGGCGCCTGCGGCCGTACGCGCCCAGACGCCGCTGCCCGACCCCTACGATTACGACGAACCCACGCCCGCGCCCAAGCGGGTGGTGGTGCCGCGCTGGCAGACGGTCGAACTGGGCAAGCCCGGGCGCCGCTACAAGGTACCGGTTTATGCTAACCGCAACCTGGCGCGCGACGACCTGCGCGATATCAAGCAAATCGTCATCGTCTTCCATGGCCCCAAGCGCGACGCCGACCGCTATTACGAAACCGCCGCCACGCTGCTGGCCGCCAACCCGGCCCGCGCCAACGACACCCTGATCCTGGCGCCGCGCTTTGTCGGCGTGATCGATTCGGGCTTTGCCGGCATGGCGGCCTGGCGCAAGTCCGGCTGGGAAGACGGCGACGACAGCGTGCAGGCCGCGGGCCGGCCGACGCCGGTCAGTTCGTTCCAGGTGATCGACGACCTGCTGCGCAGCCTGGACGACCGCAAGCGCCTGCCCACGCTGGCCGGCATCGTGCTGGCCGGGCATTCCGGCGGCGCCCAGCTGGTGCAGCGCTACGCCGTGCTGAACCAGATCGACGGCCCGCTGCGCCGCGACGGCGTGGCGCTGCGCTACGTGGTGGCCAACCCGTCGTCCTACCTGTACCTGACCAACGAGCGCCCGCGCCCGGACGGCAAGGGCTACGCGCCCTACGAACGCGGGATCTGCCCGACCTACAACCAATACAAGTACGGCACCGACAAGCTGCCCGCCTACGCCCACGATGCCGCCGACGACAAGCTGTTCGTGCGCTATGCGTCGCGCGACGTGACCTATCTGCTGGGCGGCGCCGACAACAACCCCGAGCACCGGCTGCTGGACAAGACCTGCGGCGCCGAAGCCCAGGGCGCCACCCGCCTGGCGCGCGGCACCGCCTACCTGCAATACGAGCGCATCGTGGCCAACCGCGGCGCCAAACCCGTGACGCTGCACCGCGCCGGCTTCGAAGTGGCCGGCGTGGGGCACGAGAACAAGGGCATGTTCAGCTCGGTCTGCGGCGTGCGCGCCCTGCTGGGCGAAAACGCCATCGCGCCGCCCGGCGCGGCGGCCTGCTCGGTGATTGCGCCGCCGGGCAAGTAAGGCCCCCCTGCCTTCTCGCATCCAGCCGGCCGCAAGGCGCGGCGGCCCGCTGCTTTGCACCCACGGCTTTGCGCTCGGCGCATTCTGACTAAAAGCTGAATGAATTCAATGGGATACGGGGATGCTTTTTTGCGTTCGCAGGCGCAAGATAAGGGGGTACGGACTTCCCTGGAAGACAGCGATGACCCAATCGTATCTGGACATGCCCGACGCCAAACGCCGTATCAAGGCGATCTTCGTCGGCTCCATGGGCAACCTGGTGGAGTGGTATGACTTCTACGCCTATACCGCCTTCGCCCTGTACTTCGCCCCCGCCTTTTTCCCCTCGCACGATCCCGTCGTCCAGCAGCTGAATGCGGCCACGCTGTTTGCGGCCGGCTTCATCGTGCGCCCCCTGGGCGGCTGGCTGTTCGGCCACCTGGCCGACCGGCACGGGCGCAGGCTGTCGCTGATGGTGTCGGTGGGCATGATGTGCGTGGGTTCGCTCATCATCGCGGTGACGCCCACCTATGCGTCCATCGGCCTGGCCGCACCGGCGCTGCTGGCCCTGGCGCGGGTGATCGAGGGCTTGAGCCTGGGCGGCGAGTACGGCGCCAGCGCCACCTACCTGACCGAGATCGCCGACCCCGACCACCGCGGCTTCTATTCCAGCTTCCAGTACGTCACGCTGATCGGCGGGCAACTGTGCGCCATTCTGGTCCTGCTGCTGCTGCAGAACGTGTTCCTGACGCACGAGCAACTGGTGCAATGGGGCTGGCGCATTCCGTTCGTGATCGGCGCGATGCTGGCCGTCATCACCGCGCTGATGCGGCGCGACATGCCGGAAACCGATTCGTACAAGGAGGCCAGCAAGCGCAAGCCGCAGACCAGTTCGCTGCGCGGCCTGCTGCGCTATCCGCGCGAAGTCGCCATCGTGGTGGGCCTGACGGCTGGCGGCACGGCGGCGTTCTATACCTTCACCACCTACATGCAGACCTTCGTGCGGCAGACCTCCGGGTTCTCGGACATCGTCACCACCTACGTCATCGCGGCCTCGCTGATCTTCGCGCTGATCCTGCAGCCGCTGTACGGCGCGCTGTCGGACAAGATCGGCCGCAAGCCGCTGCTGGTGTTCTTCGGCATCGCGGGGGCGGCGCTGACGGTGCCTATTCTGATGACGCTGTCGCACACCAAGTCGCCGTTCATCGCCTTTCTGCTGATCTGCGCAGCCTGGGTGTTCACGGCCGGCTATACCTCGATCAACGCCGTGGTGAAGGCCGAGCTGTTCCCGACCAATATCCGCGCCACCGGCGTGGCGGTGCCCTACGCGATCACCGTGTCCATCTTCGGCGGCACGGCGCCGGCCATCGCGCTGTGGTTCAAGCAGCAGGGCCACGAGGAATGGTTCTATTACTACCTGGCAGGCGTGATCTTCATTTCACTGCTGGTGTATGCGACCATGCGTGACACCAAGCACCAGTCGGCCATGCACAAGCACGACTGACGCGCTGCTGCGTCCCCCATAGGAGCGCCGACACGTCGGCGCTCTTTTTACGTCAGCCGGGGGGCGGCGGGCGTGCAAAGACACAACAGGCGCCACGGCGCGATTGATCTCCCAGTAAAAATAATTACAATTCTCGTTTCCAAAATATCCCTGCCTGGCCGCCCCCTCGGCCGCTGTGTCGCCCATCGTGAGCCCTCCGGAGTCCGCCTCCAATCCCACCGTCGAAACCCTGTACACCAGCCACCATGCCTGGCTGCAGGGATGGCTGCGCCGCCGGCTGGGCAATGCCTGCGACGCTGCCGACCTGGCGCATGACGCCTTCGTGCGCCTGCTCACCAGGCCGCGCCGCTTCGACACCGCGCCCCAGGCCCGGGTGTACCTGCGTACCATGGCCAACGGCCTGTGCGTGGACCTGTGGCGCCGCCGGGAAATCGAGCAGGCCTGGCTGGACACGCTGGCCGCGCAGCCTGAAGCCGTGGCGCCGTCGGCCGAGCACCAGGCCATGGTGATGCAGGCGCTGAACGAGGTCGACGCCATGCTGCGCAGCCTGCCGCCCAAGGCGGCCACGGCGTTCGTGCTGGCCGTGGCTTGCGAGATGACGGACCAGGAAGTGGCGGACGAACTGCAGGTGTCCAGCCGCATGATCCGCAAGTACGTGGCGCAGGCCATGCTGCATTGCCTGCGGCTGGAAGCGCGGCTGGCCGCGAGCGAGACATGAATCCCCAGCCGCAGGCCGCCGCGCCGGGGCTGTACGCCGTCACCGACGAATCCCTGGAGCAGGCCGCAGAGTGGTATGCGCTGCTGCGGTCCGGCCAGGCGGGCCAGGAAGACCACGGCCGCTGGCAGGCCTGGCTGGCGGCGGATGCGCGCCATCGCGAGGCCTGGTCTTATGTGGAACGCATCAGCCAGCGCTTTGACCCGATCCAGCGCAGCCCCGCGCGGCGTCCCGCCACGGACGCCTACCGCCTGGCTCGCAGCCGCCTGACCCGCCGCCGCGCCCTGCTGGGGCTGGCGGGCGCGGGCGTGCTGGCCTGGGGCTCGCTGCGCTATGGCCCGACGTCGACCCTGGCGCTGGCCTGGATGGCCGATCACCGCACCCGCACCGGCGAAATCCGCGAGCTGGCCCTGGCCGACGGCACCCGCGTCTGGCTCAATACCGCCAGCGCCTTCGACGACGACTATGACGCCCAGGTGCGGCGCCTGGTGCTGCGGTCGGGTGAAATGCTGATCCAGACCGCGCCCGATCCCGCCCGCCCCTTCCTGGTGACCACGCCGCAGGGCGAACTGCGGGCGCTGGGTACGCGCTTCACCGTCCGCAGCGACGGCAGCGATGCGCTGGTGGCCGTCTATGAAGGCGCGGTGGAAATCCGCACGGCGCGCAGCGGCCAGACGCGCGTGATCCCGGCGGGCCAACAGGCGCGTTATTCCGCCACGGCGATCGATGGCGCAGCGCCGGCCGACCCCGCCCGCGAAGCCTGGTCGCGCGGCATCCTGATCGCGCAGGACATCCCGCTGTCCGAGGTACTGCGGGAACTGGCCCGCTACCAGACCGGCCACCTGGGCGCGAGCGCCGAGGTGGCCGACATCCGCGTGCTGGGCAGCTACCCCCTGGCCCAGCCGGAGCGGGCGCTGGCGATGCTGGAAGCGGCGCTGCCGATCCGGGTGCAGCGCAGCCTGCCGTGGTGGACGACGGTGCAGGCCCGGCCGCGCTAGCGCCCGGTCTGCCCTGGCCCCATCGGCCCATTTCCTCTTTTTTTCAAAAACCGGTTCCGACTTTTGCCCTCTCGTTCGATCAAGCAGGAGTAAGCGATCCGTGGCCCTGCCGCGGCTCGCCCTGCCTGCCACCTGTTCGAGAGAAAGATTCCATGTCCCGCAAGTCCCCTTCTCGCCCCGCCCGCGGCCGCCGTCCGCTATCGCTGTTGCAGGGTCTGGCTGCCGGCGCGCTGCTGGCCGTTGCCGCGACGCCCGGCGCGCAGGCGCAAGATGCCGCACCCGCCGCCGCCCAGACCGCCGCCGACGCGCTGCGGCGCTACGACATTCCCCCCGGCCCGCTCAGCGCCACGCTGACGCGCTTTCTGGGGGAATCGGGCCTGCTGCTGGCCGGCCCGACGGAACTGGCGCAGGGCAAGACCAGCCCCGGCGTGCGCGGCGACTACACGGCGGCCGGGGCGTTGCGCGCGCTGCTGGCGGGCACCGGCCTGCAGGCGCGTCCGGACGCGGGCGGCGGCTACACCCTGGAACGCGCGCCGCAGGCGGCCGGCGGGGTGTCGACCTTGCCGTCGATCACGGTGACCGGCAACGGCGAATCGCCGGTCGGCCCGGTCGCCGGCTACATCGCCACCCGCACCATGACGGCCGGCAAGGACGACACCGCGCTGTCGGAAACGCCGCAATCCGTCACGGTGGTCACGCGCGACCAGATGAACGACCAGGGCGCGCAGACGATCACCGACGCGCTGCACTACGTAGCGGGCGTGAACACGTCGGCCTACGGCGAAGACCCGCGCTATGACTGGATCACGGTGCGCGGCTTCAACCAATCGGTGTTCGGCATGTACCGCGACGGCCTGCGCGCCTCGGGCAGCAAGATCGGCATGCGCATCGATTCGTACGGCCTGGAGCGGCTGGAAGTGCTCAAGGGGCCCAGCTCGGTGCTGTATGGCCAGAATTCGCCGGGCGGCCTGATCAACGCCGTGACCAAGCGGCCCACCGACGACCCGCTGCACGAGGTGACCCTGGGCGTGGGCAGCCACGACCGCAAACAGGCGCAGTTCGACCTGGGCGGCCCGGTCGCAAGCGACGGCACGGTGCTGTACCGGCTGACCGGTAACGTGCGCGACAGCGACACGCAGATGCGCTATGCGCCCGACGACCACGGCTACATCGCACCCGCGCTGACCTGGAAACCCAACGCCGACACCACGCTGACCGTGCTGGCCAACTACCAGAAAGACCGCGCGGCGTGGGGCCTGTGGTACCCGCGGACGGGCACGCTGTTCTCAAGCCCGTGGGGCCCGATCAGTTCCAGCTTCTATCCGGGCGAGCCGGATTTCAACCGTTTCGACCGGACCCAGAAGTCGCTGGGCACGCTGCTGGAATACAAGCTCGGCGGCAACGCCGTGTTCCGCCAGGGGCTGCGGGTGGAATCGATGGACTACGACGCCAAGTACGTGCGCGGCCGCGCGCTCTTGAACGACGACTACGACCTGGATGAAACCGGCCACCTGCTGTATCGCGACGCCAACCGCAACCAGCTGCGTTCCAAGGTCTACACCATGGACAACCAGCTGGCCTGGACCGCCCACACCGGCCCGGTGACGCATCGCCTGCTGGTGGGGCTGGACGCCAGCCTGACCCGCTACAACGACCGCCAGTGGTCCGGCAAGGCGCCGGTGCTGGACATCCTGGACCCGCAATACGGCCAGGCCATCCCCGACCCGACCACGCCCTGGGCGCGCGACGTCACCGCGCGCCAGACCGGCGTGTACTTCCAGGACCGCCTGTCGCTCGGCGAGCACTGGATCGTGCGCGGCGGCGTACGCCACGACCGCGCGCGCACCGAGACCCGCGATCCGCTGGGCACGCTGGACCTGAACCAGCGGGACAACGCCACCACCTACCAGGCCGGCGCGCTCTACCGCGCCGACAATGGCCTGTCGCCGTTCGTGAACTACGCCGAATCGTTCCAGCCCACGGCCCAGGCCAGCAAGGATGGCTCGCCCTACCAGCCCACGCGCGGGCGCAGCATGGAAGCCGGCCTGCGCTACGAGCCCGCCGGCCGCCACCTGATGCTGACGGCCTCGGTCTACGACATCCGCCAGAACAACGTGCTGACGCAAGACCCGAACGACCCGGCCAATTCGATCCAGGCTGGGCAGGTGCGTTCACGCGGGGTGGAACTGGAGGGCACTTGGGAACCCACGCCGCAGTGGTCGGTGCTGGCCAGCTACACCTTCCTGGATGCCAAGGTCACGCGCAGCAACACGCCGGGCCAGGAAGGCACGCGGCCGCAGGACTCCTGGGGCACGACCTCGCCGCGCCACATGGCCTCGCTGTGGGTGAACTACCGCCTGGCCTCGACCGCGCTGCGCGGCGTGTCCATCGGCGGCGGCGTGCGCTACCTGGGCAGCACGCTTGACTACGGCCCCACGGCCGCGGACCCCGACAACGCCTACGCCACCTCGGTCAAGACGCCCGCCTACACGGTCTACGACATGGTGCTGGGCTATGAGCCCAACACGCACTGGCGCATGCAGTTCAAGGTCGCCAACCTGTTCGACAAGCTCTATGTGGCCAACCCGTGCGGCGGCTCGCCCCTGAACGCGTGCTACTACGGCCCGCGCCGCACGCTGCTGCTCAGCACCACGTACCGCTGGTAGACGGCAATGGCCTCGTTGCTGCGCCTGCTGCATCGCTGGGCAGGCCTGTTCCTGGCGCTGTTCCTGTTCGTGTCCGGCATGACCGGCGCCATCATCTCGTGGGACCACGAGCTGGACGAATGGCTGAACCCGCAACTGTTCGACGCCCCCGCGCCGGCAGGCGCCACGCTGCGTCCGGCGCTGGACCTGGCGGCCGGCCTGGAAGCGGCCGATCCGCGCCTGCGCGTGGCCTATCTGCCGCTGACCATCGAACCCGGCCATGCGCTGGGCATGTCGGTGGTGCCGCGCATCGACCCGGCCACCGGCCGGCCCTACCCGCTGGCGTTCAACCAGATCACGCTCGACCCCGTCACCGGCGCGGTGCGGGGGTCGCGCTACTGGGGCGAGGTATCGCTGGCGCGCGAAAACCTGATGCCGTTCCTGTACAAGCTGCACTACACCCTGCATCTGCCGGACGTGGGCGGTTTTGAACTGGGCACCTGGTTCATGGGCATCGTCGCGATCATCTGGGCGCTGGATTGCCTGATCGCGCTGGCCATTTCGTTTCCCAGCCGCAAGGCCTGGCGCAAGTCGCTGTCATTCCGGCTGCGCCAGGGCCGGCCCAAGCTGGTCTTCGACCTGCACCGCGCGGGCGGGGTATGGGTGTGGGGCCTGTTGCTGATGGTGGCGGTGACCTCGGTGTCGATGAACCTGGGGCGCGAAGTGGTGCGGCCGCTGGTGGCGTTCCTGTCGCCGCTCACGCCCGACATCTTCGCGCTGCGGCGGCCGGCGGCGCCTGCGCAATTCGTCGAACCGGGCATCACCCGCGCCCGCGCCTTGCAGCTCGGCCAGGCCGAGGCCCGCGAACGCGGCTGGACATTGCCGGCGGGCGCGTTGTTCTACAGCGCCCCCTACCGCCTGTACGGCGTCCATTTCTTCGAACCCGGCGACGACACGCCATCGGGCCTGGGGCGCCCGTGGATCTACCTGGACAGCCAGTCGGGCGAGGTGATCGGCGACCGCATTCCGGGCCGCGGCAGTGCGGGCGATGTCTTCCTGCAGGCGCAACTGCCGCTGCATACCGGCCGCATCATCGGCCTGCCGGGCCGCGTGCTGATGTCGGCGCTGGGGCTGGTGGTGGCAATGCTGAGCGTGACCGGCGTGCTGCTCTGGGCCCGCAAGCGGCGCGCCCGGCGACAAGGGCGCGAGCGCTCGCACCCAGGCACCCAGGCCCGCATCACGCGGTCAGGCGTGTAGCCCTAGCGCCGCGCCCCGGTCAGGGGCCGCGGCGGCGCGGGCGGGGCGGCGTCGATGCGTTCGGCCTGCAAGGACTGGATCTCGAGCGGCGAACAGGCGTGGGCCACGCAGGGCAGGATCCAGCCTTCTTCCTTTTCATCGCGCGACAGGCCGGGCCATTCGATGCGGTAGGCAATGTCGCCTTCGAGCAGCAGGCACATGCAGGCACGGCACGTGCCGTTGCGGCACGAGCTGGGCAGCTTGATGCCGGCAGCCTGTGCGGCGGCCAGCACGGGCGTATCGGCGTCGGCCTTGAAGCCCAGGCCGGACGGTTGCAGCAGCACGGGAAAGGCGGGCATGGGAAGCACCGGGCCGGGCAACAGCCAGGCCGCGTCAGGCCGGATGATCCTGCCAGTCCAGCGGCCAGGCGCCGGACAGCACGTTCTGCAGCCACAGCACGCAGGTCAGGGTCTTGGCGTCGGTGACTTCGCCCTTGGCGCAGGCGGCGATCAGGTCGGCCGGCTGGGCGCTGAAGACGTCCAGGAATTCGTCCGGGTCCAGCTGCTGCGGGCCGGCGCGCAAACCGCGGGCGAAGTAGATGTGGATGATCTCGGTGGAATAGGCGATGGCCAGGTGCAAGGCGCCGGCGCGGGCCCATTGCGTGGCGGTATAGCCGGTTTCCTCGAGCAGTTCGCGCTGGCCGCAGACCAGCGGGTCTTCGCCCGGGTCCAGCTTGCCGGCGGGAAACTCCGTCATGACCTGGCCGACCGGGTAGCGGAACTGGCGTTCGAGCAGCACGCGGCCGTCGTCCAGCAGCGGAATCACCACCACCGCGCCGGGATGCACCACGTATTCACGCGTGGACGTATGGCCGTTGGGCAGGCGGACGGTGTCGTTGCGGATCTTGAGGAAGCGGCCCTCGTAGGGCGCTTCGCTGGCAACGCGTTCTTCGAACAGGTGCGAATCGGGCTTGTGGATCATGGCGGGACGGGTCGGCAAACGAGCGCCGGGCGCAACAGGCGGCCCGGCGGGCAAGCTTGCAGCTTACCATCGCGCTTGCGACCCCCGACGCGGCGGCGCAGCCTGCACGTCAACGGCGCCGCCCCTGCTCACCGGTCAGACGTCGACGCGGATCACGATCTTGCCGAAGTGGCGGCCCGAAGCCAGGTGCTCGAACGCGGCGGGCGCTTCATCGAAGCCGTAGACGCGGTCGATCACCGGCGCGATGCGTGCCGTGTGCACCAGCCGCGTCACGTCTTCCAGCATCTTGCGGCTGCCCACGAATATGCCTTGCAGGCGCTTGCTGCCGGCGATCAGCGCCAGCGGCGACACCGGCGTGGCCGCAAAGCCGCTGACCCCGCCGATGATGCCGATGGTGCCGCCCATGCGCGCCGCCGCCACCGAACGCACCAATGTGCCTTCGCCGCCCACTTCCAGCACCACGTGCGCGCCCTCGCCGTGCGTCAGGCGCAGCACTTCGTCCTGCCATTCCGGGGTGTCGCGATAGTTGATCAGGCCGTCGGCGCCCAGTTCGCGGGCACGCGCCAGCTTGTCGGCGCTGGACGACGTGATGATGGCGCGCAGGCCCGCGGCCTTGGCCAGTTGCAGCCCCCAGATCGAGACGCCGCCGGTGCCCAGCAGCAACGCCGTCTGGCCGGCGCGGGCCTGGCCGGCCACGAACAGGGTGTTCCACGCCGTGACGGCCGCGCACGGCAGTGTGGCGGCCTGCTCGTCGGACAGCGAATCCGGAATCGCCACCAGGCCGTGCTCGGCATAGATCGCTTCCGTGGCCAGCACGCCGTCGGTGGCGGCGCCCGGCGCCAGCGCGGTGTTGGCGGGCGTGGGGTCGCCGTCGATCCAGTTGGGCATGAAGGCGCCCATCACGCGATCGCCCTTCTTGAAGCGCGTGACGCCCGCGCCCACGGCCAGAACTTCGCCAGCCGCGTCGGACGCGGGAATCACGGGGGCGCCCGAGGTCTTCAGGTAGTCGCCGCGCGCGACCATCAGGTCGCGAAAGTTCAGGGAAACGGCCTTGATGCGCACGCGCACTTCGAACGGGCCGGGTTCGCGCGGGGTCAGCGCCACACGCTTGAGCGAGCCGATGCCCTGCCCGCCGGATACCTGGTATGCCTGCATGATGATGTCCTTGATGAATCGGGTTCTGAATGCCGGCCATGACGGCGCGGCGCGGTAGGGTTACGATATCCGGGAACCAAACTATCCAGTGGCGGCATTTATTCCACTGAATGTTTCCACTAAGGAACCAATTCATCATGGCCACACCCCCGACCCACGACCGGCTGGGCGGCATCGAAGTCTTCGTGCAGGCGGCCGAGGCCGGCAGCTTCGCCCTGGCCGCCGACCGACTGAACCTGACCCGCTCGGCGGTGGGCAAATCCATTGCCCGGCTCGAAGCCCGGCTGGGCACGCGGCTGTTTCACCGCACCACCCGCCAGCAAAGCCTGACCGACGCCGGCCAGGCCTATTACGACCGCTGCGTGCGCGCGCTGGCCGAGCTGCATGACGCCGAGGCCGAGCTGGACAGCGGCCGGCGTTCGCCGCAAGGGCGCTTGCGGGTCAGCGCGCCGCTGGTGTTTGGCCGCCACTGCGTGGCGCCAGTGCTGCGTGAACTGGCCTTGCAGTATCCGCAATTGCAGATCGACATTTCCTTCAACGACCGCGTGGTGGACCTGATCGAGGAAGGCTACGACCTGGGCATCCGCATCGGCCCCCTGCCCGACAGTTCCAGCCTGGCCGCGCGCCGCCTGGGCTTGCAGACCATGGGCATCGGCGCATCGCCCGCCTATATCGCCGCGCACGGCCGCCCGGTCACGCTGGACGAGATGCGCCAGCACGTAGGCGTGGTCTATGCCCACGGCGGCGTCGAGAAAGGCTGGTCGGTGATGGGGCCGGACGGCCAGGTGATCCAGCTGCACGTGCCGCCGCGGCTGCGGCTGGACGACCTGCAGGCCATCGCCGACGCCGCCATCGCGGGCGCGGGGCTGGCGTGGCTGCCGTGCTGGATGCTGACGCACTATGTGCGTTCAGGCGAGCTGGAAGTGCTGATGCACGGCGACAAGATGGCCGCGCACGACGTGCACGCCGTCTGGCCGCAGGCGCGCTACCTGCCGTCGCGCACGCGCGTCGCGATCGACGCGCTGGCCGAGCAGGTGCCGGCGATGCTGGCCAAGTAAGCGGCGATCAGTCGAACTTGCGGCGGGCGTCCAGCGCCAGGCCGGCGCCGATGCTGCCGAACAGGTCGCCTTCGACGCTGCGCGCGCCTGGCACCAGGGCCGACACGCTTTCGCGCAGGCGCGGCACGCGGCTGGAACCGCCGGTGAAGAACACGGTGTCCACTTCCGTCGTGGCCACGCCCGCATCGCGCAGCAGCACGCCCACGGTCTGCTCGACCTTTTCGATCAGGCGCGCCACGCTGACATCGAACGACGGACGGGTGACGTCCACGCCCAGGTCGGGAGCGATGCGCGACAGGTCGATGCGCGCGGCCGGCGTTTCGGACAGCGCGATCTTGGCCTCTTCGACCTGCACCGCCACCCAGTGGCCGGCGCGCTGCTTGATCAGGTTGAGCAGCAGGTCGATCTTTTCGCGGTCGCCGGCTTCGGCGCGGATGTAGGCGAAATGCTCGGCGGCCTTGCGGGTGTAGGCCTGGTTGATGGTGTGCCAGCAGGCCAGGTTGCCGTACTGCGTGGACGGCACATCCTTACCGCTGCGCAGCTGGCTGCCCAGGCCCAACAGCGGCATGACGTGCGCCAGGCTCAGCTGCTTGTCGAAGTCGACCCCGCCGATGTGCACGCCACCGTACGCCAGGATGTCTTCGCGGCGGTCGGCCTTGCCGGCGCGGTCGGGCCCCAGGCGGATCAGTGAAAAGTCCGAGGTACCGCCGCCGATGTCGATGACCAGCACCAGTTCTTCGCGGTCGATCTGCGATTCGTAGTCGAATGCGGCAGCCAGCGGTTCGAACTGGAATTCGATGTCGGTGAAGCCGACGCTGCGCGCGATTTCACCCAGCGTGTCCTGCGCGGTCTGGTCGGCGGCCGTGTTGTCGTCCACGAAGAACACCGGCCGGCCCAGCACGGCGCGCGTGAATTCGCGCCCGGCGGCGGTTTCGGCGCGGCGCTTGAGCTCGGCGATGAACCGGGTGAGCAGCACGCGGAACGGAATCGAGCGGCCCTGCACTTCGGTCGAGCCGTCGATGAGCGAGCTGCCCAGCAGGCTTTTCATCGAGCGCATCAGGCGCCCGTCGTAGCCCGCCAGGTAGTCGGAGATGGCCGCGCGGCCGTAGCTGACCTCGGCATCTTCGTCGTGGAAGAAAATGGCCGAGGGCAACGTGGTCTTGCCGTCTTCAAGGGCGAGAAGCGCGCGCTGGTCGGGGCGGCTCCAGCCGACGGTGGAGTTCGAGGTGCCGAAGTCGACGCCGCATGCGGTGGAAATCATGGAAATTCGGGGGCTGAAAGCAAAACGGCGGACAAGTGTAGCCGCAACTGCCCGAAATGCCATTTCACCCCGGACTTCTGGCCGCCCGCCGCAGCGCCTGCGGCGGCTGGCCGTAGACCCGCAAGAACGCCCGCCGCATGCGTTCGGTGTCGGTGAAGCCCACCCGCCGCGCGATGCTCTCGATGCTGCTGTCCCCCGCCGCGATCAGGCCGCGCGCGGCTTCGGCCCGAATGCGTTCGACCGCCTTGGCCGGCGTTTCGCCGGTTTCGGCCTTGAAGCTGCGCAGGAACTGGCGTGGGCTGACGCAGGCCACTTCGGCCAGTTGATCCACCGACAGCGCCGTGCCCAGATGACCGCGGATATGTTCCAGCACCGCCCGCATGCGATCGCTTTCGGGCGCCAGGTCCTGCAACGCCGAGAACTGCGACTGTCCGCCCGAACGCCGGTGGTACACCACCATCTCGCGCGCCGTGGCCGCCGCCACCTCGGCCCCCAGATCGGCCTCGACCATCGCCAGCGCCAGGTCGATACCGGCCGTGATGCCGGCCGACGTCCAGGTATCGCCATCGCGCACGTGGATCTTGTCGGCGTCGACCCGGATGCCCGGATGGTTGCGCGCCAGCGCGGCCGCGCGGCGCCAATGGGTAGTGGCGCGCAGGCCGTCCAGCAAGCCGGCGCCCGCCAGCACGAAGGCGCCGGTGCACACGCTGGCCAGGCGCCGGCCCGCCTGCCGCTGGGCGTGCAGCGTGCGCCGCATGCCCGGCGTGACCGCGAATTCGCGCGCGCCCTCGCCGCCCGCCACGATCAGCGTGTCGGCCCGCACGCCGCGCCAGGGGCGGGTCTGGATCTCGATGCCGCTGGTGCTGCGCACCAGGCCGCCTTGTTCCGATACCGTCAGCACCGTATAGGCCGGCCCGCCCGCCGTGCGTGCCAAGGCGCCCGCGGTCTGGAACACGGTGGCAGGGCCGGACATGTCCAGCAGCTGGAAGTCGGGCACGAGCAGGAAAGCGACGACATGGGGCATAGCAAGCGCCTGTAGCGATTGAAAAGGCCTGGCATGGATTTCGGCCCGCATCGGTCTGCAGGGCGTGCATTCAGGCCAGAGGAACACAATGGCGGTTTTTGAGGGAATTATGTCATTTACGCCAAAGTCTGCCTCACTACAGTAAACGCAGTCAAACCCGAGCCTCGTGCCCCGGACTTCGTGCCCCGATCCCCCGCGCCGCCCCTGGCCGGGGTCCGCCTCTTTCCTGCCCGCCGCCCCTATGCGCCCGTCATCCCGCTCTACCCCCGGCCAACGCAACGCCCGCCTGCTGGCTGTCTGCCAGGGCCTGTTCATTGCCGCCATTTCCATCGACCTGACCCTGACGGCCCTGACCGGCCATATGCTGGCGCCCAACAAGGCGCTGTCCACCCTGCCCTTCGCGTTGATCACCGTGGCGGGCGCCGTCGTCACCTGGTTTGCCTCGCTGCTGATGCAGCGCATCGGCCGCCGCAACGGCTTCACGCTGGGCGCCCTGGCCGGGGCGGCGGGCGGCGGCATCTCGGTCTGGGCGGTGTTTCATTCGGACTTCTGGGCCTTCTGCGCCGGCACCGCGCTGGTCGGCGTGTTCCAGGCGTTTGCCCAGTACTACCGGCTGGCCGCCGCCGACGCGGTCGAACCGGCCGCCAAGACCCGCGCGATCTCGGTGGTGATGGCCGGCGGCGTCATCGCCGCCATTGCCGGCCCCGCGCTGGCCAATGGCAGCCGCGACCTGTTCGCCCCCGTCACCTTTGCCGGGGCCTACCTGATGGTGGCGCTGCTGGCGCTGCTGTCCGCCGCGCTGCTGTGGGCGTTCTACCGCGACATCGACGCGCCGGTCCACGCGGGCGACACCCAGGCCGGCCTGCCGGCGCGGCCGCTGCGCGAGGTCGCACGCCAGCCGATATTCGTGGCGGCGCTGGCGAACAATGTGGTGGGGTCCGTGTCGATGATGTTCATCATGACGGCCGCGCCGCTGGCCGCCGTGGCCTGCAGCCACACCATCAGCGATGGCGCGGGCATCATGCAATGGCACCTGGTGGGCATGTACGCGCCCGCCTTGTTCGCCGGTGCGCTGATCCAGCGCTTCGGCCTGGCCCGCATCCTGTGGGCGGGCATGCTGCTCAATGTGGCCAGTGCGTTGATTGCGATGGGGTCGCCGTCATTGCCGGCGTTCTACGCGGCCTTGTTCTGCCTGGGCGTAGGGTGGAATTTCATGTTCGTGGGCGGCACCACGCTGCTCGCGCAGTCGTACCGGCCAGCCGAACGCGCCCGCGCCCAGGGCGCGGCCGAGATGGCACGTTATGCGGCCACTGCCCTGGCAACCCTGGCCGCCGGGCCGGCGCTGGACACCTTCGGGTGGGAAGCGCTGAATGCGGCCATGCTGCCGGTGGTGCTGGCCGCGGGGCTGATGACTTGGTACTGGGCGCGCGGCGCAGCGCGCCAGGCCGCGATGGCCGGCCAGGCGTAGGCGGCCATCGTCGGTCCAGCCCAGGCAGCCGAATCAGGGTGGCCGCCTGAGTTTTCCTACGCGACTTGGGCCGAGGTTGTCCGCCGTTGCCGCAATTGCGGCTATTGCTGCCGTTGCCGCTATTGCCGCTATTGCTGCCGTTGCCGCTATTGCCGCTACTGCGGCTGACGCCGCTGCTCCAGCTGTTGCAGGCATTGCGCCACGCCGGCCTGCATCTGCGCATTGGACACGGCGGCGCGGTCCGAGACCTCGCGGCAGCGCACGTACTCCGCCTGGCTTTCGGCAGAATCGCGGATCACGACAGGGGCCGAATTCGGGTCGGGCGTGACGGTCATGCGCAGGGTGGACGGCGGCGACAGGCTGCCGTCCTTGGAGCGCTGACTGGGATATTGGTATTCCTGGGTGACCGGCGCCGCGCTCTGCGCGTGGGCCGCGCCTGCCACGCAGGCCAGAGCCAGCAAGACGGCGGACAGCGGAATTTTTTTCATGGCGACCTCTCATCAATGAATGCGCGCCAGCCGACCAGGATCAACTGCCCCGTCCGGTGACGCGCCGGTCTATGGTAGCCCCGCGCGCGCCACGTGAGCGTGCCAAGACGCTACGCCCGACGCGGGATTTGTTTCTTGCGGTTTCCCGGCGGCGGGCGGCTACGCCCGGCTCAGGGCTTGGCCGCCCGCTTGGGGGGCGCCGCCGCACCCGATGCGCTGGCGGCAGAGGACTTGGCGCCAGCCACTTTGGCGGCGGAGGGCTTGGCCGGCAGGTCCCCGGGCGGCTGGCCCGGCCAGGCGCGCGGCGCGGTCCGTAAAGGATCCAGTAAGGAAGACAGGCCGTTATGGTCCAGCTCAAGCATCAGCGCCAGCAAGCGGCCCAGCTCACCCTTCGGAAAGCCCTTGCGCGCAAACCACGCCAGGTAGGGCCCCGGCAGGTCGGCGATCAGGTGCCCCTGGTATTTGCCAAACGGCATGGTGCGCGTCACCAGCAACGACAACAGTTCAGGATCCATGGGATATCAGGCGGCGGCCGGGCCACCAAAGACGATGTCGGCGGCAGGGATGGCCGCGATCTTGACGCCAAAACTGGCAATGGACGACAGCGTGGCGTTGTGGTGCGCCCGGATCTGGGCGCCAGGCGCATGCGGCTTGTCTTGCGTGGTGTGGGCATCGGCCGCCAGCGTCACCGGAAAGCCCAGCGCCGCGGCGCGGCGCACGGTGGTGTCGACGCAGAATTCGCTGGCATAGCCGCACACCACCAACCGCGTGACACCCGCTACTGCCAGGACGTCGGCCAGATCGGTGCGCAGGAAGGAATCGGGCGTGGTCTTGCGCACCCGGATGTCGCCATCGGCCGGTTGCAGCCGCGCATCCAGCTGCCAGGCCGGCAGGCCGTAATCCATCGGGCTGCCGGGGGCCTCATGCTGCACGTAGATCACCGGCGCGCCGCAAGCGCGGGCGCGATCAGTCAGCGTATTGATGCGCGCCAGGACGGCGTCGGCGTCCGCGGGGGCGGGCGTGGTTTCGAACAGGGCGCGTTGCACATCGATCACAATCAGGGCGGACGTCATGCTTTCCTCGTAGGGTCCGTATTGAAAATTCCTAGCCGCATTCCGCGCCCACGATGGGGGGCGGCCAGATGCGGGCGTAGATCCAGAAATGGCGCGATTCGCCGCGCACTACGCGATAGTGGTGCAACAGCCCTTCGCGATGAAAGCGGCAGCGCTCCAGCACGCCGGCCGAGGCCGTGTTGGTATCCAGCACCGTGGCCTGCACGCGGGCCAGGCCCAGCGTCTGCAAGGCCCAGTCGGTGACAACCGAGCAGGCCTGCGTGGCAATGCCCTGGTGCCAATGCGCCGGCGCCAGATCGTAGGCGATTTCGGCGCGGCGGTTCGGCAAAGAAATCTCGTTCAAGCCGATGGTGCCGATCAGCCGGTTGTCGGCCCCGCCAATGGCCAGGCGCACGCTGTGCGTGGCGGCCGGGTCGGCATAGCCTCGAATCAGCCGGACCAAGGCGTCCGGGCCATCGAGCTGCCAACTGGTGTGGCGCGTAACGGCATCGTCATTCAGGTAGGCATACCAATCGACGGCGTCCGCGTCATGCAGCGGACGCAGGCGCAGGCCGGCAATGCCCAGGTCGGGGGCATGCTGCGGCCAGTCGGTGATGGGCAAAGACATGCAGGCAGCTTAAATCAAAAATCCAGCCGTCCCTTCAATTCCCCAAACGGCACCATGACATGTTCGCGGTAGGCCGGGCGCGCCTGCAGGCGTTCGTACCAGGCGCGCACATTGGGAAGCGGCGCGTGGTCGATGTCCAGTTCGTAGTAGCGGTACAGGGAGGTGGCTGCCGGGATGTCGGCCAGCGTCAGCGCGTCGCCATCCAGATAGGGCCGCGTGGCCAGCACCGCGTCCAGTTGCCGCAGGCAGGCATGGGTAGCCGCCACGCTGCGCGCAATGGCCGCCGTGTCGCGCGCGGCTTCGGGGGTACGGTAATAGCCCCAGAACACACCCGACAGGAACGCCGGCTGCAACGCCGTCTGCGCCCAATCCATCCAGCCGTCGGCCCGGACGCGCCGCGCCGGGTCCGCCGGCCAGAACGCGGCGGCGCCATGGCGCGCGGCCAGATAGCGCAGGATGGCATGGGATTCCCACACCACCGTATCGCCGTCGCGCAGCAGCGGCACCTTGCCGTGCGGGTTCAGGCTGCGGAACTGCGGCGTATCCAGCAGGCCGAATTGCCCGCCGGCCGGCACGTGTTCGTAGGCCAGGCCCAATTCGCCCGCCAGCCACAATACTTTCTGCACATTGAATGAACTGCGCCGGCCCCAGATGGTCAGCATATTGGCGTCCTTGAAATGAATGGGAAATGCAGGTCGGAAATTCGGATGAACAATGCGTGTCAGGTTCGGGTCGCCATGCACGGACCGGGTTCAAGCCACGACACGCGGGTCGGCTTCAGGCCACGACGATGCGCGGCTCGCAGTGCACCGGGAATTTCACGGAGTTCGCGATGTAGCAGAAGTGGTGCGCGCGGGCGTGCAGGGCTTCGGCCAGGCCGGCATCACCGCCCGCCTGGATGGTGACCTCGGGCCGCAGCGTCACCGATGCGAACGCGCCGCCGTGGTCGGGGTCTTCACGCATGACGCCTTGCGCGTCGTCGCGATAGGCGGTGACCACGATGCCTTCGACCGCGCACAGATGCAGATACCAGAGCTTGTGGCAGGCCGACAGCGACGCCACCAGCAGGTCTTCGGGATTCCAGCGCGCCGCGTCGCCGCGAAAGGCGGGATCGGCCGAGCCGGCGATGTCGGCCTTGCCGGGCGCCTGGATGACATGGTCGCGGGAATAGGCCGTATAACTGGCGGTGCCCTTGCCGGTGTTGCCGGTCCAGGTCACGTTGACGTCGTAATGGTGTTCGCCTTTCATGGCAGGAATTCCTGAGGGTGCAGCGCTGGTACGAAGATCGATAGCGTAGCGCAAGCGCACGATGCCAGTGAAGGTCACTGCGGGACAAATGGGGCGCACATTTGGGACGGTCACCTGGGACGGACACTTGGGACGCACATTTGGGACGCACATTACGGACCGGCATGCCTCACGCAGGCGGCGCATCCGGGTACGCCGCCACGTCGGGGCCATCGGCCAGCCACGGCACATCGTGCGACACGTGGATATGCGCGGCCGGCCGCGCACCCGGATCGTCGTCCAGCGTGGCCACCCGCAAGAT
This sequence comes from Achromobacter sp. DH1f, assembly GCF_000633435.1. Taxonomy (NCBI): domain Bacteria; kingdom Pseudomonadati; phylum Pseudomonadota; class Betaproteobacteria; order Burkholderiales; family Alcaligenaceae; genus Achromobacter; species Achromobacter sp. DH1f. Next base: position 100,377 of record NZ_AYMF01000006.1, on the reverse strand, counting down.
GACCTGCGGCCGGTCGACCCAGTGCGCCATCAGGTGCGCGCCGCAAGCCGTGCAGAAGTGGCGGATCTTGCCGGGCGAGGACTCATATGCCCCCAGCGCGGCCTGCCCCCGCGTCCAGCGAAAGTCTTCGCGCGCCACGCGCGCGGTCGACGCGAACGCGGCCCCGTGCGACTTGCGGCACGTGGCGCAGTGGCAATGGAAGATCGGCCCCGACAGGCGGTCTGCTTCGTAGGCCACGGCGCCGCACAGGCAGCTTCCCTTCATGGCGAGTCTCCTTGTTGGCCGCGGCAGGCGGCCGGCTCGAGATACAAGCGTAGCGTGGGCGCACCGCGTGCAGCGCGCCGATACGGCCCTGCTGGGGGCAACCACGGCCAAGATCCGGCGCGCTCGCTTGCCGCCCTCGTCCCGTTTGACGCGCGGCCGGGCACTCGTCGATTCCGCAGTTCGCAACACCTTCCCGCATAGCGGGACTGCATCCGCATGACCTTTACAACCCGTTTCAGCAAGGACAAGCTTGCGTCCGTATCGTGGACGCTCTGCTACACAGGAGCTCGCCATGATGAAAACCACCCTGACCTGCACCCTGACAGTCGCCCTGCTTGCCGGCTGCGCCCCTTCAAAACCCATCACCGCCCGGTCCGTGCCCGTGGACAACCATACGGCCCGCAACGCGCTGGACTGGCCCGGCAGCTACGAAGGCACCCTGCCCTGCGCCGATTGCCCCGGCATCCAGACCCGTCTGACGCTCATGAAAGACGGCCGCTACGAGCGCACCACCCAGTACCTGGACCGCCAGCCGCAGCCCGAAGCGGTCGCCGGCACCTTCAGTTGGGAGTCCGACGGCAGCACCATCCGGCTGGACGCCTCCGGCGACAGCCAACGCTATTTCGTCGCCGAAAACCAGGTGACCCTGCTGTATCGCGACGGCACCCGCCCCACCGGCCCGCTGGCGCCGCACTACGTGCTGCGGCGCGCCCAGTAGTCCACGGCACCGCCGACGGCGTCGCGCAAGCCACCGTCTTCCGGCTATTCTTCCAGGCTGAACACGCCCCGCCGCCCGGCCCGTGCCGGGCGGCGCGCACAGAACGGTGCGCACCCAAGGAAGGAACGCCATGAAAACCGATCACGAATTGCTCGACGCCTTCGCCCCGACGGGGACGCTGCGCGCCTCCATCAATCTGGGCAACCCCATCCTGGCCAACACGCATCCGGGCACCGGTGCCCCTGGCGGCGTGTCGGTGGACCTGGCCACGGAACTGGCGCGCCGGCTGGACGTGAAACTTGAGCTGGTGGTGTTCAAGTCGGCCGGCGAATCGGTCAACGCGGTGGCCGCCGAACAAGCCGACGTGGGCTTTTTCGCGATCGACCCGCTGCGCGGCGAACAGATCGCCTTCACCGCCCCCTACGTGGTCATCGAAGGCGCCTACCTGGTGCGCCAGGATTCCTCCATCACCCGCCAGGAAGAAGTGGACTGCACCGGCCAGCGCGTCGTGGTCGGCAAAGGCAGCGCCTACGACCTGTACCTGACCCGCGAGCTCAAGCACGCCGAGATCTTCCGAGCGCCCACCTCGCCTGCCGTGGTCGACACCTTCATCCAGGAAAACCTGGAAGTCGCGGCTGGCGTGAAGCAGCAGCTGGAAGCCGACGCCAAGCGCCTGGGCGGCCTGCGCCTGCTGGATGGCCATTTCATGCTGATCCGCCAGGCCATGGGCGTGCCCAAGAGCCGTGGCGCCAAGGCCAGCGCCTACCTGTCGGCGTTTGTCGAAGCCATGAAGAAAACGGGCTTCGTCGCCGACGCCCTGGCGCGTCACAACATCCAGGGCGCGGCGGTGGCGCCGCTGGAAAACCAGGGGTAGCCCTCCGGCAGGCGCGGCCTTCCTGGGGGTCAGTGGCTGATCATCCAGGGCCGCGAGCCGGCAAAGGATTTCGCCCCGTCGGCCGTGGTGCGCGTCTTGCCGCTTTTGCGCCCGCCCGAGCAGCAGCCGCAGTTCATGCCGTGGCCCGAACGCGTGCTGCGCGGCTCGTTGGCGCTGCGCTCGTTGGCGGCATGGGCGCGGTTCACCGCGGACGACAACGCCGAGATCGCCGGCGCCCCGCCGACGATGCGGCCAGACAGAGCACCGCAATCGGGGCAGGCGGCGGGATCGCGCCACTGCGCCAACGGCCGCAGCGCCGCGAAGTCGCCGCAATCCGCGCAGGAATAGTCATACATGGGCATGGCAGGCTCCTTGTGCGCCAGGGTCAACGATCGCGCGACAAGGGCATGTCGATGCCGCCCTTGATGTGCCTGACCGGCCCGGATGCCGACGGCTGGATGTCGAAATCGAAGATTTCGGTGGGCAGCCACAGCGTGGCGCACGAATTGGGAATATCCACCACCCCGCTGATATGCCCCTGCACCGGCGCGCAACCCAGAAGCGAATAGGCCTGCGCCCCCGAATAGCCGAACTTCTTCAGGTATTCGATGGCGTTCAGGCAGGCCTGCCGGTACGCCACGTTGACGTCCAGGTAGTGCTGCTTGCCGCCTTCGTCCACCGAGATGCCTTCGAAGATCAGGTAGTCCTTGTAGGCCGGCGTGATCGGGCTGGGCTTGAAGATGGGGTTCTTGATGGCGTACTTTTCCATGCCACCCTTGATGAGCGTGACGCGCATGTGCACCCAGCCCGCCATTTCGATGGCGCCGCAAAAGGTGATTTCGCCGTCGCCCTGCGAAAAGTGCAGGTCGCCCACCGACAGGCCGCCGCCCTTGACGTATACCGGGAAGAACACCCGCGCGCCGCGTGACAGGTCCTTGATGTCGCAGTTGCCGCCGTGTTCGCGCGGCGGCACGGTGCGCGCGCCTTCGCCCGCCGCCCGGTCGCGGTCGGCCCCTTGCAGGGCACCCATGTGCGCCGTCTTGGGCGCGGGCGGGTTGGCCAGCGGCGGCACGCGGTTGGGGTTGGTGTCGATCAGCGCTTGCTCACGCTGGTTCCAGGTGTCCAGCAGCTTCTGGTCGGGCAGGCAGCCGATCAGGCCGGGATGGATCAGCCCGGCGAAATTCACGCCCGGGATGTGCCGCGACGACGTGAACATGCCGTGAAAGTCCCAGATGGATTTCTGCGCATGCGGAAAATGGTCGGTCAGGAAGCCGCCGCCGTTGGTGCGGCTGAAAAATCCATTGAAGCCCCACAGGCTGTCGGGCTTGGCGCCGATGTCCAGCAAGTCCACCACCAGCAGGTCGCCGGGTTCGGCGCCCTCTACGCCCACCGGGCCCGACAGGAAGTGCACGGTTGACAGATCCACGTCGCGCACGTCGTCGGCGCTGTCGTCGTTCTTGATCGCGCCGCCGGTCCAGTCGTAGGTTTCCAGGATGAAATCATCACCGGGCTTGACCCACACCGCCATCGGAATGTCCGGATGCCAGCGGTTGTGGATCTGCTTGTTTTCGTAGGGGGATTGGGCCAGGTCGACCCGGATGAGCGTATCGGTCATTCTCTTTCATCTCCAACGTAGTGTTTTGGCAAAACAAAAGTGTTGATAAAACAGAACTTCAATCGCGGACGGGCGGCGCGGCTTGAATTGGCCGCTTGAACTGGCCGCTTGAATGAGCCGGTCGAACTGGCCGTTTGAATTGGCCACTTGGACCCGTTTGTGCAAGCCCGCGATTCGTCTTGCACGGTAGGCCAGTTTCGGGCGTCCGTAAACTGGGTTTATACGCAGTGCCCCGTCCCGCTCCATCGCCCCGCCCCATCGCCCCTGCCCTCAACCCTGCGAGATATCCTTGTCGCGGGTCTCCGGCAGCAATGCCCACAACACCACGCCGGAAAGCGCCGCCACCCCGCACAGATAGGCGGCCGGCAGGGTCGGGTTGCCCGAATACTGGATCAGTGCGGCAGCGATGAACGGCGCCGGGCCGGCCAGCACTGCCACGGCGACGTTCTGCCCGATGGCGGCCCCGGTGGACCGGATCGAGGCCGGGTACATCTCGACCAGCAACACGACGTCCATCACGCCGGCCATGGCAACCGGCACCGCCAAGAGGCACAGCGCCGCCAGTACCGCCGCGGGATGGCCGGTATTCATGAGCAGGAAGATCGGATACCCCAGCACCGTCAAGCTGACTGCCGAGGCCAACACGACGGGACGCCGGCCGAAGCGGTCGCTGAACCGGCCGATGGCCGTGTGCAGCAGCGTGTAGAACACCAATGCGGCACTGCACAGCCATAGCGCGGTGGATTTGGGCAGGCCCACGGTCTGCGTCAGGTGCGTATTGGCGTAGGTGATGAAGTAGTACAACGACACCCCGAACAACGCCGCGTAGGCGAACGTGACGACGAAGGCGCGCCATTTCTCTGCGGCGGGAACGGCCTGGATTTGATTGTTTTCACGGCGCTTCTGCACGGCCTCGTAGACCGGCGTGTCGCCCAGCCGGCGGCGGATGTAAAGCGCCACGACGGTCATAAGGATGGACGCCACGAACGGCACGCGCCAGCCCCAGCTGGCGGCGTCCTGCTCGGACAGCACCGACGAAATGATCGCCGCCACGAAAGTGCCCCCCAGAAAGGCGGCGGCGGCCGTCTTGGTGAGCAATGCGGCCGCCTTGCCACGGCCGCCATGCGGCGCGCTTTCCACGATGTAGATGCAGGCAGCCGACCATTCGCCGCCCACCATCATGCCCTGCACGAAACGCAGCAGGATCAGCAGCACGGGAGCAGCCATGCCCAGGGTGTCGTAGCCGGGCAACAGGCCGATCAGCGTGGTGGCCACCCCCATGCCGAATACGGTGATCATCAGCACCGCGCGCCGACCCAGGCGGTCGCCCAATGGGCCCAGCACCACCGCCCCCAGCGGCCGCGACAGAAAGCCCACGGCGAACACGGCCAGCGAAGACAGCAGGGAAATGCCGGGCGCCGACGATGGAAAGAACGTGCGTCCGATCAGCACGACGAAATAGCCATAGATGGCAAAGTCGAACCATTCCATGAAGTTGCCGATGCCGACGGCGATAGCGCGCCGCCGCAGATCGGAAGCGTTAAGGGGAGCGGCCGCTTGTGGCTGGCGTTCAGGCATGTTGTTCCAGGAAAAGGCGAAGGTTGAGTGCGACAGATAGGCGGGGCAGACGGGTGCAGCAGACAGGTACGGCAGCCCTGACGCAGCGGCCATACCGTGCGGGCGCCACGTGGGGCGTGCAGGCTGGGCCAGGGCAGCATCAAGCTGGGCGACACCATCAGGTGCAGCACCATTGGGGCTACACCACTAGGGCAGCACTGCTAGGACGGCACCGAATCGGCGGGCGGTTCCGCGGGCGCGTCGCGTGTGGTCTTGACGGGCGGTTTGGCGCGTTCGTCGACATGCAGGCTGAAGATATCGGGCCGGCTGTAGTGGCCGGCCACGTCGAACACGAACTTGCCGCGCACGATTTCATCGGGGTCGAGGTCGGCCGACAGAATGCATTCCTGGTCGTAGACCGGGCCGGCCAGCACGTCGCCGCCGGGGCTGACGATGACGCTGCCGCCCCGCATCAGGACCGTGTCTGGCGCGTTGCCCTGCACGGCGTCGTAGTCGTTGGGGAAGGCGTCGCGGGTCAGGTATTGGCAGGCGGACAGGACGAAGCAGCGGCCTTCCAGCGCGACATGACGCGCGGTGGACGTCCAGTATTCGCGGTCGTCGGCGGTGGGCATGCAGTAGATCTGCACGCCTTTGGCGTACATGGCCATGCGCATCAGGGGCATGTAGTTTTCCCAGCAGATCACCGCCCCCAGCTTGCCCAGAGGCGTGTCGAAGACGGGCAAGGTCGCGCCGTCGCCAAAGCCCCACACCAGACGTTCCATGAAGGTCGGCATGACCTTGCGATGCTTGCCGAGCAGTTCGCCTTGCGGCGAGAAGAACAGGACCGTGCAGTACAGCGTGCCGCCGTCGCGTTCGATGACGCCGATGACCAGGTGCACCTGGTGCCGGGCCGCCACGTCAGCCAGGGTGGCGGTGTGCGGGCCGGGAACGGCGATGGCGCCATCAAGGTAGCGCTGGAAGTCGCGATAGCCCTGGGCGCTACGGCCGCCGACCGAGGCGCCGAACGTGGCGCCCTTGGGGTAGCCGCCGACGAAGGCTTCGGGAAACACGACCAGACGGGCGCCGGTGGCGGCGGCGTCGGCGGTCAGGCGGGCCACTTTGGCGAGCGTGGCGGGGGTGTCGAACGGCACGGAGCCGGCCTGGACGATGGCAGCGCGGAAGGTCATAGCAAGGGCCTCGGGGAAACGGATCAGCCGATTCTGTCCAAGGCGGGCGCACGCCGATATACGGGGTTCTACGTCAGGGTCAACCGCAGTTTTTTTCTCAAGCCATTGATTTGCGGGAAGATTTGAAAAATCTGCATCCAGGCATTGCAGAATGGGTCGCCAGCAGGCATTGCTTATCGGACGTATCCGAGCCGGCAGTTATGATGCCGCCATCGCATTCGCGGCCCGGCCGCCACACAAGCCCACGTTCATGCCCTTGCCCAGTCCCTTGCGCCCCCTGCCCCGCCCGTCCCACGCCGCCTCTTCGCTGGCCTCTTTCCTGGTCTCATCCCTGGCCGCGTTGCTGTTCACCGTGGCACTGCCCGTGTCGGCGCAGACCGACGCGCAATGCGTGGCGCAATTCGACGCCAGCGTCACCCGCTACAACGAGGCCGTCACGGTACAGACCAAGCGCGAAGTGACCAACCTGCACCAGTTGAACTCGCTGCTGTGCCAGGGCCGCCTGGACTTGCTGGACATGGAATTCGCGCTGGTGGACGACTACGAGCAATGCGCGCGCAACGGCGGCGCGTTTCCGGACAAGACCGTGCAGCGCATGACGACGCTGCCGGACAACCTGGCCGCCAAGAAGACCGCCTGGATCGACACCTGCGGCCCCTACATGAAGCAGCCGTGACGACAGGCGCGTGCTCCCAGGAGGGATGACGCCGTGCGGCAGCCCCCCACCCAAATGCCCCCCCAAACGAAAACGTCGGCCGCATTCACGGCCGACGTTCAGGGCAACCCCGGCAAGCGCGCCGCTCAGCCGACGGCTTCTGCCTCGGCCACGCGCGGAAAGAAGATCGCCCGGCTGGGATCGAAGTCGTAGTCGGCTTCGAAGTCGGTGGCGTCGCCCGCCAGCGCCAGCACCGAATCCAGGATGAAGTCGGCCTTGGCATCGGCCAGCAGCACACTGAAATTCAGGCGGATGAAGCCGGGCTTTTCGATTTCACGCCCCGCCAGAATGGCCTGGCGCATCTGCGCGGATTCGGCTGCATCAATGTCCAGCAGCTGATGCACGTACGGCCCGGCGCAGGCGCAGCCGCCGCGGGCCTGGATGCCGAAACGGTCGCTCAGCATGCGGGTCACCAGTTGCTGGTGCACGAAGCCGCCGCGGCCGTTGCGTACGCGAAAGGAAAAGATCGGCAGGCGCGGCGCGGTCAGCGACCCCAGCAATTCCAGCTGGGGCGCGCCCTGCCAGCGGGCCAGCGCGCGCTGCACCAGGTCGGCGTTGCGGCGCTGCATGAAGTCGGCGCCCAGCGCATCCTTCACCAGCAGCACCAGCGCGGCGCGGATGTCGCCCACCACATTGGGCGTGCCGGCTTCTTCGCGGGCTTCGAGGCTGGCGCTGTAGTCGTGGCCGGCGGGCGAGACGAACTTGACGGTGCCGCCGCCCGGGAACGTGGGCGTATCCGGCACCACGGCGTCGCGGCGCACGATCAGGATGCCGGACGCGCCCGGACCGCCGATGAATTTGTGCGGCGAGAACACGATGGCGTCGATCAGGGCATCGGTCGCGGGCGACATGCGGATGTCCAGGTAAGGGGCGCCGCCGGCATAGTCCCAGACCATTTTCGCGCCCGTCTGCTTGACGCGGCGGGTGACCGCGGCGACGTCGGCCACGATGCCGGTCACGTTGGACGCGGCGGACAGCGCGCAGACGACCAGCGTGCCGGCCGGGGTTTGCAGGGCAGCGTCCAGCTCGGCCAGGTCGGGGCCACCCAGCGGGCTTTCAGCGACCGAGACCAGCTCGGCGCCGGATTCGCGCCACGGCAGGATATTGGAGTGGTGCTCGTAGGGGCCGATGACGACGCGGACCTTGCGGCCGGCCGCCACCGCGGCGGACACGCCCAGCAGATGCACCAGGCGGTTGATGCCCAGGGTGGCGCCCGAGCCCGAGAAGATCACGGCGTGTTCGTCACCGGCGCCGCAACAGCGGCCGACCACGGCGCGGGCTTCGCGGCGCAGGCGCGTGATGAAGCCGCCGCAGTACGAGGCCTCGGTGTGCGAGTTGGCGTAGTAAGGCAGCACGTGCTCGAGCACGAAGCGTTCGACCTGCATGAGCGCGCGGCCCGACGCGACGTAGTCGGCATAGACCAGCGGCTTGGCGCCGTAGGGGCCGTCGATGACGGCGTCCTTGCCGATCAGCCCGTCAGCGAGGGCGGCGGCGATGTCGGGGCAGGCAAGGGATTCTTGAAACTGGCGCAACGGCCCTGTGATGGCCGGGGTCGCTTGGGTAGACATGATGATGAGACGAGGACAGGGATTTATCTCGGAATATCATACGGTGGAAATAAATTTGAAACCTCACCTAAATTTTGACGAAAATCACCAAAAACCGTTCATCTGATCGAAACCATGGAAAAAATAGACAAATTTGATCTAAGTATCATCGCCTGCCTGCAACGCGAGGGTTCGCTGTCGCAGCGCGAGCTGGCCGATCGGGTCGGTTTGTCGCAAAACGCCTGCTGGCGCCGGCTGCAGCGCCTGAATGCCAGCGGCATCATTCGCGGCACCCGCGCCCAGGTCAACCTGGTCGCGCTGGGGCTGGACCTGACCGTGTTCGTGATGATCCGCACCAGCCACCACGCCAAGGACTGGGCCGACGGCTTTCGGCGCCACGTCGAACGCCTGCCCGAGGTGACCGAGTTCTACCGCATCGGCGGCGACTGGGATTACCTGATCAAGGTCACCTGCCGCGGCATCGCGGGCTACGACCGCTTCTATCAGAAGCTGATCACCGATTTCGAGCTGTCGACGGTGACGGGTTTCTTCAGCATGGAAGCCATCATCGAGAACCGCCCGCCCGACCTGACGCAACTGGCGGGCACGGTCGAAGACGGCACGCCCGGCTAGCGGCCACGATAACTGCCGGTCATGAAGCCCCGGGGCGGCATATATCCACGGGTTATCCCCGATGCCCGCATATCGACAAATCGTCAATAATTCGCCAACGTTTTGTTGTCGATCCGTCCCCAACTAGCCGCCCATGTCTGTTTCCGTCCGGGACGCCATTGTTTCCTCCTCCCATCTCGCCTCGTCCGCCCCGGAGCTGTCCGAGGTGGAGTTCGGCCTGATCATCGCGTCGCATGCGTTCAACCGCTGGATGGTGCGCTGCATGGCCTGTGCCGGGCTGCCGGAACTGACCTCGCTGGACATCCTGGTGCTGAACCACGTGTTCCACCGTGGCCGCGGCAAGAAGCTGGCCGACATCTGCTTCACGCTCAATGTCGAAGACACCCACCTGGTGAACTATTCGCTCAAGAAGCTCGAGCGTCTGGGCGTGGTGCAAAGCGCCAAGACCGGCAAGGAAGTGGTCTACACCACCACCGATGCCGGTGCCGCCGCGATCCAGCGCTACGCCGAAGTGCGCGAGCAATGCCTGGTCAAGCCGTTCATCGATTCGCCCGCCGCGGACGACGCCAGCCGCCAGCTGGCCAATACCCTGCGCGCCCTGTCGGGCCTGTACGACCAGGCTGCCCGCGCCGCCACCTCGCTGTGAGAATTTACGTTGTCTAGCACTCTTGCCTCTTCAAGCCAGCCGCTTCTGTCCGTGCGCGGCGTGTCGGTCGATTTCAACACCGCGAACGGCGTGTTCCGCGCCGTCGAGGACCTGGACTTCGACGTGCGGCCGGGCAAGACGCTGGCCATCGTCGGCGAGTCCGGCTCGGGCAAGTCGGTCACGTCCATGGCCATCATGCGGCTGACGGACTACAACAACGGCCGCATCACCACCGGCAAGATCCTGTTCCAGAACAGCGCCGGCCAGGAAGTCGACCTGACCGCCGCATCGGACGAGCAGATGCGCGCGATCCGCGGCAACGACATCGCGATGATCTTCCAGGAACCGATGACCTCGCTGAACCCGGTGTTCACGATCGGCGACCAGATCATCGAAGCGATCATGCTGCACCAGCAGCTGTCGCGTTCGGCCGCGCGCAAGTCGGCGCGCGCCCTGCTGGAAAAAGTACGCCTGCCCGATGCCGAGCAGCTGCTGGACCGCTACCCGCACCAGTTGTCGGGCGGCATGCGCCAGCGCGTGATGATCGCCATGGCGCTGTCGTGCCAGCCGCGGCTGCTGATCGCCGACGAACCGACCACCGCGCTGGACGTCACCATCCAGGCGCAGATCCTGAACACCGTGCGCGAACTGCAACGCGACCTGGGTACGGCCGTCATCTTCATCACGCACGACATGGGCGTGGTGGCCGAGATGGCCGACGACGTGGTGGTGATGCTGCGCGGCAAGAAGGTCGAACAAGGCACCGTGGAAGAGATCTTCCGCGCGCCCAAGCACCCCTACACCCGCGCGCTGCTGGCCGCAGTGCCGCGCCTGGGCAGCCTGACCGGCCGCGACCTGCCGCTGCGCACGCCGCAGACCGTGCTGGAAGGCGACACGCTGCGCGAAGTGGGCGAGACCCGCGAGCAGGACACCGCCCGCTACGACGAGCCGGTGCTGCGCGTGGAAAAACTGACCACCCGCTTCGATGTCGGCCACAACCTGTTTGGCCGCGTCACGCACCGTGTGCACGCGGTGGAAGAAGTGAGATTTGACGTCTACCCTGGCGAAACGCTGGCGCTGGTGGGCGAATCGGGCAGCGGCAAGTCCACCATCGGCAAGACGCTGCAGCAACTGGTGGCGCCTACCTCGGGCGCGGTGCGCTACAACGGCCAGGACATCTTTTCGATGGACAGCGCCGGCCGCCAGCGCCTGCGCCAGGAAATCCAGTACATCTTCCAGGATCCGTACGCCTCGCTGGACCCGCGCAAGACGGTGGCGTTCAGCATCGCCGAACCGATCCGCACCCACGGCCTGCTGACGGGCGACGACGCCATCGCGCGCCGCGTGGGCGAACTGCTCGAGCAAGTGGGCCTGAAGCCCGAACACGCCCGCCGCTATCCGCATGAATTCTCGGGCGGCCAGCGCCAGCGCGTGTGCATCGCGCGCGCCCTGGCCAGCAACCCCAAGCTGATCATCGCCGACGAGTCGGTGTCGGCGCTGGACGTATCGATCCAGGCGCAGATCCTGAACCTGCTGATGGACCTGCAGAAAGACCGTGGTCTGTCGTACCTGTTCATCACCCACGACATGGCGGTGGTGGAAAAGGTCAGCCACCGCGTGGCGGTGCTGTACCTGGGCCAGATCGTCGAGCTGGGCACGCGCCGCCAGATCTTCGAATCGCCGCAGCATGCCTACACCCGCAAGCTGCTGGCCGCCGTGCCCGTGGCCGAACCGGGCCGCCACATCGATACCTCGTTGATCGAGGGCGAGATCCCCAGCCCGGTGCGGCGCGTGGGCGACGAACCCGCGATCATTCCCCTGGTTGAATTCGCGCCCGGCCACCGTGTGGCCCGCGCCGCTTGACCTTCCCCTTTTTCACGTCGGCCCGCCCGATTTCCCGTCCCTGGAGTTGAACATGCTCTCCCTACGCAAAACCTTCACCGCCACCGCCCTGGCCCTGGCGCTGGGCGGCGCGCTGCCCGCGGTCCTGTCGACCGCCGAAGCCGCCGGCACGCTCAACGTGGCCATCAACCAGGACCCGGGCAGCTGGGACCCGATCGACACCTTCGTGACGTTCTGGGGTTCGGTTGGCAGCAACCTGTACGACGGCCTGACGATGCGCGGCGCCGACCTGAAGCTGCAACCGGGCCTGGCCACCAAGTGGGAATACCTGGACGACAACAAGCGCCTGCGCTTTACCCTGCGCCAGGGCGTGAAGTTCCACAACGGCGAACCCTTCAACGCCGAAGCCGTGAAGTTCACCTTTGAACGCCTGCTGGGCGCCGAAGGCGCCAAGGGCCCGCAAAAGTCCAACTACGACTCGATCGGCGAGATCAAGGTGGTGGACGAATACACCGTCGACTTCATCCTGAAGCAGCCGGACCCGGTACTGCTGACCAAGCTGGCCGGCTACGGCGCCATGATCGTGCCGCCCAGGTACATCCAGGAAAAGGGCGAAGACAACTTCAACACCCACCCTGTCGGCACGGGCCCGTTCAAGTTCGAAAGCTACCAGCCCAAGGTCAACGTGACCCTGGCGCGCAACGACGACTACTGGGGCGGCAAGCCCAAGCTGGACAAGGTGGTGTACCGCTTCATCGGTGAACCGGGCACCCAGGTGGCCGAGCTGCAAGCCGGCCGCATCGACGTCGCCACGCTGATCCCGCTGGGCCTGATCGAGACCGTGAAGAAGTCGGGCAACGCCGACGTCATTTCCACCGGCGGCCCCGTGGCCTTCGCGCTGCGCTACAACACCAAGACCGGCATCACGCAGAACCGCGACGTGCGCCGCGCGCTGATCATGGCCGTGGACCGCGACGCCATCGTCAAGCAGTTGCTGCTGGGCCAGGCCAAGACCATCGCCAGCTTCCAGGGCCCGCAGTCGTTCGGCTACAACCCCGACCAGAAGCCCCTGCCGTTCAACCCCGCCGAAGCCAAGAAGCTGCTGGCCGGCGCCGGCATCAAGGCGGGCGCCACCGTGCAGATCGACGTGCGCGGCAGCGATTCGAACTTCCGCGAAGTGGCCCAGGCGGTGTCGGGCTACCTGCAGGCGGTGGGCGTGCGCGCCACCATCAAGCCGTACGAAACCGGCGTGCTGCTCAACGACATCATCCCCGGCGGCAAGACCGGCGAGATGTGGCAGAACCAATGGGGCGGCTGGACGTACGACTACGACAACACGGCCTACCTGATGTATCACTCGGGCCAGAAGTGGAACCCGTACGACAACGACGCCAAGCTGAACGCCATGCTGGAAGCCCAGCGCACCGTCTATGACGTGAAGAAGCGCGAAGCCATGCTGCAGGAAATCGCCGGCTACGTGGCCGACCAGGCGCTGGAACTGCCGCTGTACAGCCTGAACACGATCGTGGGCGTGAACAAGCGCGTGAAGAACCTGGAAGTCCCGGGCGACATCCGCTTCCGCTTCGTCGACACCACTGTTGAGTAAGCCCCCCCCCGAAGCGCTGCGCGCTTCCCCCTCAAGGGGGCATGCCTGCGGACCGGCAAAGCCGGCTCCGCGGCATCCCGCTAGCGTATTTGCCTTGATGCATTAACACCACTGACCCGCCCGGGTGAAAACCGGGGCGGCGCCTCATGACCGGATTTCTGATTAAACGCGTGTTGCAGGCGGTCTTCGTGATCGTGGCCGTGACGCTGCTTGTTTCCTACGCCGTACGCCTGACCGGTGACCCCGCGCTGATGCTCAGCCAGGGCTCGGGCAGCGTGACCGAGCAGGACCTGGCCAACATCCGCCAGGCGCTGGGCCTGAACCGGCCGTTCCACGTGCAATACCTGAGCTACATGCAAGGCCTGCTCCACGGCGACTTCGGCCGCAGCTTCATGGGCGGCACGCCGGTCGCCAAGCTGATCGGCGACGCCCTGCCCGCCACGCTGATGCTGGCCTTCACGTCGTTGATCGCGTCGATCCTGATTTCGCTGCCGCTGGGCATCCAGGCCGCCATCAAGCGTGGCAAGGCCACCGACCAGACGATCCGCATCCTGTCGCTGGTGGGCCTGTCGTTTCCGAATTTCTGGCTGGCGCTGATGCTGGTGCTGCTGCTGTCGATCACCTTCCCGCTGCTGCCGCCCTCGGGCTGGAGCGGTCCCGCCAGCCTGGTGCTGCCGTCGCTGACGATGGCCATCATCCTGTCGGCCACCAATATCCGGCTGGTGCGCACCACCATGCTGGAAACGCTGTCCGCGCAGTACATCATGGTGGCGCGCAGCAAGGGCCTGAAGGAACGCGTGGTGCTGTACAAGCACGCGCTGCGCAACTGTGCGATTCCGCTCATCACCTACCTGGGCCTGCAGTTCGGCGGCCTGATCGGCGGCATCGTCGTCATCGAGATGGTGTTCAACTGGCCCGGCCTGGGCACGCTGGCGTTCGACGCCATTTCCGGCCGTGACTACCCGGTGCTGCAAGGCACGGTCACCGTGCTGGCCGCCGTCATCGTCCTGGTCAACCTGATCGTCGACATCGCCTACGGCATCGTCGATCCCCGAATCCGCACGCGCTGAGCCTTATGCAGACCACCACTCCCACCGCCGCGCCCGCGGCCCCCAAGCCGCGCAGCCGCTACCGTTCGCTGGAATTCGTGCTGGGCGCCGTGCTCACCGGCCTCATGGTCCTTCTGGTGCTGACCTCGGGCTGGCTGTTTCCCGACGGCGGCGAAGCCATGGACCTGGCCGCCCGCCTGACCGCGCCGTTCACCACCGCGGCCCACCCCTTCGGCACCGACCCGCTGGGCCGCGACGTGCTGGCTCGCGTGATCGTGGGCGGCAAGATCTCGCTGATGGTCGGTTTCATTTCGGTGCTGGGCGGCGCGCTGCTGGGCATCGTCATGGGCCTGATCGCCGGCTACTACCGCGGCTTCTGGGACATGATCGTGATGCGCTTTGCCGACGTGCAGCTGGCGCTGCCGTTCATCCTGGTGGCGATCACCTTCATCGCCATCCTGGGCGGCGGGCTGTTCAACGTCATTTTCTTCATGATCATTTCGCAATGGGTGCAGTATGCGCGCCTGGTGCGAGCACAGGTGCTGGCGCTGCGTGAACGCGAGTTCGTGCTGGCCGCGCGCGCCTTCGGGGTGCGCGACCTGGCCATGATCCGCCATCACATCGTGCCCAACCTGCTGGGCCCGCTGGTGATCCTGATGACGCTGAACGTCGCCAACAACATCCTGCTGGAAAGCAGCCTGACCTTCCTGGGCCTGGGCGTGGATCCGATGATTCCGAGCTGGGGCGGTATGCTGGCCGATGGCCGCACCTACATGCAGACGGCCTGGTGGGTCAGCGTGTTTCCGGGGCTGGCGATCATGCTGACGGTGCTGGGCCTGAACCTGCTAGGCGACTGGCTGCGCGACCGCCTCGACCCCACTGGAAAAGTGTGAGCCTCCACGCCGCACCCGCTGCGCGGGCTTGCTGCCCCCGAGGGGGCGGGGCGCCAATGAGAGCACTTGAGGACTTCTGACGATGGTTTTGCTGGAAAAGACATTCGACCGCACGCTTGACGCGTGGATCCATGCCTACAAGGCGCCGGCCTGGCGTGGGGCGGCGGTCGAGGGGTGGCTGTTCGAGGGCGTCGACGCTCGGCGCGAGGCAGAGGCCCGGCTGGCGCAGGCGGGCGTCACCGCGCGTTTTCGCAGCGCCTACAAGCCGCTTGTGCATTACTTCCTGGAAGAAGTCGAGCGCGACGGGCTGGTGTCCGTCGACCTGCGCTACCCGCTGCACGAACACGCCCAGGCCAAGCGCTTCACGCTGGAAGCGTATCCGCTGGTGGCCCTGCTGCCCGGCGTGCGCGTCGCGATGCGCGCGGGCGCAGCCGACCTGCATTACGACGTCACCCTGGCCTATGCCGACGGCCGCCGCGTAGAGACGCGCGTATTCGCCCCCAACCAGCTTGGCCAGGCCCAGGACGGCACGCCCGAACTGTCGCCCACCGGCTGGCTGCGCGTGCGTGACGCCGACGGCGCCGTGCAGACCGACGGCCCGCAGGCCACCGAATACCAGCAAGCCTTCCGCAGCATCGTCGATACCGTGCGCCAGCATGCCTGGGGCGCGCATGAACCGTACTTCGACCGCCTGGAAATCCGCGTCGACCTGCCGGGCATGGACTTCGCCCTGCCGGTGGACGAAGAAATCGTCAGCACCTTCGAGGCCCTGCACGAAGACCTGTATTTCTCGTTGCTGGAACACTTCCAGCAGCATTCCGGCCGCCCGTCCGGCGACCGCGGCCTGCAGCCCGGCCAGATCATCCCCGACGTCCGCCGCCACGATGGCGCGGCGCGCGTGATGATGACGCTGGAGCCCTTTGCGCCGCCCGCGCCGGTAACGCCCGCACCGCTCGCCACGCCGCTGGCCCAGCAACGCGAACCGCTGCCCGCCGCGCAGATTGCCGGCTGTGTGGCCGCGCTGGCCGGCGACGAATTCCAGGCCGTGTCGCGCCAGGGCCGTCCGGTGCTGGGTACCTACCTGCGTGGCCCAGGGCCTGCGGTGTTCATTTCGGGCGCGCAGCACGCCAACGAAACGTCCGGCGTGGTCGGCGCGCTGCGTGCGGCCGAAGCGCTCAAGGCCCGCGGCGATGCCCACTTCGCGCTGATCGCCTCGGAAAACCCCGACGGCTATGCGCTGTTCAACCGCCTGCGCGAACAGCATCCGCGCCACATGCTGCATGCCTCGCGCTACAGCGCGCTGGGCGACGACATCGCCTATCGCGAACACGCACCGTTCTTCGAGCGCGACGGCCGCCACCAGGCGCACGCCATCAGCGGCGCGCAACTGCACATCAACCTGCACGGCTACCCGGCGCACGAGTGGACCCGTCCCCTGTCCGGCTACCTGCCGCGGCATTTCGAGCTGTGGACGGTGCCCAAGGGCTTTTTCCTGGTGCTGCGCCACCACCCCGGCTGGAGCGAACGCGCCCGCCGCCTGATCGAAGGCGTGACGGCGCGCCTGGCCCGCAACGTGCCGGGCCTGGTGGAATTCAACGCCCGCCAACTTGAACTATTCCACGCCCACGCACTCGAAACGGGATTCGATGTGCTGAACGGCATCCCCGTACAGGTCACGGAGACCGACCGGGAAGAACTGCCGATGGCGCTGATTTCCGAGTTTCCGGATGAAACCGTGTACGGGGACCGTTTCGTTTTCGCGCATACTGTGCAAATGGAAACCGTCTTGGCGGCCACTGACATCTACCGATCGGGCTTGTAGCGCTTGACATGAACATCCGAGAACGCAACCACGGCGACGATCTCGCCCTGGTGGACATCTGGCTTCGTTCGGTGCGGGCCACGCATACGTTCCTGACCGAAAAGGAAATCCAGGCCATGTACCCGCAGGTGCTCAACACCTACCTGCCGTCGGTACGCGTCTGGGTCTGTGAAGACGATACCGGCGAAGTCGCCGGCTTCATGGGCCTGAACGGCAACAAGGTCGAAATGCTGTTCGTCGACGCCAACAAGCGCGGCAAAGGGGCGGGCCGCCGCCTGCTGAACTTCGCGCTGTCGCTGCACGGCAGCCTGCAGGTGGACGTCAACGAACAGAACCCTCAGGCCCACGGCTTCTACAAGCACTATGGCTTTCAGGACGTGGGCCGATCGGAAACCGACGCGGCCGGCCGGCCGCGGCCGATCATCCACATGAAGCTGGCGGGCTGAACGGCCCAGTGGCTACGCTTGCGTAGCCACCCCAGCGTGGTAGTCCCCTCTGCCCCTCTGCCCGGCTTTGCCTTGCCCGGCTTTACCTTGCTAGCCTTGGCCGTGGCGCGCGCGCCAGGCCTTGAGCGCGTCGCGGTAGGCGTCCATCGCTTCGTTATAGGTGTCGTACACGCAGGGAATGCAGCCGCTGTTGCAGCATTCTTCCGGTGCGGGCGCTTCGGGGGGAACCGGCGGGGGATCGTCGTCGATTGCAGGCGGGATATCGCGGGTAGTCATGGCGGGTTTCAAAACGGCATTCATGACGCCATGTTAGCGCCGCCGGCCCGATGCGCGGACGCTTCGCCCGTCGCGGGCTTTTCCGCGGGTTCCGGCAAAGATCCCGCCCGGGGCGCCGACCCGTCACAGGACGCCAACGCCCGCCATTGCTCGCGCCGGATTTCATAGCGCAGCTTGCGGGCGTCGCCTTCGCCGGTGGTTTCGATCCAGCGCAGCCCGCACTTTTCCATGACGCGCAGCGAGGCCGGGTTGGTCACGACCGCCACGGCGCTCAGCACCTGCACGGGCAGGCGCTCGAAGCCCAATGCCAGCAGCGCCCGCGTGATTTCCGACGCATAGCCGCGGCCCCAACAGGCCGCCTGGAAGGCGTAGGCGATTTCGACCCGTTCCACTTTGCCCGACACCGCCAGCTTGAGCCCGGCGCGGCCCGCCAGCGCGCCGGATTCGCGTTCCGTCAGCACGTACATGCCATAGCCCTGCTCGGCCCAATGCAGCAGATTGTGTTGCACATAGCGCCGGCTGGACGCGGCATCGCGAGTGCCGCCCATGGAGGCCATCAGGGCGGCGTCCGCGTGCATGGCGGTGATGAACGACAGATGCGTCTGCGACATGCGCTCGGCGCGCAAGCGGGCGGTGACGAACGAGTCGGGCAGCAGTGTCACGGCGTAAGCCCCATCCTTCAGGCGCCCGGCTTGGCCTTGGCGTCGCCCGATGTCTTGAGCGCGTCGTAGATGCGCTTGCCGACCCGGCCGTCCTGCGGCAGGTTGCGCTTTTCCTGTTCGGCGCGGACCGCATCGCGCGTCTTGGCGCCAGGGATGCCATCGGCGATGCCGATGTCGTAGCCCAGGCTGATGAGCATTTCCTGCACCGACTTGATCTGGGCGCGAGACAGACCCGGGTCGTCGGTGGGCCAGGCGGTAGCCAGCGCCGGGCCGCCTTGCAGGCGGTTCAGCAGCAGCGACACCGCCAGCCCGTAACGGCGCGACTGGTTGTAGTGCAGGATCGCGTCGAAATTGACCGTAGCCAGGAAGATCGGGCCGTTGGCGCCGGTGGGCGCGAACAGGTAGGCCTGTTCGTCGTTGCCCGAGGCCAGCTTCAGCGCCGAGCCATTGCCTTGCTTGAGGCCCGCCTGGGCCCACTGCGCGATGCTGCGGCGGTCTTGCGAGCCGACGTATTCGGCGTCCGGTGCGGGCGGGATGGCGGCAGCCACGTCGGCCGGCACGCGCACTTCGACCACGGCGGGCAGGCCGTGGGTCCATTTGGCGCGGCGCTTGCGCAGGTGGTTGGCGGTGGACGCCAGGGCATCGGGCAGCGAGTTGTAGAGATCGATCTTGCCGTCGCCGTCGCCATCGGCGGCCAGTTCGTAGAACGAGGTCGGGATGAACTGGGTCATGCCGAAGGCGCCGCTCCAGGAACCCACGAAGCTGTCGGGCTGCACCACGCCGTCGCGCAGCAGGCGCACCGAGGCGTAGGCGTTCTTTTCCCACAGCGTCTTGTTTTCGGTGCAGGCGCGGGTGAGCCAGGCGTTGAGCACGTCGGTCTTGCCGACCTGGCGGCCGTAGTTGGTCTCGATGCCGAAGATGGCGACCAGCGTGGCCGGGTCTACCTGGTATTGCTGGCTGATGGCGTCCAGCTGCTTGCCATACTTGGCCAGCACGCCGCGGCCGTCGTTGACGCGTTCGTCGTCGACGGTCTTGGCGATGTAGTCCCACCAGGACTCGCGGCCTTCGGGCTGGCCCTGGGCGGACGCGACGGTGGTGGGCAGCAGCTTGGCGTTGGCCGTGTACTTGTCCCAGTCGGCCACCGTCAGCCCGTTGGCCGTGGCGCCCTTGCGCAGCTTGGCGATGCAGGCCTTGGTGTCGAGTTCGGTCGGGATGATGACCTTGGGCGACGTGGCGGATGCGGCAGGCGTGGGTGCAGGCGCAGGCGCAGGTGCAGCCGCAGGCGCAAGCGCAGGTGCAGCCGGGGCAGCGACGGGGGCCGGGGCAGGCGCATGGACATTCGTCGGCGGCGCAGCAAGCGACGAATCGGGATCGGCCGCGGGAGCGGCGGTCGCGGCCGGCGTCGAGGCGTCGTCGAAGCTGCGCTTGGGCGCAAGCACCGGCGCGGGCGCCGGCTGGCTGGCGGAACTGCGCGAGCCCGTGGCCGACGACGGCCCTTCGGCCTGGGCGATGCCCGTGGCGGCGGCGCAGAATGCGGCGGCCAGGACCACGCGGGCAAAGGGATCAATTCGGGCGCGAAGGGAGTGCTGACGCATGGCAATCCTGAAAAATCGGAGTCAGCCCGGATCGTACCCCGACCGGCCGCCGAAATCGAACCCGGTGGCACCGATTTATCCATCGGTAACGACCGCCCCGTCGACGCGAAAGAGATCGTTACCGCATGCCCGCCGGCGGGCGGCGCAGCACGCGCACGCACAGCGCCATCGCCAGCAGCGAGAACAGCGCAAAGCCCAGGGTCTGACCCAGCAGCACGCCTTCGGGTCCGCCGTAGTGCGCCCCCAGCCAGACGAACGGCAACGTGCCCACGGTGGCGCGCAGCCAGCCGATGGCAGTGGCATAGGTGGCATGGCCGAGATTGTTGAAGACGGCGATGGACACGAAAAAGAGACTATTGACCGCCCAGGCGAAGCTGCCGTAGCGGCAGAAGAACAGCACCAGTTCGCGGCCTTGGCCGGACACCTGGAACAGGTCGGCGATCCACGGCCCCAGAAGGGCCAGCAGCAGCGCGGCGCCAAAACCGTACATCAGCGCCATGGCGGCGGTCAGGCGGACGGTGCGGCGCACCCGGTTCCACTGCCCCGCCCCCAGGTTCTGCCCCAGGATCGGTCCGATGGCGCCGGGCAGCACAAAGAACATCGAATACGACAGTTGCAGCACCCGGTCCACCACGGTGGCGCCGGCCATGACGCTGGACCCGAAGCCGGCATAGGTGGACGCGGTGAAGATGACGGCGGCGGGCGTGGCCAGCGCGCTCAGGCCGGCGGGCAAGGCAATGCGGCCTACGGCGGCCAGGTCGGCGCCCAGGCGTGCCCGTTCGGGGCGCGCCACCAGCCGGTGCTTGCCGAAGACCAGCCAGCCGCCCAGCACCAGCGTCGCCACGCGACCGATGCCGCCGGCCCAGGCCACCCCGACCATGCCACCGTCCAGCACGAAGATCACCAGCGGGTCCAGCACCGCCACGGTGGCGGTGCCGGCCAGCAGCACCCACATGGATTGCCGGCCATGGCCGGCGGCGCGCAGCAGGTTGGACAGCATCATGCCCAGGCCCATCACGGTCGCGAACGGCGCGGTGATGGCCACGTAGGACAGCAGCCGCGCCCGCACGTCAGGGGCCAGTCCAATCGCCAGCGTAAACGGGCCGATGGCCGCCAGGTACAGCGCCGCGGACACGGCCATGGCCAATGCCATCAGCACCAGCGAGGCCGCCGCCATGCGGCGCGCTTGCCGCGGATCGCCCGCCCCCAGCGCGCGCGACACCCGCGCCACGCCGCCCACCGTCACGCCCATGGCGACCGAGATAACGGTGAACAGCGTCATCGACCCGAAGCCCACCGCCGCCAGCACCGTTTCGTCGCGCAGCGTGCCCAGATAGAGCAGGGTCAGGAATTCCACGCCGAAGACGGCCAGCATGCTGGTCCAGCCAGTGAGCACCATTTCAAGCACGTGGCCGCGCAGCGGCCCGGACACGAAACGCGCGGGCACCGCCCCGGCGGAAGATGCCGCCGCGCTCGTCAAGCCGCGTCCCTTGATATTCGATCCACTCGCCGTCGGGCGCGCGCGCGCCTCATGGGCGCGCAGCCGTCGGCGCGAACCAGTATTGCGCCTGGTCGCTGTCGGACGAATACCACGGCAACAGGCCGATGCTGTGGGACTCGCGCTGCACGCTGACCAGCAGCCCGCCCTGTTGCGGCCGCAGCAGCGCGACGTAGCGGTACACGCCCATGGATTCGTATTGATGCCAGTCGCGCCGTGCCGTCACCCAGAAGCGGCCCTGGGTGCAGCCGGTATAGCGGCTGGCGCCGAACAGGGGCGGGTCGGCGGGATTGACGGGATCCGGGTCGGCGGCGCCATCGCGTTGCCGCAGCAGCGTTTCATTGCCCCCGCCCTGACCGTCGTCTGCCTGGATGCGCCAGCCCTCGGGCACGCGATTGAACGTCACGCGGGCCGCGGCCGTGGGCTGCCATTGGCGTTCGGCGGTGTCTTGCAGCCCCGGCAACGCCAGCGCGTTCGCCAGAAAGCGCTGCAGGTCGGACAGACCGACCGCCGAGGCCTTGCCGCCGCGCAGTTCGCCGGCCACGAGATACGTGCCGGCCAGATCCGGGCACTGGGCCGGGTCCGACGGCAGCACCAGCGGCGCGCCCTGCTTGAAATCCGGCCAGGTGACGCGTACGTCGTCCACCGTGGAGACCCCGCAGGCCGACAGGCTGGCCAGCGCCGCGGCGGCCAACGCCATCTTTATTGTCATCGTGTCGTGTCCCATGGCCACGCACTATACCGAAACCCCGCGTTGCCAAGGCCGCGGCGGGGGGGAATAATCGGCGGATTGCCCTTCACCCGCCGCCCCCATGACGCCCTTCAAAGGAAAACTCCGCACCCGGCATCTGGAAATCGTGCTGACGGTGGCCGAGCTGGGCAACCTGTCCAAGGCGGCCACGCAACTGCACAGCACGCAGTCGGGCCTGTCGCGGGCCATCGCCGAAATCGAGGAACTGGTGGGTGCGCGGCTGTTCGAACGCACGGCCCGCGGCACCAGTTGCACGCCGCTGGGCGAAGCCATGTGCCGCCATGCGCGCCAATTGCTGACGGGCTTTCGCAAGGCCGAGATCGATCTGGCCGCGCTGTCGCGCGGCGACGAAGGCAGCCTGACGGTGGGCTGTTTTTCCATGTTTGCCGGCTGGCCGGTGGCCCAGGCGGCGACGCGCTTTCGCCAGGCCTATCCGCGCATCACGCTCACGCTTGAGATCGGCACGCACGAACGCCTGATCGAAGACCTGGACGCGGGCGCGCTGGACGTGTTGATCAGCCGCTTTTCGTCCACGGTCAATCCGCAGGTCTATCGGTCGGCCACCTTGCTGGAAGACGCCGTGGTGCTGGCCTGCGGACCGAACCATCCGCTGGCGGGCCGGCCGGACGCCGACCTGGCCGAATGCGTGGCCTATCCGTGGATCACCGCCCTGCCCGGCAGCCGCATCCGCGGCGAGCTGGAAATGCTGCTGCACCAGGCGGGCCTGCCGATTCCGGATATGATCGGCGCCCTGTCGCTGGAATTCGGCCGCGAAATGCTGCTGGAAGGCCATTATCTGTGGATGCTGCCGGGCAGCGTTGCGGCGGTGCGCGAGGCGCGCGGCGAAGTCGTCGTGCTGGCGGCCCGCCCCGCCCTGCGCAAATCGCCGCTGGCGGCGATCTGGCGCCGCGACCGGCCCAGCACCCGCCAGGCCCGCGCGTTCGCGGACACGCTGGCCCAGGCCATTGCGGCTCAGGCCACGACGGCCCAGACCACGCTGGCCCAAGCCGTTATGGCCCAGGCCCCCCATCCAGCGCCTGTTAACACTGATTAGGAGCACCCATCCATGTACGACTGGCTCAATGCCCTGCCCAAGGCGGAACTGCACCTGCACCTGGAAGGCTCGCTGGAACCCGAGCTGCTGTTCCGTCTGGCCCGCCGCAACGGCGTGGCGCTGCCGTGGCCCGACATCGATGCGCTGCGCGGCGCCTACAACTACGGCAACCTGCAGGAATTCCTGGATCTGTACTACCTGGGCGCCGACGTGCTGCGCACCGAACAGGACTTCTACGACCTGACCTGGGACTACCTGGTCAAGTGCCACGAGCAGAACGTGGTGCATACCGAACCCTTCTTCGATCCGCAGACCCACACCGACCGCGGCGTGCCGTTCGCCGCCGTGCTGGGCGGCATCAGTCAGGCGCTGGAAGACGGCCGCAAGAAGCTGGGCATCAGCAGCGGCCTGATCCTCAGCTTTCTGCGCCACCTGCCCGAAGAGCAGGCCATGCGCACGCTGGAACAGGCGCTGCCCTACCGCGACGCCTTCATCGCCGTGGGCCTGGACAGCAGCGAAAAAGGCTTTCCGCCGCGCCTGTTCCAGCGCGTCTTCGACCGCGCCCGCGCCGAAGGGCTGCCGGCCGTGGCGCACGCGGGCGAAGAAGGCCCGCCGGAATACATCTGGGAAGCGCTGGACCTGCTGAAGGTGCTGCGCATCGACCACGGCGTGCGCGCCGCGGAAGACCCGCGCCTGATGGCCCGATTGATCGACGAGCAGATTCCGCTGACCGTGTGTCCGCTGTCCAACACCCGCCTGCGCGTGTTCGAACACATGTCGCAGCACAACATCCTGTCGCTGCTGGACGCGGGGGTGAAGGTCACCGTCAATTCCGACGACCCGGCCTATTTCGGCGGCTACGTCACCGAGAACTTCTACGCGCTGTACGAGCATCTGGGCATGAGCCAGGCGCAGGCGCAGGCCCTGGCCGACAACAGCATGGATGCGCGCATCCTGAAGTAAGCGGCTTCGGCATAAGCGGCTTCGGCCCAAGCCGTCGCCGGGCCATGCGCAACCCGCATGGCCCGGATCGAAACCGGCATGTCCTGGCCGCCCCGTTCGTCCCTACCATAGTCCGAAGACGGCAAAGCCTTCAGGCGTTGCCGCCACGATGACAACGACAAGGGGCAACACCATGACCGAAACCGTCCAGGCCAGGCTGCGCGCCGGCCTGCTGACCGGCCTGCGCGACGAGAACGGCATCTGCCGTTTCAGCGCCATTCCGTATGCCGCGCCGCCCGTGGGCGCGCTGCGCTTCGCACCGCCCGAACCCGCCCGCTGGGAAGGCCCGCGGGATGCCACGCGCCCCGGCCCCGTGCCGCCGCAGTTGCCCTCGCGCCTGCGCGGCGCCATGGGCGATTTCGACGCACCGCAGACCGAAGACTGCCTGCACCTGACCGTCTGGACGCCGGCCGCCGATGCGCAGCGCCGGCCCGTGGTGGTGTGGCTGCATGGCGGCGCCTGGCAAAGCGGCGCGGGCGCGCTGGACTGGTACGACGGCGCGCGCCTGGCTGGGCGGGGCGACGTGGTGGTCGTGGCGGTGAACTACCGGCTGGCCGCGCTGGGCTGGCTGCACGTGCCGGGGCAGACCGCCAACGTGGGGCTGCTGGACCAGGAAGCCGCCATCGATTGGGTGATGGACAACATCGACGCCCTGGGCGGTGACCCTGAACGCGTCACGCTGATGGGCCAGTCGGCCGGCGCCTCGTCGATCTGCGCCATGCTGACGCGCCGGCCGCGCTTTGCCCGGGCGATTCTGCAGAGCGCTGCGCTGGGGCGCGGCTTTCGCAGTTCGGCGCAGGCGGCCGCATTGGGCCAGGTCTTCCTCGAAGCGGCTGGCGCCGATACGCTGGAAGCGGCCCGCACCCTGCCCGTCGAACGCCTGCTCGCCGCCCAGCAGGCGCCGCAAGTCGTCGCGGCGCTACAGGCCGAGGGCGGCCGCCGCAGCCTGTTCGGCCCGGTGCTGGACGGCCAGGTGCTGCCCGCCGACATCGCCCCGGCCTTGCAACGAGCCGCCGGCCGCGCAGATGTGCTGGTGGCCTACACCCGCGATGAGATGGCCGCGTTTCCCGGCTACGGCACCGGCCCGGACAGCCAGGCCGCCAGTGAAGCCGTATTTGGCGCGCCGTCACGGCAGTGGGCTGCGGATGCGGTCGCGCAGGGCCGCCAGGCCTGGCTGGCGCGCGTTGACGTGGCGCCGACCGAGGCCTTTCTCGCCTGCCACTGCATCGAACTGCCGTTCGTGTTCGGCACCCTGGACGCCTTCGCCAGCGCGCCCATGCTGCGCGGCCTGCCGTCCGCACAGGCCGCCCGGCTGACCGAAACGACGCAACGCGCCTGGCTCGCCTTCATCCGCGGCGACGCCCCCGACTGGCCGCCCGCGCCGCACCTGCACGTGCTGCACTGAGGCGAATGCCGGCCCGCCACGCGCGGCCACTGCACCACCGACAAAACACACACAAGGGGAATATCCATGTTCAAGTCTCTCGCGCTCTCGCTTGCCCTGCTGCTGCCCGCCGCCGCCGGCGCGGCCTATCCCGACAAGCCGGTCAAGATCATCGTGTCCAACCCGCCAGGCGGTCCGGTGGACGTCATGCTGCGCGTGCTGGCCAGCAAGCTGTCGCAGGCCTGGGGCCAGGCGGTGGTGGTGGAAAACAAACCCGGCGCGTCCGGCATCATCAGCACCGGCGCGCTGGTCAAGTCCGCCCCGGACGGCTATACGCTGGGCATGGTGGTGGCCTCGTCCGTGACCATCGTGCCGTTCGCGGTGGACAGCCTGCCCTTCGATCCGCAAAAGGATCTGCAACCGGTGGCACTGGTGGCGCGCACGCCGTTCCTGTTCATCGTGCCTGCCAACAGCCCGATCAAGACCTGGCAGGACTTCGTGCGCGAAAGCCGCGCGCGCAACCTGTCGGTGGGTTCGTTCTCGATCGGCACCGCGTTTCACCTGGTGTGGGAGCAGACCGCGCGGCGCGCCGGCATCAAGGCGCTGTACATCCCGTCGTCGTCCTCCGGCAAGACGCAGAACGACCTGATCGGCGGCCAGCTCGACGTGGGGCTGGATGCGCCGTCCAGCTCCAAGGGGCTGATCGACAGCGGCCGCCTGCGCGCGCTGGCCATCACCAGCCCCGAGCGCTTTGCCGGCCTGCCCGACACGCCGACGCTGCGCGAGTCCGGCATGACGGACTACGCGCCGCAACCGTGGATCGGCCTGATGGCGCCGGCCGGCGTGCCGGCTGACCGGGTGGCGCTGATCCAGAAGACGGTGTCCGACATCCTGAAGGAACCCGCGATGAAGGCGCAGATGCAGACGCTGGGCATGATTCCCATCGGCGGCACCGCGCAGGAACTGGCGGACACCATCGCCGCCGACCGGGCCGAGATGGGGCCGCTGATCAAGGAACTGGGGATCAAGCTGAATTGATGGCGCCAGCCTGCCCACACATGCACGGGTGGGCAGGTTGTTCTTCTGGGGCCCTGTTTTCTTTCATTGACCGACGGTCAGTCACTAAATAGAATACGGTCTTCCCCCTTTCCTGGTCGATCCGTATGACCCTCAGCCGCCGCCGCGCCCTGGTGCTTGCCGTCAACCTGGGCAGCTTCATCACCATCCTGGACATCAGCATCGTCAACGTGGCCCTGCCCACCATGCAAGCCGCGTTGCGTATCGACATGGCCGGCCTGCAATGGGTGGTGGACGCGTACGCGCTGTTCCTGTCCGCCTTCATGCTGTCGGCGGGGCCGCTGGGCGACCGCTATGGCCGCAAGCGTTCGTGGCTGGCGGGCGTGCTGCTGTTCACCGTGGGCTCGGCGCTGTGCGGCGTGGCCGAGAGCCTGCCGATGCTGCTGATCGGCCGCGCCGTGCAGGGGGTAGCTGGCGCCTTGCTGATTCCCGGCGCGCTGTCGCTCTTGACACAGGCCTTTCCCGAGCCGCGCGAACGGGCGCAGGCCATCGGCCTCTGGGCCTCGTGCAATGCCATCTCGCTGATCGTGGGGCCGATGCTGGGCGGCGTGCTGGTGGCGCACTTCAGCTGGCAAAGCATCTTTCTCATCAACCTGCCCGTGGGCGCGCTGGCCATCGGGCTGGGCCTGTGGGGCATCCAGGAAAGCGCACACCCCGAACACGCCGCGTTCGACCCCGCCGGCCAGGCGCTGAGCGTGATCTGGCTGGGCGCCCTGACCTACGGCCTGATCGCCGCGGGCGAGCATGGCTGGCAAGCGCCGGACGCCGTGGCGGCGCTTGCCATTGCCGGCGTCAGCCTGGCCGCCTTCCTGTGGGTCGAACAGAAAGTTGCCCGGCCGCTGCTGCCGCTGGGCCTGTTTCGCGACGCGGGGTTCGCAGTCACCAACTTCGCGTCTTTCGTGTTGGGCTTTGGCGGCTACAGCAGTCTGTTCTTTTTCTCGCTGTACCTGCAGCACGTGCAGGGCCTGTCACCGCTGGCCAGCGGCTGGCAGCTGGCGCCGCAGTTCGTGGCATCGGGCCTGGTGTCGACCGTGTTCGGCCGCCTGAATGCGCGCTTCGGCCTGCCGCGCCTGATGATCGCCGGCTACGGCCTGATCGGCGCGGCCATGCTGGGCATGATGAGCCTGGACGCGCACACGCCCTATGCGCTGACCGGCACGCTGATGGTGGTGCTGGGGTTGGGCATGGGCCTGACGGTGCCCTCGACCAGCATGGCCGTCATGGCGACGGTGCCGCGCGAACGCTCGGGCATGGCGTCGGCCACCATGAACGCATTGCGCCAGACCGGCATGACCATCGGCATCGCGCTGCTGGGCGCGCTGATGAGCGGACGCGCAATCGACAGCCTGGCCACGGCGCTGACGCGCCTGGGCCAGCCGGACGCGCAGGCCGTGGCGCGCGCCGCCGTCACGCAGCATGTGCTGCCCGCGCAGCCGGACGGCGTGGCGGCATTGTTTGCCGATGCCCTGGCCGGCGGCTTTCACGCCGCGATGGCGGGCGCCGGCGCGATGTCGGTGCTGGCGGCATTGCTGCTGCTGATCGTCACGCGCGGCGCGAGGCCGGTGCTGCACGCGGCGTAAATGCGCGCGACGCACTGCGATTTTCTGGCACGTCGGCGCGGCATTCCAGCCCTCGGAATTCCAGCGCCCGGAATCAAACCGCGCCATTTTTAAGCATCGGTAAAAATCGCATCAAGGGGTTGTCGCTCGGGTAAGATTTCCGCCCAATAACAGGTTAACAACCAAGAGGAGACAACCATGAAGCAACGCACTCTCGCGTGGCGCCTGGCGCCGTTGGCGCTGGCCGCGCACCTGGCCATGAGCGGACTGGCCGCCGCGCAAAGCGCGCCCGGCACGCAAGGCCCGCTGCAGCCCGCGCCCGACGCGGCGCTGGCCGCGCAGATCGACCAGCGCGCCAAGGCCATCGAAGACAAGCTCATCGCGTGGCGCCGCGACATCCATCAGCATCCCGAACTGGGCAACCAGGAAAACCGCACGTCCAAGCTGGTGGCCGACCATCTGCGCGCGCTGGGCATGGACGTGAAGACGGGCGTGGCCGGCACGGGCGTGGTCGCGGTACTGAAGGGCGGCAAGCCCGGCCCGGTGGTGGCGCTGCGCGCCGACATGGACGCGCTGCCCGTGAAGGAACAGGTCGACGTGCCGTTTGCCTCGAAGGCCAAAGGCACCTACCTGGGCAAGGAAGTGGACGTGATGCACGCCTGCGGCCACGATGCCCACACCGCCATCCTGATGGCCACGGCCGAAGTCCTGGCTGGCATGAAAGACCAGTTGCCCGGCAGCGTCAAATTCATCTTCCAGCCCGCCGAGGAAAGCCCGGCCGATTTCGAGCCGGACGGCAAGAAGATCTGGGGCGCCAAGATGATGGTGCAGGAAGGCGTGCTGGAAAATCCCAAGGTCGACGCGATCTTCGGCCTGCACGTGTCCAGCAGCTATCCGGTGGGCAAGCTGTCGTGGCGCAGCGGCCCGGCGATGGCCGCGGCCGACCAGTTCTGGATCGACGTCACCGGCAAGCAGACCCATGGCGCACGCCCCTGGTCGGGCATCGACCCCATCGTGGTCAGCTCGCAGATCATCCTGGGCCTGCAGACCATTCCCAGCCGCCAGATCAACAGCATGCTGGAACCGGCCGTCATCACCGTGGGCGCCATCCATGGCGGCAACCGCATGAACATCGTGCCGGACAGCGTTGCCATGACAGGCACCATCCGTACGTACGACGAGGGCATGAAGAAGGACATCCACCAGCGCATCGAACGCACGGCCGCGATGATCGCGCAGAGCGCGGGCGCCAAGGCCGATGTGCGAGTGGTCGAGCTGTACAACGCCACCGTCAACAACCCCGGCCTGACCGAGGAAATGGGCCCCACCCTGCGGCGCGTGGCTGGCGAGGGCAACTACGGCCTGCAGCCCAAGTCGACGGCATCGGAAGACTTTTCCTTCTACCAGGAGAAGGTGCCGGGCATGTTCTTCTACCTGGGCGTGACGCCCAAGGGCACCGATCCGGAAACCGCCGCGCCCAACCACTCGCCGCGTTTCTACGTGGATGAATCGGGCCTGATCAACGGCGTGCGCGCCTTGTCGAACCTGACCGTGGACTACATGGCCCGCGCCAAGAAAGGCAGCTAAGGCCTGCGGGCCTGCCCGCCGCGGCAGGCCCTGAACGCGCACGTGCAAGGCGTGCGCTGCAGCCCGTCCGCGCCTGGCGCGCGGCGGGCATAAGCAAACCGCCATAAAGTCTTTGTGGGACGCCTTGCGGTTTCCTACAGTACGGCCCTTTGCCGCCAAAGAGCCGTACCGCCATGCCGATCTCCCGACGCCGACTTCTGCTTGCCAGCGCGCTGGCGCTGCCGCTTGCGCGGCCCCGTCCGGCGCGCGCCGCCGCGTGGCCCGAACGCCCCATCCGGCTGGTGGTGACCTTTCCACCTGGCGGCGCCAGCGACATCGCCGCGCGCGTCATCGCGCCGACGCTGGCCGACCTGCTGGGCCAGGCCATCGTGATCGAGAACCGTCCCGGCGCCGGTTCCACCCTGGGCGCGGCGCAAGTGGCGCAGGCCCCGGCCGACGGCTACACGCTGCTGATGTCGAACTCGGCGCCGCTGTCGATCTCGCCGGCGTTGATGCCGCAGCACAGCTACGACCCGCTGATCAGCTTTCGCCACGTCGCCTACATCGGTGCGGTGCCGACCGCCTTCGTGGTGCACCCATCCGTGCCCGCCGAGACCTTCGCGCAGTTGACCGACTGGATCAAGGCGCAACCCGAACCCGTGCAATACGGCAGCGGCGGCCTGGCATCGGTGGGGCAGATCGTGGGCGAGCTGTATGCGCGCCAGACCGGCGCGCCGCTGCAGCACATTCCGTACAAGGGATCGGGCGCGATGCGCAATGACCTGCTGGGCGGCCAGATCCGCTTCGCGGTCGATGCGCTGCCTCAGAACCTGCCGTTCCTGCGTACCGGACAGTTGCGCCTCTTGGCCGTCACGACGCAGCAGCGCGTGCCGCAGGCGCCGGCGATTCCGGCGGTGGGCGAACTGGGCTACCCCGGCCTGGTGGCCGAGAATTTCATCGGTCTGTCGGGGCCGGCCGGCTTGCCGGATGCCATCAGCCAGCGTCTGCACGCCGCGTTGACGCAGGTGCTGCAAACGCCCGACCTGCGCGCCAAACTGGAAGGCCAGGGTTTCGTGCTGGCCGAGAAATCGCCCAGCGAATTCACCGACTTCGTGCGCCGCCAGGCCGACGCCTGGGGGCCGGTGGTGCGTGCCACCGGAGCCAGCCTGTGAGCGCCCGCCGCGTGCTGGTGCTGTTCGGCCACCCGGGCCGTGGCGGCTTCAACGAAGCCGCCGTCGAAGGGGCCGCGCGCGCCGCCCGGGCGGGCCATGCGCTGCAAATCGAATGGATCGCCGACAACGATCCGGACCGGCGCACCGAGCGCCTGGCAGACCTGTGCGCGGCCGGGCTCGACCTGGTCATCGTGCACGGCGGCCAGGGCGACGTTCCGGTGGCGCGCATCGCGCCGCGCTTTGCGCGCACGCAGTTTGCCATCACCCAGGGCAGCCATCACGCCGCCAACGTGGCTTCGTACGACATCCTGCAGGAACACACCGCCTTCCTGGCTGGCGTGCTGGCGGGGCTGCGCGGCGGCGCGGCGCACTTGTCCGGCGAACGCGTACGGCCCGGCCTGAAGGGTCGCGCGGCCTATGCCGACGGCGTGCGCCGGGTGCGGGGCCAGGATCCGCTGACGGGCTTTTGCGGCAACCAGCACGACCCCGCGCTGGCCGGCGCCTGGACCGATGGCCTGGCCGCGCGCGGCGCCCGGATCGTGTTCGCGATGATGGACGGCGGCCGCAGCGGCATCACCGAGTCGTGCCGCCGCCACGGCCTGCGCCAGATCGGCAACGTGCTCGATTGGGTGGCGCGCGATCCGGCCGTATTCCTGGCATCGGCGCTGGCCGATTCCGGCCTGTGCGTGGAACGCGCCGCGGCCGACCATGCGGCCGGGGCGTTGCGGGTGGGTGAGATCACGCATTTCGGTCTGGAAGCCGAGGCCTCGCTGCGCCTGGTGCTGGGTGCGGACGTCAGCGCCGAGGAACGCCGCATTCTGGATGACTGGTCGGCCCGGCTGGCACGCGGCGACGTGCAGGTGGCGGGTGACTACACCGGGCAGGAATTCGCGCTGGAGCAAGCGCCTCAAGCGGCAGTCGGCCCCGTTGCAGCGAACCCTTCGTGATACGCCACCTGCCCCTTGGCTGACCGCGTGAACGCCTGCGCCATGAAGTATTCCGGCGGTACGCCGGGGTACGTCAGCGCCGCAGTGGCCGCAAAGCCGAAGCGGCCGTAATAGGCCGGATCGCCCATCACCACGCAGCCGGCCGCGCCGCGCGCCTTAAGCTCGGCCAGGCCGGCCTGGATCAACGCCGCGCCAATGCCGCGGCCCTGCATCTCGGGCAACACCGCCACCGGGCCCAACCCGTACCAATCGGCCGCGCCGTCGCTGACCGTGACCGGCGAAAAGGCGATGTGGCCCACCGGGCGGCCCGCGTCGCGGGCCACCAGAGACAGCGTCAGCGCGCCGGCCGCACGCAAGGCGTTGATGATGTAGCCCTCGGTCTGCTGGCTATGCGGATGGTCGCGGAACGCGAGCTGCGTCAACGCGAAAATGGCGTCGATGTCGGCGGGGGTTTCGGCGGAAATCTGCATGGCCTGTCTCCTGGCAAGGTGAAGCGTGGTGCGAAAGCGCGAGTGTACGCGGCGGCGACACCAGCCCGGATCGTTGTCGCGGCGCGGCTGTCGCGCTTTGGTGTGCCAGATGGATACCCCGGCGCCCATGGCCCGTTCAGCCGTCCGACAATTCCTGCCCATCATTGACGCCTGCCCGCCCCCTCGCTACAGTGACCGCCGACCCTGGCCGGGCAGACCCACCGCCCGCTGGCCTAGCCTTCGACCCCGCGGTTCGCCGCGACCTTCATCCGGAATCTTCCATGAACAGCTACCGCGTCGGCATCGCCGGCTTCGGCGCCATCGGCCAGGCCGTGGCGCAATCCCTGGATGCCGGCCTGCCCGGCCTGACGCTGGCCGCTGTGGCCGTGCGCGACCCCAAGGCCCTGCCCGCCTTCGCCTGGCAAAACGCCAAGCCCACCTTCACCACCATTGGCGAGCTGGCCGAGCACTGCGACGTGGTCGTCGAATGCGCCCCTGCCGCCGTGTTCCGCGAACTGGCCGAACCGGTGCTCAAGGCCGGCAAGAAACTGGTGGTGCTGAGCTCGGGCGCGCTGCTGCGCCACGACGACCTGATCGAACTGGCGCGCGCCCACCAGGGCCAGATCCTGGTGCCGTCCGGCGCCATCCTGGGCCTGGACGCCATCACCGCCGCCGCCGAAGGCGTCATTCACTCGGTCACCATGATCACCCGCAAGCCGGTGCGCGGCCTGCTCGGCGCGCCGTACCTGGTGGACAACAACATCGACATCGCCGACATCACCGAACCGCGCCTGATCTTCCGCGGCTCGCCGCGCGAAGCGGCCGTGGGCTTCCCGGCCAACCTGAACGTCGCGGTCAGCGTGTCGCTGGCCGGCATCGGCCCGGATCGCACCACGCTCGAAATCTGGGCCGACCCGTCGCTGGAACGCAATATCCACCGCGTCGAAGTCGTGTCCGATTCGGCGTCGTTCTCGATGGAAATCCAGAACATCCCGTCGGCCAACCCCAAGACCGGCCGCATCACCGCGCAAAGCGTCATCGCCGCGCTGCGCAAGCTGACCGGGCCGCTGCGCGTCGGGACTTGAGCGTTCGTTGATGCGACGTTCGCCGCCGTCCTGAACGTCGTGCCTACGCGGCGGCCAACGTGCGCGCAGACCCGTGCGCAGCATCCATCGCCCCCATCCCCCACCCGCCCTCGCCATCCAGCGCCAGCCGGTGCGTATGGAACGGGTCCAGCGTGCTGCGATGGCCCACGCTGACCAGCATGCAATCCGGCAGTTCCTGGCGCAGCAGGCTGTACAGCATGTGTTCCAGGCCTTCGTCGGTGGCCGACGTGGCTTCGTCCAGGAACACGATGGCGGGCCGGTTGAACAGCACGCGGGCGAATGCCACGCGTTGCTGCTCGCCGATGGACAGGATGCGCGACCAGTCGGCCGCCTCGTCCAGACGCCCGGCCAGGTGGCCCAGGTTCACTTGCCGCAGCGCGGCCGCCAGGCGGGTGTCGTCCCCGGGCTGGGCGTGGCCCGGATACGCCACGGCATCGCGCAGCGCACCCAGCGGCAGATAGGGCCGTTGCGACAGGAACAGCGCCGCCGCGCCCAGCGGCCGCTTCACGCTGCCCTGCGCATACGGCCACAGGCCCGCCAGGGCGCGCAGCAAGGTGGTCTTGCCGCTGCCCGATGGCCCCTTGATGAGCAGGGCCTGGCCCGGATGCAGCGACAGATTCAACTGGCGCAACAAGGCCTGCCCGTCGGGCCGCGACACATCCAGGCCAGTGATCTGCAGGCCGTGGGGCAAGGGTTGCGGCTCGATGGCCGGCAGTTCACGCGCCGCCGCGTTCGCATCCAGAAAGCCCGCCAGGCGGTTCAGCGTGGCGCGGTACTGGGCGAACGAATCGTACGAGGTACGAAAGAACGACAGCGAATCCTGCACCTGGCCGAAGGCCTGCGCGGTCTGCATGACGTCGCCCAGCTTGATGGCGCCGCTGAAGAAACGCTGCGCCTGCAACAGAAAGGGAAACACCACCGCCACCTGGCTGACCGCCAGGTTGAAGCCGTCGAACTTCAGGCCCCGGTACACCCGCGCCCACAGGTTGGCGATGTAGGCCGAAAACCGCGTCCAGAGCGTGGCGCGCTCGACGGCTTCGCCCTGATAGAAGGCCACGTTTTCGGCGTTTTCGCGCAGCCGCAGCAAGGCGTAGCGGAAGTTGGCGGTCAGGCGTTCGGACAGGAAGTTCAAGAGAATCAACGGCCGTCCGATCTTGAAGGCGAACAGCGTGGCGACGATGACGTACAGGTACACCATGAAGACCATGGCGCGCGGGATCTCGACGCCGGCCACGCCCAGCGGCCCGGACAGGTTCCACAGAATGCCCGTGAACGCCACCAGCGACACCATGGCGCTGAGCGCACCGATGGCCAGGCTGCGCGAACCGGTGACGAACATCGAGATGTCCTGCTCGATGCGCTGGTCGGGGTTGTCCACCGGCTCGCCGACGAAGTGGCTGCGGTAGTAGGCGCGCGCGCCCAGCCAATCGCCGGTCAGGCGGTCGTTGAGCCACACCCGCCAGTGGATGTCGAAGGCCTGGCCGGCGTAGCTGTCGACCAGGGTGCGCACCACGTGCACGCTGGCCAGCACCGAAAAGATGCCCAGGAAGCGCCAGAACGCGGTCGGGTCCAGCGCCTGCAAGGCGCTGTAGAAGCCGTTGTACCAATAGGAAAACAGCACGGTCATGCGGACCGAGAACATCGCCAGGAACAGCAGCGCGGCCAGCGTCAACAGCGGCCGCCAGCTGCGGCGCGGCGTCAGGTAGGGCCAGGCCAGGCGCCAGAACTTGCGGCCCCAGTCGGTCCAGCGCGACAACGCCAGGGACACCGCCACCAGCGCGACGGCGGTGATGCCACAGGCGCGCGCCAGCCAAAGCGCGCTTTCCCATAACTGCTGCTGCCAGTTCAGATCCATGACATGCCCCTCTAGTCGTTTCTGGTTAGAACGGCGAAGGGGGGCTAGTTCCGGCGAAACCGCCGTCTTAAGCGTGGCTTAAGCGTTCGGCGGCGCAACTGAAGGCGGACTGAAAGACTGAGCCAGGAAAGGCCCGCAGGCAGCTACGCAGCGACGGCATCATGCCGTGCAGGGCTGCTCTGGCCTTACCGCCCTCCCAGGTCCAGATTGGCGAACGTGTCAGCCAGCGTCGGCACCGACCGCGCCGGCCAGATGGCGCTGAGGTCGAAGCTGGGCAGGCGTTCGCCGTCGCGCACCTCGCAGAAGCGCACGCCGCTGAAATCCAGCGACCGGATCCAGCTGGGCAGCAGCGCCACGCCGCAGCCGCCGGCCACGCAGGCCAGCACGGTCAGGGTGCGGTTGGCTTCCTGCGCGACGTGGGCGTCGTGGCCGCCTTTGCGCATGGCGTCCAGGATGTCGGCATAGAACGCCGGCAATTGCGATTGCGGATACATCACCAGGCCGGCCTGGGCGATCTGCGCCATCGACACCTGGCCGTCGTGCGCAACCTCGAACTCATCCGGCACGGCCGCCACCAGGCGGTCGCGCAGCAGCTGGCGTTCGCGCATGCGGCCGCCCACCGCCACCGGGGTGTGCATCAGTCCGATATCGATCTCGCCGGTCTGCAAGGCTTCGGCCTGCTCGGCGTTGCTCATCTCGCGCAGGATGATGCGCACGCCGGGCGCCTGCCGCCGCATTTCGCGCAGGGCGCGGGGCAGCGTGTTGAACAGCGCCGACGACACCAGCCCCACGGTCAGTTGCCCGGCGCTGCCGCGGCCGATTTCCTGGGCGCGGCGGGCAGCGGCATCGATGCGGGTGACGCTGGCGCGCACGTCTTCCAGGATGGCGATGGCGGCCGACGTGGGGGTGCTGCCCTGACGCGAGCGTTCGAACAGGCGCACGCCCAGGTCTTTTTCCATGCGGCCCAGCGCCTGGCTGAGCGCCGGCTGGGCGATCCCCAGCCACTCCGAGGCGCGGCTGACGCTGCCATGGTCGACGACGGCCAGAAAATAGCGCAGATGCCGGGTTTCCATATCAATCCAATATAAATAAAGCGCTTTTACACAATAGAAAACTATACCTGGTCTCCCTACAATCCCGCCTTACAAAACCTTACAGAAGCGTGCGGGCCACCGGCTCCGCACCCGCCCCCAGGAGACCCGCCTTGCCCCCGTCCGCGACCGGCCCCGCCGTCGACACTCACGCCCACGTATTCCGGCAAGGCCTGGCGCTGGCGGACACGCGCCGCCACACCCCTGACTACGACGCCACGCTGGACCAATACCTGGCCCTGCTGGATACGCACGGCCTGACGCACGGCGTGCTGGTGCAGCCCAGTTTCCTGGGCACCGACAACAGCCACCTGGTCCAGGCGCTGCGTGCGCAACCCGACCGGCTGCGCGGCGTGGCAGTGGTGGACCCCACCATTGCGGACGAGGCGTTGCAGGCCCTGGCTGCGGCCGGCGTGGTCGGCATCCGCCTGAACCTGATCGGCCTGCCCTTGCCCGACGTCGCGGCGCCGGCCTGGCGCCATCTGCTGGACCGCGTCAATGCGCTGGGCTGGCATGTCGAAATCCACGTGCAGGCCGCGCGCCTGGCCGATATCATGCCGGCGCTGCTGCAAGCCGGCTGCCGCCTGGTGGTGGACCATTTCGGCCGGCCCGACCCTGCGCTGGGCGTGGCCGACCCGGGCTTTGCCTACCTGCTGCGCCAGGCCGACAGCGGCCGCGTCTGGGTCAAGCTGGCGGCCGCGTACCGCAATTGGCCCGCGCCCGCCTGTGCCGCATCCGGGCGCGAGGCCACGCAGCAATTGCTGCGCGCCTACACGCCCGCCCGACTCATGTGGGGCAGCGACTGGCCCCACACCGAGCATCGCCACCTGGCGTCCTACCCTGCGGCGACGCAGTGGCTGGACACCTGGATCGACGACCCCGCGCAACGGCGCGCCGTTCTCGCCGACACGCCGTTGCAGCTGTTCCAATTCCAAGGAGACCCACGATGACCCCTCTGTTCAAACGCCTCGCGCGACGCAGCAGCCTGCTGGCCGCCGCCGGATTGCTGGCCGGCGCTGCCGGCGCGGCACAGGCCGCCTATCCCGAGCGCGCCGTCACGCTGGTCGTGACCTACCCGCCCGGCGGCACGGTCGACGTGGTGGCCCGTCTGATCGGCCCCAAGCTGGCGGCCGAACTGGGCCAACCCGTGGTGATCGAAAACCGCGGCGGTGCCGGCGGCATGATCGGCGGCGCGGTGGTGGCCAAGGCCCAGCCCGACGGCTACACGCTGATGCTGGATGCGTCCAACCACGCGCAGAACCCCGCCCTGCACCCCAAGATGCAGTTCGACACGCTGACCGCCTTTGCCCCGGTATCGCTGCTGCTGCGCGTGCCCAACGTGCTTGTGGTGACGCCGTCGTACGAAGTCAAGACCGTGGCCGACCTGATCAAGCTGGGCCAGCCCGGCGCCAAGGACCATGTCTATTTCGCCTCGGCCGGCCCCGGGTCGGCGCAGCACCTGGCCGGCGAACTGTTCAACCTGCTGGCCAAGACGCAGCTGCAGCACGTGGCCTACAAGGGCGGCGGCCCGGCCATGATCGACGTCATGTCCGGCCAGGTGCCGGTGATGTTCGCCAGCATGGGATCGGCCTGGCAGCACGTGAAGAACGGCAAGCTGCGCGCCGTGGCCGTGGGCGGATCGCAACGCTCGAAGGCGGCGCCCGACCTGCCCACCATCGCCGAATCCGGCGTGCCGGGCTACGAGACCTATGAATGGAACGCCGTGTTCGCGCCCGCCGGCACGCCGCCCGAGATCGTCAACCAGGTCTCGCAAGCCCTGGCCAAGGTACTGAAGGACCCGCAGATCGCCGAACAGCTCGAAGGCATCGGCGCCGAGCCCATCGGCTCGACGCCGGCCGAACTGGATACCTTCCGCCGCGCCGAAATCGAAAAATGGCAACGCGTGGTCAAGGAAGCCGGTCTGAAATTGGATTGAGTACTGCCCGGACCTGGCCGCGTCGCGCATCCCCGGGATGCCAGGCACGGCCTGACGGTCCGCTACCGGATTGCCGGTCTTGGGGCGCCCTTTGGGGCGCCCGTTTTTTTTTGAACGGCTTTTTGGTTGTTTTTTTGGTTTTACGCGGCCCCCACGATGCGATACAAAGAGCGGATCGAATGCGCCCAGGGAAGTCCGAAACGAGATGAACCAAGAAAGCAACGAGCCATCACCGCCCCCGCCTGCCCGCGCGGCCAACCTGGACGGCGCCACGCTCGATGGCCTGGCCGACGGCTTCATCTCGCTGGATCGCACGTGGCACGTGCGCTACGTCAACCCCGCCGCCGAACGGCTGCTGCGCCGCAGCAGCCAAGACCTGGAGGGCCAGGCCCTGTGGGATACCTGTCCTGACCTGGTCGGCACCGGCTACTACGAGGCCTGTCGGGCCGCGTTGCAAACGGGCCGCCCGGCCAACCACACCGGCTATTACGCGCCGCTGGCCACGTGGTACGAGGCCCGCGCCTTTCCCCACGACAACGGCCTGGCCGTGCTGCTGCGCGACGTCTCGCGCGAACGCGAAGAGACCGCCCTGCTCAGGTACCAGGCCACGCATGACTACCTGACCGGCCTGCCCAACCGGCGCCAGTGCATGGAAACGCTGTCCGGCGCCATCGCCGACGCGACGCCGGGGCTGACCGCGCAGAATCCGTCGCTGGCCGTGCTGTTCCTGGACCTGGACCGCTTCAAGGAAGTCAACGACGCCTTCGGCCATGCCGAGGGCGACCTGCTGCTGTGCGACGTGGCCGAGCGGCTGCGCAAGTTCCTGACGCCGTCGATCTTCTGCGCCCGCGTCGGCGGCGACGAATTCCTGCTGGTGCTACGCGACACCAACGAGCGCGCGGCCGAGGCGCTGGCCAATTCGATCCTGAATGCGCTGTCACGGCCCAGCGACATCCATGGCCGCTCGGTGTCGCTGGGCGCGTGCATCGGCATCGCGATGCTGAACACGCCCGGCGAGTCCGCCGAGATGCTGCTGAACTACGCCGATGCCGCGATGTACGCCGCCAAGTCAGCCGGCCGCTTCCAGGTGCGCCTGTACCACCGCGAGCTGATGCAGGGCCTGGGCGCGCGCCTGTCGCTGCGCGGCGACATCCAGGGCGCGCTGACCAACAACCAGTTCGAACTGCACTTCCAGCCGCAGATCAGCATGCACGACGGGTCGCTGTGCGGCGCCGAAGCGCTGCTGCGCTGGCGCCATCCCACCCGCGGCCTGCTGGGCCCGGCCGCGTTCCTGGACGTGATCCTGGATTCGCCGCTGGAATCGGCGCTGACCGAGTGGGTGGCCAATGCCACCTGCCAGCACATCAGCGAATGGCTGGCCGATGCCCTGCCGGTGCCACGCATCTCGTTCAACCTGTCGGCCCGCCAATTGGTCGCGCCCGACCTGGCCGGCACCATC
The DNA here is from genome assembly GCF_000633435.1 of Achromobacter sp. DH1f. Taxonomy (NCBI): domain Bacteria; kingdom Pseudomonadati; phylum Pseudomonadota; class Betaproteobacteria; order Burkholderiales; family Alcaligenaceae; genus Achromobacter; species Achromobacter sp. DH1f. The sequence goes on along the minus strand of NZ_AYMF01000006.1, from coordinate 60,503 downwards.
GTGCGGCTGGCGCAGGTGCATGGCGTGCCGCCGACGCTGCTGGACGTCGAGGTGACTGAAAACTCGCTGATGAGCGATGTCGAAAAGGCCTCGACCATCCTGTTGGAACTGCGCCAGGCCGGCATTTCGGCGTCGCTGGATGACTTCGGGTCCGGCTATTCCAGCCTGGCCTACCTGGTGCGGCTGCCGATCGATACGCTCAAGATCGACCAGTCCTTCGTCTGGGCGCTGGGCAAGATGCCGACGGCCACCGCCGTGATCCGCGGCGTGGTGCGCCTGGCGCATTCGCTGGGCATGCGCACGCTGGCCGAAGGCGTCGAAACCGAGGCGCAGCGCCAGATGCTGATCGAGGAAGGCTGCGATGCCATGCAGGGGTTCCTCTTCAGCCGCGCCCTGCCCGCCAGCGCGTTTGCCGCGCTGCTGCGCGATTCGCAATCGTGACGGTGCCCGCGCAAGCCCGGCGCCAACCGCTATCATGTCCGGCTGATGTCTGGATGAACCACGATGGAAAAGATACGGCTGGATAAATGGCTCTGGGCGGCGCGCTTCTACAAGACGCGCAGCCTGGCGGTGGACGAGATCGGCAAGGGTCGGGTGCAGGTCAACGGCCAGCCCGCCAAGCCGGCGCGCGAAGTCGGCGCCGGCGACCTGGTCAGCATCCGCAAGGAAGACCCTGCGCTGCACGTGCGCGTGGTGGCGGTCAGCGGCGTGCGCGGCCCGGCGCCGGTAGCCCGCCAGTTGTACGAGGAAACCCCCGAAAGCGCCGCCGCCCGCGCCCGCGCGGCGGAAATGCGGCGCCTGGCGCCGGAACCCGCGCTGGACATCGCCGCCGGCCGGCCGACCAAGCGCGATCGGCGGCTGATCGATCAGATGCGCGGCAAGTAAGCGGCGCGCCTCGCACACAGCGACGACGCCGCGCCGGTCAACGCGCGGGTCCGGCCCGACGAACCCGGCTTTACAGCGCCCGCCCCACGATCAGCGAATCCAGCGCCATCTCAGGCTCGGCGCTCTTGCCTTCGTACGGCAGGCGGCCGATCAGGTAGCGCATGGCGTTCAGGCGCGCGCGCTTCTTGCAGTCGGACTTGACCACGATCCACGGCGCATCGGCGGTGTCGGTGTGCGCGAACATCGCCTCCTTGGCGCGGGTGTAGTCGTCCCACTTGTCCAGCGAGGCCAGGTCGACCGGGCTGAGCTTCCACTGCTTGAGCGGATGCACCTTGCGTTGCAGGAAGCGGCGGCGCTGTTCTTCCTGGCTGACCGAAAACCAGAACTTCACCAGGTGGATGCCGCTGGCGACCAGATTGCGTTCGAAATCGGGCACCTGGCGCAGGAATTCAAGGTATTCCGCCTGCGTGCAAAAGCCCATCACGCGTTCGACGCCAGCGCGGTTGTACCAGGAGCGGTCGAACATCACGATCTCGCCCGCCGTGGGCAAGTGCTGCACATAGCGCTGGAAATACCATTGGCCGCGCTCGGTGTCGGACGGCTTTTCCAGCGCCACCACGCGCGCGCCGCGCGGATTCAGGTGTTCCATCATGCGCTTGATGGTGCCGCCCTTGCCGGCCGCATCGCGCCCTTCGAAGAGAATCACCACGCGCTGGCCGGTCGCTTTGACCCAGGCCTGCAATTTCAGCAGTTCCACCTGCAAGGCGTACTTCTGCTTTTCGTAATTGCGCCGCAGCATGCGGTGCTTGTAGGGGTAGATGCCTTCGCGCCAATCGGTGGCCAGTTCTTCGTCGGGGTTGCGGCGGGCGGCGGGCGCCTGCGCATTGGCTTGCAGCAGCGCGCGGTGCACGGCCATCGCGTCGTCGGGCGACAGTTCTTCGATGACCGAGCGCAGCGCCTCGTGGGCCTCGCCGGATTCGCCCACGGTGTAGCGGCGGGCAATGTCGGCCAGCACGGCCGTGGTTTCCTGGCGCGCGGCGACCTCACGCGCGTTGACGCGCTTGCGGGCCGTGACGGCGGGCTCGATGGACGGCAGTTGGCTGGCGGCGGCATCTGCTTGCTTGCTGCGCGCGGCGGACGATGCGGTGCCCGGCGCGCGGCGCGCGGCTTGCGGGCGCTTGGCGGCCGATGCCCGTACCCCGGCGGTGCGCTTGGCGGCGGACCTGGTGGCCGGCTTGGCGGCGATGTCGGCCTGGGTCGATTCGGAGGCTTGCGAGGTCTTGTCTGTCATGGATCCCTGTCCTTGCTGCGCGTGGGGCCCGGCCAGTCGCCGGCGACCCGTCAGGAAAAAGCGCAACCCTAACCCGCGCCATGGCGCGGGACGTTGATATGAATCAAGACTTGTAACATCTTTGCAGCCTGCGGCCAGGATGCCTGCTTTTGCCGGGATCGCCTTGCAGGGATTGGCGCGCTCGTCATACGGCCGGCGCCGCCCGCCAGTACACTGCCGCATCGAATCCGCTTCCCCGACGCCATCATGTGGTCATTCCTGAAAAGGCTGCTTGCCGGCCCGCCTGCCCCGCCCGACCCGTTCGCCGAAACCATCCGCTTCGACGACGCCGGCTTCACACGCGCCAGCGAGCTGGCCGCGCGCATGGGCCTGCGCCAATCGTGGCCCTGGGAAGACGTGCATGAATTCGGCTTTCGCTTTCGGCAAGCGGTGTTTCCGGACCCCTGGCACGGCGACTACATGGAAGGCCTGTGGTACGTGCGGGTGCAGGACGACGGCGCGTTGATGGCGGTGGAATTCGACGAGGACGTGCTGGACGCGCAGGCTTTGCCGCCGGCCCTGCTGCGGCACATGCCGGGTCTGAACCACGAGGTGCTGCGCGCCGGACTGGCCGCCGCGAAACGCGGGCCGCGCCACTTCGACGGCGCGGGCGAATGGGTGGCCTGGCAGCGAGATTCGATTGCGCCGGAAAAGGCCGCACAGTAACATTTACCGCCAATTATTTCTCGCCCCTTCCGCCCGCCGTGGACACGCGCAAAGACCCCATCCTGAGCCTTGAAAGCGTGCCCTCGGAAACGGCGGCAGACCCGGCGCTGGCCGCCTCGCCAGCCACGGTCGGTTCAGTGGCGGCTCCCATGGCAGCCGACACGCTGGCCGCCGCCCTGCGGACCCCGCCTACCGCCGGCCGCGTGCTCAAGTTCTGCACCTGGGCGATCTACCTCGGCCTCTGGTTGATGGCAATCAGCGTGCGGCGTTATTCACCGTCGATGGATGCCAGCCCGGCAGGGACCATTGGCTACGGCATCGGCGCGGCCATCGCGCTGGCGATTCCGCCTGCGGTCGTGATCGGGGTGCTGTCACTGTTCAAGCGCCTGCGCACCCCTCGCAGCCGCACGCGCATCGCGTTCGGCGTGGGCCTGGCGCTCGTGACCACGTTTGTCACCGTGAGCGCGATGGGCGCCTACCAGCGGGTGCAGAAAGACACCGCCTACGCCGAGATCCGCCATGCCGGCGAGCTGATGCGCACGGCCATGTACGCCGTCGACCATCCGACCGGCGACGTGCCCGACATCGACCCCACCCCCAAGGCGCGCGGCGCCTACGGCCAGATCGAGCGCGGCGTGAAACTGATGCTGGGCCAGCGCCTGGCGCAATACCGCGCCTACATGAAGGAACTGGACGAGGTACGGCTATCGGAACTGTTCATCGCCAACCGGCTGGCGCGCGACCGCGGCCTGGTGGAAAGCCGGCTGATCCTTGAACAATCACAGCGCATCGTGCAGAAATACAGCCAGCAGAACCAGAAGCTGCTGGCCGACGTGCCCGTCATCATCCGCAGCCTGGATCTGACGGAACAGCAGAAAAACCAGATGATCGAAGGCGCCCTGAAGTCGCGCGCGACCCAGCGGGCCACCCTGACGCGCAACTGGGACATCGAACGCCAGACGCTGGCCGAGTTCGAAAAGATGATCAACCTGCTCGACGACAACCGCCGGTCGTGGCGCGCCGAGCATGACGAGATCGTGTTCGACCAGGACGCGCTCTTGACGCGCTTCCAGGCGCATCAGTTGACGGTGCGGCGCCTGACCGACGAACGCACCCGGCTGGAACTGCAGCAGTTCGACAACCTGACGTCGGACCTGCGCTGAGGTCATCTCTGCGCTGACGCAGAACCGGCGCCGTCGCAGGATCGGCATCACTGCGGATCCTGCACCACAACGCCCCCTCGCCGCGCCTACACCCGATCCAGCCCCTGCTTGAGGTCGGCCAGGATATCCGCGGCAGTTTCCAATCCCACCGACAGACGCAGCAGCCCTTCCGACAAGCCGTATTTCTCGCGGTCTTCGGCCGTGTAGCTGGCGTGCGTCATCGATGCCGGGTGCTGGATCAGCGTTTCCGGATCGCCCAGGCTGACGGCGATGCGCGCCAGTTTCAGGCTGTTGAGCAGACGCCGGCCGGCGTCCAGCCCGCCTTTCAGTTCGAACGCCACCAGGCCGCCGCCCGCCGCCTGCTGGCGCTGGGCGATCTCGGCCCCCGCGGTGCCCGCCAGGCCGGGATAGAACACGTCGGCCACGGCCGCATGTTCACGCAGGAACTTGGCCACCTTCAGCGCCGATTCGCTGTGGCGTTCCACCCGCAGTTCCAGCGTCTTGATGCCGCGCAGCACCAGGAACGCGGTGAACGGCGACAGCGTTGCGCCGGTGAAATAGCGCAGGCCTTGCAGCCGGATCGCATCGATATGCTCTTTGCGCCCCACCACCGCGCCGGCCAGCAGGTCGCCGTGGCCGCCCAGGTACTTGGTGGCCGAATGCAGCACGATGTCGGCGCCGTGTTCCAGCGGGCGTTGCAGCACCGGCGTGGCAAAGGTGTTGTCGACGATGGTCAACAGACCCTTGCCGCGCGCAATCGCCGACACCGCGGCAATGTCCACCAGCCGCAGGTTGGGGTTGGCCGGCGTTTCAAAGTAGACCGCGCGGGTCTTGGGGCCGATGGCCGCGGCGACCGTTTCCGGACGGGTGAAGTCCGCGAACACGGCGCGGATGCCCAGGCGCGGCAGGCCCTGCGCGAACAGCGTGAAGGCGGTGCCGTAGACGATCTGATCCACCACGATCTCGTCGCCGCTTTGCAGCAGCGATAGCAGCGTGGCCGAAATGGCAGCCATGCCGGATGCCGTCACCACACCGGCCTCGGCGCCTTCCAGCGACGCCAGCCGCTCCTCCAGCAGCGCCTGCGTGGGGTTGCGGGTGCGGCCATAGACGTAGCCGGCCTTCTCGCCCAGGCGGATCTGGTCGAAGGCCTCGATGCTGTCCTGCGTGTAGGTGGACGTCAGGTACAGCGGCGGCGACAGCGCGCCTTGCTCGTCCAGCGGCTCGTAGCCCAGGTGGATGGCGCGGGTGGCAAAACCGTGTTGGGGCGAATCGGACATGAGAAGGCTCCAGGAAAAGTCAGGATGCGGACGGCGCGGCGCGCCCTCAACGCTTGTGGTCGGCGCGGCGCGACAGCCATTCACCGGTGAATTGCACGATCGACACCAGCGCGATCAGGATGACGATCACTTCGAACATCACGCGGGTTTCATAACGCTCGTAGCCGTAGCGGATGGCCAGGTCGCCCAGGCCGCCGGCGCCCACCGCCCCGGCCATGGCCGACGCATTGATCATGGCGATGACGCTGACGGTCATGCCGCCGATGATGCCAGGCAGCGCCTCGGGCAGCAGCACGTGGCGCACGATGTGCCAGCGGCGGCAGCCCATGGCGCGGGCCGCTTCCACCAGCCCGTGGTCGACGTCGTTCAGGCTGACCTGGGCGATGCGCGCAAAGAACGGCACCAGGTTGGCCGACAGCGGCACGATCGCCGCCCAGGTGCCCAGCGTGGTGCCCACCAGCATCCGCGTGAACGGCAGCATCGCCACCAGCAGGATGATGAAGGGAATGGCACGAAAGGTATTCACGGTGACCGACAGCGCCTTGTTCAGGCGCGGCTTGGGGTACAGGTTGCCGGGCGCGGTCACCGTCAGCACCACGGCCAGCGTCAGGCCGGCGATGATGGCGATGGCAGCGGAAATGCCCACCATCGTCAGCGTCTGCAGGAAGGCCTGCGCGTATTTATCAAGCATCGACAGCGACATATCCCAGCACCTTGATCTGATCGGCCACCAGCGCGGCGCGCGCGGCCTCTTCCTGTAGAACGGCGGCGGGCACCGACACCAGCAGGCTTCCCTGGGCATGGCCGCGCAGGCGGTCCAGCCCGCCGTGCAGCAGCGTCGCGCCCGGCCCCAGCGCTGCCAGCGCTTGCAGCGACACACCTTCCGGGCGGCCCTGGCCGGTGAAACGCAGGCGCAATACGGCCACGCCCGGCCGGCCGTCCAGGCCTTGCAGGTCGGGCACCAGCCGCGCCGCCAGGTCCGCCGGCAGGTCGTGCTGCAAGGGGCGCAGCAAGGCGCGCGTGGCATCGGCCTGCGGATCGCCGAACACGCGCCAGACGTCGCCGTGTTCCACCTTGCGGCCGCCATCCAGCACCAGCACCTTGTGGCAGACCTCGCGAATCACCGCCATGTCGTGAGTGATCAGCACGACTGTCAGGCCCAGCTTGCGATTGATGTCCTGCAGCAGCGCCAGGATGGACTGCGTGGTTTCCGGGTCCAGCGCGGACGTGGCTTCGTCGCACAGCAGGATTTCGGGGTTGTGCACCAGCGCCCGGGCGATGCCCACGCGCTGCTTCTGGCCGCCCGACAGCTTGGCCGGATAGGTATCCGCCTTGTCGCGCAGCCCGACCAGGTCCAGCAACGCATCGACCCGAGCCCGCGCCGCGGCCGGCTTCACGCCGGCCACGCGCAGCGGCAGGGCCACGTTTTCCGCCACGGTCTTGGCCGACAGCAGGTTGAAGTGCTGGAAGATCATGCCGATGCGGCGGCGCAGGCCCACCAGCGCGTCCTCGTCCAGGCTGCCGACGTCCACGCCGTCCACCCGCACCCGGCCGGCGCTGGGCCGCTCAAGCATGTTGATGGAACGCAGCAGCGTCGACTTGCCGGCGCCGCTGCGCCCGATGATGCCGAACACCTCGCCGCGCGAGATCGAAAACGAAATGTCCGACAGCGCCGCAACCGGGCCCTGCGGACCGGGATAGTGCTTCTGCAGGCCTTCGAAGACGATGTGCGCATCCGGCGCCGCGCCGGCTTCGGCCTGTGCGGCCTCGTGCGGCAGGGAAAACTCGTGTTGGATCATGACGCGCTTAGAAGACCGGAATCACCGAGCCTTCGTACTTGCTCAGAATGAACTGGCGCACTTCCTCGGAATGGTAGGCCTTGACCAGTTCCGGCACCCACGGCGCGTTCTTGTCCTTTTCGCGCACGGCAATGATGTTCACGTACGGGTTGTTTTCTTTCTTCTCGACCGCGATGCCGTCGCGGGTGGCGATCAGCCCGGCCTGGTAGGCAAAGCTGTTGACGATGGCCGCGGTGTCCACGTCAGGCAGCGAGCGGGCCAGCACCACCGAGGCGCTTTCCACGAAGTCCAGCTTCTTGGGGTTGGACGTCACGTCTGCCAGCGTGGCGGTGCCCGTGGACGGATCGAAGCCGTCGCGCAGCGTGATCAGGCCGTTGTCGCGCAGGATCACCAGCGCGCGGGTCTGGTTGCTGGGGTCGTTGGGAATGCCGACCTTGGCACCGTTGGGCAGGTCTTTCAGCGACTTGTACTTCCTGGAATAGAACGCGATGGGCGAGATCAGCGTATTGGCCACCGACACCAGTTTGTAGCCGCGCTGCTTGATCTGGTCGTTCAGGAAGGGAATGTGCTGGAAGGCGTTGGCGTCCAGGTCACCGTTGTTCAGCGCCTCGTTGGGGCTGGCGGTGCCGGTGATGACGATCGGTTCGACGGCGAGGCCATTCTTCTTGGCGACCTGCGCCACGACTTCCCAGATCTGCTCGTCGACGCCGCCGCGCACGCCCACCTTCAGGGGCTTGGGATCGGCCGAGAATGCCGGTCCGTGGAACATCGCCGCAGCGGCCAGCACGGCGCCCAGCAGACCCTTGATGAGCGTGCCCGTGCGGGCGGAGAAAGTACGGGGAGTCATATGGAAATCGCCTCTAAGTCAAACCGGTTATGAGAGAGACGATTCTAGGGATGGCTCCTGCGCGCACGAACGAATAGTTGGTTGAGTCCTTATTACAGGGGTGTTTGGTTATGTGGCGGGCGCATATGGCGGCAAGCCTTCAGAACGGCTTGACGACCACCAGCGTCACGATCACCGCGGCCGCAATGACCGTGAACGGCGCATACAGATCGACCAAGGGCGGTCGCTTGGCGCTGCCCTGGGCCAGGCGCCGCAGCGCCGCGCTCTGGATGCCCAGCAACGCCGACAGCGCCAGCGCCAGCCCTACCTTGATCCACAGCCAGTTCATGGCGAACCAGCCAAAGGTCATGGCCAGGTGCAGGCCGACCAGCCAGGTCAGCACCATGGCCGGCGTGGTCACGAACAGCGTCCAGCGGCGCAGCGCGCCCAGCATCTTGCGTTCTTTCGGCGCCTCGTCGCTGTCGGGCGGCTGCGACGACAACAGGAACAGGGACACGAACAACGAGCCGCACAGCCATGTGACCACGGCGGCGACATGCAGCATTTTCAGGAGTTGGTAGGTCATGCGCGGCATTATCGCCGGACGGCGGGCGGATGCGGAGACGGTCTGCGCCGCCAGTCGGGGCAGTTACTTGGCGGCGTCGGCGGCCGGCTGCGTGGCAGGCGTCGCTGCCGGCGTGGCCGCGGCAGGCGTGGTGGGTGCCGTGGGGCTGGAGGCCGCCGCAGCCGGAACCGCCGAATCCGCCTTCACCGCCGGGTTGGCCGGCGCGGCGGACGCCCCGGCAGCGTTGGCAGGCGCCGCGGCAGGCAGTGCGCGAGCCGGCTCGGCCGCGGGCTTGTCGCCGGCGGCCGGCGCACCGCTGGCCGTGGACGGATTGAGCGTATCGGCCGGCGCATCCGGCGTGGTCACGGGGTCCGCGGGCGGCTTGGGCGCGGCGGCCTTGCCGCGGCCGGGCGGCGGCACGTGGGGCGCCGCGGCGGCCTGCGCATCCGGCAGGAAGCGCTGCAGCAGCTGGAAGAAACCTTCATAGAACGCCGGCCGCGACACGGTCTGGCTGGCCGTCTTGACCAGCGAATCGTCGCTGGCGCCGAACGGCATCGACACCTGCCCCAGCACGCTCACGCCCACGCTGGCCGAACTGGAGGTGCGCTTGATGGAATAGCGGTCCTGCACAGCGTTGGCGAACACGGTGGCACGTTCGTTGGCGGCGCCGTCCGAGGCGCAATCGATGTTGAAGCTGATCTGGGTATGCTGGCCGTCGTCGCCCTGGAAATTCTTGTGGCCGGTGACGCGCGACCCTTCGAACTTGTCGATGTTGTAGCCCTGGCTGAGCAAGGCCCGCCGCCCGGCGTCGCACGCCGTGTTGCTGCCCGCCGCGACCGTCCGGGAATAGGTGTCGTTCTGGGTGAAGTCTTCTTTTTCGAAGGCGGCTTTGGGAGCGGCGCATCCCGCCAGGACGGCTGCCAGGGCAGCGCACAACGGAAGGGCAAGACGAGGGGTGACGCGGGGCATGAAAAAATCCGGCTTCGGGGCGACGGGGGGATTATCGGCCAAGGGCCGAGCGTCCGGCGCCCGCGCGAGCCTGCGCAGTGATGAGTTGAAACAGCTTTATAGCCCATCTGCGGCAGTGGCGCCCGCGGGCACATGCCGTAACCCTTATGTGTCAAGGCGTAGCCCGCGCCGGCACGGGCGCCGCACCGCCCGGGGCTGGCCCCTGCTCGGCCAGGGTCTCTTCCCGCACCAGACTGCGCCGATACTTGCCGCAGCCCACGGCCAGAAGACCCACGCACAGCAGCGTGGCCACCCCGATCAGCAGCGACATGGAATGGCCCACCGCCGCGGGCAGCTTGAACAGCCGATCCGTCAGCAAGGCCACCGCCGTCGTGCCCGCCCCCAGGCCGATCAGGTTCGAGATCAACAGGAACAGCGCCGACATCTGCGCCCGCAGCTGGTTGGGCGGCAGGATCTGCATCGCGGCGGTGGACGTGGGCATGGGAAACGAGGCAAAGAACATCGCGGGCAGCAGCAGGCCCACCGACAGCCACAGGCCATCGACCTGGGTGAACGCCACGGCGGGCACGGCCATGCCGACTGCCCCGATGACGCCGGCCCGCAGCGGCGCATCGCTGTAGCCGCGCTTGGCCAGCCAATCCATCAGCCAGCCGCCGCAGAACACGCCGGCCGTATTGGCCACCAGCACCACCACGCCCAGCATGTAGCCCACGTCCACCGGCGACAGGCCGTACTTGCGCATGTAGAAAGCCGGCGTCCAGCCCAGGAGGCAGAACAGGATCATGGCGTAGAACGAAAACCCCAGGTAGTGGCAGAAGAACGTGCCGCGATGCCGCCCCAGGAAACGAAAGGTCTCGCCCACCGAGGGCTTTTGCGCCTGGCCGGCCGCATCGCGGCGCACCCCGCGGCGCTGCGGATCGCGCACGGTCAGCAGAATCAGCAGCGCCACCAGCAGCCCGGGCAGGCCGACAATGAAGAAGGTCACCTGCCAGGGCCGCAGCGCACCCAGCAGCGGCACCGCCACGCTGTCCACGCTTTTGAGCAGGTTGATGACGTAGCCGCCGATCAGGAAGGCCATGCCGCCGCCGATGAACGAGCCGATGGAATAGATGCCCACCGCGCGGCCCAGCTTGTGGCGCGGAAACATGTCGCTCAGCATCGAATAGGTGGCGGGCGACAGCGCGGCCTCACCCACGCCGACGCCGATGCGCGCCAGGAACATCTGCGCGAAGCTGCGCGACAGGCCACAGGCCGCGGTGGCCAGGCTCCAGAACGCCACGCCGATGGCGATGATGCGGGGCCGCGAATAGCGGTCGGCCAGCAGCGCGATGGGAATGCCCATGAAGGCGTAGAACAGCGAAAACGCCAACCCGTGCAACAGGCTGAACTGCGTGTCCGACAGTTGCAGGTCGTGCTTGATGGGTTCGATCATCAAGGCCAGGATCTGCCGGTCGACGAACGAAAATATGTACGCTAGCATGCAGATCAGGACGACATACCACTCGTAGGCATAGCTGGTCTTGGCCGCGTCGTTTCGGGGGTCGCCCATCATGTTTTTCCCTTGTATCGCAACGGGATCGCGCCGGCCCCGCCAGGGTGGCGGCTGCGTCCCCTTGTCTGGTTCGCCAATCCGGGCTTGCGTCGGCAGGCCCCAATGGCTGCATCTTTTGTAGGCCTTTGCGTCCGCCGGCTCTATACCGGGCGCGCAACGGCTATTCCCGGGGCGCAGGAAAGCATGTTCCAAGACACCTATCCGCTGCAACGCCACTGCCTGCTCAATTCGGGCAATGTCTCTGAAATCACGGACCAGGTCAGCCAGCACCTGTGGTCGCACCGCATGTGCGTGGCCCCGGGCGAGCCCATGCGCTCGCGCCTGTACGGGGTGTTCTTCGGCAGCGCCGCGCTGTTCGACCTGCACTACGGCGCCGACGTCGAAATCGATGCCGGCGACATCGCCCGCTACTATCTGGTGCGCGTCACGCTGCAAGGCGCCGGGCTGGTCACGCTGGGCAAGCGCAGCGCGCTGTTGCGCGAAGGCAGCCTGACCATTTCGTCGCCGTCCGAACGCAGCATCATCCGCATCGGCCAGGACTGCCGCAGCCTGATCCTGCGCATCGAACGCCAGGCCCTGGAGCGCCACCTGCAGCAACTGCTGGACCGCCCGGTCAAGCAGCCGCTGGTGTTCGACCTGGAAGCTGCCCCGGGCTCGGCGGGCCTGGCCGCCGTGCAGGAAACGCTGGACTACCTGTGCCGCCTGTACCGCCACCCCGCCATCGAAGGCGTGACGCAGACGCTGGCCGCGGGCTTTTCCGACTATCTGGTGTCGTTGCTGCTGACCCAGCTGCCGCACAACTATTCCGATGCGCTGCGCGCCGACCGCCGCCAGCCGCTGCCCCAGCACGTGCGCCGCGCCCGCGACTACATCGAAGAACACATCGACGCGCCCATTGCCCTGACCGACCTGGCGGCGCATTGCGGCGTGTCCATCCGCACCTTGCAGAACGGCTTCACGCAGTTCCTCAAACAAAGCCCCAGCGACTACCTGCGCAACCGCCGGCTGGCGCTGGCGCACGCCGCGCTGGGGCAAGCGCGGGACGGCGACAGCGTCACCGACATCCTGCTGCGCTGCGGCGTCACCAGCTTCGGCCACTTCGCCACCCATTACCGCAAGCGGTATGGCTGCCTGCCGTCCGACACGCTCAGGCAGCGCCGCGCCTGTACGCCCTGATAGCGGCGGGAGGGTGCTTGAAGCAGTGCCTGATCGCTGCCTGATCGCTGCTTGGTCGCCACCTGATCGCCGCCAGACTGCGGCCGCAGCCATGGCACGCACCTCACCGCCCTGCATTTGCTTGCCGATTCGGTATCCCGCCTGCGCGTTCGGCGCAGACCGCGCCTTGTCCCATCGCTAGGATCAAAGCCTCTATCGAAGGAGCTTGATCATGCGCATCGGCGTTATTGGCGGCGGCCACGGCTGCTACGCGGCGGCGGCCGACCTGGTGGAAAAAGGGCATCGTGTGCGGCTGTGGCGCCGCGACGGGGCCGCGTTCGACAGCCTGCGCCAGGCCGGCGCCCTCACGGTGACCGACTATCGCGGCACGCGCCGCATCCCGCTGGGCGACGGCCCCGGCCAGCTGGAACTGACGGCTGACCTGGGCGCCGCGACAGACGGCGCGCAATTGCTGGTGATTCCGCTGCCGGCCACGTCCCACGCCGCACTGGCGCCTGACCTGGCGCCGCACCTGCAAGACGGCCAGGTGGTGTTCCTGCCGCCCGGCACCTTCGGCAGCCTGCTGTTCGCCCGCGCCCTGAAAGACGCCGGCAACCCGGCCGAGGTGGCCTTTGCCGAGACCGGCACCCTGCCCTACCTGGCGCGCAAGCACGGCGACCGCGTCGTGATCAGCGCCTACGCCACGCGCCTGCCCACCGGCGTCTTTCCCAGCCGCCTGTCCGGCCCCGCCCTGGAAGTGCTGGCGCAGGCCTACCCCAGCATCGAGCCGATCGAAGACGCTCTGTCGGGCGCGTTGATGAACGCAGGGCCGGTGATCCATCCGCCGCTGATCCTGATGAACGCCGGCCCGCTGGAACACTTCGACAAGTGGGACATCCACAACGAAGGCACGCAACCGTCCATCCGCCGCGTGACCGACGCACTGGACGCCGAACGCATCGCCGTGCGCACGGCGCTGGGCTATGCGGCGCCGCACTTTCCGCTGGCCGACCACTACGCCGCCGAGGGCGATGAATGGATGTATGGCCGCGGCGCGCACGGCAAGCTGACCGACAGCGGCGACTGGCGCGAGAACATCGACCTGGCCCGCCACCGCTACATGCTGGAAGACACGCAGCTGGGCCTGTCCTTCCTGGTGTCGACGGGCCGCTGGGCCGGCGTGCCCACGCCGGTGGCGCAGGGCTTGCTCAGCGTGGCCTCGGCCGTGGCGGGCCGCGACCTGTATGCCGAAGGCCGCACGCTGGAAGCGCTGGGCCTGCACGGCCGGTCGCGCAGCGCCATGGCCGCGTTGCTGGCGCAAGGGGCCTGACCATGGACAAGACCTTGTGCGTGGTCGGCGCCGGCCGCATGGGCATCGGCATCACGCTGTCGTACATCCATGCCGGGCTGTCCGTCACCCTGATCGACATCAAGCCGCGCGAACGCGGCGAACAGGCCGAATACTTCGCGCGGGTGCTGGGCGACCTGCGGCGCGAACTGGCCACCCTGACGCGGCTGGGCCTGCTGGACGCGGCACAGGCCGACATTGCGCTGGGCCGCGTGCGCCTGACCACCCGCGACGACGCCCGCGCGGACCTGGCCCACGCCCGGGTCGTGTTCGAAGCCGTGCCCGAGCGCCTGGACGTCAAGCGCGACACCTTCACCTGGCTGGGGCGGGCCTGCGCGCCGGACAGCGTCATCGCGTCCACCACGTCCACCTTCCTGGTGACCGAACTGGCCGCGTTGGTGCACACGCCCGCGCGCTTTCTGAATGCGCATTGGCTCAACCCGGCGTATCTCATTCCGCTGGTGGAAGTGAGCCGCGGCCCGCAGACGGCGGACGCCGCGTTGCAGGACCTGCTGGCGGTGCTGCGGCTGGCCGGCAAGACGCCGGTGCAATGCGCACCGGCGGCCGGCTACATCGTGCCGCGCATCCAGGCCCTGGCCATGAACGAGGCGGCCCGCATGGTCGAGGAAGGCGTGGCCAGCGCCGAAGACATCGACACCGCCGTGCGGCTGGGCTTCGGCCTGCGCTTCTCGGTGCTGGGCCTGCTGGAATTCATCGACTGGGGCGGCGGCGACATCCTGCATTACGCGTCCCGCTATCTGGCCGATGCCATCGACCCCCGCTTTGCCGCGCCGGACATCATCGCGCGCAACATGGAAGCCGGCCGCAACGGCCTGCGCGAAGGCCAGGGCTTCTACGACTACGCCGGCATGGACGTGGACGCCTACAAGCTGCGGCGGCTGGGAGAGCTGTGCGACCGGTTGCGCATCATGGGCTTGCTGCCGCGTCATGACGCGGCCCGGGAAAAGGGCGACGTTCGCTAAAGGGGCAACGGCCAGGGGCCAGGCAGCGCCGCCACACTGCTTACCCCGCCGTTCAACGATCCAGCGTCTCCAGCACCCGCAATGCCAGCCGCACGCGCGCCTCGTTGGGATAGTTGCGGTTGGCCAGGATCACGATGCCCTCCTTGCGCGACGGTACGAAGGCCACGTAGGCGCCAAAGCCGTTGGTGGCGCCGGTCTTGTTGATCCACGTCGCGGGCTGTGGCGCGCTCGGCGGCTGCAAGGCCTGCACCGGCAAGGTCTCGAAGGCCACCTTGGCCGAATTGCCGGCCACCAGGTCATCCACCGACACCGGGTAACGGTACTGCTCCCAGATCAGGTCCTGCGTCATCGCGCCCAACTGGTAGTAGCCCGTGTGCGTGGCCGCGATGGCGCGCTGGATGGTGGCACCCACCGGCGCCACGCCCAGGTTCACCTCGACAAAGCGGATCATGTCGCGGGCGGTCGATTTCACGCCATAGGCCTCGTCCGCCAGCACACCCGGATTCACCCGCACCGGCGCGTTCTGCTTGTTGTAGCCCCAGGCGTAGTCGGGCATTTTTTCAGGCGGTACGTTCACATAGGTGCTGCGCAAGCCCAGCTTGGGAAACAGGCCCTGCTCCAGCGCCGCCACGTAGGGCTGGCCCAGGCTGCGCGCGGCTACCACGCCCAGCATGCCGATGCTGGGATTGGCGTAGGTGCGGTGCGTGCCGGGCGCGTATTGCGGCGTCCAGGCCTTCAGATAGGCCATCAACTGGGCCGTGTCCTGCACGGCGTCCGGCACTTGCAAAGGAAAGCCGCCCGCCGTGTGCGTGGCCAGGTTGATCAGCGTGGTCTTGGCGAACGCGCTGCCTTGCAGTTCGGGCACATACTTGGCGGGGCTGTCGCCCAACGACAGTTTGCCCGAGGCCTCTGCATAGCCCGCCAACGTCACGGTGAAGGTCTTGCTGATCGAGCCCAGCTCGAACAGCGTGTCGGGCGATACCGGCTTGCGCGGTGCGCGCGAGGCATCGCCGTAGTTGAAAAAGCGCTGCTGGCCGTTGCGGGTGACGGCGATTGCCATGCCGGGGATGTCGTATTGGCGCATGACCTCGGCGACGGCGGCGTTGATCGCCTCGTCAGCAGCCTGCGGCGGCACCGCAGCGACTGGCGCGCCGGGCGCGGACGACGCTGGCGCTGGCTGCCCCGCCGCCATGGCGGGCCCGGCGCCTGCGGCCAGGGCCAGGAACCACATCGAAATACGGAATTTTTCTCTCAGGCGCATGCCATTCTTCCTATCGCGTCATACCGGCTGGCGCCGGCCGAATGGCGCCCAGTGTAGGACGAAATTGGCACATCCTAGTACTAACCCTAAGTCTCGTTCGGCCGAAATTTTGGCTATCCTGCTTCGGTCGATTCAAAACCCCGCAGAAGAGACTCGCCCCCGTGGCGGGCGCCGACGGAGCAACCGCCCCGGAAACTCTCAGGCAACAGGACTGCGCGGTGTAGACAATCTGGAGAGAGGCGCCAAGCGCGCCCACCGAAGGGGATCCCGCGGCGCACACCGCCCGGGTGAAGCTCTCAGGTACCAAGACAGATGGGGTGCTGCTGCCGGTTGGCCGCAGCCACGCTATCTGGAGCCACCATGCCCCGCATCGCCATCATCGGCGCCGGTATCACCGGCGTCACGTCTGCGTACGCCTTGAGCAAACTGGGTTACGACGTCACGGTCTACGACCGCCAGCGCTATCCCGCCATGGAAACGTCGTACGCCAACGGCGGCCAGCTGTCCGCCAGCAACGCCGAAGTCTGGAACAGCGCCGCCACCGTCATGAAGGGCCTGCGCTGGCTGGGCCGCCGCAACGCGCCGCTGCTGCTCAACCCGCGCTTCAGCTGGCACAAGTATTCGTGGCTGGCCCAGTTCATGGGGCAGATCCGCAATTACCGCCAGAACACCATCGCCACCACCCGGCTGGCCATCGAGGCGCGCCAGCACCTGTATGCCATGGCCGAGGAAGAAGGCATCGACTTCGACCTGGAACGGCGCGGCATCCTGCACATCTACCACGACGCCGCCAGCTTCGAGACCGCACGCCGCGCCAACGCGCTGCTGCGCGAAGGCGGACTGGAACGCCACGCGGTCACGCCCGACGAAGCACGCGCCATCGAACCCGCGCTGCAAACGGCCTGCCACGGCGGCTTCTACACGCCGTCCGATGCCACCGGCGACATCCACAAATTCACCAGCGGTCTGGCCCGCGCCTGCGTGCGCCGCGGCGTGCGCTTCGAGCAGGACGCCGACATCCGCGCCATCAGCCGCGACGGCCTGCCCTACGTATTGGACATTGCCCGCGAAGGCGGCACGCAACACGAACAGCACGAGGCCAGCGCCCTCGTCATCTGCGCCGGGGCCGCCAGCCGCCAGTTCGCGCGCCAGCTGGGCGACTCGTTGAACATCTACCCGGTCAAGGGCTATTCCATCAGCGTGCACCTGGACGAGCCCGACAGCCGCGCCGCCGCGCCCACTGTCAGCCTGCTCGACGAAGCCGCCAAGATCGTCACCAGCCGCCTGGGGGACCGCTTCCGCGTGGCCGGCACGGCGGAATTCAATGGCTTCAACATGGACATCCGCGCCGAACGCATCCAGCCGCTGGTGGACTGGACCCGCAAGCACTTCCCCGGCGTACGCACGTCACGCGTGGTGCCCTGGTGCGGCCTGCGCCCCATGACCCCCAACATGATGCCGCGCGTCGGCCCGGGCAAGCGGCCCGGCGTGTTTTACAACACCGGGCACGGGCATCTGGGGTGGACGTTGTCGGCAGCGACGGCGCAGATGCTTGCGGCGAGTGTGCGGGACGGGGTGGCGCTGGCGTAGCGCCTACCGCGCCAGCAACTGCGGCACCGACGACGCCAGCAACGTCAGCCCCGAACATGTCAGCAGCCCCAGCACCGTGCGCCGGAATGTCACTTCGGAAATGCCGATGTACAGGCGGGTGCCGAGCAGCGTGGGGATCAGCATGGCCGGCGCCACCACTGCGAACATGGGCGCCATGTCGCGGGTGACGATGCCGGTGGCCAGGTAGGTGGCCATCGTCACCGACAGCATCGCCAGGTTGAAGTTCTGGATCACGGCGCGCTGGGTGTCTTTGTTGAAACCGCGCAGCGTGCACCACAGCGTGGGCACGCTGCCCGCGAAACCGCCGATGCCGCCTAGCACGCCGCCGACCATGCCCACGGCGCCATCGCCCAGGCGGTTGCCGCGGATGCGCGGCAGCCGCTGCGACATCAGCATGACCGGGCACCACAAGGCCAGCAAGGCGCCCAGCACGGCCTTGAACCAGTCCATGTCCAGGTGCGGCAGCACCAGCACGCCCAGCGGAATGCCGGCCAGGCCGCCCGCCAGGAAAGGCCACAGCAGTTGCCAGTCAAAGCCCCGGCGCACCGAGAACACAGCCAGCAGTTGCCCGGTCAAGGCGCCGAAGACGGCCAGCGCGGCGGCCAGACGCGGGTCCAGCACCCAGGCCCAGAACGACATGGCCACCATGCCGAACGCAAAGCCCGACAGGCCCTGCACGAAGCCCGCCACCGCCGCGCCGATCGCCACCACCCATACCGCGTCCATGCCCTCTGTCTCCTTGGTTCCAGGGCCGGATGCGGCCTCTTGGTGTCATGACCGGGGATTCTAGGCAGCTGCGGCGCGCAGGGTTATTTGAAGTGCTGATGAGGGAATAGGTTTTCGATAATGGCGCGCCGAAGCCTCGCCCGAGCCGTCGAACCCGGTCCGCGAGCGTTCAGGCTAGCCTTGCAGGACCTCGTAGAAGCGCTCGGCCTCGCCCCGGTCACCCAGCACGGCGGTCAGTCGGTCGAGCACGGCGTCGCGGTAGGCCGGCTTGATCTCCCAGTCGTCGTCGCGCAGGTCTTCGTCCGCGTCCAGGTAGACCTCGCCCACGGCGGCCAGGGCGGCGGCCAGCGTCCAGAGGTCGGGCGCGATGTCGTCAGGTGCCCATGTGCCGGTGCCGTGCATCGCATACAGGATGCGGCCGCTGCCCGTGTCCAGGATGAAGGGATCGGCGTTCAGGTCGGCGATGACCAGCCAGTTGTCCTGCCAGGCCGGCACCCGTTGGCCGTTCGAGGCATCCCAGCGGTAGCCGGCCTGCAGATCCCACAGGCGGCTGAGCGCAGGAAAGCACACATTGGTTTCGGACAGCGTGACGCCGACCGGGCCGATGTGCGCGTGATAAGTCTTGCCCAACGGGCCGATGCGGGCATAGAAATCGGCCAGCGCGTCGGGCAGCGGGATATCGCCGCGCCATTCGTCGCGGCCTTGCGGGCGGAGTTCGCCGAAGCGGGCAAAGCCGTCCCGCAACGCGTCGATGTCGATCATGGCGGCCCTTGGGTCAAAGGTAGATCGTGCCGCGCAGGTACAGCGCCGCCTGGCCGCTGATGATGACGCGGCCGTTGCCGGGCAGTTCGCATTGCAGCTGCCCCTTGCGCGCCCCGCCCTGCTCGGCCGTCAGCGTCGTCTTGCCCAGGCGCTCGGCCCAGTACGGCGTGAGCGAGGTGTGGGCCGAGCCGGTGACGGGGTCTTCGTTGACGCCCACGCGCGGGCCGAACCAGCGCGACACGAAGTCGTATCGGGTGGACGGCGCCGTGACCGCCACGCCGCGCACGTCAAACGCGGCCAGCGCCGAGAAATCAGGCTTCAGGCCGTCGATCAGGGTTTCATCGTCGATGACCAGCAGATAGTCGTCGGTGCGGTACAGCGCCCGCGCGTCCTTCAAGCCCAGCGCTTGCAGCAGCGCGGCCGGGATGGCTTCGGCCACCGGTTGCTTGACGGGGAAATCCATCGCCAGCGCCTTGCCGGCGCGGCGCACCTGCAATTCGCCGCTGCGGGTCGAAAAGCGCAACAGGTCGTCCTTGACGCCCAGCTGTTCGAACAGCACCCAGGCCGTCGCCAGCGTGGCGTGGCCGCACAGGTCGACCTCGACCGCGGGCGTGAACCAGCGCAGCGCGTAGACATCGCCCTGGCGCACGAAGTAGGCGGTTTCCGACAGGTTGTTTTCTTCGGCAATGCGCTGCAACGTCGCGTCAGGCAGCCACGCGTCCAGCGGCACCACCGCGGCGGGGTTGCCGCCGAAGGGAGCGGCAGTGAAGGCGTCTACTTGGTAAAGGTCGAGCTGGGGCATGGGGAAATTCCTGTGTCGTACGCGATAAAGCAGCCGTTATTTTGCTACAAGGCGCAGGGCGGGTGCTTGCGGCGGCTTGCCCTGGGCTGCGCGTCTGGTTATTCCAGCCACTGGATTTTCGCCCGCCGACCCGATATGATGACGCTTCTTTCAAGACGCCCTCCCGGTCCGCCGGGAGGGCGTTTCTTTTGGCTTTTTCCAACCCAGAAGGAACCCTTGAAATGAACCATTCCCCCTCCTCCCATCCGAACGTCGGCAACGATGCCGCCGCGGCCAGCCTGTTGGGCTTTGTCCGCCACGGCCACGGCCCGGAACCCGTGCTGGTGCTGCACGACTGGCTGGGCGACCACGGCAACTACGCCGCGATGACGCCCTATCTGGACGGCGACGCCTGCACCTATGTATTCGCGGACCTGCGCGGCTATGGCCTGTCGCGCCATTTGACGGGCGCCTGCACGGTCGATGAGATCGCCGCCGATTGCCTGGCGCTGGCCGACCACCTGGGCTGGCCGCGCTTTAACGTGCTGGGGCATTCGATGACGGGCATGGTCACGCAGCGCCTGGCGGCGAGTGCGCCGGACCGCATCAAGCGGGCGATTGCCGTGTGCCCGGTGTCGGCCGCGGGCAATCGGCTGGGCCCGGACGCGTATGCGTTCTTTGCCAGCACGGCGCGCGACGACGAGGCCTTTTGCCGCCTGATGCAATACGTGACCGGCGGCCTGGGGCGCGGCTGGGCGCAGGCCAAGCTGCGGCGGCATCGCGCGTCGGTGGCGCCCGCCTGCCGCATTCCCTACCTGGACATGCTGGTCCACACGGATTTCGTGGACGAGGTGCGTGGGCTGACGACACCGTACCTGGTGATCGTGGGCGACAAGGACCCGGGGCTGGACGAAGCCGCCATGCGGCAGACGTTCCTGGCGTGGCATCCGAACGCCCAACTGCGGGTGATGCCGAACTGCGGCCATTACCCGATGCAGGAATGCCCGCCGGCTTTTGCGGCGCTGATCGAGGCGTTCCTGGCGGACAAGGCCGTCTGATCAGGCGCCGGCCCCGCGCAGCAGCGCCCCTACCTGTTCCAGTTCGGCCTCGCTACGCGCGCTGTAGCCGATGACCACGCCGGGCGGCATCGTCACACGCAGACAGAAGTCGGCCACCGACTGGATGCCGATGCCGCGTGCCTGTGCACGGCGCAGCAGGTCCGCCAGGTCCCTGCCGGGCGGCAGCCACCACACCAGGTGAAAGCCCGCCTGCTCGCCGCTGACCCGCAGCGGCGACGGGCCTGCGGCCTGTTGCAGCAGCCGCAGCAGCTGGTCGCGCCGGGCCGCGTAGACGGGCCGTACCCGGCGCACATGGCGGGCGAAGCTGCCGTCTTCCAGGAAGTTGGCCAGCGTCATCTGTTCGATGATGCTGTTGGACCGCCCCGTGGTGTGGCGCGTCCGCGTGAACGCCGCCACCAGCGGCCGCGGCAGCACCGCATAGCCGATGCGCAGCGCGTTGAACAGGGTCTTGTTGAAGCTGCCGCAGTGGATCACGCGGTCGGCGCTGTCCAGGCTTTTCAGGGCGGCCAGCGGCGCGCTGTCGTAGTTGAATTCGCTGTCGTAGTCGTCTTCCAGGATCCAGCTGCCGGTCTGCGCGGCCCAGTCCAGCAGTTCCAGGCGGCGCGACACGGGCATGGTGACGCCGGTGGGCGACTGGTGCGCGGGCGTGACGTGCACCAGCTTGACGCCGCGCTGGCGGCGGGCGCTGGCCACCGAAAAACCGTGCTCGTCGATCGCGATGGGCGTGATGCGGCGCGTGTACTGGCTGAACAGCGGCACGGCGTTGAGGTAGCCGGGGTCTTCCACCAGCACCTTGTCGCCCGGCGACAAAAGCACGCGGGCGGAGAGATCGATGCCGTCGCGGATGCCGGTCAGCACCACCACCTGGTCGGCATCGCAGGCGATGCCGCGCGCCGCGCCCAGATAACGCGCAATCTGCTCGCGCAGCGGCCGCCAGCCCTGCGATTCCTCGTTGGCCAGTTGCGACGGCGTGACGCGCTGGGCGCTGGCCGCCAGCCCCTTGCTCCATGCGGCCATCGGGAACAGCGAAGCATCCGCGCTGCGGGCCGTGAAAGGTGGCTCTGAACGCGGCGGCGGCACCGGCGGCAGGCCGGTTGCCGGGCGTACCGATACGGCACGCGGTGACGGAGCGGATGCGCCAGGCGCTGCCGGCGTGGACGGACGGCCGCCCCCTTGCGCCGCCTCGCCGGGCAAGCCATCGCGAAAGAAATTATCGGGAATGACCGCCGCCACATAGGTGCCCGACCCGACCGTGCCCGCCGTATAGCCTTCGCTGTGCAACTGGTCGTAGGCGGCCTCGACCGTGGACCGGGCGATGTGCCAGCGTCCGGCCAGGCTGCGCGTGGACGGCAGCCGGCTGCCCGAGGGCAGCACGCCTTTGAGGATGCGCTCGCGGATCTGGCGATAGACCCAGGTCTGCTTGGATTCCCCGGCCCGGGGCGGGTCCAGCGGCAAGTCCAGGCTGGCTTCCTGGCGGGTTTCCCGCAGGGCCGCCCGGCGGGAAACCCGCCGCGTGTCGGGCGGGGTTTCCGGGTGGCTACCCCCGGTTGCATCCTGCAAAAGTGGCTTGGTCATATTCATAAAAATGGCCCTGGCAGACAAAGCCATTCTATCGCTACATTGCGCTCCATGCGCCCCCCCCACGGGTCTATCAACGGAAACGCGCCATGACCACGCCCTCCCTGTACACCATCACCCTCGATACCGGCCACTTCACCACCGACGGCACGACGACGCTGCTGGACGCCGCGTTGGCCCAGGGGGTGCCGGTGCCCTTTTCCTGTCAGCGCGGCGAGTGCGGCTCGTGCCGGGCCACGGTGGTGGACGGCTGCCACGAACGCCTGGCCCCGCCCACCGAACGCACGTACGTCACCGCCGACGATGAACTGCTGATGTGCCAGTGCCGCGCAGCCGGCGACCTGGCGCTGCGCTTTCCGCATTGGCGCGAACCCGCCCTGCAAGCGCAACGCCGCGAGGCCGTCGTCGTGTCGCGCGTGCCGCTGACCGAAGACGTGACCCAGCTGATCGTGCAGGTGCAGGGCGAAGACGCCTTCGCCTGGCAACCGGGCCAACACGTCGAATTCCTGCTGGAAGACGGCAGCCGGCGCCCCTTTTCCATCGCCAGCCTGCCGTCGGCCGCGGGCCCGGCCCGGCTGGAATTCCAGATCCGCCGCATGCCCGGCGGCGGCTTCACCGAACGCCTGCTGCCGCGCCTGATGCCCGACGACACCCTGGCGCTGGAAGGTCCGCTGGGCGGCTGCACCTGGCCGGACGAAGGCTGGCCGGAAGACATCGAACACCTGGTGCTGCTGGCCACGGGCACGGGCTATGCGGGCGTGTACCCGATCTTGATGGCCGGGCTGCAAAGCCCGGCCATCAAGAGCGTGACGCTGTACTGGGGCGGCCGCTCGGCCGACGACTGCTATGCCGCACCGATGCTCAATGCCCTGCTGGGCAAGGGCGGTTTTCAATGGCATGCGGTGGTGCCGCAAGACGACGCCGCTGCGACGCCGCAGGCCCATGCCTACGTGCAGGACAGGGCCGCGGCCGCCGGCCACGACTGGGCCCGCACGGTGGTCTACGCTTGCGGCAACCCCGCCATGGTGCGCGCGGCGCGCGACCGGCTGCGCCAGGCCGGCCTGCCCGACGACCGCTTTCTGTCCGAAGCCTTCGTGCCCGCGACCGGCGCCGGCCCCGTCGTGGCGCCCGCCCCGGCCCACCCGTGGGAACGGGTCAGCCCGCGCTTCACCATGGACGGCATCCTGCGTGCGCGGCGGCGGTCGCTGACGGCGGTGCGCGAGATCGCCGCGCTGATCCAGCCCGGCATGACCACGCGCGAAGCCATCACCGCGGCCGACGCGCACCTGCGCCGCATGGGCGCATCACACAACTGGCACCCGACCTACGTGCGCTTCGGCGCCGACACGCAGTCACCCGCCGTGCATCCCACCGACTTCCAGCGCCGGCTGGGCGACAAGGACATGTTCGTGGTGGATATCGGCCCGGTGTGGGACGGCTACGAAGGCGACTATGGCGACACCTTCGTGGTGGGCGCGGACGCCGACCGCCAACGCTGCGCAGAGGCCGCCCGCCAGGTGTTCGCCCGCACCCGCGAGGCCTGGCTGCAAGGCCTGAGCGGCGCGGCCTTGTACGACCGCGCCGAAGCCTATGCGCGCGAACACGGCTGCGAACTGGTGCGCGAGATTCCCGGCCACCGCGTGGCGGATTTTCCGCATGCGCTGTATGGCAAGCACCAGTTGGCAGACGCCGACTTCGTGCCGGCCGACGGCATCTGGGTGCTGGAGATCCAGGTGCGCGACCAGACGTTGCCGATCGGCGCGTTCTACGAAGACGTGCTGCTGCGCTAGGCGGCCGGCTCGGTCAGGTCCGTCAGGCGGGTCAGCTGCCCATCAGGCCGACCCCGCCCCCGCCGGCCGCTGGCGCGCCCGGTGCAGCGCCCCGACCTGTTCGGCCAATTCCGCGTCCGGCCCGTCCACCGGCGTGTCGGTGATGACATCGGTGATGCGCAGCGCCTTGACCCGCGGCGCGGGAAAGCCCAGTTCCTGCATCCATGCGCTCAATTGCGGGGTGGAACTGGCGTAGACGATGCGGCCCAGCCCGACCCAGCCGTGCGCAGCGGCGCACATGGCGCAGTGCTCGCCCGACGTATACACGGTGCTGGCGGCGCGCTGGGCGGGCGTCAGGTTGGCGGCGGCCCACCGTGCGATCTCGAATTCCGGATGGCGCGTGTGGTCGCCCCCGGCCACGTGGTTGCGGTCTTCGAACAGCACCTGGCCGTCGGCCGACAGCAGCAGCGAACCGAAGGGCTCGTCGCCCTGCGCCAACGCCTGCCGCGCCAATTCGACGCAGCGCGCCAGGTAATGCCTGTCTTGTGCAGAGATCATGCCTATGCTCCTTTTGCTGGCGCCGGGGCGGTGATGCCCCCCGACACCCTAGGGTTTATCCTGATCCGTGTCCTGTCGATTTGCGGGAGGCTCATGCGTCGAGCCAGTACATCCCCCCACTTTTCCTTCAAGGCGGAAATGACCATGACGACAGGAACCGTAACGTTGCACCGCGTGCTGCGCGCCGCCCCCGACCGCGTGTACCGCGCTTTTCTCGAGCCGGACGCCATCGTGCGCTGGCTGCCCCCGTATGGCTTTACCTGCCTGGTCCACGAACTGGACGCCAAGGTGGGCGGCTCGCACCGGATGTCGTTCCGCAATTTCGGCACGGGCCATAGCCACGACTTCGGCGGCAAGTACCTGGAACTGGTGCCGAACAAGAAGATCCGCTACACCGACCAGTTCGACGATCCTAACCTGCCAGGCCAGATGCAGACCACCATCACGCTGCGCAAGGTGTCCTGCGGCACGGAAATGACGGTGGTGCAGGAAAACATCCCGGCGGTGATACCCACCGAGATGTGCTACCTGGGCTGGCAGGAATCCCTGGCCCAGCTGATGCGGCTGGTGGAACCGCAGATTCCGGATTGACGGCGCCTGGCGGCGGGGTGCGCGCGGGCGGCCACGCACCGCGCCATCATTCGCCTGGCGGCCGCCCGCCCGATGCGCGTCAGCGTTCGCGTTCGGCCAGCGCTTCGAGCAGCTCGGCCGACGGCGCGAAGAACAGGCCGCCGGTGACCGCGCGGCTGTAATCCAGCAGGCGGTCGTAGTTGCCCGCAGGACGGCCGACGAACATGTTTTCCAGCATCTGCTCGATAGGCGCGGGCGAACGTGCGTAGCCGATGAAGTAGGTGCCGAATTCGCCCGAGCCCGGGCGGCCGAACGGCATGTTGTCGCGCAGGATCTTGACCTCTTGGCCGCCCTCGTCCAGCGTGGTCAGCGAACTGTGCGAATACGACGGTTTGACGTCGTCAGCCAGCTCGACATTGGTGAGCTTGCGCCGGCCGATGATGCGTTCCTGCTGCTCGGTCGGCAGGGCTTCCCAGGCGGTCATGTCGTGCAGGTATTTCTGCACCAGCACGTAGCTGCCGCCCGAAAAGGCCGGGTCTTCGTCACCGATCAGGGTGAAGTCGGCCAGCTCGAAGCCCTGCGGGTTTTCGGTGCCGTCGACGAAACCGATGATGGCGCGGCGGTCGAAATAGCGAAAGCCATGCACTTCGTCGACCACCTTGGCGGCCGTGCCCAGGCCGGCCACCAGCAGCGTGGCCAGTTCGAAACAGGCGTCCATGGCTTCGGCGCGGATGTGCAGCAGGATGTCGCCGGGGGTGGACACGGCCACCCGGTCGCCCGAGCCGAATTCGCGGAACGGATGCAGCGAGGCCGGGCGCGGCGCGCCGAACAGGGTGTCCCAGGCGGATGAGCTGAAACCGCAGATACAGGACAGGTCGGCTGCCACGGCGCGGGTGCCGACCGTGCGGACCAGCGCGGCGACGTCTTCGCACCAGGCGCGCACGGTGGCGGCATTGTCGGCGCCGGGGTTCAACGTGGCGACCAGGAAGATCGCATAGCGGGCGTTGGGGCTGAGGACGGCTTGGGGTTCGACGGGTTTTTCGGGCATGGAATGTCTGGGTCTGGAAAGGCGGGAAGGAAACGCGCTTGAAATATAGCTGATGCCACGCGGGCTGCCGGGCGCACTGTCTCGGAACTGTCACGCTTTGGCGTCACCATCGCGCATCATGACGACGCCCGCGGCCCCGGCCGACTACCAATCCGACATTTCCGGCCTGATCTGCGCGTTCCGCTTCGCGGCGGGCGGCGGCGCCGCCACCGAAATCGCCCCGCCCGCGCTCGCGGACCTGCTGGAACGCGGCCGGGCCACCGGCCCCGAAGCCCCGCCGGACGACGGCGCCTTCCTGTGGCTGCACCTGAACCTGTCGCAGGCTGGCTGCGTGCGCTGGCTGCAGGCCCACCTGGACCTGCCGGACACCTTCATCGCCATGCTGGGCGATGACGCCCATTCCACCCGCATCGAACAGCAGGAAGGCGCGCTGGTGGCGGTGTTCAACGACGTGATCTTCGACTTCGACCGCACACCCGCCCAGGTGTCCACGCTGTGGGTGTGCGCCCACCGCCGGCTGCTGGTGACGTTGCGGCGCAAGCCGCTGCGCTCGCTGGACCGGTTGCGCGAGCACGTGCGGCGCGGCGAGCCGTTCGAGTCGCCCGCCCAGCTGCTGGCGCACCTGATGCGCGACCAGGCCGACCTGATGATGGAGATCGTGCGCAAGGCCAGTGTGGACGTCGATGGCATCGAAGACCATTTCCTGGCGTCGCGCGGCGGCCCCGGCCGCCTGGACCTGGCCGGCACCCGCCGCGTGCTGGTGCGCCTGCAACGCACGCTGGCGCCCGAGCCGGGCTCGGTGTTCCGCCTGCTGGCCCGTCCGCCCGCATGGCTGCGGCCGCGCGACGTGCAGGAACTGCGCGAATCCACCGAGGAATTCTCGGTGGTGCTGGGCGACATGGCCGGGCTGGTCGAGCGCATCAAGCTGCTGCAGGAAGAAATGACCGCGCGGCTGGACGAACAGAACAACCGAACGCTGTTCACCTTGACGCTGGTGACGGTGCTGGCCCTGCCCATCAACATCATGGCGGGCCTGTTCGGCATGAACGTGGGCGGCATTCCGCTGTCGGACGACCATCACGGGTTCTGGATCATCTGCCTGCTGGTGGCCGCCTTTACCGTGCTGATGGGCTGGTGGGCGTTTCGTCGGCGGCGCGGCGGCTGACAACCACGGCAGCCCGCCCGGCGCCCCCCGCGTCCGGCCAACCGGAATCGCCTGGCACGGCGCACCCGCCGCCCTCATCTGCTGCGCCGCAAAAAGCGCAATCATTTGCTACCAGTTTCCATAAACGGGAATTTGCGGTGCTATAAGTCGAGCCATTCTTGCAAGAGGCGTATCTCCCTTCAAAGGACATTGCCCATGAAGAAGGCCATCGGTGGTGCCAGCGGTGTCATGATCATGTCTTGTGCGCTGGCGCCTGCCGCGATGGCGGCCTGCAGCGACCCCGCGCCCGCCAGCGGCGTCACCGTGACCTGCTCCGGCACGGGCATCGCCCCGGTCGCGGCCCAGCCCGGCAGCACTGACGTCACCGTCAACATCGACAACACGGCCACCAGCAGCTTCACGCGCGCGGTCAATCGAATCGGCATCAGCGTCGAGGCCGGCAGCACCATCACCAACAGCGGCCAGCTTGTGCTGACGGGCGGCGGCGGTACAGGCACCTTCCGCGGCGCCGTCCTGCTGGGAAGTGGCGACGGCAATCAGATCACCAATGCCGCCGGCGCCAGCCTGACCACGACCGGCGCCTCCAACGACGGCATGGCGGTCGACGGCACCGGCAATACGTTGATCAACCACGGCACGATCTCGACCTCGGGGCCGTCTGCCTATGGCATCACGGCGCCATGGGGAGCCGTCAGTACGGGCCAGCACGACAACACCATCATCAACACCGGCACCGTGACCACCACGGGCTCCAGCGCCCGCGCCCTCTCCGTCGTGGGCAGCAACGGCACCGTCACCAACAGCGGCACGCTTGAATCCAGCGGCGCGGGCAGCCAGACCGTCTTCCTGCAAGGCAACAACGCGCGGCTCGTGAATTCGGGCACCATCTCGGCCAGCGGCGCGGTCGGCCTCAGATCCCCGGATGCGGTCGTGTCGAACACGGTCAGTTCCAGCTTCACCGCAACCATCGAAAACCTGGCGGGCGGCCGCATCATCAGCCAGAACGGCTTTGGCATCCGCACGCTCAATGGCAACACCACCCTGACCAACGCCGGCCTGGTGGAAAGCGGCGTCGGCACCGCGATCGGCATGGGCAACGGCAACAATACGTTGATCCTGCAGACCGGTTCCGTCATCAACGGCAGCGCGGACGGCGGCAACGGCAACAACACCCTGACGCTGCAAGGCACGGGCACGGCGGCCAACGCGTTCCTGAACTTCGGCACCCTGCACATGCAAGGCTCGCTGTGGAACTGGACCGGCAGCGGCACCTTCAACCAGGTCTATGTGGACAGCGGCACGCTGAACGTCGCCAGCACGCTGGATGCCCCCGTGAACGTGGCCGCCGGCACGACGCTGGGCGGCTACGGCACGGTCACCGGCGCCGTCGCAAACAACGGCACGATCGCCGTGGCCAACGCCCTGCCCGCGCTGGCCGCCTCCGGCAACGGCGCCTTCACCATCAACGGCGCGCTGACCAACGCGGGGCTGGTGCAACTGGGCGGCGCGGGCGTCGGCAACCGCCTGAACGTCGGCAGCTACGTGGGCCAGAACGGCACCTTGGCGCTGAACACCTACCTGGGCGGCGACGGCGCGCCGTCAGACCAGTTGGTGATCAACGGCGGCACCGCGACGGGATCGACCCGGCTTCAGATCAACAACGTCGGCGGCCCCGGCGCCGAAACCGTGGCCAACGGCATCCAGGTGGTGCAGGCGGCCAACGGCGCCACCACGTCGCCCAGCGCCTTCATGCTGGCCGGCCCGGTCAAGGCCGGCGCCTATCAATACCACCTGGTGCACGGCGGCATCACGCCCGGCACCGCCGACAACTGGTACTTGCGCAACAGCGTGCCGTCGGTGGACGGCGTGGTCGACCCGCCGGACCCGGCCATCGGCACGCCGCCGCTGCCCGAGCCGCCGCCCGCGGGCGAAGACCCGATCGTGACCTACCGCCCCGAAGTGCCGGTGTATGCCGCCCTGCCCGGCGTGGCGCGCCAGCTTGGCATCCAGCAACTGGGCACGTTTCATGACCGCCAGGGCGCGCAATCGCTGCTGACGCAGGACGGCGCCCTGCCGGCCGCCTGGGCGCGCGCCTGGGGCGGGCACGACACCCTGACCCAGCGCGGCGATGCCAACCCGCAGTTCAAGGGCGACATTTTCGGGGCGCAGGCCGGGCAGGATATCTATGCGCGCACTGGCGACAACGGCCACCGTGACCGCTTCGGCCTGTTCGCCGGTTTTGCGCGGGCCACGGGCGACGTCAACGGCTTTGCGCTGGGCATGCAAGGGCTGGACGCCGGCCACCTGGCCGT
The DNA here is from genome assembly GCF_000633435.1 of Achromobacter sp. DH1f. Classification (NCBI taxonomy): domain Bacteria; kingdom Pseudomonadati; phylum Pseudomonadota; class Betaproteobacteria; order Burkholderiales; family Alcaligenaceae; genus Achromobacter; species Achromobacter sp. DH1f. Next base: position 30,765 of record NZ_AYMF01000006.1, on the reverse strand, counting down.
GAACGCCTACAGCCTGGGCGCGTACTGGACCCACATCGGCCCGAGCGGCTGGTACACCGACGTGGTGCTGATGGGCAGCACGCTGGACGCCAAGCCGCGCTCGCGCGACGGCATCGGCGACACGACGCACGGCCGGGCCATCACCGGGTCGGTGGAAGCCGGGCTGCCCATCCCGCTGGGCGGCAATGTCGAGCTGGAACCGCAGGCGCAACTGGTGTGGCAGCGGCTGTCTTTCAACGACCTGGACGACGGCATATCGACGGTGGGCTTCAACCGCGGCAATACCTTCCTGGGCCGCGCCGGCCTGCGGCTGCTGGGCCGTTATGAATCGGCGCGCGTGAACTGGCAGCCGTATGTGCGGCTGAACCTCCTGCGCACCTTTGGCGACAACGATCGCACCACCTTCGGCAGCGACACGGTGCTGGGCGCCAACGTCGGCCAGACGGCCGGCAAGGTGGACCTGGGCGTGGCGGCGCAGGTGGGCAAGTCCACCAGCCTGTACGCGGCGGCCAGCGGCTTGACCAACCTGGGCGGCGAACGCCAGCGCAGCGTGTCAGGTAGCGTGGGCGTGCGCTGGGCGTGGTGACGCGCCCGGCTACCCGGCGCGTGGCGGGCGCAGCAGCGCGAACTGCCCGGCGCGTGGTGGCCGGGGTGCGCCCGGCCCCTTACTGATAGCGTTCGCGATAGCCCACGGGCGACATGCCGCAGTACTTGTTGAAGATGTCGCGAAACGCCTTGGTGTCGTTGTAGCCGACTTCGTACATGACTTCGGCCACGCTCTTGCGTGAGCTTTCCAGGCGTTTCTTGGCGGCCTCGACGCGCACGCGCTGCACGTATTCGACGATGCTGTTGCCGGTGGCCTGCCGAAAGCGCCTTTCAAGCGTGCGCCGGCCCATGGCGTGGCGGTCGGCCAGGTCTTCGACGGTGATCTTTTCGGTGTAGCGGGTTTCGATCTCATCCTGCACCGCGCGCACTACCTGATCGGCATGGGACTTGTGGCCCATGAACACCGAGAACGGCAGCTGGCTCTGGCGGCTCCAGTCGAGCTGGAAGTACTTGGCGCACCAGATGGCGGTATCGCGGTCGGTATATTTTTCGATCAGGTGCAGCACCAGGTGCGCGGCCGAAAATGCGCCGCCGCTCGTGTAGATGCCGTTTTCGGCCATGACCACGCGGTCGCTGGACCACTGCACTGACGGGAACAGGCTGGCGTAGAGGTCGCGCGCCACCCAATGCACCACCGCCTGCTGGCCGTCGAGCAGGCCGCCGGCCGCCAGCAGCGCCGCCCCCATGCACAGGCTGGCGACTTCACCGCCCTGGCGGTAATGGCCGGCCAGCCATTCGATCAGTTCACGGTTGGACAGCACGGCATCGGACACCGCGCCCAGCAGCGGCGGCACGATGCAGATGTCGATGCCTTGCGCCTGGTCGAGCACCAGGTCGGCCTGCACCGTGATGCGGCCGTCGTCCAGGCTGACCTGGCGCGTGGCGGCCAGCGTGCGCACCTGGAAGCGCGGTTCGCGCCCCTGCGCGGCCAGGTATTCGTTGGCCACCAGGAAGCCATGCCGGGCGGTTTCCAGCGAGGCGATATTGGCGCCGCCGGGCAGCAGGAACGCGATGTTTTTCATGCCGCCAAGCATACGCTTCAGACCTGTCGCAATCCACCCTGAAGATGTCGCAATTGCCTATCTGAAAGCGGCGCCGATCCCGATACAGTGGCATCTACCGGCAACGAGGCCGGTGCCGGTTTCCCGAGAGCAAGCGGGCCTTGGGCAGCCGCCTACAACAACATGGCAAGAAGGAGCATCTGATGGAACAGTACATAGACGGTTACCTGTTGAGCGTGCCCAAGGCGAACCTGGAGGCGTACAAGAAAATGGCCGACACCGCCGGCTCGATCTGGCTGGAATACGGCGCGCTGGAGTTCCGCGAATGCGTGGCGGACGACATCGACGGCGAAGGCTTCGGTTCGTTCAGCGCCGCGGCCGGCACGCGGGAAGGCGAAACGGTCGTGTTCTCGTGGATCGCCTTTGCCAGCAAGGCCGAGCGCGACCGCATCAACGCCAAGGTCATGGCCGACCCGCGCCTGGCGAACATGTCCTGCGAGGGCGTGTTCGACTTCAAGCGCATGTGCTGGGGCGGCTTTGCCACGTTGGTGGCCAAAGTGGCCCCGCGATAAAAAAATCCGGGCGCGCTGTCGATTCCGGCGCCGCCCGTTCGTCGTAGGACAAGAGCAGGCTGATGGTCAACCGGCGGCCTACTTGGCAGTAGCTATCCCGACTACATCCCAACGATTCACGGAGACACACCATGGCAACCCCCGCAAGCAAGGCGATTCCCGACGGCATGCACACCCTGACCCCGCACATCGTGTGCGAGGGCGCGTCGGACGCGATCGCGTTCTACAAGAAGGCATTCAACGCCCAGGAGCTCACGCGCCTGCCCGGCCCCAATGGCAAGGTGATGCACGCGGCCATTCGCATCGGCGACTCAGTCCTGATGCTGATGGATGACTTTCCCGAATGGGGCAGCCTGGGCCCCAAGGCGCTCAAGGGTTCGCCCGTGACGCTGCACCTGTACGTGCAGGATGCGGACGCCGCCATCGAACAGGCGGTGGCGGCCGGCGCCCAGTTGGCAATGCCGGCCGCGGACATGTTCTGGGGTGACCGCTACGGCCAGGTGATGGACCCGTTCGGCCACCGCTGGTCGCTGGCCACCCACAAGCAGGACCTGACGCCCGAGGAAATCCAGCAGAACATGGCCAAGATGGGCGAGATGAGCGGCTGCGGCGATCAGGCGCAGAAAAAGGGCTGATGGCGATGCGGTGGCGCGGCGCCGGCCGGTCGGCTTGACCGGTCTGGCCTGGCCCGCCGCGTCGCTGATCGGACGCGACCATGCCCTGGTGCGGCGAGCGGTCCGGGCTGACCCCAGGTCAGCGGGCAGCCCCCCGCGCCATCCCCATCAGGCCTTGTACGGCCCCAGGAAATCCAGCTTGCCGATCGCCACACCCGCATGGCGCAGGATGTCGTAGGCGGTCGTGACGTGGAAATAGAAGTTCGGCAGCGCGAACGTCAGCAGGTAGGCATCGCCCTGGAATTCGGGCTTGAAGTCGCCGAAGCTGAGCGTGACCTTGCGGCCCTCTGCGCCGTCGAGCTTGTCGGCCGGCACCGATTGCAGGTAGGCGATGGTGTCGGCCACGCGCTTTTGCAGCTGTTCGAACGTGGCTTCCTCATCGGGAAACTTGGGCGATTCGACCTGCGACAGGCGCTGCACGGCAAACTTGGACGCATCGCTGGCGCGCTGCACCTGGCCCGACAGCGGGTACATGTCGGGGGCCAGGCGGGCATTGACGAGTTCGGCCGGATCGATACCGTTGGCGGCCGCGTGGGCGGCGCCCTTTTCCAGCAGCGTGGCCAGCACGGTCAGGCCGCGGATGAAGACAGGCACGCTGGCCTGGTACATGGACAAAGACATGATGTTTTTCCGAAAGACATGATCGGCCGACGCCGGACGTGGCGCCGGATTTCCGAGCGTGCGGCGATGTTAGCGCCCGGTGCTTTCAAGCGGCCGGCGGTGGCCGCGACAACTCCATTCCCGATTCCGGAACAATAGCGCCATTGCCGGCCCGGCGCAGGGGTTTCGCATGACGATGCGTGCCCCTTATTGCGCGATCGCGACGCGGCGCTGGCCCTGGAAAAACCGCCAGATCAACGCCGAGGCATCCGGGCCGCTGCGGGCGTGGTAACGCACCGACGCGTCGCCGCCGCTCCAGGCATGCTCGACCCGGGTGATCTCGCACAGCCGCAGCACGGTCTTGCGGCCCCGCACCAGGTCGACGCGGCGATACGCCTTTTCCGTGCCCAGGCCCAGCACGCGCTCGACCGGCAAGTCTTCAGCGCCCAGGCCGTTCAAGGCGCGGAACTGTTCGAACAGCTGCTTGGCATTGCGCGGTGCGACAGCCGGGTCCATCTGCCCCTGCAGGATCATGGCGGGCATGCCCAGCTGGAACACGGCCGGATCCGCCACGCTCTGCACCAGCGGCAAGAGCGGCTTGACCGAGCCGCGCCGCATGGTGGAAAGACCCGCCGCCGCGGTATGCGCATCGCCCACCACCGGCCCCGAATGCATCGCCACCGCGGCGATCAATGCGGGATGGCGCAGGGCCACCAGCGCGGCCATGCTGGCGCCGGCCGACAGGCCGGCGATATAGACGCGTTCGGGGTCCAGGCCGTGGCGCGCCACTTCGGACTGGATCAGCGCGGCGATCAGGTCGGCGTCGGCCCCGCCGTGCAGCGCGTCGGGCTGGAACCAGCGCCAGCAACGCTGCACCTGCCGGGTCATGGACTGCTGCGGATACAGCACCATGAAACCGCCGGCATCCGCCCATTGGTTCATGCGCGAGCCGCGCGCGAAGGCCAGCGCCGTCTGGCGGCAGCCGTGCAGCATCACCACCAGGGGCATGCCCTGGCGCGTTGCGGTGGCGGGGGTGTAGCGGGCGAAGGTCAGGCGCCGGCCCAGCGCATCGGAGAACTGCCGCGAGGCCTCCCAGCGGCCGGCGCCCAGGCTGGACGCAGCAGAAGCGGCGGTCTTGGCCGCCTGCCGCGCCACGGCGGCCTTGCGCGCCGACACGGTGCGCTTGCGGGCGGCTTTGGGGGCCGCCATGCGCAATGCCGCGCGCTGGAGTTTGCTGAATTTTTTTGCGGCGTTGAAAAACAAGCTGGTAAAACTGCGCGCCATTGTCAGGCCTCTGCCAGTAAACCTCTTTTTAACTCCACGACGACGTTTGAAAACCACCTGGCCGCACCGTGCGGCCCGCCGACTGCCACGTCCGAGGGAGCGGACGCCAATGCCCTGGAATCCGCCGGATCAGAACCGGCCGGATTGAATCGCGGCGCTGCTGGTCAGAAGGTCCAGACAGGACACCAGCGCGACCACGATGGTCAGAATCGAAAGCACTTTGACGACTTTGTTGGTATCGGGTCGGGTCAACGTCGCGGTCATGCGCGTGACGATATAAGCCCCAACCATCAGGCCAATTGCCGGAATCATAAGTGCCTCCCCTTCAAGAGTCTGTGCGGGCCCGCCGGATGCGTCGCCCGTCGTTAACGCGGTAAGCCGCCCAATCGCCGCCTCTGTCGGGCAAGCTGATTAGCGTGTGAAATGTATCACACAGTAACTTAACCTCGCAGCATTTCGGATGACGGCAGGACGACGCGCTTGCACCAGATCAAGCCCGGCACTTGTTCGGACCGATCCCGCTTGAGGCGGCGGCCCAAAACGCCTATGGTAGAAACCCTAATCTTCAATTCCAGCATCGTCCTTGCCGCAAACCATGTTCCCGAACGACCGCCGCCAGACCCTGGGCGAAGAAATCGCCAACACCATCAGCCACGGCCTGGGCGCGGCCGGCGCGCTGGCCGCCGCCCCCATTCTCATCATTGCGGCCGTGCGCCAGGGCGACGCCGCCTTCATCGCGGGCGCCGCGGTGTTTGCCGCCACCATGTGCCTGCTGTACCTGGCGTCCACCATCTACCACGCGCTGCCCGACAACCGCGCCAAGCGCCTGTTCAACGTGCTGGACCACTCGGCCATCTACCTGCTCATTGCCGGCACCTACACGCCGTTCGCGCTGGGCGCCCTGCGCGGGCCGTGGGGCTGGACGCTGTTCGGGTTGGTCTGGGGCATGGCGCTGCTGGGGGTGGGTCTCAAAGCCAGCAAGCGCCTGAACCGCCCCGCCGTGTCCACCGGGCTGTACCTGGCGATGGGCTGGCTGGTCATCATCGCCGTCAAACCCCTGCTCGAACTCGTGCCCACCGGCGGCCTGTGGTGGCTGGTCGCGGGCGGGCTGGCCTATACCGGCGGCGTGGTGTTCTTCGTCTTCGACAACCGCTGGCGCTACAGCCACTTCATCTGGCACCTGTTCGTGCTGGCGGGCACGGTGTGCCATTTCTTTGCGGTGCTTTGGTATGCGGCGTAGGGGTGCGACGGAACACCCTTGCCAACAAGCACCCCGAGCGGGTGCTTTTTTACGCCCTCGGTGAACGCCGCGCCGCCCCCGGTTCAGGCATGGCGAGCAGGCCGCGTTTCATCAGGCCGCGCATGCCGGGTATCAGCAGGCTGCCGGCGAAGGCCAGGTCGCGCCACAGGCCGGGGCCTGACGCCTGAAAGCATGGGGTCAACGCGCGGCTCAGGGTCTGGTACAGGCGTGACGGCATGAGGCGGCTGCGCGCGTATTGGGCGGGGCCGTCCGCGGCGCCGTGCTGGTTGACCGCCCGCGCCAGCGCCAGTGCGTCCAGCACCGCCAGCGTGGTGCCCAGCCCCAGTTGCGGGCTCATGGCGTGGGCGGCATCGCCCACCGCGCAGTAGGGGCCGCTGGCCAGCGCGCGAGGCCAGCTGTGGCGGTAGGTCGCCACCGCCAGGTCATCGTGGGCGGTGACCTGGCTGACCACCGGCTCGGCCTCGGGCCAAAGCTGCAACAGACGGGCTTTCCAGGCAGCGATGGGCGCGGCGCGCCAGGCCGGCAAGGCGTCGTGGCGGATGCTCCAGAAAAGCGACAGGCGCACGCCCTGCGGCCCCAGGTCGGTCGGCAGCAAGCCCATCATTTCGCGGGTGCCGGCAAAGCGTTGCAGCAGTTGCGAGGCGCCGGCCCATTCCGGCACCCAGAACTGGCCCCACAGCGCGCCCCAGCGATAGACGCTTGAGCGGGCGGCCAGCCCCACCTGTTCGCGCAGCGCAGACGCGGCCCCGTCAGCCACCACGAACAAGTCGAAGGTCGATTCGCCGCCCGCGTGGCGTACCCGGGCGCGGCCCTGCTCGGTGTCCAGGCGTTCCACCGGACAGCCGAAGGAAAACTGCGCACCGGCGCGTTGGGCGGCATCGAACAGCACGCCGCCCAACGCAGCGCGGTTGACGGCGCGCGCGCCGTCGCCCACGTAATCGATATCCACCACCCGCCAGCCGCGATGCGACAGGCCCAGCAGCCGGTCGATGGGCGCGCCGACGTTCAGCGCCGCGATATCCACGCCCAGCGCCTGCAAGCCGCGCACGCCTGGCGGCTGCAGCAAGAGGCCCGCGCCCAGGGTGGTGAAGCCCTGGTGCTTTTCGAAGACCTGCACGCGATGCCCGGCGCGGGCCAGGGCCAGCGCGGTGGCCAGGCCGGCGCTGCCGGCGCCGGCGATGCCGATGGAAAGCGGGGAAGGCGTGGGGGACATGAACGCGGCGCCGTGTAAGTGAAGTGCGGGCATAGTACCAACGCACGCGGCCTTTGCCGGAAGACGGCAGCCTTGAACTGCCGTCATGCAGGCTTGCTGCGCGTCGCCGGCATCCCTGCCCTGTGTTGCCCTACTGCGCCCGCAGGTAACTCGTCGGCGGCCGCCCCAGCACGCGGCGGAACATGGTGGAGAACGCGGCCGGGCTTTGGTAGCCGAAATCCAGCGCGATGGCGGTCACCGGCGCGCCGGCCGCCAGGCGGGCCAGCGCCAGCACCACGCAGGCGCGCTGGCGCCATTCCGAAAACGCCATGCCCGTCTGCTGGCGGAAATGGCGGCTGAAGGTGCGCGGGCTCATGTGCAGGCGTTCGGCCCACGCCTCGGGGGTCTGGCGCACGTCGGGCGCGGCGATGAAGGCGCGGCACAGGGGCGCCAGGCGCTTGTCGGGCGGCAGCGGAATGTGCAGCGGCAGCACGGCGGCGCGGTCCACCTCGTGCAGCAGCAGCGTGGCCAGCGCGCCGTCGCGGCCGGCCAGGTCGTAGCGCGCCGGCATGTCGACGGCGTCGAGCAGCAATTGGCGCAGCAGCGGCGACACGTCCACCACTTCGCAGGCCGTGCTGGCGGCGCGCGCGGCGCCCGGCTCGATGTAGGCGCTGCGGGTGCTGACGTCCTGCATGCGGACCTGGTGCGCCACGCCGGCCGGGATCCAGACCGCGCGCTGCGGCGGCACCACCCAGTTGCCGTCGCGCGTGACCACGTGCATGACGCCGGTGGCCCCATACAGCAACTGCGCGCGGCGATGCGAGTGCGCGGGCAGCAGGTGCCCGGGCGGGTAGTCGTTGCCGATGGCGACGACCGTGCGGTCCAGGCGGTCGTGCAGGTCGATGTGGGTATTGCGCATGGGCAGGCGGTTGGCCGAAACACGAACATTATTGTCCAATCCTCGAAAGCAGGCCACCGCCCGCCGGCCTATCGTGATGTTTTCCCATCAAGGATGCATGACATGCTGTATGTGGTGTTGGCGCTGTTCGGCGCCCTGAGTGGCGTGACCACGGTGCTGTTCGGGTTTGGCGGCGGCTTCGTGGTGGTGCCGGTGTTGTACGGCGTGCTGACGGCCACCCATGGCGCCCAGGACGCCATCGGCCAGGCAGCGATGCACATCGCGGTGGCGACGTCCACCTGCGTGATGATCGTCAATTCCATTGCCGCCACCCGCAAGCACCAGCGCAACGGCAACATCGTGCGCGCCTATGTGTGGCCGCTGGCCGCCTTCATCGGCGTGGGTGCGCTGGTGGGCGCGTGGGCCGCCACGTCGGCCAGCGGCGACCTGGTGCGCTACGCCTTCATTGCCTACCTGGGCGTGACGATCCTGGACTGCCTGCTGCGCCAGGGCTTCATGGCGCACACGGACACGCAGGGCGCGCAGCCGCTGGGCCAGGGGGTGATCGTGGGCGGCGGCGTCGTGATCGGTGCAATCGCCACGTTCCTGGGCGTGGGCGGCAGCGTGATGACGGTGCCGCTCCTGCGCCGCCGCGGCCTGCCCATGGCCAAGGCCGCGGCCATGGCCAACCCGCTGACCCTGCCGGTGGCCATCGTGGGCACGCTGGCCTACATGGCGGCGGCGCGCGAACTGGCCGCGCCGCTGGCGCCGTGGATCGTCGGCTATGTCGACCTGCTGGCATTCGCCGCGCTGGCGCTGGGCTCGCTGGCGGGCATCCGGCTGGCGGCGCCGCTGATTCCGCGCATTCCCGACCGGCTGCATGCGCGTGTCTATGTGCTGCTGTTGGTTTTGGTGATGGTGAGCATGGTGCTGGCGTAGGATCGGCCGGGCCTGATGGCCTATGATCGTGGCTGCGCGTCGCGGGCCGTCCAGATGGACTGGCGGCCTGGCGCGATTGCCCGCGCCATGACCCCTGGCGCATCGACTCCAGGGACCTCGGTGCATCGATTTTCCCCTGACCCCGACACCGTGAATCCGCTACCCGACGCCTACGCGCCTTTCGTCCTGACCGGCCGCATCGCCCAGCGCGTGCTGCGGCTGCCGGTGGAGGTTGGGCCGGCCTATGTCGGGGCAGCCCATGCTGGGGCGGCCTATGCTGAGGCGGCCAATATCGGGGCAGCCCATGCCGACGCCACCGGTGTTGCCCCCGCCCCTGCTGCCCAGCGCCGTCACGCCGAATACCAGGCCGGACGCGACCTGGCCGCCACGCTGCTGGCGGGGTTAGGCGCGCAGACCCTGCAAGTAGGCACCGACGCAGACCGCGCACCGGTCTGGCCCGACGGTTTCACAGGTTCGATCAGCCACAGCCGGCAGTTGCTGGCGGTGGCCGTGGGCCGCCACGAAGACACGCGCGGCCTGGGCATCGACCTGGAAGCCATCGCCAATGCCGACGAACGGGAAGCCATCGAGTCCGTCTGCATGGTGCCGGAAGAACACGCGCTGGTCGGCAATGCGCTGCCCCGCGCGGACTGGGCCACGCTGGTGTTCTCGGCCAAGGAAGCGTTCTACAAGTGCCAATTTCCGCTGACGCGCTGCCCGCTGGAATTCGGCGACCTGGCCGTGATGCACGCGGACGTATCCGCGCAGCGGCTGGTATTGCGCCTGCAACGCGACGCGGGGCCGGATTTCCGGCGCGGCCAGTCGTTTCATTGCGGCTATCGCTACGGCCAGGGACACGTGTACACGGCGGTGCAATTGGCGCCGTAAGGCCGCGCAGCCGACATCTGCCCTGCGATCCGCTTTCCTAATGTCACGAAGTTGCGGGCAAAACGTTTCCACGGCGCGCCCGGGGCGCTTCCCCCGTGCAGACCCCGCAGCACTGTGGTCCGCCGACACAGGAAAACACATTGCGAAACTTGAACCCTCCCGGGACCGGTTGTCATCATGGCCAGACACTTACCCGGAACCAGGAGGATTTTTTATGCAGCGTTCCAAGACCGCAATCCTATCGGCCGTGCTCGCGGCGGCCGCGTTGTCCGGTGCCCCTGCCCTGGCGCAAAACGCCCCGGCCACCCAGACCCCGCCACAGACTCAAGCCGCGCCCCCGGCCGTGCAGCCTTCCGACCAGCAATTGCAGCGCTTCGCGTCGGCGTCGCAGAAGGTGTCGGGCGTGGTGGACGAATACCGGCCCAAGGTCGAAGCCGCCAAGAGCGACGCGGCCAAGCAGAAGATCGTCCAGGAAGCCGACGCCAAGATGGTCAAGCTGGTGCAGGCCGACGGCCTGTCCGTCGAGGAATTCAACGGCATCGGCCGCGCCGTGCAGCAGGATCCGCAGCTCAAGCAGCGGCTGATGAGCATGGGCAAGGCCGGCGCAGCGGTGCAGTAAGTTCACGCGCCGTGGGGTTATCCTAGGCAGACCTTTCCCAGGACCGCCCAGGAGACCCCGCCTTGACCCCGGAACTCACCCTGTATGACCTGGCCGGCGCCGACCCGGCGCTGCGCTTTTCCCCGCATTGCTGGAAGACGCACATGGCGCTGGCGCACAAAGGCCTGACGGCCCGCACCGTGCCGTGGCGCTTCACTGAAAAAGACGCCATCGCGTTCTCCGGCCAGAAGCTGGTGCCGGTGCTTGTGCACGAGCAGCACGTGGTCAGCGATTCGTGGCAGATCGCCTGCTACCTGGAAGACACGTTTGCCGAACGCCCTTCGCTGTTCGGTGGCGATACGGGCCGCGCGCTCAGCCTGTTCATCAATGGCTGGTCCGACACCACGCTGGTGCCGGTGCTGGCGCGCCTGTTGCTGCCCGAGATCCACGGCCTGATCCGCGACGAAGACAAGGACTACTTCCGCACCACGCGCGAAAAGCGCTTCGGCCGCCTGGAAGACTTGCCGGCCGGCTATGCGGACCAGATCGCCGCCTTGCGCGCCGCGCTGCTGCCGCTGCGCCAGATGCTGGCGCGCCAGCCGTTCCTGGCGGGCGCGCAGCCGGCCTATGCGGACTACGCCGTGTTCGGCATGTTCATGTGGGCGCGCTGCACCAGCACGCTGGAACTGCTGGCCGAGGATGACCCCGTGCACGCCTGGCGCGAGCGCCTGCTGGACGCCCACGGCGGCCTGGCGCGCAATGCGCCGATGGCGGCCTGACAAAAAACGACGCGAAAAAAGCGGCGCAAAAAAAAAGCGCGGTCTCCTAGACCGCGCCCTGCCCCATCAGGTCTTCAGGCGGTAGCCCGTCTTGAAGATCCAGCGCACCGCGATCATGCACACCACCAGGAACACCAGCGTCATGCCGACGCTGACGCTGGCGCTGACGTCTGACACGCCGTAGAACGCCCAGCGAAAGCCGCTGACCAGGTAGACCACCGGGTTGAACAGCGTGGCGGTCTGCCAGAACGGCGGCAGCATCTTGATGGAATAGAAGGTGCCGCCCAGGAAGGTGAGCGGCGTGATGATCATGAGCGGGATGATCTGCAGTTTCTCGAAGCCGTCGGCCCAGATGCCGATGATGAAGCCGAACAGGCTGAAGGTGACGGCCGTGAGCACCAGAAAGCCCAGCATCCAGAACGGATGCACGATCTCGAACGAGACGAACAGCCGGGCCGTGGCCAGCATGATCAGCCCCAGGATGATGGACTTGCTGGCCGCCGCCCCCACGTAGCCGGCCACGATTTCCATGTAGGAGATCGGCGCGGAGTGGATCTCGTAGATGGTGCCGGAAAAGCGTGGCATGTAGATGCCGAACGAGGCGTTGGCGATGCTTTGCGTCAACAGCGACAGCATGATCATGCCGGGCACGATGTAGGCGCCGTAGCTGACCCCGTCGATGTCGACCATGTGCGAGCCGATGGCCGAACCGAACACCACGAAGTACAGCGACGTGGAAATCACCGGCGACAGCACGCTTTGCATCAGCGTGCGCCAGGCGCGGGCCATTTCAAACAGATAGATGGCGCGGATTGCGTAGAAATTCATGATTGGGCGGTCACCAGGCTGACGAAGATTTCCTCGAGCGAGCTTTCGGAAGAATTGAGGTCGGTGAATTCGATGCCGAGCTCGCTCAGGTGGCGCAGCAGGGCCGAGATTTCACCGCCGCCGTGGTTGTCGTAGGTGTAGACCAGCTTGTGGCCGTTGTCGGACAGGTCCAGCTGGAAGGCATCGAGCGCCGTGGGAATGCCCGGCAGCGGCGCCTTGAGCGTCAGGGTCAGGCGGCGCTTGCCCAGCTTGGCCATGAGCTCGTTCTTTTCTTCGACCAGGATGATCTCGCCCTTGCGGATCACGCCGATGCGGTCGGCCATTTCCTGGGCCTCTTCGATGTAGTGGGTGGTGAGGATGATGGTGACGCCGCTTTCGCGCAGGCGCCGCACCATTTCCCACATACCGCGCCGCAGTTCGACGTCGACGCCGGCGGTGGGCTCGTCCAGGAACAGGATCTTGGGTTCGTGCGACAGTGCCTTGGCGATCATGACACGGCGCTTCATGCCGCCGGACAGGGCCATGATGCGGCTGTCTTTCTTGTCCCACAGCGACAGGTCGCGCAGCACCTTTTCGATGTAGGCGGGGTTGGCCGGCTTGCCGAACAGGCCGCGGCTGAAGGTGACCGTGTTCCAGACGCTTTCGAAGGCGTCGGTGGAGATTTCCTGGGGCACCAGGCCGATGGCGGCGCGCGCCGCGCGATACTGCGACACGATGTCGTGGCCGTCGGCCAGCACCCGGCCTTCGGTCGGGTTGACGATGCCGCAGATGATGCTGATAAGGGTGGTCTTGCCCGCGCCGTTAGGCCCGAGCAGCGCGAAGATCTCGCCGCGCTGGATGTCCAGGTCGACGCTCTTGAGCGCCTGGAACCCCGAGGCGTACCGTTTGGATAGACCCTGTACTGAAATGACCGGCTGCACTCTGGCTCCCAGCGTGATGGACAACCCTGGATTTTACCCGTCCGGCCAGGCAGGCTTGTTCGCCCTGGCGGAACGGTGTGTTTGATAAACACGATAAACGGCCCGGGCTGCCTTACACTCGGTGCACACAAAAAAAGGGGTAAAAGCCCCGAACCAGGGGACCGGGCCGCCAGGCGCCCGGTGAATCGATATGTTCGCCGACCTGAAACACCTGTCGCACCATGCCGCCTGGCGGCGCCAGCTGGAAATGCTGCTGGAATCCGCCGGGGAAGGCATCTACGGCATCGACCTGCGCGGGCGCTGCATCTTCATCAACGGCGCGGGCGCGGCCATGCTGGGCTACACCCCGGACGAGGTGGTGGGGCGCAACATGCACTACCTGATCCACCATTCCCACGCCGACCGCACGCTGATGCCGGTGCACGACTGCCGCATCTTCAAGGCATTTCGCGACGGCCGCGGCGAACGGGTGGACGACGAGGTCCTGTGGCGGCGCGACGGCTCGTGCTTTGACGCCCAGTATGCGTCGTACCCCATCCGCAACGACGACGACGTGGTGGGCGCGGTGGTGACGTTTTCGGACATCACCGCGCGCAAACGCATCGAACGCGAGCTGCACGGCACCCAGGCGCTGCTCGAAGCCCGGGTGGCGGCGCGCACGGCCGAACTGAGCGCCGCGCACGAGTCGCTGCGCAGCCTGTCGTCGCACCTGAGCACGCTGCGCGAAGAAGAACGCGCCCATATCGCCCGCAACATCCACGACGACCTGGGCGCGTCGTTCACCGCCTTGCAGCTGGACCTGAACTGGCTGCGCCGGCAACTGGCCGCGCAGCCGCCGCTGCAAGCCCACCTGGACCGCATGCTGGACGTGACACAGACGGCCATGGACGCCACCCGCCGCATCCTGAACGACCTGCGCCCCGTGGTGCTGGACCACCTGGGCCTGTGGGCGGCGCTGGAAACCCTGCTGCAGGACCTGCAGGCGCGCAGCGGGCTGCAATGCCGCTACCTGTGCCCGCCCGACACCGAAAGCCGCCGCCTGGCCCCCGCCGCCGAAATCGCCGTCTACCGCATCGTGCAGGAACTGCTGACCAATGTGCAGCGCCACGCCCGGGCGCGCAGCGTCAGCGTCAGCGCCACCTGGGGCGAAGACGGCCTGCTGCTGGCCGTGGAAGACGACGGCGTGGGCATGCAATTGCCCGAAACGCGCCAGACCTTCGGCATTCTGGGCATGCGCGAACGGGCCCGCGCCATCGGCGGCGACCTGGTGCTGGACAGCGCCCCGGGTGCCGGCATGCGCGCCCGCCTGCGCCTGAACCCACCCGCCTGAGACCACGACGCCATGGCCCTGAACCTGCTGATCGTCGACGATCACCTCATCATCCGCCGCGGCCTGGCCCGCATCCTGCTGGAAGACCCGCGCGTCGGCCAGGTGGACGAGGCCGCCGACGCCCCGTCCGCCCTGCGCGCGCTGCGGCAAGGCCGCTACGACGCGCTGGTGCTGGACGTGGCGCTGGGCGAACGCGACGGCCTGGACGTGCTCAAGACCGTGCGCGCCGACTACCCCGGCCTGGGCGTGGTGATGCTGTCCGTGTACCCGGAATCCCAGTTCGCGGTGCGGGCGCTGCGGGCCGGCGCCCATGCCTACCTGAACAAGGGCTGCGACCCCGACGAATTGCTGGCCGCGCTGGTCAATGCCGCGGCCGGCAGAATGTACGTCACCCCCGCCGTGGCCGAACTGCTGGCGCACACGGTGCGCCAGGACAGCACCCGGCCGCCGCACGAACTGCTGTCCAACCGTGAATTCCAGGTGCTGCAACTGCTGGTGGCCGGCAAATCGGTATCGGCCATCGGCGAGCAGCTGGCGCTGTCGGTGAACACCATTTCGACCTACCGCGCCCGCATCTTCGAAAAGCTGGGCGTGCGCACACTGGTGGAACTGGTGGCCTACGCCAACACGCACCAGCTGGGTGCCCGCTGACGCGCCACGCACCGCCCTGGCGCAGGCTGCGCACCGTGTAGTGATCGCCCTACACGCATATGGTTGAACCGGCGATACCGGCCGCCCGCGGCCGGCGCCAAGATGAAGGCCTTCCCCATTCCGGAGGCTTCCATGTCCCTGTTCAGCAATCCGTTCGACCCCGGCAGCCGCCTGGCCTGCGGCTGCGGCCGCCATGCGTCCCAGGCCGAGCACGCGCGCGCCCAGGGCGGCGTGGCGCTGGACGCCGCCGCGGACAGCGCCGTGGAAAACGCAGTAATGCGCGCCCTGTTCCCGCAGGACGCGCTGCGCCGCCGCTTCCTGCGCGCTGTCGGCACCGGCACGGCCCTGGCCGCCGTCGCATCGCTGTTCCCGCTGGCCGCCGCCAAAGAAGCCTTTGCGCAAACGACCGGGCCGCTGGAGAAACAGAAGCTGAAAGTGGGCTTCATTCCCATCACCTGCGCCACGCCCATCATCATGGCGCACCCCATGGGCTTTTACGGCAAGCAGGGGCTGGACGTGGAAGTGGTGAAGACGGCCGGCTGGGCGCTGATCCGCGACAAGGCCATGTCCGGCGAGTACGACGCCGCCCACATGCTGTCGCCGATGCCGCTGGCCATTTCGCTGGGGGTAGGCGCCAGCCGCGCGGTGCCCTGGACCATGCCCGCCGTGGAAAACATCAACGGCCAGGCCATCACGCTGTCGATGAAGCACAAGGACCGGCGCGATCCGAAGGACTGGAAGGGCTTCAAGTTCGCCGTGCCGTTCGACTATTCGATGCACAACTACCTGTTGCGCTACTACCTGGCCGAGCACGGGCTGGACCCTGACACCGACGTGCAGATCCGCTCGGTGCCGCCGCCCGAGATGGTGGCCAACCTGCGGGCCGACAATATCGACGGCTTCCTGGCGCCGGACCCGGTCAACCAGCGCGCGGTGTACGACGGCGTGGGCTTCATCCACACGCTGTCCAAGGCGATCTGGGACGGCCATCCGTGCTGCGCGTTTTCGGCCAGCCGGGAATTCGTGACCACCCAGCCCAACACCTACCAGGCGCTGCTCAAGGCCATCATCGAGGCCACCGCCTACGCCCGCAACCCGGCGAACCGCAAGGAAATCGCCACCGCCATCGCCGCGCCCAACTATCTGAACCAGCCCGTCACCGTGGTCGAACAGGTGCTGACGGGCACCTACGCCGACGGCCTGGGCAAAGTGCTGACGGACCCGGCCCGCATCGATTTCGACCCGATGCCCTGGGGTTCGTTCGCCGTCTGGATCCTGACGCAGATGAAGCGCTGGGGCCAGATCAAGGGCGATATCGACTACCAGAAGGTCGCCAGCGAGGTGTTCCTGGCCACCGACGCGGTGCGCCTGATGCGCGAGGCCGGGCTGACCCCGCCCGCGCAAACCGACAAGGCGTTCAGCGTGATGGGCAAGCCCTTCGACCCCAGCCAGCCCGAGGCCTACCTGGCCGGCTTCAAGATCCGGAGAACCTGATGCGGGCCGTGCAACCCTGGCGGGCGACGTTCCTGTCCGTCGTGCTGTTCCTGGCGTTCCTGCTGCTGTGGCACGCCGCCACCCGCCCCGCGGCGGGCGCGGCGACGGTGGACCCGGCCTACGCCGCCCTGGTCGGCAACGCCGCGGCCAGCGGGTCGAAAACGCCCTTTCCCGGCCCGGCCGAGGTCGGCGCCAAGCTGTGGCAACACCTGCAGGACCCGTTCTACGACCGGGGCCCGAACGACAAGGGCATCGGCGTGCAGTTGGCGTATTCGGTAGCGCGGGTGCTGACGGGCTTTGGCCTGGCGGCGCTGGTGGCGATCCCGCTGGGATTCCTGATCGGCATGTCCAGGACCGTGTACCGCGCGTTCGACCCGTTCATCCAGGTGCTCAAGCCGATCTCGCCGCTGGCCTGGATGCCGCTGGCGCTCTACACCATCAAGGACGCCGACACGTCGGCCATCTTCGTGATCTTCATCTGCTCGCTCTGGCCCATGCTGGTCAACACCGCCTTCGGCGTGGGCGCGGTGCGGCAGGACTGGCTGAACGTGGCGCGCACGCTGGAAGTGACGCGGCTGCGCACCGCCCTGCAAGTGATCCTGCCCGCGGCCGCGCCGACCATCATGACGGGCATGCGCATTTCGGTCGGCATCGCCTGGCTGGTCATCGTGGCCGCCGAGATGCTGATCGGCGGCACCGGCATCGGCTACTTCGTGTGGAATGAATGGAACAACCTGTCGATTGCCAACATCATCTGCGCCATCCTGTTCATCGGGCTGATCGGCATGCTGCTGGACACCCTGCTGGCGCGCGCCGCGCGGCTGGTCAGCTACCGGGAATGAGCATGAGCGCCCCTTTCCTGCAAGTCCAGGCGCTGGCCAAGCGCTACCCGGGACGCCACGGCCAGCCCGCCGCGCCGGTGTTCGAGCACATCGACTTCGGCATCGAACAAGGCCAGTTCGTCTGCGTAATCGGCCATTCCGGCTGCGGCAAGACCACCATCCTGAACATCCTGGCGGGCATCGACGAGGCCAGTGAAGGCGTGGTCATCATGGACGGCCGCGAGATCGCCGGGCCGTCGCTGGCGCGCGGCGTCGTGTTCCAGGCGCACGCCCTCCTGCCGTGGCTGACCGCGTTGCAGAACGTGGAATTCGGCGTGCGTTCGCGCTGGCCGGCCTATCGTCGCGAGCAGGTGCGCGAGCACAGCCTGCGCTACCTGGCCATGGTGGGCCTGGCGCATGCCGCCGACAAGAAACCGTGCGAACTGTCGGGCGGCATGAAGCAGCGCGTGGGCATCGCCCGGGCCTTTGCCATCCAGCCGCGGATGCTGCTGCTGGACGAGCCCTTCGGCGCGCTGGACGCCCTGACCCGCGGCACCATCCAGGACGAACTGCGCGCCATCGTCCAGGAAACCCGCCAGACCGTCTTCATGATCACGCACGACGTGGACGAAGCCATTTTGCTGTCCGACCGCATCCTGCTGATGAGCGCGGGGCCGTATGCCCGCATCGCCGAATCCGTCGACGTGGACCTGCCGCGCGGCCGGACCCGCGCGAGCCTGCACCACGAGCCGCGCTACTACGAAATTCGCAACCATCTCGTCGACTTCCTGGTCGACAAGGCTTCCCACAAGGAGTGAACCCCCATGATGTCCCGCGCCGAAGTCACCGAACTGGTCGTTACCCGCCGCCTGGAAAAAAAGCTGTCCTGGGCCGCCATTGCCGAGGCCGTCGGCCAGAGCAAGGAATGGACCACGGCCGCGCTGCTGGGCCAGATGACGCTGACCGAAGAACAGGCCCTGGCCGCGGCCCGCGTGCTGGACCTGCCGGCCGATGCCGTGGTGCAGCTGCAGGTGGTGCCCTACAAAGGGTCCCTGCCCACCACCGTGCCGACCGACCCGCTGATCTACCGCTTCTACGAGCTGATCAACGTCTACGGCACCACCTTCAAGGCGCTGATCAATGAAGAGTTCGGCGACGGCATCATGAGCGCCATCGACTTCAAGATGGACCTGACACGCGAAGCCGACCCCAAGGGCGACCGGGTGCAGATCGTGATGAGCGGCAAGTTCCTGCCATACAAGACGTATTGAGCAGGACGGGCCCGCATGGCGCGGCCCCGGGTCCGCAAGTGCGGGTGGCGTCCCCGGGCGGCAAGGACTGCTGGCGTTCCCAGCCCGCAAGGACCGCGGGCGTCAGCCTTCGATCGCCAGCTCTTCCCAGCCCAGTTCGCGGGTACGCGTCAGCGCGTCGGTCACCACCGCGGTGGCCGCCCGTGCCGCCTCTTGCAGCGCGTCGCCGGCCAGCAACCGGGCGGTGATGGCGGCCATGAAGACATCGCCCGTGCCGTGCACCGACGGCGGGATAGCGATCTCGGGGTGGGTCAGTACGATGCAGTCGGCGTCAGTCACCACGGCCAATTGCAAGCTGCCGGGTGCGGCCGCCATCGGCGCGGCGCTGGTCACGACAATCCATTGCGGACCCTCGGCGATCAATTCGCGCGCGGCCGCCGCCACCTCATCAATAGAAGACAGCGGCCGGCCCACCATCTGTTCCAGCTCGAAATGGTTGGGCGTCATGCCGTCGGCGTGCGGCACCAGCTTCTTGCGGTACTGCGCCACCAGGCCGGAATCCACGTACAGGCCATCATTGCGGTCACCCATGACCGGATCGATATGCACCCGCAGATCAGGCCGGGCCGCCCGCAGCGCCGGCAACCACTCGGCCAACAGATCGGCCTGGCCCGGCTGGCCCAGGTAACCGCAGACCACGGCGCGCGCCACCTGCGTGACGCCGCGCTCGTCCAGCCCCTTGAGCAGGCCCTGAAACCAGTCCAGCGGCACGGCGCCGCCGTGCAGGGTGGGATAGTGCGGCGTGTTGCTGAGAATGACCGTGGGCACGGCAATGGCTCGCAGCCCCGCCCGGCGAAACACCGGCATGGCGGCGTTGTTGCCGACGTAGCCGTACACGACCTGGGATTGAATGGAAATGACGTCCACCCGCGCGGTCACGGCGGGCAGCGCTGCGCCGGCGGTCGGGGCAGCGGGAATGGCGGTCATACGGTGGGCTCCTGGCGGAATCGGGGTCGTCGGCCGGCGACATGCCGGGGGTGCGACGGAGTGGCCCCTATTCTAGGCCACACACCTTCTGCACCCCTCTTGCGACTTCGGCGCGAAGCCTGTCTTCATCAAACTCATGTTCTTCCCGCAATTCCGCTGGGTAGTACATATCTGCGGCACAGAAAATGCTGGATAAACATTCGCTCAACGCAGGTGCGTCGTGGAAAAGCAGATCGTTATCCCTCTCGATTCGCCACAGCTCGATATACGCTTCAGAAAAAACTGAAGCTGTCAGTCTTCCCGACAGGAAGGATTTTTGGAAGTTTAAGAGAGTCTGCCACATTATTTTTGGCTAGCTCTGTCTGACACCCTGTTTTTTTGCACGGGCAAGACGGCGCCTTATTTTTTACTTATATATCAAATTCCCACGAGAAGTACCTACTGAGCGCTGCCATACTCTCGGCGCCACTATCTCGAGCAGACTGCATTATGATTTCCTCAATTTTTTTCTTGACCACATCAAAACAGAACTCTTCGACAATCAACAGATTTCGTGGAACCACAACCTGCCGAATAGATACTTGATGAGCAAGCCAGGTTGGAGTGCAAATGCCCACCTGAAAAAAATCCCCGCCGTCCTCATCCGGAAATCCTATTGAAAGGTCCAACCACAAACAAAAGTTCTTTGGATGATCAGGAACAAATGAATTCAAGGACTCGTTACCAAACCCAAGGTACTTCAGGGCCAGTACTTTCATTTTTTAAAAAATCGATTTTTTGACACATTCATCATATCGCCCGATTACACCAAGATGCTACGAAGAGGCCCACACATCTTTTCATCTTGGAGAAGCATTGTCATTGATCAACAGCGCCTTCTGTACTGCCCATTGCCAATCCTCCCAGGCCCCGGGGATCTGCAGGCCCATTACCTTGGGTTATCTCCCAAGAAAGAGAACTAAGTAAACCACCGATTTCGTCTGCTCCTGTTCTTTCATATTCTCTCTCTAGAAAATAGAACATTGCACGATATGCCTGTTCGCTATTCAGCATTCTTTCTTGCATCATTTCCATCCCAGTTTGCGGTGAAAAGCAAGGAGTCAGACTCTGAGATCCCCCCACGAATTTCCCGGAAAACCTATTTCAAATCAGGCCAAAAACGTAGTCTGATCCCTTATTTTCATTTAGAAAGCTCGCTCATCTGTGCTTCGGTGTACTAAAAACACGCTCACTTCTTTTAAGGAACAGTCAATGGAAACATTCCAAGAATATTTCTTAGAGAAAAATGAGCATTCCCGGCTGGCGTCCAGAATTCACTTTTATCCCTACCCGCACGAATGATATTCGCATGGATTTTTAATTCATTCGGAGGCAGGATTTTATTGTTTACTGTCACCACCTCCCCGAGTTCATCGAGACTCACCGAAGACAATACTTCATCAAGTCGACCAACCAAATATTGATCAGTAAGCACCGTCCAAACGTAATCGTTCAGAAAAAAAACATATAACGGAGCACCATGCCCTGCCGTAGCCTCGAGAATTTCCTTCGCGCATTGTTTCTTTGACAGCACGAAATTCGACCATGCGTAGTCCTCCAGGTGAAGTTTCCCCGCTCGCCAGAGAATTCTATTTTTGTACCATTCTGTCTTTTTCATTATTTTTTCACTGGAAACGTAATGATGTAATCACCGGACGTCCCGACATTAGATTTAACGATACCCCCATAAAGGGGCCTTCCGCTTTGAGCGAATTTCTGTAGAAGTGCGTCAAGTTTAGGGTTGGCGAGATACCCAGAATTTACCTCAACAGAAGTTGCTCCCAATAAAATAAGGTGTCAGACTACGTTTTTTAGTCTGACACCTTATTCGCTAAACGCTTGACCGGCAAGACGGTATCTTAGTTTTAGACATCTTATCTTTTATAGATAAGTGCCCCTTTGGAGACAGGATCAAACCCATGCGGCCAAACAGTTTTATGATTATAGATAGCCCCATCCAACCTGACACCATCCATTCGACCGACCAGAAAATCAGCATCAGAAAGGTTGGAATTTCTAAAGTCCGCACAATAAACGTCTGCGCCAGAAAAACATACATCCGTCAAATTTGATTCAGAAAAATCAGCATATGCCGCCATTGCTCGGGAAAAACTAGAGCAAGCCAAATCCGCCCGACGAAAATCCGCATTCATTAGAGCGGCCCCGTCCAACTTTGCTCTATTCATTTTCGTCGAGTAAAAGATAGCACTTCTCAAATCAGCCCCTCGAAAATCCGCTTCAGTTAAATTTTCACTCTCAAAGATCGCTCGATGCAGAGAAGCATTTCGCATATCTATTCCAATGAGACTCTCGCGATCAATTTCAAGGACATCCCCCGTTCCAAAATTCAAAATAATCATTCTTTCCTCCAATCAACTGTATCCACGCCAATCCCCGAGACCGTTGATATCTTATTTCTTTGACTTGAAGCCATCACACCGGGTTCTACATCAACGCTCATACCTAAAATTTTTGCTGCAATATATCGATGATTTCCCTCAACTATGACGTTTCCGTCCATCTTAATCGCTGGAGCCCTTTCTCCAGCCAATAGCTTATCTACGTACCGCTGAATCACTGGTAGAGACACGCCGGACTGAAGCGTCTGCACTTGGTCATCCCGCAAGACACTTTCAATGAGACCTGCAGTTACCTCCGCTCCTCGAGTGACGGAGGGTTCGTCATTTTTTTTATTGAATATCACCACCGGCCCTTGCGGCACCGGCAAAGGCGTAACACTTCCGCCTTGATAATTATTCGTATCCGCCTGCAGCCCCGGCGTCCCCAAGTCCCCCTGATCAATCTCATACCCAGGCGTCCGCCCCGGATACTGCGAATCTCCCGGGTATCCCGGCACACTCGTGTTGCCCCCAGGCGGCACGGCCGGCGTCACCAGTGGCCCTGTAGCCTCTTCTGGTCCGCTGTCCACCCCGAATAGCGCGCTCCAAGCCCGAGTCAGCTGCAAAGCTATGTTCTCGATGGGACTCAATTCGTATCCCGTACCCGAACCCGGCAACCGCGACCCACTATTCCCGGGCCGCGTTCCTCGTCCGCCCGCTCCTGCAATCGCACCTCCAGACGCAGCCATCCCGGCCCCCGGCAGGGCGAGTTGGTTGTTCTCCAACTCCAGCCGCGCCGCATCATTGACCGCCGCTACCGCCTTGGGGTCCAGCACCGCAGTCATTCCGGCCAGCAGGTTGGTCACCAGATTGATACGGGCTTCCCGCTCGATGGGATCGAGCTTGCTGGCGGGTTTGCCAAATGCTTGATCCATGAGCTGGCTGACGACGATGCCTGCCGAGGCGCCTGCGGCACCGCCACCGCAACCTGTGCTTTTGGATGCGGCGCCCGCGCATCCCAGCAGCGCGTGCAGGGCGATGTGTCCGGCCGAGCCTTCGCCGCCCAGCAGCGGGGCGATCTCCTTGATCTTGGCCGCACCCAGACCTTGCAGATAGTTCACGGCCGCCGCTTGCACGAACTCGCCTGCGCCGCCGGTCACGTTTCCGCTGGTTGCCAAGGTCACGGCTGTCAGCACTTGCCGGTAGGCACCGCCTGGAGCCCAAAGCTTGGCCTCTTCGTACTGAGCGCGTAGCTGCTCCTTTCGGATACCCTCCGGTTCGTTGTCCAAGGCCTGTTTCAGCGCCTTTGCCTGCGCCGCTCGATTCGCCAGGAACGTCCCCGTCTCCTGCGCCAAGGTCTTGGTCACCTCGAACCCCGCCCGGATCTCCTTCTCGTCAAAGATCCGATCCAGCGCGTTGAGCGTGCCTTTGGTATCCCGGTTCAACGCAGCAATCGCTTCCGCCGCGGTCTGCCCCGTCAACGCTTGCTGCCCCGCCTCATCCCGAATGACGATGGTGCCGCCGCTGATGGCGCTCTTTGTGGTGGAGCTGGCCTCACCATTGGCCCCCATCGCAATGGGCACGTTGGCACTGATGCCCTCGAAGCTGGGCAGCGTGGAACCCGGCGTGGCCTTGCTGCCGCCGGCGACGTTGCCCTGGTTGTCGGTGCCGATCGCGCTTGGGGTCGTGCCGCCTTGATTACTGTTGCCAGCGCCTTTAACGCCTTCTTTGCCACCGCCCTTGCCGCCAGCTGCGCCGCCGCCGAAGTTGAAACCTCCCCCAAGCTGTATCGACTGCCCTTCATAGCTGGCGCGGTTTTCAATGTCGCGGCTGGTCAGGGTGCCGGTGATCAGCACGTTCTTGCCGTCCGCCACCGCCTTGTCGCTGCTGGCGATGACGCCGCCGATCAAGCCCGTGTTCTTGCCCACGTTCAGCTGGAAGCCGCCATCGCCGGCCCACATGCCGGTCTGCTCGGTGACGCTGGCGTATTGGCTGTTGATCTTGGTCTGGCCGTAGTTGCCGCTGACGCTGCTGGCGCCGTAGCAGATCGGCGGTATGCACAGGCTGACCTGCACGCCGCCGCTGCGGTCGCGCGCCGCATAGTTGCTGATGTCTTGCAGGCTCTCGATGACGAGGTTGCCGCCGACCGTCGCCACGATCTGCGCCGCGCGGGCCTGGGCGCCGCGCAGCACGGCGTCGCCGCCCGAGTTGATCGTGAGCCGGTTGCCGGCCACCACGTGCGTGTTGGTCCAGCTGCTGTCCTGGCCGTTTCCCTTGCTGGTGCTGCCCCCTGCCCCGACGTTGATGGCAAAGCCATTCTGGCTGCCGCCCACCGCCAAACCCACGCCGATGCTGGCGTTGCGGCTGGTGCCGTCGCTCTTCTGGCCGGACGTGTTTTGCTGGGCGGTGAGCAGGATGTCGCCCTGGGCGTTCAGCAATACGTTGCGGCCCGCAGTCAGGTTCGAGCCGGAGACCGTGATGTTGGACTGGGCGCCCTTGCCGGCCGCAATGATGATCAGGTCGCGGTTGGCGGTGACGGCTGATCCGCTGGCGGTGCGGCTTTCGCCGGTGCGGGCCTGGCTGGAACTACTGGCGCCGACGTCCACATTGACGCTGATGCCTCCCATCTGCGCGGGATTTTTGGCCACCGCGTCGTAGAGGTTCTTGGCCGCCAAGCCCGCGGCCACGGCGGCCACTGCCTGGATTCTGCCGTTGTTGGTGTCTTGGGCGGCATGGCGCATGCGGTCGATGGTTTCCACCGCCTTGATGACCGGACTGTTGACGCTGGTCGTGACCGCGATCTGGCTGGTCTTCTGGAAATCGCGATACGCAGACGTATCGAAGCTGCCGTCGATGGTGACGGTCTGACCGCCCAAGAGCACATCGCGGTTGGCGCGAATGTCGCTGCCGCGAATCAGCAGGTCTTGCTTGGCGACCATCGACACATCGCCCTGACGGCTGACGATGGTGCTGCCTGCACCGCTGGTCGTTTTGCTGTTCTCGGCCAGCGTGCCGCTGGACTTGCGAATGCCGGTGGTTGCGCCGCCGACTTCGTCGCTCAGGTCCCCGACGCTTTTGCTGCGGTGGCTGCTGGTGTGGTCGCGCGTCGCCGTGCCGGTGTCGATGACAATCGACCCCCTATTGGCAGCAAGCCCCACGTTCTTGACGGCGTCGATGGCCGATCCGGCAATGCGGATGTCGCCATCGCGGCTGTTCATGTAGACGGTGTTGCCGGTAATCAGCGATGCCGTCTGCCAGGTGCCCGTGGCCGTTTCGCGGGTGGTGGAGGTCTGGGCGCCGAAGGGGAACGTCTTGACGCCGCTGGCGTTGGGGCCGCCGTCGATGGCGCGGCCCATGTCGCCCAGGCTCATGCTGCCGACCGAGATGCTGGTGCTTTTGCTGTCGTTCTGGCTGACTTCGCGGTATTGGTTCTGCGCACCTGCCACCGTGATGTCGCGTTTCGCATCGAGCACCACGCCGCCTTGGGCGCGCAAATTGGAGCCGACCAGGGCAATATCGCCGTCGACCGCGCGCCCGGCGGCGTCCCTGGCGCCGCTGCCCGTGGCGCGGATGAGAATGTCGCCGGCTGCGCTCAGGTCCGAGCCGCTGCTGACCTGGCTGAACGTATCTCGCGAACCGCTGCTCTTGCTGCTGCTGAAATTAAGCGTCACGCCCGGCGTGGTGACGCCGCTGTGGGCCAGTTCCTGGACCTTGGCCTTTGCCGAACCGGCGTTGGACAGGTTTTTGAAGGTGTCTACCGGCGTGCCGACCAGCTTCACGCCAAAACTGCTTTGCTTATTGGCGTAGTCGCTGTGCGTTGTCTCCGTATCGCGGCCGGCCAGGATAGCGACGTTCTGCGCTTGAATGTCGATGTTGCCGGTCCTGCCGGTCACATCGCCCGCCACCTTGCCGGCGACGATGTCGCTGCCCACGATGCTGGCATTGCGGCCCGCGGTCAGGATGACGTTGCCGCCGATCGTGCCGAGCAGGCTGCGCGCGTCGCTTTGCGTGGCGCCGTCCACGCGCTGGTTGGACTTGCTGTCGCTGCGCCCATAGGAGATGCCCATGCCGCCCACGGAGAAGCCGCTTTTCTTCTCGCGGCGGTAGTGGTCTTCGGCGTAGGTGTTCACCCCCGCTTGCACGGTCAGATCGCGTTCGGCGTCCAGCACGATGTCTTTGGAAGCCACGACCTGCACACCCGTCATGCGGATGTCGCGCCCACCGCCGACCAGCACGCTTTCACCGGACAGCTGGGTGCCTTGGGCGGTGGTGGACGCACTGCTGTCCTTGGTGTGCGTGGACCGGCTGGATAGGAAACCCTTTTGCTTGATGTAGGTTTCGTTATAGGTGGCGCTGGAGGCCTGGCCCGCCGACAGGTTGACGTCACGCTCGGCCATGATGGCCAGTTGCTTGTCCGAGACCAGTTGCGAAGCGCGCATGGACACGTCGCGGCCGGCGGTCAACGCCAGATTGCCGCCTGCGTTGATGGCGGTGCCGGCCTCTTGCGACGTTCGCATCTGCGCCGCGTTTTTCTTGCCATATTGGTAGGACTCTGCGTAACGCTCTTCAGACGTTGTCAGGTTGACGTCACGGCCAGCCAGGATGTCGGCATCGCCCGTCGCGCTGATAGCCGCGGCCTGCGCGTTGAAGTCCCGGCCCGCCTGGGCGTTCAAGGTTCCCGCATCAATCCGCGCCACGCCATCGATACGCGTACTGCTCACCCCGCCGCTGGCGTTGGTCTGGGTGCTGGATATCAGGTTGATGTCACGCGTGGCGTTCAGCGCGACCGATTCGCCCTTGAGCAGCCCGGCCAGGTTGTCGATGTCGTTGCGGGCCGTCAGGTTGACGGTCTTGGCCTGGATCGCGCCGACGCTGTTGCGCACGTTCTGCGCGTTGACGACCAGCGCGTTGCGCGCGCCCACGGTGCCGCTGTTGTTGAGGTCGCCCGTGGTGTTGATCTGCGTTGCACGGCCCGCGATGAGCGTGCCGTCGCCGCGCAGGTCGCCCGGTTTGACGGCCAGGTAGACCTGCGGGGCCAGCACCTTCTGTTGCGTGCCATCGGGCAGCGTGACGGTCTGCTCGACCAGCCAGACGATGTCGCCAGTCAGGTGGCGCATCTGGTCTTGCGTCAAGGCGGTGCCGATGGTCAGGCCGAAGTTGCCGGCAAATTCGGCGCCCGCAGCAAGCAGCGCCTTGTACTGGGTTTCGTTATCGGTGTAGTCGCCTACGAAGCGCTGGCCGCTGGCCAGCATGATCTGCTCGGCCACCAGCTTTTGCTCATAGAAGCCGTCACCCAGGCGCTTGAGGAGGTAGCTGCTGTTCTGGTTGAGCTGGCGCAGCAGGGTGTCGCTGGACGTGATGGTGCGCGAGCCCAGGAACTGGCGGTCGGTGGCGATCAGGGTGGGTGCGTCCGGGGCCGACATCACGCGGTACAGCGCGCTGGTCGGCAGGACGGGCGGCAGCGTGGGCACGCGGATGACGAACTTGCCGGGCGTGGCAAATTCGATCAGCTGGGCCGGCGCCAAGGGGTTGGTGATGCCGCTGGCGTCAGGCCTTGCGTTGCCGGTGGCCGGTGGCGCGGTGTTGCCGGTGGCGCTGGCCACGGCCAGCTCGAAGCGTTCGGCGGCCACGACGTCTTCGTAGGGAGTTCGGCTTTCCTTGCGGCCGCCGCCTTTGACGATGGTGCGTACCTCGATGCCTTTGCGTGCAATGCGGCGTTCGCCTTCGGCCCCGATGTTGTTGACTGACGGGCCGTCTACCGACAGCGTGGCGCCGGCGATGATGCGGCTCTTGTCGTTGATGACGGCGCCCGTGAAACGGGCGTTGCCGCCGGCAATGATCCGGGCCGGGTCCGTGGATACCGTGCGGCTTTCCGAGACGACTTCGTCGACCTTGTAGTAGAAGAAGTTCTTGACCAGCCGGCGATTGAAATCGGCGTTGAAGGCGTAGATCTTGCCTTCCAGTTCCCGATGGCGCGCTTCGTTGGTGGCCAGGGCCTGATCGCGTTCAGGCGTAGAGAACTGGCAGGTCTGGTTGATGTTGCACTTGACCTCGACCAGGGGCGGCACCTGGACGGGATCGGCCACGCCGAAAACGCGCCAGACGCCGTCGCCGGCCTTGTAGCGAGGGCCACCCGGCTGGTAGCCGCAATCTTCGCCACCGGGCCCGCACACATACGGATCGGGCAAGTAGGCAGGCGGAATGGGCGCATCCCTGCCTTCCCTGCCTCGCACGTCTTGCACGTAGTCAAAGGGCGGGCCGTAGCGCGCCTCGGGATACTGATCCGACGGCAGCAACAGACGGCGCTCGGAATCGTCTTCCAGGAAGACTTCCGGGTCCTTGCCGCACGCGGTGGTGACGGCGTCGCACAGCCATAGCTTGTCGCCGTCCATCAGTTCGGTGGCGTTTTCCAGGCGGTAGTACAGCTTTTTGGTGACTGGAGAGTCGACCTTGCTGCTGACGTAGTGCGGGTTCAGATTCTGGATGCTGGCCGCCGCGATGTCGGCGTTGCGTTCGGCTTCGATGGTGGCCGATTCGTTGGACAGCGATTGCGCCTGCCCGATCGCCTTGCCCGTGGCATCCAGGGCGCCGCCGATGCGCAGGTCTGCGCCGGCATAGATCAAGGCGTGTTCACGGTTGGTGAGCGTGCCGACGCCCAGGTCCAGGTCGCCACGCGAGGCGATGACGGCGTTGGGGTCGTTGATGAGCGTCGGCGTCTGGATGCCGATGCGGTCGCCGTAAATGCGGCCGGTGTTGGTCAGGCTGCCAGCGGTGATGCGGGTGTAGCCGCCGTCGATGAGGCCGGCATTGGTCAGCTGGCCGCTGATGACCAGGGTGTTGTTGCGCAGGGCGATCAGTTCGCCGGTGGCGCGGTTGGTCAGCGTGTTGGCGGTGATCGTCAGGTCTTGGCCCGCGTGGAGCTTGCCGTCGTTGTCCAGGTTGTCGGTGGTCAGTTCCAGGGAATTGCCGGCCGTCATCGCGCCGCTGCCGTTGGTCAGACGGTTGACCGCGAGCTTGGCGTTGGCGTCGGACGAGACGTTGCCTGACGTGTTGTCGAGTGTGCCGGTGGCAACGCCCAAGTCCTGGCCCGCACCGATGCGGCCGGATTGGTTGTCGATGGCGCTTGCATTGACCGTGACCTGCTTGCCCATCACGCCCAAGGCGTTCGTCGACGTGGGCATAGCGGCGGCTTTGGCAGAAGTCCCTGATGGGGTCGGCGTTCCTGCCTGGGCCCACGATTCCACGTTGGCCGACATTGCTGCCCCCGCACCCGCCAGACCATTGGCGAGCGTGTCGCGGTTGTTCAGGCTGCCGGCCTTCAGGGCCACGAGGTTGTCGGCCTGGATCAGGCCGGCGCGGTTGTCGAGCAGGCCTTGGGTATTGAGTGTCAGGTTGCCTGTGGCAATGAGGCCGCGGGTGTTGGACAGGGTTTGCGCGTTCAGCGTGGCCTGGCCTTGTGCGGCGACGGTGCCGCCGGTGTTGTCCAGATTGCCACTGGCGTTCAGGTCCAGCGCCCCGCCGCTGACGACTTTTCCGGCTGTGTTGGACAGGCTTGCGGCATTGACGTCGACCGAACCGCCGTACAGGCCACCGCCCTGGTTCTGCAAGGCGCCTGTATTGGTGACCGTAAGCTTGCCGTCCGCCTGCGCCACGCCATTGCGGTTGTCCAGGCTGGCCGCCTGGATATCGGCCGTGCCGCCAAAGAGCTTGCCGCCCTGATTGCTCAAGGCGCCGGCCGTTTCCACGCGCAGCGCGCCGTTGGCTTGGACGGAACCGCCCTGGTTGTTGATGCCGGCGGGTCCGCGCAGCGCGACGCTGTCGCCCGAGACGACGCCGCCTGCGGCGTTGATGATGGATTGACCGGTGATGGCAACCGAGCCGGTGCCCGCCAGGGTGCCGGCAGAGTTGTCGACCGCGCCTGCGACATTGACCGTCAAGGCTCCGCCACTGGTGAGCTTGCCGCCGGTGTTGTCCAGGCTGGAAGCACGCAGCAGCACCGAGCCGCCGTACACCGAACCGGCGCGGTTGGTGATTGCACCGTTGGCATCCAACGTCAGTGCACCGCCCGCGACGAATTTTCCGCCCGACAGACCCAGCGCATCGGCCGTGACCGTCGCGTTGCCGCCGGCCATCAATGTGCCGGCATTCTGCAGGTTATTGACCTGTACGCTCAGCGCGCCCAAGGGGCTGATGGAACCATCGGCCTGCAGGCCTGCGGTAAAGGCACCGCGGTTATCCAGTTGCCGTGCCACGACAGTGGCGTTGCCCGCCGAGGACACGGCGCCGGTGTTGGTGACCGAGCCGGGCGCGTTGAGCGCCAACGCGCCGCCCGCCGTGACGGTACCGTCGTTGACGATGTCGCGTCCGCTTTGCACCGACAGGTCAGTGGCGGCCTGCATGCGGCCAGACGGCAGAATCTTGACGTCGCCATTGGCGCTGACGGTCAGCGTGCCGGTCAGCGCAGTCAGGTTGCCGCCGATGTTCACGCCGACGCCCGCTTCGGTGCCGATCAGCCGGATGCTGTTGGCGTACATACCGCCCAAGGCCGCCACATCGATCGAGACACCCGTGGTGCCACCCACGCCGGACAGGGCCGAGACGTCGACACCGTCATACCCGACGCGGGCCGGCCCGGCCACCACGTTCAGGCGGTCCGCCCAGACCTGGGCGTTCAGTTCCAGCGTGCGCGCCAGCAGATCCAGTTGGCTCAGGTTGGCGCCGTACAGACCCGCGCCTTCGATGGCCAAGTGCCCACTGGCGATATCAAAGCCCAGCGCACCGTCCGGCCCAATGACCGGCTTGCCGGTAGTCAGC